>JBBRYR010000014.1:0-68528 GCA_038237415.1 Burkholderiales bacterium
ATCTGGTTTTGAATGGCCAGCGTGGCGCCATTGCCCAGCGTCACCATGGTGATCACGGCACTGACGCCAATCACGATTCCCAGTATGGTCAGAAAGGACCGCATCAAATTGCGCCGGATGGAGCGCAGTGCGAGTAACAGGGTGTTGAGGAGCATCAGTGGGCCTCTGACACGGCTGGGGCTGGAACGTGCGCGGCGTCTTTTTCCTGCAAGCCGACGGGATGCGCATTGCGCTCGTCGCTGGCCACGACACCATCCACAAAACGCACAATACGCCGGGCGTAAGCGGCCATGTCGGATTCGTGCGTAACCATCAGCACGGTGATGCCATGGTCCACATTCAAGCCCCATAGCAGTTGCATGATCTCGCGGCTGCGCTGGGTGTCCAGATTTCCGGTCGGCTCATCGGCCAGCAGCACCGCGGGCTCAGTGACGATGGCACGCGCAATCGCGACCCGCTGCTGCTGCCCGCCCGACAATTCGGACGGCGTATGGTGCTCCCACCCCTTGAGCCCGACCGATTCCAGCGCCTTGGCCGCCGCCGCATGGCGTGCAGAGGCCGACTCACCACGGTACAGTAGCGGCAGCTCCACATTTTCTTGCGCAGAGGTGCGCGCCAGCAAGTTAAAGCCCTGAAACACAAATCCGAAATACTGCCGCCGCAAACGCGCGCGCTGGTCACGGGTAAGCGACTCCACATGGGCCCCTTTGAACAGGTATTCACCGGTGGTGGGCGTGTCCAGCCCACCCAGGGTATTCATGGCGGTGGACTTTCCCGAGCCGCTGGGCCCCATGATGGCCACAAAATCGCCGGCTTCAATATCCAGGTTCACCCCTTTGAGTGCCTGCAGCGCGGTAGCACCTTCGCCATACATCTTGGTGATGCCACGCAGGCGGATCAGGGGCTCGCTCACGGAGTTGCTCCAGCTGCGCGCTGATCCGTAATGACGGCCATGCCTTCCTTAAGATCGCCACCGATGATCTCGGTCATGCGGCCATCACTGATGCCCGCCTTCACAGCCACCGCTACCGCCTGTCCGTCCTTCAGTATCCAGACCTGCTTCGCAGCCGCGCCGCCGCCGCCGCCAGCCTTTCGAGCACCGGTTCGCGGCATGCGCGGCATCAGCTTGGATAGCATGCTGCCGCTCGGTTGAGCCGCCGCCGAATCACCACCCACTACCGAAGGTGAAAAACGCAATGCCGTATTCGGAACCAGCAGCACATCGGTGCGCTCGGTGGAAACAATCGTAGACGCCGCCGTCATGCCCGGGCGCAAACTGAGGTCGGTGTTGTCAACAGCCAGATTGGCGGTGTAGGTGACCACGTTATCGGTCTTGGTAGAGCCAAAGGCAACGCGGGCGACGCTTGCCGGGTAGCGGCGCGCGGGGTAGGCGCTAACGGTAAACGTGGCTTTCTGGCCGTCCTTGACCGAGCCCACGTCGGCTTCATCGACGCTCACATCCAGTCGCAGCTTGGTGAGGTCTTCGGCCACTGAAAACAGGGTAACGGCCTGGAGAGAAGCGGCCACGGCATTGCCGGGGTCTACGGTGCGGGAGAGCACAACCCCGTTAATGGGGGAGCGAATGGAGGCCTTGGCAAGGTTGGTCTCATCGGTGGATAGGGTTGCGCGCGCCACATTCACATTGGCACTGGCACTGGCCTCGGCTGCTATCGCACGGGCCACATTGGCGCGCGCACTGTCCAACTCGGTCGCCGACGGCACCTTGCCACCCGAAAGCCGGGCCACTTCTTCGAATCGGGCCAAACCAGCCTGGGACTCCTTGACCGTCGCCTTGCTTTGCGCCTCCTGGGCCTGCGCGGCCAGCAAGGACGCCCGCGAACGCGTTACCTGGTCCACCAGCTTGGCGGTATCGAGCTCGACCAGAATCTGTCCTATCTTGATGCGGTCATTCACATCCACCAGGACGCGCTTGACGGTACCGGAAAGCTCACTGCCAATGTTCACCGCCCGCGTGGGCTGCAGCGTACCGTTGGCCGAGACGGTGAGCGTCAGGTTGCCCTTGCCCACGGCTTCAGTGACATAAGTCGGCAAGGCACTGCTGCTCTTTTGCGCCTGCCAGTAGGTCCAGCCGGCCGGTAGCAGAACCACGGCGGCAGCTGCGCCCCAGACCAGCGGGCGTTGCCACCAGCGGCGCGGCTGATCCGCGCCCAAAAGTGCCTGTAAATCGGCAGGAGGCTGGGTGGCGGTCGGTGTAACAGTCGGTGCAGTGGCGGGGGTAGGCGTCGGGGTGGTCATGGCGTATCAGGGAATCAGGTTAGAGCGTGGTGTGCGGGGCAAAGTCAGGGCGCAGAGGTCTGCGTATCCGCAATCCATCCACCGCCCAGGGCTTTGTACAGTCGAACGTGGTCGGCACTCAGGCTGGCGCGTGTGGTCTCTACGCTGTCCTGCGCAGACAACAGCGTACGCTGTGTGTCGAGAACAGTGCGAAAGTCGATCAGCCCGCTGCTGTAGCGCTGTCGGGCCAACAAGTCCGCATTCGCGGCAGCAACCGTTGCAGACTGCAGCCGCACCAGACGTTCGCGATCGCCCTGCAGCGCAATCAGGGCATCTTCCACATCCTTCAAGGCAGTGAGCACCGTGGCTTGATAACCCACGCGGGCCTGCTCCAGCGCAGCCTCCTGTGCACGCACTTGCGCCCTGGCGGCGCCACCGTCAAACAGCGGCACGGAAACACTGGCCAGCAAGGCGTTGACAACCGAAGCACCGTTACTGACTGTGGCCAGCGTCAGCGCACGCAATCCCAACGAGCCTGAAATCTGGAAACCGGGGTACCGGGCCGCGTCAGCCTGCGCCACGCGCGAGAGCGCTGCGCTGATGCGGTACTCGGCAACGCGCACATCCGGTCGCTGGCGCAGCGTTTGCGCGGGTATGGCCAGAACGAGGTCGCCGGGTGCCTGCGGCACTTGCGCTGGCGGAGAGGTGATCACCCCCAGGGTGCCCTGCAACGCCCCGGGTGCCTGACCGGTCAGCACCGCCAGACTGTTCAGATTTTGGGTCACGCTGGTGATCAAAGAAGGGATCTGGGCACTGGTCTGCTCACTGGCGGCAACGGCCTGCTCCACATCCAGCGAAGACACCAGCCCTGCCTGCGCGCGCCAGCGCGTGATCTGCAGCGTTTCACCTTGCGCAGCCAGGCTGTTGCGCGCAATGGCCAGCCGGTTCTGCAAGCCACGCAGTTCAATGTAGGTTACCGCCACCTCGGCGGCCAGGGACACCTGAACATTGGCCAGACTGGCCTCTGCGGCTTGGGCATCGGCTTGCGCGGCATCCATTGTGTTGCGTTTCCCGCCAAACACGTCTGGTTCCCAACTGGCATCGAAGCCGGCCTGAAAGCTATTGGTGGCATCGTTGCTATCCGTCTGATTGCGTTGGGCAGAGGCGGAGCCCTTGAGGGTGGGCCCCAGGTTCGCCAGTTTGCCGTCGCGCAGCGCCCGTGATTGCTGCAATGCGGCTTGTGCAGTGCGCACGTCGGTATTGGCCAGCAATGCCTGCATCACCAGAGCGCCAAGAGCCGGGTCGTCAAAGCGTTGCCACCATTGGGCTAGCGACACGACAGAACCCGTGGCCATTGGCAAAGTCGACGATTGGGACCATTCGGTGGGAACCGGCGTTTCAGGCAGCGAAGCGCGCTGAGGCAAAAGCGATGCACACCCGGACAACATGGCCGCCATCGCAAAAGCCGCCGGTAACAAGCGGAAGCGGACCGCCGTTAAGCGAAGTTGGAAGGGATCGGAGATTTGAGTGGTCATCAATTTACATTGCACAAGACTTTTTACAGGACGATTGTGGGGTGCCTGCGTATCACCGGGATTGACATACGTTAATTCTTGTAAAGTTGACAATGCCAAATCACCGCTTCGCAATCTGTGGCTTGGCGCACGTACACGAAAAAGGATTGACATGAACCGCCGCAGCGTTTTAAGCGCAGGGCTGGGGGCGAGCCTGGTCTTGGGCGCGAGCCCATTCGCCAGGGCCCTGGAGCGCAAGCAACTGGAGTTTCCCTGGGACCACGGAGCCCACCCGGACTTTCGCACCGAATGGTGGTACATCACCGGCTATGCCAACGTGGCCGGCAGCCCTGCAGCCTTTGGTTTTCAGGTCACCTTCTTTCGCAGCCGGGTGGCACAGACGCAAGGGATGCAATCAGGCTTTGCCGCCAAACAACTGATATTCGCGCATGCGGCACTGACTGATGTGCAGGGGCGAAAGCTGTGGCACGACCAGCGCATAGCGCGATCCTCGGGCGATGAACCTGGCCACAACGTCGTTGATATGGCGTCTGCCAGTATCCAGAACACCGACCTGCGGCTGCGCGACTGGTCTCTGCAACGCCACAAGGGCGTCGTCGAGGCGACAGTTCGGGGGGCGGATTTTTCTTTGGCGCTTACCCTGTCACCCAGCCAGCCGGTGCTGTTGCAAGGAGACCAGGGCCTGTCACGCAAAGGACCTGAGCCGCAGCAAAGCAGCTATTACTACAGCCAACCCCAACTGCAGGCCCACGGCGAACTCGTTTTACAGGGCAAGCGCCACACGCTGACCGCAGGCAGCACCGCCTGGCTGGACCACGAATGGAGCCAGGAGTTGCTGCATCCGCTGGCGGTGGGGTGGGACTGGATCGGCATCAACCTGTTTGATGGCAGCGCCCTTACAGCCTTTCGTCTGCGCGACAAGGCCGGAAATGCGTTGTGGGACGGCGGCTCCTTTCGCACCGGTGAAAAGCTGTTCGCCTTCCGCCGTGGCGAGGTGCTGTTCAAACCGCTGCGCAACTGGAAAAGCCCGCTGAGCCAAGCCAGCTACCCGGTGGAGTGGATCGTACGCACCCCTGCGGACTTCTACACCGTGCGTGCCGTGGTGGATAACCAGGAACTGGATAGCCGCACGTCCACGGGTGCCATCTACTGGGAGGGCCTGTGCGAAGTGTGGGACAGCAACAACCGGCTGGTCGGGCGGGGCTACCTGGAGATGACCGGGTACGCGGCGCCTATGCGGCTGTAACGGACAACAAAAAACCCGCCTGCAGCGGGTTCTTTGCTAAAGCACGACGGCTTACTTGAGCGACAAAACCCAAGCAGCTAGTTTCTTGGAGTCTGCTTCATTGACTTGCGCATTGGCCGGCATCGGCACGGGGCCCCAAACACCTGAGCCGCCTTTGATGATCTTGGCAGCCAGCATGTCGGCAGCCTTGGCGTCGCCCGCGTACTTCTTGGCGACGTCCTTGTAAGAAGGGCCAACCAGCTTCTTGTCCACCGCATGACAGGCCATGCAGTTCTTGGAAGTGGCCAGGGCCAGATCGGCAAATGCGGGCGTGGTCACGGCAAATGTGGCAACGACTGACAAAGCGGCCAAAAGAGTGCGTTTCATTGATATTCCTCGTGGATGGATGATGGAAGACTTGAGCGGATGCGTCACAGCCCTTGAACGGGTGAGTGGCAACTCTGGTTGACCACACTGCGGCGTGAGAATAGCAGAACCCGCTGGCGATGCAATTGAACTACATTAGGTTAAGGCACGTTCTTCGCACCACGGAGAAGCAGGGCATTCCGTCAGCAACTCCACGCCTCACCCCCACCCGACACTTATGACTACTGAGCGCGCCAAGTCGCAAAACCCCAAATCACTGTCCGGGCTGGTGCCCTTTTTGCGACCCTACCGCGTCCGCATTGGGCTTGCGCTGGTATTTCTGGTCATGGCGGCAGTCGCCACACTGGCATTTCCACTGGCATTGCGCAGCTTGATTGACGGGGGTTTGGTGCAAACCGACAAGGGTCAGCAGGTGATGGCTTTGCGCGAGCATTTCGCCGCTCTGTTTGCCGTGGCCGTGGCGCTCGGCCTGTTTTCTGCCGCGCGCTTTTATATGGTGAGCTGGCTGGGCGAACGCGTGACCGCTGACCTGCGCAATGCGGTCTACAGCCATGTGTTGGACCAAAGCCCCGAATTTTTTGAAACCACCCAAACCGGCGAGGTGCTGTCGCGCCTTTCAGCCGACACCACACTGGTGCAAACCGTAGTGGGCTCGTCTTTGAGCATGGGGTTGCGCAACCTGGTCATGGGAATAGGCGCGCTGGGCATATTGGTGTGGACCAACCCCTATGTGATGTTCCAGGTGCTGGGGGTACTGGTGCTTATCGTGTTGCCCAGCCTGTGGTTTGGCCGCCGGGTGCGCAAACTGTCTCGCGCCAGCCAGGATCGCATTGCAGACTCCAGCTCCATCGCCGCCGAGGTGCTCAACGCCATTCCGGTGGTGCAAAGCTACACGGCAGAAGCGCGCGAAGCCAAACGATTCATCACCTCGACTGACAACGCGTTTGACACCGCCGTGCGGCGTTCCAAGGCGCGTTCGGTGCTGGTCGCTTTCATCATCATTGCCACCTCAGCCGCGCTGCTGTGGGGTCTGTACCAGGGAACCCAGGCGGTCGTAGCGGGACGCATTTCCGCCGGGCATCTGGGGCAAACCGTGGTGTACGTCATCATTCTGGCGAGTGCTTTCGCAATCCTGGGCGAGGTGTACGGCGACTTGCTGCGCGCCGCTGGTGCCACCGAACGCCTGATGGAGTTGCTGAATACCCAATCGCCCATCGTTTCACCGGAGAATCCGGCTGTAGCCCCCGTCCCTGTTGCGGGAAGCGCTATCAAATTCGAAGCAATCCAGTTTCATTACCCGTCCCGTCCGCAGCAGCCCGCCTTGTCAGACTTCTCGCTGGACATCCAGCCAGGTCAAACCGTCGCCATTGTCGGCCCCAGCGGCGCTGGCAAGAGCACGGTGTTTCAGTTGCTGCTGCGCTTTTACGATCCGCAGTCCGGGCGCATTGTGCTGGACGGAACGAGCACACGCGAAATGTCGCTGGGCGACCTGCGCCAGCGCGTTGGAATCGTTCCCCAGGATGCGGTTATTTTTTCCAGCAGCGCCATGGATAACATTCGCTACGGCAAGCCCGAGGCCACCGATGCCGAGGTCATGGCTGCCTCCCACGCAGCCTTTGCCCACGAGTTCATTACCGCCCTGCCAGAGGGGTACAACACCTTTCTGGGTGAGCGTGGACTGAGGCTCTCGGGCGGGCAACGCCAGCGCATCGCCATTGCGCGGGCCATGCTGAAGAACCCTCCGTTGCTCCTGCTTGACGAAGCCACCAGCGCGCTGGACGCCGAGAGCGAGCGCATGGTGCAAGCCGCACTGGAGTCAGCCATGCGGGACCGCACCACACTGGTTATTGCACACCGGCTGGCCACCGTTCAAAAGGCAGACCTGATCGTGGTGCTGGACCACGGGCGGCTGGTGGAACAAGGTACCCACGCCGAGCTGGTGGCCCGCGGTGGCGTCTACGCAGGCCTAGCGGCACTGCAGTTCAACGCGTGATCGACAAACGGCTGGCGATGGGCCGCATCGCCAACCTCAGCGCGTAACTATTAATTTATTGCATAACCCAAGAATATCTTGGCCTTAGACAGGGTGACCGGCCAAGCCTACAGTGCGGGGCTTGAACCCCTCCACAAGGAAACCCATGTCGAATAGCCACCAACCTTCCGGCTCCATTGCCGCATCGGCCGCATCCCCGACAAGCCATGCGCTACCTTCTTACTTGCAGGCCGACAATCTGGGGCCCTGGGGCATTTATCTGCAGCAGGTCGATCGTGTCATCCCTTACCTCGGACATCTCGCACGCTGGGCAGAAACACTCAAACGCCCCAAACGCGCGCTGATCGTGGATGTACCGATCAATATGGACAACGGCACCGTGGCTCACTTTGAAGGCTACCGGGTTCAACACAACACCTCACGCGGACCCGGCAAAGGTGGTGTTCGCTTTCACCAGGATGTCACGCTGTCGGAAGTGATGGCTCTCTCTGCCTGGATGTCCATCAAGAATGCAGCGGTGAATGTGCCCTATGGCGGCGCCAAAGGTGGTATTCGTGTGGACCCCAAGACGCTCTCCATGGGTGAACTGGAGCGCATGACGCGACGTTACACCAGCGAAATTGGCATCATCATCGGTCCGACCAAAGACATTCCCGCGCCGGACGTCAACACCAATGAGCAAATCATGGCCTGGATGATGGATACCTACTCCATGAATGAAGGTGCCACATCCACCGGCGTTGTGACCGGAAAACCCGTTGATCTGGGTGGCTCGCTGGGCCGAAAGGACGCGACCGGGCGGGGAGTTTTCACAGTGGGTGCGGAAGCGGCGCAGCACATTGGACTGGATATAGCCACCTCCAAAGTGGCCGTGCAGGGCTTTGGTAACGTGGGGGGCGTGGCTGCACGCCTCTTTTCCCAGGCCGGTGCGCGGGTGGTTGCGGTGCAAGACCATGGCGGCACCCTCTACCGGGAAGCGGGGCTCGATGTGCCAGCGTTGCTGGCCCATGTGGCTGCGTATGGGTCTGTGGCCGGTTTTGCCCAGGCGGAAGTGATTCCGAACGACACGTTTTGGGACGTGGAATGCGACATCCTGATTCCTGCAGCGCTGGAGCAACAAATCACCGCGGCCAATGCCGGGCGCATCCGGGCTCGACTCATCATCGAAGGTGCCAATGGACCGACGACACCCGCGGCGGACGACATCCTGCAGGAACGCAACATCCTGGTACTGCCCGATGTGATTGCGAATGCCGGTGGGGTCACCGTCAGCTATTTTGAATGGGTGCAGGATTTCTCAAGCTTCTTCTGGAGCGAAGACGAGATCAACGCCCGGCTGGTGCGCATCATGAAAGAAGCCTTTGCAGGCGTGTGGCAGGTGTCGCAAGACCATAAGGTCACGCTGCGCACTGCGACCTTTATCGTCGCTTGCAAACGCATTCTCCACGCCAGAGAGCTTCGCGGTCTCTATCCTTGAGCCGCGACTACTGAAGACGGCCTTTCAAGGCCTCCGGGAGGATGAAGGGCACGACATCAATGCCCTCTTCCATGAGCGAGAGCGCCTCGTCGCGGGTCGTTGTGCCGCGGATGGCGCGTTCGTCGGCCTCCTGGTAGTGCATTTTTCGGACTTCCTCTGCGAACCGACTGCCAACGTCCGTGGTGTTGGCCACCACTTGGCGGGCCAGAGCAAACCACGCTGCGGCAAGCACAGAGTCTGGGTTGGCGGGCAACTGGTTCTGCTGTTTTTCGTCTGAAGGAGCCCGGCTTCGTGAGAGATTCAGACGCGGTGCGCTCAGTTTTTTGACAATGGAAGCATCCCCGCATACCGGGCACTGCACCATCGATTTTTCACATTGCGCCAGGAAATCTTCCTCAGAACCAAACCAGCCTTCGAACGCATGGCCGTGGTCACATTGCAAGTCCAGGACTTTCATGGGCTGGATTGTGAGGGATCCGAAGGAACCGCAGCCTGCTGCCAGTCCAGCACCCACGCTCCGCTAAGCACGTTTTGCAACCAGAGTGCGCCGGTAAGCGTTTTTGCATCGGTCACCTTGCCTTCCTTGCACCACTGAAGCAGCTCGGCAGGTGTGGCACTGAAGACATCCAGGAACTCACCATTGTCCAGATTGCGCTCGCCCAAAGCAAGGTGCCGGGCAAACCAGATGTCGATGAATTCTGTGGAATAGGAAATAACCGGGTGCATTACCCCCGCACGTGCCCACTCCCGGGCGCTGTAGCCGGTCTCTTCCTGCAACTCGCGTTGGGCGCATGCCAGAACAGACTCCCCGGAGTCCAGTTTTCCCGCAGGAAACTCGATCATGACCTGGCCAACCGGGTAGCGGAATTGTTGCTCCAGCACCACACGCAAGTTGCCCTGCTCGTCGGCCAGCAAGGGAATGATCATCACCGCACCCGGGTGAACCACGAACTCCCGGGTTGCAGATCCACCGTCAGGCAGCAGCACCGTATCCCTAAACGCGTGTAAAAACTCGCCTTTGAGAATTTCCTGGCGTGAAACTCTGTGCTCGACCAGGTGCTGATCGCTCATGGCAAGTTACCCACCTTACCGGTTGCGCATGACCAGATATCGGTACACGAACCCGGGGAAGGCAAAGGTCAGAAACAAAAATACTGTGATGGCATAGAACTCCCAAGTCTGGGGAGCAATCTCACCGGCGCGCCGTTCAAACGCAAGGCCCACCAAGCCAGCTAACAGGTAGCAAACCAGCAGCTCAAGCGCACGTAACCCCAATGTTTTCGGCTTCTGCAAAGGGATAACTCCCAATCCACGCAGCGTCAAAAATGGCAGGTTGGCCAAAGCCAACGCCAAGAACACGACAACCCAAACCGAGAACGGAGTATTCACAAAGATCAAGTACCCAGCATTTGCCGGATCGCATTACCGCACAGCGCCAGCAGTCCACTCGGGAACAGTCCCAACACAAGGACCAGGGCGCCATTGATGCAAAGCACGACACGCACATCCAGCGGTGCGACGACACTGCTTGCGGTGATGGGAGCGTCAAAATACATGACTTTGATCACGCGCAAGTAGTAAAACGCGCCAATCAGCGACATCATGACGGCAAAAACTGCCAATGTAATGGAGAACACCTGCCCGGAAGCGATCAAGGCCTGAAGCACCGCCAGCTTGGCGTAAAAACCCACCAGTGGAGGAATACCAGCCAGCGAAAGCAGGCTGACCGCCATCACTGCGGCATACAAGGGACTGCGCTGATTCAGACCCGCAAGGTCCGCGATCTCTTCGCTTTCAAATCCTTCTTGCGACAGGAGCAGCAAGATGCCGAAACTGGCAAGCGTGGTCAACACATAGGTGATGACGTAAAACATGGCCGAGCTGTAGGCGTTGGCAGCAAAAGACAAGGCGTCACCATTGACCACGCCAGACATCACGCCCAGCAAGACAAAACCCATCTGTGAAATGGTGGAGAACGCCAGCATGCGCTTGACGTTGGTTTGCGCGATTGCGGCCAGATTACCCACCAGCAATGAACCGACAGACAACACCATCAGCATTTGCTGCCAGTCAACTGCCAGTGGCAACATGCCTTCCACCAGAAGACGCATCGTGATGGCGAACGCGGCAAGCTTCGGTGCGCCACCGATCATCAATGTGACTGCTGTGGGTGCACCCTGATAGACATCGGGAATCCACATGTGAAACGGAACGACACCCAGCTTGAACGCGAGTCCAGCAACCATGAACACAAGACCAAACACCAGAACCTGATGGCGGACCTGACCCGAGGCAATTGCTCGAAACACAGCGTTGACATCCAGGGAACCGGTCGCTCCGTACATCATCGACATACCGTACAGCAGGAAGCCTGAGGCCATGGCACCCAAGACAAAGTACTTCATGGCCGCTTCAGTAGCGGTCGTGTTGTCGCGACGCAATGCGACCAGTGCATAACTGGAAAGAGTCAACAACTCCAGACCCATGTAGATCACCAGGAAGTTGTTCCCGGAAATCATGACAAACATGCCCAACAACGCAAACAGACTGAGGGTGAACAGTTCGCCTCCGCGCAACATGTCGCGATGTGCAGCGTACGGCCGACCATAGACCAAGGTGACCATGACGGCGAGCGTAGCAAAGCACTTAAGCCAGTTCCCCATGGAATCGCTAACCACCATGTTCCCAAAACCGTAGTGGGTCGCCGCACTCAATGCAAGGTCGCCTTGCAGCAATGCCACCACGCCCAGCGTCAGCAGAGTGAGCGCATAGGTCAATCCGCGCATCGGCGTCTTCAACCCAAGGTCAATGAGTGCGATAGCGCAGGCCATGACCATCAGAATCATTTCAGGATAGGCAGTGATCCAACTGAGTTTGTCAATCATCGTTCGTCTCTCGCTTCAGTTTGATCAGTTCAGTTTGGAAATTGCAACATGCTTGAGCAATTGCGCTACTGAAACATCCATCACATCAGTAAATGGCTTGGGGTAGACACCCATCCATAACACAGCGGCAGCAAGAAGTCCCAGCATCAGGAATTCACGCGCATTGATGTCTACAAGTGCCTTGACGTCATCGTTGGCCACTGGACCCAGGTAGACCCGTTTGAACATCCACAGGGTATAAGCGGCACCAAATATCAGTGCACTAGCGGCTGCAAACCCGATCCAGAAATTGAATTTCACGGCACCCAGAATCACCATCCACTCACCTACAAATCCAGCAGTTCCCGGCAAGCCACAATTGGCCATTGCAAAGAACAGCGCGAAAGCGGCAAACTTTGGCATGGTGTTCACAACCCCGCCATAGCTGGCAATCTCACGGGAATGCACGCGGTCATACAACACACCAATCGAAAGGAACATGGCGGCAGACACAAATCCGTGTGCAATCATTTGTACAACGCCACCGGCCACGCCGAGGTCGTTGAAAATAAAGAAGCCAAGTGTCACAAACCCCATGTGCGCAACGGATGAGTAAGCGACCAGTTTCTTCATGTCTTGCTGAACCAGCGCGACCAGGCCCACATAAACCACGGCAATGATGGAAAGCGTAATCATCAGCCATGCCCACTCATGGGCCGCATCGGGTGCGATAGGCAACGAAAAGCGCAGGAAGCCGTATGCGCCGAGCTTAAGCATGATGGCTGCCAAAACCGCAGAACCACCGGTCGGAGCCTCGACGTGTACATCCGGCAACCATGTGTGTACCGGCCACATGGGAACTTTGACAGCGAATGCCGCAAAGAAGGCGAAGAACAGAAGCGTCTGGGTCCGACCGTCCAGAGGCATTGCGTGCCAGACCGACAAATCAAAACTGCCACCCGACTTGGTGTACAGAAAGATGAGCGCGATTAACATCAACAACGAGCCAAGCAAGGTATACAGGAAGAACTTGAACGCCGCGTAAATCTTGTTGGGCCCGCCCCAGATGCCGATGATCAGGTACATCGGAATCAGCGTAGCCTCAAAAAACACGTAGAACAGCAGTCCGTCCAAAGCGCAAAAGACACCAATCATCAAGCCGCTCAGTATGAGAAAGGCGCCCATGTACTGGTTCACGCGCCGGGTAATGACCTCCCAGCCAGCGATGATCACAACGACATTGATAAATGCGGTCAATAAGACAAACCAAAAGGATATCCCGTCTAAGCCAAGGTGGTAATTCACATTGAATCGCTCAATCCAGGGCGCTTTTTCAACAAACTGCATCGCTGCAGTCGCCGTATTGAACTGACCATACAGTGGCAATGTCACCAGGAAACTGACGATCGCACCGATCAGAGCGACCCACCGAACCGAACGCGCCTGGTCATCACGACCCAGTGCCAGCAAGACAACGCCGAACGCAATAGGCGTCCAGATCGCAAGGCTCAACAATCCCATATTCTTTTTCTCCTACTTGAGCCAGACAAAATACGTCATGAGCACAAAAATGCCCAAGATCATGGCGAGCGCGTAGTGGTAGAGATAGCCAGTCTGCACCTTGCGCACTACGCCTGAAACCCAGCCCACCAACTTCCATGATCCGTTGACCAGCGTTCCATCAATGATTGCCTGGTCTCCAACTTTCCATAGCCCCATACCCAGAGCGCGCGCTCCTCGCGCAAGGACGTTTTCATTGAACCAGTCGAGGTAGTATTTATTTTCCAACAGCGTGAAAAGGGGCATCGCATTGCGCTTGATCGCGGTCGGCAACGCAGGATTGACCATGTACATGTAGTACGCCGTCGCCACGCCTGACACCGCAAGCCAAAGCGGCAAACTGGTGAAAGCATGCACTGCCATCTGAAGCGGGCCGTGGAAAACATGAGCCAATTCTTCCATGGCTGGATGCTTTTCCAGGTTCACAAAAATCGCATCCTTAAAGAAGTCACCAAACAGCATGGGGCCGATGGTCAGGTAACCGATTACCACCGACGGAATCGCCAGAAGAATCAGTGGCACCGTAACCACCCAAGGGGACTCGTGTGGCCCATCATGCGCATCGTGATGACCATGGTCATCATGGTGGTGGTGCGCATCGGGGTTCTGATCGAAACGCTCCTTGCCATGGAACACCAGAAAATACATGCGAAACGAATAGAACGCCGTTACAAACACGCCAGCAAGCACAGCGAAGGATGCGAAACCAGCAGCAGGCAAATGGCTTTCGTGAACCGCTTCAATGATGCTGTCTTTCGAGTAGAACCCGGAGAACAGTGGTGTGCCAATGAGCGCAAGGGAGCCCAGCAGGGAGGTAATCCAGGTAATGGGCATGTACTTCTTCAAACCACCCATCCAGCGGATGTCCTGGTTGTGGTGAACGCCCATAATGACGGAGCCAGCCGCAAGGAACAACAAGGCCTTGAAGAAGGCGTGCGTCATCAGGTGGAAAACTGCCACCGAGTAGGCGGACGCGCCGAGTGCCACCGTCATGTAGCCCAACTGGGAAAGTGTCGAATAGGCAACTACGCGCTTGATGTCATTCTGGATAATTCCCAAAAAGCCCATGAACAACGCTGTGATGGACCCAATGATCAGAATGAAGTTCAATGCCGTATCGCTGAGTTCAAACAATGGCGACATACGTGCCACCATAAAAATACCTGCCGTCACCATAGTTGCGGCATGAATCAAGGCAGAGATCGGCGTGGGGCCTTCCATTGAGTCCGGTAACCAGACGTGCAACGGAAACTGCGCCGACTTGCCCATGGCGCCAATAAACAAGCAAATACAAATCACGGTCACCAACATCCAGTCAGTGCCAGGGAAACTCATTTGGGCTAGCTCTGCAGCCTTCGCAAAAGCCTCCGTGTAGTTCAATGTTCCTGCAAATGCAGCAATCAATCCGATACCAAGGATGAATCCAAAATCGCCCACCCGATTGACAAGGAATGCCTTCATGTTGGCAAAAATGGCTGTCGGCTTATTGAACCAGAATCCGATCAGCAGGTAAGACACGAGTCCTACCGCTTCCCACCCGAAAAACAACTGGAGCATGTTGTTGCTCATGACCAGCATCAACATCGAGAAAGTGAACAGGGAGATATAGGAAAAGAAGCGGTTATACCCTTCGTCCTCTTCCATGTAGCCGATGGTGTAGAGGTGAACCATCAGGGACACGAAGGTCACCACACACATCATCATGGCGGTCAAACCGTCCACGAGGAAGCCGACTTCCATCTTGAGACCACCAACGACCATCCAGGTATAGAGGGTCTCATTGAACCGGGCCCCGTCCAGCGCCACTGATTTCAAGGTCATTGCCGACACGATGAAGGCAACCAGAACACCGAGGATGGTCAACGAATGACTCAGACGTCGTCCAATCCAGTTACCCCCGAATTGGGTCCCAAACACGCCAGCAAGTACCGACCCCAGCAGCGGGGCCAAAGGAACGATCAGCAGCGTTGAAGCAGAAAGGGTTTGACTCATCTTGATTAACCCTTGAGCGTATTGAGTTCGTCCACACTGATGCTGGACTTGTTGCGAAACAGAAGCACCAGAATGGCTAATCCGATAGCCGACTCAGCCGCAGCAACTGTCAATATAAAAAACACAAATATCTGACCTTGCATGTCATGCAGGTAATAAGAAAAGGCCACAAAGTTCGTGTTGACGGCAAGCAGCATCAGCTCAATAGCCATCAGCAACACGATGAGATTGCGTCGATTCAAAAAGATACCAACTACCGACAATGCAAAGAGCATTGCTCCCAGCGACAAGAAGTGTCCTAGTGTCAAAGTCATGCTTTTTTCTCCCCTTCGGATACCGCTGCGGAAGGCTCAACCACGGCAGCCTGGGTCGCCCCCATCTTGAGAACGGTCATTCGGTCACGGGCTTTGACCTTCACCTGATCACCAGGGCTGACGTACTTGCTGTCTTTTCGAGCCCGTAAGGTCAATGCAATAGCAGCGATCATTGCAACCAGCAAAATTGCAGCTGCCACTTCAAGCGGATAGATGTACTGGGTGTACAACAACTTACCAAGTTCCTGCGTGTTAGAGACTTGCGTCATCCCGGGTGCAACACCCACAACCATGCGGGGGTCATCCACTACCCGGAATCCACCCATCAGAACGCCCGCCATTTCAAGGGCGATGACCACGCCAACGACGGCCGCGAGAGGAAAATGATTCCAGAAACCAATGCGCAAATTTTCCACATTGATGTCCATCATCATCACGACAAACAGGAAAAGCACCATAACGGCCCCAACGTAGACCAATACGAGGGTGATAGACAAAAACTCAGCTTTCAACAGCATCCAGATCATGGCTGCCTGAAAGAAGGTCAATACCAAAAACAGCGCAGCATGCACAGGATTGCGCGCTGTTATGACGCGAAACGCAGCAAACAGCAACACTGCTGAAAACGCGTAAAACAAACCGGTCGTGACACTCATGATTCAAATTCTTTCTTGCGACGGATCAGCGGTATTTGGCGTCAGCCTGCTTGCTGGCTGCGATCTCGCTCTCGTAACGGTCGCCCACCGCCAGCAGCATGTCCTTGGTGAAATACAAATCACCACGTTTCTCACCGTGGTACTCAAGGATGTGCGTTTCAACAATGGAGTCGACAGGACAACTCTCTTCACAGAAGCCGCAAAAAATACACTTGGTCAGATCGATGTCGTAACGGGTAGTACGACGGGAACCGTCTTCCCTGACGTCTGATTCAATAGTGATAGCCATTGCGGGGCAGACTGCCTCACACAACTTGCAGGCAATACAACGCTCTTCACCATTTTCATAACGGCGCAGGGCATGCAGACCACGAAACCGGGGCGATAGCGGCGTTTTTTCTTCAGGAAATTGGACCGTCACCTTTCGACGAAACGCATAGCGCCCAGTCAGCGCCAGGCCTTTGAGCAACTCCACCAGCAGGAAGCTGTAGAGAAAGTCCTTGATTGAAAACGCAGAAGGCATACGGGTCACGGTGTTTGTATTCATGGTCGAATTTTCCTACTTCCAGATATTGAAGGAAGTCTGCATCCACGCGCCCACTACAACCAGCCAGACCAAGGTCACCGGAATAAAAACCTTCCAGCCCAAACGCATGATCTGGTCGTATCGGAAACGTGGGAAAGTCGCCCGGACCCAAATGAACAAGCTCACGACTGCACAGGTTTTGAGACCCAGCCAGATCCAGCCAGGGATCCAGTTCACTATCTCACTGTCGATAGGAGAAATCCATCCACCAAGGAACATAATCGCAGCCAAAATGGACACGAGCCACATGTTGGCGTACTCCGCGAGGTAAAACATTGCGTAGGACATCCCCGAATACTCGACCATGTGTCCGGCAACGATTTCCGCTTCGCCCTCAACCACGTCAAAAGGGTGTCGGTTCGTCTCTGCCATACCCGAGATGACATACACCACAAAAATGGGCAACAGGGGTAACCAGTTCCAGGACAGGAAGTTCAGGCCCATGTGGGCAAAATATCCTTTGCCCTGACCCGTGACAATGTCCGTCATATTCATGCTGGCAGACACCATCAGGACCACAATCAGGCAGAACCCCATCGCGATTTCATAGCTGACCATCTGCGCAGACGCACGCAATGCACCCAGAAAAGCGTACTTGGAGTTGGATGCCCAGCCTGAAATCACGACGCCATAAACTTCCATCGAAGTGATGGCCATCACAAACAGCAGGCCAGCATTGATATTTGCAAGTGCCACATCCGGCCCGAAAGGAATGACAACCCATGCCGCCATAGCGGGCATGATGGTCAATACCGGGCCAATAAAAAACAGGCCCTTGTTGGCAGCCGCCGGAACCAGAATCTCTTTCGTCAACAGCTTTAAAGCATCCGCTATGGGCTGTAAAAGCCCCCAGGGACCCACGCGATTAGGGCCTATACGAACCTGAATCCAGCCCAGAAACTTTCGTTCCCACAAGGTCAAATAGGCTACCGCGCCCATCAAAGGTAAAACCACGACCACGATTTTGATCAATGTCCACAGGACGGGCCAGACAACCCCGGTCCACCATGCAGCCGCAATCAGCCCGACGCCAGCGTTATAAAACGCGTCAATCATGACAATACCCCCTCACCTGATGAGACATTCGTTTGCGCACGTGCATCTGCCGTCAGCTGCAAAGACGACGCACGGCGCACGATGCCATCGAGTTGGTAAATACCAGAGACTGCAGGCTCTCCAGCGCAAACAGAGAGATCCACAGAAACCTGACAGGCATTGCTCAATCGTTTTTCAGGCGCCATTGCGGGACCACCATAGCCCTTGGCGTGCATGTGTTCCAAGACTTCCTGCGAAGACTCGTACGCCATCCCCGGTACATCCAGCATGTTAGATAAAACCCGCAAAACCTTCCATGCAGGACGGGTGTCCCCCAAGGGCTTAACCACCGCATGGAAGCTCTGCGCACGCCCTTCGGCATTCACAAATGTTCCAGAAGTCTCGGTGAATGGAGCAATCGGAAGCAGAACATCGCTGAACTGCATATTGGCCTTGAAAGGGCTCAAGGTGACAACCATTTCGCAACGTCCTAAGGACTTCACAGCATGCACACCCATTGCCGAGTCAAACTCAGGCTCGTTATTAAGAAGAATCGCGGCCTTCAAACCGCCAGACAACATTTGTCCTGCATTCAAACCATTCTTGCCAGGCACGGCAACAGCCAATTGTGCGCCGACCGTATTGGAGGCCTCTGTAAGGAACCCAACGGTGGCGCTGACCTGCTCACCGATCCAGTTGGCCAAAGACAGCAGGCTGGACGCCTTCTCGTGATGGGCTGCAGCATTGCCGAGCAAAATGGCTTTGCGCTCGCCACTCAGGAGCGACTTTGCAATGGCTTGAGCGACGGCTGTTGCGGTTCCGGTCGCCGGCGGCGAAACACCCTTTTCAAGCGCCACGGCCGCAGCAATGTCCGCCAGAGCCTGAACCCAGCTTGCTGATGGCGTCTGCAGGCTGTTGGCAATGGGCATTGCCCAGTCCACCGCTGCCGAGCTGACCACATTCACCGCGCAGCCCACCCGGGCCGCTTGACGAACGCGTTGTGCAAACAGCGGGTGGTCTTTGCGCAAATTTGAGCCAATGATCAACACGCGCTGCAATTCTGAAAGCGCCGCGACAGAAGTACCCAGATACCGGACACCGCTCGCTGAGTCGAACTCCGCATTGCGCAAACGGTAGTCGATGTTTTCACTGCCCATGCCACGCACCAAGGCACCTGCCAAGTAGAGCTCTTCAAGCGTGCTGTGAGGACTCACCAAGGCGCCGATGGACGCCGCTCCATGATTGGACTTGATGCTCTTCAGTCCATTGGCCACATACTCCAACGCAGTTTGCCAATCGACGCTCTTCCATTCACCACCCTGCTTGAGCATGGGTGTTGTGAGGCGTTCATCGCTGTTGAGCGCCTCATACGAAAAACGGTCCCGATCCGCAATCCAGCATTCATTGACCGCTTCATTTTCCAGCGGCACCACACGCATAACCTTGTTGTTCTTGACCTGAACAATCAAGTTCGCGCCGGTCGAATCATGGGGGCTCACTGACTTGCGACGCGACAACTCCCACGTTCTGGCGCTATAGCGGAAAGGCTTGCTGGTCAATGCACCAACGGGGCAGATATCGATCATGTTGCCCGAGAGTTCCGAGTCAATCGAGTGACCAACAAAGGTTTCAATTTCGGCATGCTCCCCGCGATGGGACATACCCAACTCCATCACGCCTGCAATTTCCTGTCCAAAACGTACGCAACGGGTGCAGTGAATGCAACGACTCATTTCTTCCATGGAAACGAGCGGACCAACATCCTTGTGAAACACCACGCGCTTCTCTTCTTCGTAACGCGAAGTGGAGCCACCATAACCGACCGCCAAATCCTGCAACTGGCACTCACCGCCCTGGTCGCAAATAGGGCAATCAAGCGGATGGTTGATCAGCAAGAACTCCATTACTGACTTTTGCGCCTTAATGGCCTTGTCACTTTTGGTGCGAACAATCATGCCCTGCGTGACAGGTGTTGCACAAGCCGGCATTGGTTTTGGCATCTTTTCCACGTCCACCAGGCACATGCGGCAATTTGCTGCAATGCTCAACTTCTTGTGGTAGCAGAAATGTGGAATGTAGGTACCGGCCTTGTCTGCGGCGTGCATGATCATGCTGCCTTCAACAATGTCAACCTTCTTGCCGTCGAGTTCGATTTCAATCATCTTGGGACTCGCTCAAACGTAGGCTGGGACCATGCAGGTCTTGTGCTCAACGTGGTATTCAAATTCGTGTCTGAAATGCTTGATCATGGCGCGCACCGGCATGGCCGCCGCATCGCCCAAGGCGCAGATGGTACGGCCCTGGATGTTTTCTGCCACGTTGTCCAGCAGAGCCAGGTCGCTTGTGCGCCCTTGTCCGTTCTCAATCCGATCCACAACCCGGGACAGCCACCCCGTGCCTTCACGGCATGGCGTACATTGCCCACACGACTCATGCATATAGAAATAGCTCAAGCGCTGCAAGCTCTTCACCATACAACGGCTGTCATCCAGCACGATGACGGCACCTGAACCGAGCATGGAACCCGCCTTGGCGATGGAGTCGTAATCCATCGTGCATTCCATCATGATGGCTGCCGGCAAAATCGGAGAAGACGAACCACCAGGTATTACCGCTTTCAATTGGCGACCGGCGCGTACACCACCAGCTAACTCCAGTAAAGTGGCAAACGGGGTTCCCATGGGAATTTCATAATTCCCGGGACGCTCTACGTCACCACTTATGGAGTAGATTTTGGTGCCCCCATTATTGGGCTTGCCACATTCCAGATACGCCTGTCCACCATTGCGAATGATCCACGGCACGGCGGCAAACGTCTCGGTATTGTTGATCGTGGTGGGCTTTCCGTACAAACCAAAACTGGCAGGAAACGGTGGTTTGAAACGGGGCTGACCCTTCTTGCCCTCCAATGACTCCAGAAGCGCAGTCTCTTCACCGCAAATATAGGCACCAAACCCGTGCGCAGCATGCAACTGGAAGCTGAAGTTACTACCCAGGATGTTGTTTCCGAGCAAACCCGCGGCACGGGCTTCTTCCAGCGCTTCTTCGAAACGATCGTATGCGGAAAAAATCTCGCCGTGGATATAGTTGTATCCAACCGTAATGCCCATTGCATAGGCCGCAATGGCCATGCCTTCGATAACGATGTGCGGATTGAATTCCAGAATATCGCGATCTTTACAGGTTCCCGGCTCGCCTTCATCCGAATTGCACACCAGATACTTTTGGCCCGGGAACTGGCGTGGCATGAAGCTCCACTTCAATCCGGTTGGAAACCCGGCGCCACCGCGTCCACGTAACGCAGACTCCTTGACGGTGGCAATCACCTGGTCCTGCGTCATACCCACAACGCCCGCTTCAGTTGCAGGCGCGCCATCTTTACCCAGGATTTTGCGCAAAGCCTGATACCCACCACGCGCTTCGTAGTCTTTAAGACGCCAGTTAGCGCCATTCAATCCCGCATAGATCTGCGGATTGATGTGCCGATCATGGAAACAGGTTTGAACGCCGGTGGCCTGAAACTGCGACAGGATGTTGTTCACGGTCATACCTTGTCTCCCGCCGCACGCAGTCCATCCACAAGTTGATCCAGTTTCTCTGGAGACATGAAGCTGCACATGGAACGGTCATTCACCAACAACACAGGGGAATCCGCACACGCACCCAGACATTCACTTTGTTGCAGGGTGAACATGCCGTCTGGCGTGGTCTCACCCATGGAGATGCCCAGCTTCTGCTCCAAGTACCGCAATGTCTTGACGCCATCGCGCAACTGGCACGGCAGGTTGGTGCAAACATTGAGCTTGTACTTGCCAACCGGTTGCTGGTTGTACATGTTGTAGAACGTAGTCACCTCGTGCACCGCAATGGCTGCCATGCCGAGGTAGTCGGCAATTTGCTGCTCACTGTCGGTACTGACATAACCCAACTCCTGCTGAACGATTGCCAGGCAAGCCATAACAGCAGACTGCGCCTGATCGGCAGGATATTTAGCTACTTCTTTGGCGAAGCGCACTTTTGTAGCGTCAGAGATCATCGGTCAATCTCTCCAAAAACAATGTCCATGGTGCCAATGATTGACACCGCATCGGCAATCATGTGGCCACTAGCCATTTCATTCAGACTTGCCAAATGGGCAAATCCTGGCGGGCGAATTTTTAAACGGTACGGCTTATTGGCCCCATCGCTAACGATGTAGATACCAAACTCACCCTTGGGATGCTCGACTGCGGCATAGGCTTCACCTTCTGGCACATGAAATCCTTCCGTAAAGAGCTTGAAATGGTGAATCAGCTCTTCCATGTTGGTCTTCATGGATTCACGTGACGGAGCCGCCACTTTGTGGTTGTCTGTAATGACAGGACCAGGATTGACCCGGAGCCAATCGACACACTGCTTGATGATGCGATTGGACTGCTTCATCTCCTCCATACGCACGAGGTAGCGGTCATAGACATCGCCCGTTTTACCGACGGGAATATCAAAGTCCATCTGATCGTAAACGTCATACGGCTGCTTCTTGCGCAAATCCCATGCAATGCCCGACCCCCGCAGCATCGGGCCAGAAAATCCCAGGTTCAACGCGCGTTCAGGCGTTACAACACCGATGTTGACGGTCCGCTGCTTCCAGATGCGGTTATCCGTCAGCAAGGTGTGATATTCATCCAGACAAGCGGGAAACCGCTGCGAGAAATCATCAATAAAATCCAGCATCGAACCCTGGCGATTGCTATTGAGTTCTGCCACACCCTTGGCGTTGCGCACTCGACTTGCCTTGTACTGAGGCATGCTGTCCGGCAGATCGCGGTACACACCACCCGGTCGAAAATAGGCAGCGTGCATGCGCGCTCCGCTGGCCGCCTCATACATGTCAAACAGATCTTCCCGCTCGCGAAACGTGTAGATCAGAATCGTCGAGCTACCGCAATCATTGCCATGTGATCCCAGCCACATCAGGTGGTTGAGCAAACGCGTAATTTCAGCAAACATCACCCGGATGTACTGAGCACGCACTGGTACGTCAATACCCAGCAACTTTTCGATAGCCAGGCAGTAAGCGTGCTAGTTACACATCATGGACACGTAATCCAGACGGTCCATGTACGGCAGGGCCTGTATATAGGTCTTGCTCTCTGCCAACTTTTCAGTGGCACGGTGCAAAAGACCAATGTGCGGATCGGCACGCTGGATGACCTCGCCATCAAGCTCGAGCACCAACCGCAACACGCCATGTGCAGCAGGATGCTGCGGCCCAAAATTAAGGGTGTAGTTCTTTATCTCAGCCATGAATCAAACCGCTCACTGCAAGCCCCCGTAGTTGTCTTCACGAATGATGCGCGGCGTAATTTCGCGCGCCTCGATGGTGACCGGTTGATAGATGACACGCGCCTGCTCCGCGTCATAGCGCATTTCCACATGCCCCGTGGTCGGAAAATCCTTGCGAAAGGGATGACCGATGAAGCCATAGTCCGTCAGAATTCGGCGCAAATCATTGTGGCCGTCGAAAACGATACCAAAAAGATCAAACGCTTCCCGCTCAAACCAGTCGGCAGAGTTCCAGATATCTGTCACAGACGCCAACACTGGCATTGCATCATCCGTCGCAAACACCTTCAATCGCACGCGCTGGTTTAACGCGATAGACAGCAGATGACTAACCACACAGAAACGCGAACCTTCATAGGCTCCATCCCTGTACTCAGAATAGTCAACGCCACACAGATCCATCAGTTGCTCAAACTGGCAACCCGGAGAGTCGCGCAAAGCCAAGGCCGATGCATGGTAATCCGCGGCAGAAACCTCAACACAAACCTCCCCCAACTTGATGGAGATGCGCTTGACTTTGTCACCCAGAACAGCCTGTACGGCATCACGAGTCACCTCAGGGGATATTGCAAATAACGTCATAACCCCTCCCTCACGCCCGCGCAATGGTTTCAGTACGGCGAATCTTCTGCTGCAACTGCAAAATACCGTAAACCAGAGCCTCCGCCGTAGGCGGGCAGCCGGGAACATAGACATCTACCGGCACAATGCGATCGCAACCGCGAACCACAGAATAGCTGTAGTGGTAGTAACCACCACCGTTGGCACACGAGCCCATGCTGATCACCCAACGGGGCTCCGACATCTGGTCGTAAACCTTGCGCAGTGCGGGAGCCATTTTGTTGCACAGCGTGCCCGCAACAATCATCAAATCCGACTGACGGGGACTGGCCCGAAATACCTCAGAGCCAAAACGACTCAAGTCGTAGCGCGCAGCCGCTGCATGCATCATTTCAACAGCACAGCATGCCAACCCAAAAGTCATGGGCCAAATGGAGCCAGTCTTAGCCCAATTCATCACCGAGTCGTAACTGGTGGTGACGAAGCCCTCTTTGAAAACACCTTCAATCATCGCATTACTCCCAGTCCAGGGCGCCCTTTTGCCACATATAGGCAAAACCAAGGGTCAGCACACCGACAAACTCGATACCAATCAAGAAACCAAAAAGCCCCGTCTCTTTGAGCGTTACAGCCCACGGAAACAAAAAGGCGGTCTCCAGATCGAACAAGATGAACAAAATGGCGACCAAGTAATAGCGTACGTCGAACTTCATCCGAGCATCTTCAAATGCCTCAAAGCCACACTCATAGGGGGAGTTTTTTGCCGCATCGGGTCGATTGGGACCCAGAATATAGCCAAGCACTTGCGGGACTACGCCAATCGCAACGCCGACCAAGATGAACAAAAGAACGGGTAGATACTGATCGAGGTTCATCTTGAGATTCTGATCACTGTGTGTGGTTACCCAAGGTCAACCTTGGGCAACCACAATTGTCTGGTGCGGTCGGCGAGACTCGAACTCGCACAGCTTTCGCCACTACCCCCTCAAGATAGCGTGTCTACCAATTTCACCACGACCGCGGTTCTCATTTGTCTGGATAGCGTGAGGAACCTCTCGGTTATTTGCCTTCCAGAATGCCTCAGAGTTTACCCTGAATTTCGCTCCTTCCCGGGCGGGAGGGGGCAATTAAAACAGCAATTACTTTGCAGGAATCTGCGCGGCACCCGAAGCCGGCACCGCAGGCGCTGAAGCGGCTTCAGCGACGACGGGAGCAACTGCGGCTGCACCCTCCAGAACACTGCCCGAAGACACCGGCCGCAAGTTACCAAAATACGCCAGCGCCAGAGTAGATATAAAAAATATCGTCGCCAGAACGGCCGTCGTGCGCGATAGAAAGTTTGCGCTTCCGCTCGCGCCAAACAGACTGCCAGAACCGCCGCTTCCGAAGGCAGCCCCCATGTCTGCACCCTTGCCGTGCTGCACCAAGATCAGGCCAATCATGGACAATGCCGCAAGCATCTGAACCGTCAAAATAATCGTCAACACAATGTTCATTCTTAACTCCTAAATGGGAAATCAGCCGCAACCACCGGTTAGTGGGCCGCTGCGATGATGGATAAAAAATCTGCAGCCTTGAGGGACGCGCCCCCGACCAGGCCGCCATCGATGTCTGCCTGCCCCAGCAATTGGGCCGCGTTGGCAGCGTTCATGCTGCCACCATAAATAATGTGAACGCGGTCGGCCTGCGCAGTTGCCGCACGCAACTGACCACGCAACACGGCATGCACCTGCTGAGCCTCTTCAGGTGAGGCCGTCTTGCCGGTCCCAATCGCCCAAACCGGCTCATAAGCCACGACGATCTCACTGATGCAATGCCCATTGGTATGGATGACGGCGGCGAGTTGGCGCTTGACAACCTCTTCGGTATGACCTGCCTCACGCTCGGCCAGTGTCTCACCTACGCAAACGATGGGGGTGATGCCAGCGGCCAGTGCACTTTGCGCCTTGGCAGCCACCGTCACATCGGTTTCACCGTGGTACTGACGACGTTCCGAATGCCCAACAATGGCATACCGAGCGCCGAATTCTCGCAGCATCTCTGCGGAAACTTCGCCTGTAAATGCACCCGAAGCGTGCTGGGAGACATCCTGAGAACCCAGGTCGATTCCGCTGCCGGAAGCCAGTCGCTGCACCTGCGCCAAATAGGGCGCGGGTACACAGACCGCAACCAGGCACTTCCAGTTTGCAGATCCGGCTATGAGCGCTTGCACCAGCATTTCGTTGGCTGCCAGGGAGCCGTTCATCTTCCAGTTACCTGCAATCAGTTTCTTCTTCATGCTGTACCCCAAGTCAAAACAATCTTGCCTACATGCTGGTTGGATTCCATCAAGGCATGGGCACGCGACGCGCCACTGCCACTGGCATGTTCCGCATCCTGCGCGTTGAACACACTGTGCACCACCGGCTTGATGCGGCCTGCGGCAATCAATGGCCAAACGCGCTGCAAACAGGCCTGGGCAATCGCTTGCTTGAACGCAATCGGTCGCGGTCGCAACGTGGATCCCGTGACGGTCAGACGCTTGCGCATCACCAGACCCGCGTTGATCTCGCCCTGAACGCCACCCTGCACCGCGATGATGACCAGGCGGCCATCTTCGGCCATGCAAACCAACTCCTTGGCGATGTAGTCACCGGCCACCATATCCAGCACCACATTCACACCACGGCCATCCGTCAGGCGCAGAACCTCGCTCTGGAAGTCCTGCGTTTTATAGTTGATGGCGTGATCCGCTCCCAAGGCCAGGCAGGCTTGGCATTTGGCATCACTGCCAGCAGTCACAATTACGGTCGCGCCAAAGGCTTTGGCCAGCTGAATCGCCGTCACGCCGATGCCGCTGGAGCCACCCTGAATCAGCAGTGTTTCGCCGCTTTGCAGGCGTCCCCGGTCAAAAACATTGCTCCAGACGGTGAAAAAAGTTTCCGGCAACGAGGCCGCCTCAATGTCACTCAGTCCACCCGGTACCGGCAGGCACTGAGCCACAGGTGCGACGCAGAACTCCGCGTACCCACCACCCGCAACCAAGGCACATACCCGGTCACCCACCTGGAGATTGGCATGCTTCAGAGCCTCGGCATCGCCAGCAGCAATGATGCCTGCGATTTCGAGTCCGAGAATATCCGACGCGCCCGGAGGCGCCGGATAAAGTCCTGATCGCTGCAAGACATCAGGACGATTGACGCCGCTGGCGCTAACACGAATAAGAACCTCGCCTGGACCCGCGACAGGCACAGGACGCTGTCCCAGACGCAGAACGTCCGGCCCGCCAAAGGATGCAATTTCGATAACGTTCATAGCATATTCAACCGATAGCCCCCGCCGCTGCTGCATGTGCAGCTATCGATTTACTAGCAGTAGTATTAAATCAACCTTGATCCGAAGACTGGGCAGGACGGTCCATCAGGGCCTTCATGGACAACTTGATACGACCTTTTTCGTCGGTTTCCATCACCTTGACCTTGACGATCTGACCTTCCGACAGGTAGTCGGAAACCTTCTCGACGCGCTCATGGGCGATCTGGCTGATGTGCAGCAGGCCGTCTTTGCCTGGCAACAGGTTGACCAGTGCGCCGAAGTCCAGAATCTTGGTGATCGGGCCTTCGTAGACCTTGCCAATTTCCACTTCAGCCGTGATCTGCTCGATGCGGCGCTTGGCCTCTTCCGCCTTGGCTGGGTCAGCCGATGCGATGGTGATCGTGCCGTCTTCGTCGATGTTGATCTGCGTGCCGGTCTCTTCGGTCAACGCACGGATCACGGAGCCCCCCTTGCCGATCACGTCACGGATCTTCTCGGGGTTGATCTTCATGGTGAACAGACGCGGTGCGAAAGTGGAGACTTCGGTCTTGGCTTCGGCCATGGCTTCCTGCATCTTGCCCAGAATGTGCATGCGCGCCTCTTTGGCCTGGGCCAGAGCGACCTGCATGATTTCCTTGGTGATGCCCTGGATCTTGATGTCCATCTGCAGCGCGGTAATACCGTTGGTGGTACCGGCTACCTTGAAGTCCATGTCGCCCAGGTGGTCTTCGTCACCCAGGATGTCGGTCAACACGGCGAAGCGGTTGTCTTCCTTGATCAGGCCCATGGCAATACCCGCCACGTGCGCTTTCATGGGAACGCCAGCGTCCATCAGGGACAGGCAGCCGCCGCAGACCGAAGCCATCGACGAGGAGCCGTTGGACTCGGTGATTTCCGACACGACACGCATGGTGTACGGGAATTCTTCCTTGCTTGGCAGCACCGCAATCAGCGCGCGTTTTGCCAGACGACCGTGGCCGATTTCGCGGCGCTTGGGGGTACCGACACGACCCGTTTCGCCGGTGGCGAACGGAGGCATGTTGTAGTGCAGCATGAAGCGGTCTTCGTACTCGCCCGACAGGGCGTCAATACGCTGCGCATCGCGCTCGGTGCCCAGTGTGGTGACGACCAAAGCCTGGGTTTCACCACGGGTGAACAAGGCAGAACCGTGGGTACGGGGCAACACGCTGTTGCGAATTTCAATGGCACGCACGGTGCGGGTGTCGCGGCCGTCAATGCGGGGCTCGCCTGCCAGAATCTGGCCGCGAACAATCTTGGCTTCGATGTCGAACAGCATGCCGTCCACCGCCACGCTGTCAAACTCAACGCCTTCAGCCTTCAGACCCATCTTGGTCCAGGTCGTCACTTCACGCGTCGCTTTGGTGCGCGCCTGTTTGTTGCGAATCTGATAAGCAGCGGCCAGCTTTTCCTGAGCGAGTGCGCCCACTTTGGCGATCAGCACTTCATCTTTTGCAGGTGCTTTCCAGTCCCACACGGGCTTGCCCGCGTCACGCACGAGCTCGTGGATGGCGTTGATGGCGATGTTGCCTTGCTCATGGCCAAACACCACAGCGCCCAACATGATTTCTTCGGACAGTTGCTGCGCTTCCGACTCCACCATCAACACGGCAGCTTCGGTACCGGCAACGACCAGATCCAGGATGGAGTCTTTGCGTGCGGTCTGACCCGGATTCAAAACGTACTCGCCATTGACGTAACCCACGCGCGCCGCACCAATAGGGCCGTTGAATGGGATTCCGCTGATGGACAGCGCAGCACTGACCGCGATCAGGGCAGCAATGTCGGCATCCACTTCAGGATTCAGCGACACGGTGTGCACCACAACGTGCACCTCGTTGAAGAAACCTTCAGGGAACAGCGGGCGGATCGGGCGATCGATCAGGCGGCTAGTGAGTGTTTCAAACTCGCTGGGGCGGCCTTCGCGCTTGAAAAAGCTGCCGGGGATCTTGCCTGCGGCGTAGGTCTTTTCCAGATAGTCCACGGTCAGCGGAAAGAAATCCTGGCCAGCTTTGCCTTCGGTCTTGGCAACCACGGTGGCCAGCACCACGGTGCCATCCATATCCAGCAGCACAGCGCCGGTGGACTGGCGGGCGATTTCGCCGGTTTCCATGGTGACCGTGTTTTGGCCCCATTGGAAGGTCTTGGTAACTTTATTGAAAATGCTCATCTGTAATCTCCATTGAGTTTGGGAGGTGCAGGCCACCTCACCCGAGCCCAGAGGCTGCAACACAGAACACGATGCCATTCCAGAGAAATCCAAAAAATCGATCGTTTTCTAGACCCAATTTCTCTGGAATGACACAGCTTCGCTCTGCTTTTGCCGTCTCCGAAGTAAAAAACGCCTGAGCTAGTGAACTAACTCAGGCGTCTGTCATTCGCTTTAACGCTTACTTACGCAGACCCAGTTTCGCGATCAGGGCAACGTAACGGTCGTGGTCAACACGGTTCAGGTATGTCAACAGGCTTTTGCGCGTGTTGACCATGCGCACCAGACCACGACGACCATGGTGGTCTTTTGCGTGGGTCTTGAAGTGGGGCATGAGTTCATTGATGCGGGCGGTCAACAGTGCAACTTGCACTTCAGGACTGCCGGTATCGGTTGGGCTGCGCTGGTTGTCTTTGACAACAGATGCTTTGATGCTGGAAGCGATCATTTCAATTTCCTGTACTTTTTGGGCTTGCAAGCGGGGTTGCAGGCTCCGGTTTCTGAACTTGCGCCCAATGCTGGAACTGCTTTGGGCGTGCGCCTTGCCGAATGCAAAGCCGCTCAATTATAGCGTGGACAGGAAAGACACGCCCAACAGCCCACGCAAGCGGTTCAAGGACGCTGCATTTTGCAGGTGGTGGGCTGCTCCGCCGCCACTGGCGCAATGGTCTTGATCACCCGAAATCCGTAGCCCGAGCCTTCCACATCAAATTTGACGCCGGGCGCACCCTGGCGCTCCATGACGCCCACCACCAGTGGCTGCTGAAACTGGTGGTCCGAGGCCCGCATAACACCCGTTTGCCCACCCAATGTGACGTTAGCCCTCTCCAACTGTGCGCCGACCGCTACCAAATCAATAGCATGGTTCGCGGTGACGCCACCCCGTTGACCCGCGCTCTCGACCGCCTGCGCCAGTGATTCAATCATCAGCTGCATGCGCATATGGACATAGTCGTCCGCTGACTGAGGGTAGCGGGCGCGGAATGAACGGTAAAACGCTTCACTACCAGCGGTCTGCACATTGGGCAACCACTCCGCCACGGCCACCACTTTGCCAATGCCTGCATCCCCAATCGCGGCCTGTGCACCCAGCGCATTGCCGTAAAACGTGTAGAACTTGCCTTCAAATCCGACGTCCTTGGCCGCTTTGATCAACAAGGTCAGGTCATTGCCCCAATTCCCGGTGATAACCGCCTGCGCGCCGCTGGCCTTGATCTTGGTGGCATAGGGCAAAAAGTCTTTCACGCGCGCCATGGGGTGCAACTCGTCACCCACAATTTGCACATCCGGGCGCTGCAGACCCAGCTGGCGCCTTGCCTCGCGCAAAACGCCCTGACCAAAGCTGTAGTCTTGCCCGATCAGATAGACGCTTTTGATCGCCTTGTCGTCCTTGATGACATCCATGAGGGCCGCCATGCGCATATCGGCGTGGGCATCAAACCGGAAATGCCAGAAGCTGCATTTCTCGTTGGTCAGCGACGGGTCGACGGCCGAGTAATTCAGGAAGAGGACACGTCGGGCAGGATCGCGCTCGTTGTGCTTATTGATGGCGTCGATCAATGCCGCCGCGTTGGCGGAGGAATTGCCCTGCAAAACAATGCGCACCCCGTTGTCGATGGCCGATCGCAATGCCGAAAGGGCTTCCTCGCTCTGACCCTTGCTGTCGTAGCGTTCCAGCGCCAGCAACTGGTTGCCGCCTGCGGCTGAAGACAGCTTGACGCCACCGCGTGCATTGACGCGCTCAACCGCCCACACGATATTGCGAAAAACCGCTTCGCCCGCATTGGCATTGGGCCCGCTCAGGCCCTCGATCAGGGCCAGCTTGATCGTTGCGGGCGGGGCCTCGGCACGAACGGTAGACAACAATAAGGGGGCGCAAAATAGCGCCGCAGCACACGATTTCAAGGCCCAACGTGAAAGAATAAACATGCAGATATTTCTCTTGAAATGAGAGGGATGAGGCGCAGCTTAGGTGCATGCGGCGCTCGCTGTGAGAGCCGCGCAGTGTACTAGGAGTACCTTCATGTTTTTTGCTACGACCGCCCAGCCCCAGATTCGCCGCCAAGCCTATGCCAACCCAGGCCGAACGCTGGAGCGCTTCATGGATGATGCGCTGCGCTCCACCAGCAACCGTGCCTGCGCTTACACACAGGATGAGACTGCATTCAACCTGACACTGGATGTGCCCGGCATCGCCAAAGACCAACTGAACATCGCCATTGAGGGTGCCATCGTTCGCATTGCCAGTAAAGAAGGTGCGCCCCGCAGCTACCAAGCCGCATACGAGTTGCCGCAAGACATCGACACTGCGCAGAGCACTGCCAAACTCGAAAACGGCGTTCTGAGCCTGAAACTGGTCAAAAAAGTGCCCGTCAGCACCGCCACCGAACTGGCGATTCACTGACCTAGCGACTGCAACGGCCAGCGCGGCTTGACATCAAAAGCGTAACTGGTGGTCGCTTGCTGCAGACCGCTCTGCAGACGCATGGCAGCAGCCATGGCAATCATGGCGCCGTTGTCGGTGCACAAATGCAACTCCGGGTAATGCACCCGGATGTTGCGTTTGGCGCACTCGGCGTTGAGTTGTTCTCGCAGACTCCGGTTGGCCCCCACTCCGCCGGCCACCACCAAGCGCTTCAGACCGGTTTGTTTCAACGCAATCAGTGATTTTTTGATCAGCACGTCCACGATGGCCGCCTGCGTAGATGCGGCCAGATCACAGCGTGCGGCGAGTGGCAGCTTCTCAAAACCCGCAGCCGTGCTGGGCGTCGTTTGCTCCACGGGCGCACCGGCAGTGGCGTGCGCCACCACCATGCGCTGGGCCTGCACCAGCACGGCGGTCTTGAGCCCGGCAAATGAAAAATCGAGATTGCCACTGTGCAGCAAGGGACGCGGCAAGGCGAACGCCTTCGGATTGCCCTCTTCGGCCATGCGGGCCAACGCGGGCCCGCCCGGATAGCCCAGCCCCATGAGCTTGGCCGACTTGTCAAAAGCCTCGCCAGCGGCATCATCGATCGTTTCACCCAACAGTTCGTAACGCCCTACCCCGTCCACCCGCATCAACTGGGTATGTCCACCGGAAACGAGCAGGGCCACAAAAGGGAATTGGGGGGGATCTTCACTCAGAAAGGGGGACAGCAGGTGCCCCTCAAGATGGTGCACACCCAGCACCGGCTTGCCCAAGGCAGCACCCAGCGCACACGCCACACCGGCACCGACCAGCAAGGCACCCGCCAGACCCGGACCCCGGGTGTAGGCAACCACATCCACATCCGCCAGCGTTCGGTCCGCCGCCGTCAACACCTCTTGCGTCAGCGGCAGCACCCGGCGAATATGGTCACGGCTGGCAAGTTCCGGAACCACGCCACCAAAAGCCTGGTGCATCTCAATCTGGCTATACAGCGCATGCGACAGCAAGGTGGGCACACCACGGGCGTGGGTTTGCACCAAGGCCACCCCTGTCTCATCGCAAGACGACTCAATTCCCAGCACCAGCATGTTGTTCACCATAGGGCATGGAGTTTACCCAAGCACAATAGCGATGCCGCACACTTAAAATTGGCTTGATTTTTGCATCCACTATCCATATGAACGAAGCGTTGCGCATTGTTGTTATTTCTGCTGACCTGGCCATTCATGACCCGCAAGACACCCACGCCCTCGACCAGGCCGAGCGCTCACGCAGCCTGCGTATTGGTTTGCTGGAAAGCGGATTCAACCTGGTTGCTTCCCTGCCCGCTGACGTTTTTTTGACAGAACGCCTGGCTCAACTGCAACCCGACCTGATCATTGTGGATGCCGAGAGCGAGGCCCGTGACGCACTGGAACATGTCGTCATGGCCACCCGCGATGCGCGCCGCCCCATCGTCATGTTCACCAATGACAACGACACCTCCAATGCACGGGCCGCCGTTGCCGCAGGCGTGTCAGCCTACATCGTGGCGGGCCTCTCGGCAGACCGCATTCGCCCCATTCTGGACGTGGCACTGGCGCGATTCCAGCACGAGCAGGCCCTGCGGGCCGAACTGGCCACCACGCGCAGCGAACTCAACGAGCTCAGCGCTGAGCTCAGGGACCGCAAAGTCATCGACCGCGCCAAGGTCCTGCTGATGGAGCGCCAGCAGCTCACCGAAGAAGCGGCCTACTCCAAGCTGCGCAAAACGGCCATGGACAAGAACCTCAAGATTGTGGATGTTGCCCAGCGCATGCTGGACGTGGCGGACCTGCTCGGCTAGGATCACCCGAATGGAAAATATTTCACCTTTCTTGCTGCACTGGGCCATTACGGCGGTCTCCTTGTGGGCCGCCAGTCATATTTTCAAGGGACTGAAGTTTGACGACACTGCGTCACTCATCTTGTCGGCGCTACTGCTCGGTTTTGCCAACGCCATCATCAAGCCGCTGCTCATCGTTCTCACCCTGCCTTTGACCCTGTTGACGTTTGGTCTCTTTGTACTGGTAATCAATGCCTTGATGATTTTGCTGGTCGCGTGGCTCGTCAAGGGCTTCAAGGTCTCCAGCTTCTGGACTGCTTTCTTTGCCAGCCTGTTTATCGGCCTGCTCAGTATCGTGATGGGATCTTTCGTCATCACAAGCAGCCCTGAAACAACCATCCAGATGCCCCAGCACGGGCGCTGGCTTTAGCTGGCTTTAGCTGCCTTTGGGGGACACTTTAGCCTTCGAAATGCCCGGCATCCACTGGTTGACATTGCACAGCGTTCTGGTGATCTTCGGTCTCACCATTTACGTTGTCGCATCCCACGCACGGCATCAGCGCCGACATCCATCCGCAGCCATTGCCTGGGTGGTTTCGCTGGCACTTCTGCCCTATCTGGCGCTTCCGCTGTACCTCCTGTTTGGCAGCCGAAAGATTCCTCGCAACCTGCTACTGCGGCACGCGTCCGTTTTGCCGCTGGCAGGTCGACGCCTTAACACCCCGGCAGCCAATTTCCAGCAACTCGCTGCCGCGATGGGACTTCCAGCCGCCTCGACCTATCAACCACTCAGCATCCACGAAAACGGTCAGCAAGCCCTGCAAGCGCTTCGCGATGTGATGCGGGGATCCACCCGCACCCTGGACCTATGCACTTTTCTTCTAGGCCGGGACGCATTGGGAGACGAAATTGCCAGCGTGCTGATGCGCCAGGCACAGACCGACGTGCGCGTTCGCCTGCTGATTGACGGCGTCGGCGTCTACCTGGGGGGACGGCCAGACCTGAAGCGGCTGTCTGCGGCTGGCGTCCAGGTTGCACGGTTTGTCTCGCCCCTGCGATCGCCACTGCCCGGGCGCACCAATTTGCGCAATCACCGCAAAATGGTGATCGCTGATGGAGAGCGGCTGTGGACGGGTGGCCGCAACCTGGCGGCTGAATACTTTGTCGGTGATTTGGTAGCAAATCATCCGCAAGCCCCATGGACTGACTTGAGTTTTGACTTGGCCGGGGGTCTGGCGCATCAGGCACAGGGCCAGTTCGATCTGGACTGGGCGTTCGCAACCCAGAGTCCGCACCGCAGCGCGACAGAAACCCGCACTCCTCCAGTCGAGGCCGGCCTGGCGCAAGCACAACTCATTGCCAGCGGACCGGACCAAGCGGACGACACCTTGCATGCGCTGCTGGTATCAAGCTGTTTCACCGCACAAAACCGGATTCTGGCGATCACACCCTATTTCGTACCCGATGCGGCGCTGTTGATGGCGCTCACGCTGGCCGCACGTCGCGGGATCGCGGTGGACCTGGTTTTGCCACCGCGGTCGAACCACCGACTGGCAGATATGGCACGCCATGCGGCTCTGCGCGAGCTGTCGGCAGCAGGTGCCCGCGTCTGGCTGACACCCGGGATGATGCACGCCAAAGCCATCATTGTTGATGATGAACTGGCCTTGGCAGGCTCGGCCAATATTGATGAGCGCAGCCTGTTTCTGAATTACGAAATGATGGTGGCATTTTTTGACCCCACGGACGTCCAGCGATTCGCACACTGGATCGATCGCCAGCGGATGGACGCCGTACCCTACCGTTCTCAGCCGCCCGGCATATTGCGCGAGCTGGCCGAGGGCTCGATCCGGTTGCTGGCATTCCAGCTCTGAGTCATCCTTCCAACCGGGTGCGCAGCCGGTAGATTTTCAGGCCGGCGAAACCGCTTGCATTTGGTGCACTGCACAATTTCAGTGCCCGTACCCAACGGCTGCAATGACGTGAACGTTTGGCACAAAAACCCGCCTTAGCCCCCGTCCATACTGCGTATGCAGCTATAAAAACAGTAGCATATTGCGTCCAGTCCATTCAGGAATCACCTGCCCAGAAACCTGGCACGCTCATTGCATCACTCCTACCAAGACCACTGAGGGTCAACTGACAAGCTTTACCCAACGACGGGTAAGGCCTGTCAATCCGGACAAAGGCGTCCCCACCAGCACTTGGCTTCCATGAAGCGCCGTGCTGTGTGTGGACGCCTTTTTTGTTTTCGCAACTGATGGAGCTTTGCCATGACTGATCTTCTCAAAACCAAACTCAGCCGCCGCGCCGTGCTGCAGACCGCCGCCGTGGGTGCCATTGGCATCAACCCCGCCCTGCGCGCCGCCGTGTATGCAGCAGGCTCTGATGCGCCTGAGAAAACCGAGGTCAAGATTGGCTTCATTCCCCTGACCGACTGCGCCAGCGTCGTGATGGCCTCGGTGCTGGGCTTCGACAAGAAATATGGCGTCAAGATCATCCCCAGCAAAGAGGCCTCCTGGGCCGGCGTGCGCGACAAGCTGGTCAACGGAGAGCTGGACTTCGCCCATGTGCTCTACGGCCTAATCTACGGCGTGCACCTGGGGGTCAGCGGCCCCAAGAAAGACATGGCCGTGCTGATGACGCTCAACCAGAATGGCCAGGCCATTACGCTGTCCAAAAAGCTGGCGGACAAAGGCGCTGTCGACGGTGCCGGCCTTGCCAAGCTGATGGCCAGCGAAAAGCGTGAATACACCTTTGCCCAGACATTCCCCACTGGCACGCACGCCATGTGGCTGTACTACTGGATGGCAGCCAACGGCATCAACCCCATTACCGACGCCAAGGTCATCACCGTGCCGCCACCGCAAATGGTGGCCAACATGCGTGTCGGCAATATGGACGGCTTCTGCGTGGGTGAGCCCTGGAACCACCGCGCCATCATTGACGGCATTGGCGTCACCGCCACCACCACGCAGGACATCTGGAAAGACCACCCCGAAAAGGTGCTGGGGACCACCAGCGAGTTCGTCAAAAAATACCCCAACACCGCGCGCGCCGTGACCGCCGCCATCATCGAAGCCGGTCAGTGGATTGACGCCAGCCTGTCCAACAAGAACAAGATGGCAGAAACCATTGCTGACAAGAGCTATGTGAACACCAGCGTGGACGCCATCAACCAGCGCATTCTGGGCCGCTACCAGAACGGCATGGGCAAGACCTGGGACGACGCCAACCACATGAAGTTCTTCAACGAAGGCACCGTCAACTTCCCCTACCTGTCGGATGGCATGTGGTTCCTGACTCAGCAAAAGCGCTGGGGCCTGCTCAAGGAGCACCCGGACTACCTGGCTGTGGCCAGACAGATCAACCAGATCGACATCTACAAGCAGGCCGCTACCGCTGCCAAAGCGCCCATTCCGAAGGACGCCATGCGCAGCGCCAAGCTGATGGACGGCGTGGTCTGGGACGGCAAGGACCCGAAAAAGTACGCCGACGGTTTCAAGATCAAAGCCTGAACACTTGCCCACTAGGAGAACACCATGGTCAGCGCCGTATTCCACTCGCCCCTGTCTGCTACGGCAGACAGTCTTGCTATCAAAAAAGAAGCTGCTAGCGCATATTCCACGGGGGCTACAGGCATGAATGATGCGAAAATCTCCGTCACGACCCCTGGGGGCAAGCCATCCTTCGACGGGCGCGGTCTGGTGCTGGCCGTGCTGCCGCCCGTGCTCGGACTGGTCCTGCTGATTGGCATTTGGGCGCTGGTGAGCATCAGCACCTCCAGCAGCATTCCCAGCCCCTGGGAAACCTGGAAGCAGGCACTCACCATCTTCGCTGACCCGTTCTACCGCAAGGGCCCCAACGACCAGGGCGTGGGCTGGAATGTGCTGATGTCGCTGGAGCGCGTAGCGGTGGGTTTTGGCCTGGCCGCGGCGGTGGGCATACCGGCGGGCTTTGTGATCGGGCGTTTTGACTTTCTGGGCCGCATGTTCAACCCACTGATCAGCCTGCTGCGCCCGGTCTCGCCGCTGGCCTGGCTGCCGATTGGCCTGCTGGTGTTCAAGGGGGCCAACCCGGCTGCCATCTGGACCATTTTCATCTGCAGCATCTGGCCCATGATCATCAACACGGCGGTTGGCGTGCAACGCGTGCCACAGGACTACATGAACGTGGCGCGTGTGCTCAACCTGAGCGAGTGGAAGATTTTTACCAAGATCCTCTTCCCCGCCGTACTGCCCTACATGCTGACCGGTGTGCGTCTGGCCGTGGGCACTGCATGGCTGGTGATCGTGGCCGCCGAGATGCTGACCGGCGGCGTGGGTATCGGCTTCTGGGTGTGGGACGAGTGGAACAACCTGAACGTCAAGAACATCATCATTGCCATCTTCGTGATTGGCATCGTCGGACTGGTACTGGAGTACCTGCTGATCAAGGTCGCAACCGCATTTACGTTTGAAGAGGTGAAATCATGAGCGAATCACTCACTACCAAATTCATCGAAGTCCAGAACGTCGAGCAGACTTTCAAAACCCGCAAAGGCCCGTTTTGCGCACTGCGCGACATCAATCTGACCATTGCCAAAGGCGAGTTTGTGGCGCTGATCGGCCACTCGGGCTGCGGCAAGTCCACACTGCTCAACCTGATTGCCGGGCTGACGATGCCAACGCAGGGCGCGCTGCTGTGTGCCAACCGCGAAATCGCTGGCCCCGGCCCCGAGCGCGCGGTGGTGTTTCAAAACCACTCGCTGCTGCCCTGGCTCACCTGCTTTGAGAACGTGTACCTGGGCGTGGAACGCGTGTTTGGCGCCGCCTCCAAAAGCACCGGCGCGCCCGCCGAGAAAAAAGCCCAGCTGATGGCCCGCACCGACGCGGCGTTGGCTCTGGTAGGCCTCACACCCGCCGCGCAGAAACGTCCTGGCGAAATCTCGGGTGGCATGAAACAGCGCGTGGGCATTGCCCGGGCCCTGGCCATGGAGCCTAAAGTCCTGCTGATGGACGAGCCTTTTGGCGCGCTGGACGCCCTCACCCGTGCCAAGCTGCAGGACGAGTTGCTGGAAATTGTGGCCCGCACCCAAAGCACGGTCGTGATGGTGACCCACGATGTGGACGAAGCAGTGCTGCTGTCCGACAAGATCGTGATGATGACCAACGGCCCGTCTGCCACCATTGGCGAGGTGCTATCGGTGGACCTGCCCCGCCCCCGCCAGCGCGTGGAGCTCGCCGACAGCACCCAGTACCTGGGCTACCGCAAGGCGGTGATTGACTTTCTGTATACCCGCCAGGCGCACGTCGAAAAAGCGGCTTGACTTCTATGGGCTGGCTGCGGTCACCAGCTTGGTCAACTCTTCCACGCCAATGGGTGGGCGTGCCAGCCACGGCAAAACGTAGGTCTTCCTGGCAAGGCCGTCGGAGATGCGCTCCAACTGGCGAACCTCACCACTCAGGCGGGCGCTCAGCAAGGGATCGTGCGTGCCCGCTGCCAAAACACTCTTGTTGATCACCCACGCAAAGGGCTCAATGCTGGCTCTGCGCAGATCTTCCTGCAGTGCCTGTGCTTGCGATACGGGCGTGATCTCGGGCAGCGCGACCAGAATAATCCGGGTGTAGGCAGGGTCCTGCAAACGCATCAGCGGTGTGACCACATGACCTGCACCGTGCCCCTCAAATTCGCGCATCATTTGCCGGTGATAGGCCCCCGTGGCATCCATCAACAAGAGTGAATGGCCGGTGGGTGCGGTGTCCAGCACGACGAACGCGCTGCGCGCCTCGCTCACCACCTTGGAGAAAGCGTGGAATACCGCAACCTCTTCGGTACAGGGCGAACGCAAGTCTTCCAGCATCAACGCACGCTCTTGCGCATCCAGCCCGGCCCCTTTGGTTGCCATGATCTTGTCGACGTACTTCTGCGTCTCCACAAGCGGATCAATACGGTCCACACGCAGGCCTTAAACTGCCCCGTTGAGCGTCCCCACCAGATGCGCGGCCGGATCCGTGGTGCTCAAATGCACGGTCTTGCCACGCTGAACCAGGCCGAGCGCCAGGGCCGCCGCAATCGTGGTCTTTCCGACTCCGCCTTTGCCCATGACCATGATCAAGCCACGGTCCGCATGGGCCAACTCGTCAGCCAGCGCATCGAGTCCCACCACAGGCTTGAGTATTTGGGGTAGCACCGCAATCTCACTGCCATTTGGCGGGCTTCCTTCAACCAGCAACGCGCGCAAAGCGGGCAGGCCTACCGTGTCAAACGGGCGCAGCGGGACCTGGTCCTGGGGTAGCGCAAGAAGATTCTTCGGCATCGCATCCAGCGCCTGCGTGCCCACACCTTCAATGGCCACCGCAACCGCATCATTACGATCTGTCGCATGAAATACGCCGTTGATCACCAGGCGCTGGTTGTGCAGACCCAGGGTCTGCAACTCGTCTGAAGTGCGCGAGGCCTCGCCAATTGCTCCCGCGTCGGCACGGGTCACCAGTACCACAGTGGTCAACGCCGGGTCGCAGAGCGCATCCAGAGCCGCCTTGAACCGAATCTCCTGCATCTTCAAGCCGGAGTGCGGGCCCAGGCAGGAGGCGCCCTGCTCGTTGTCGGCCAGGAACCCGCTCCAGGCTTTGGGCAAGCTGAGTAGCCGCAGCGTATGGCCCGTGGGCGCGGTATCAAAAACGATGTGGTCGTAGTTCTGGTCTGTGTCCGACAAGAGCGACGCAAATTCATCAAAGGAGGCAATTTCTGTGGTGCATGCGCCCGACAGCTGCTCTCGGACTGTTGCAATCTCCTTGTCGCTCGCGTCAACACCCATCTGGTCCACCACGCGTTGCCGGTAGGACTCTGCGGCGTTGTCAGGGTCAATATTCAAAACCGACAATCCGGGCGCGCCCGGAACGGGGGTGGGCTGGTTGCGCAGCGGAACGCCCAGCATTTCATCCAGGTTCGACGCCGCGTCGGTGCTGACCAGCAGAACCTTCTTCCCGGAATCTGCAAGTCGCAAGGCCACGGCGGCCGAAAGCGATGTTTTGCCAACGCCACCTTTTCCTGTAAAAAACAGATGCCGGGTCGGGTGCGTCAGAAGGCCTAGGGAGTGCGGCTGTAACCAGGATTGCACTTTCTCATGCGACGGAATGCCGCCAGCATGAACCACTTGCCCGTGGATGATGACAGCGGGTGTCGCCGTAACGCCATGGCTCTGGATCGCTTCGCGATTCTCTATTTTTTCCAGCTCCAGGGGCACGCCAAGATCTTTTGCCACGCGTTCGATCATCGCGGTCGTGCTCTGGCACTTGCTGCACCCCGGGCCCAGGACTTTAACTTTCATTGGTTTTCACTCCCAGAGAAAATACTTTCTTGAAAAAACATAGTCAGTAGAGTCTCGCACCCCGGGGTTTAACTGGAAGTGACCCACAGCAAGTCAAGCGCTCTTATGTTCGCTCGTACCAGGACTTGCTGTTATTGACCACGTACACCACCAGCAGCATGACCGGCACTTCAATCAACACACCGACCACCGTTGCCAGCGCAGCCCCCGAGTTGAAGCCAAACAAGCTGATGGCAGCGGCCACGGCCAACTCAAAGAAGTTGGAAGCGCCAATCAAGGCAGAGGGGCACGCAATGTTGTGCTTTTCGCCCACCGCGCGGTTCAGCCAATACGCCAGCGCCGAATTGAACAGCACCTGAATCAGGATCGGCACCGCCAACAGGGCAATCACCAGCGGCTGCTTCAAAATAGCCTCCCCCTGGAAGGCAAACAGCAGCACCAGTGTGGCCAGCAAGGCGGCAATGGACCAGGGGCCGATTTGGGCCATCACCGCGTCAAACGCGGCTGCCCCTTTGACTAAAAGCGACTTGCGCAGCAGTTGCGCCAGGATGACCGGAATGACGATGTACAGCACCACCGAAGTAAGCAAGGTATCCCACGGCACCGTAATGGCGGAGAGCCCCAGCAAGAACGCCACCAGAGGAGCGAACGCGATCACCATGATGCTGTCGTTCAGGGCCACTTGCGACAGCGTGAAGAGCGGGTCGCCTCCCGTCAATCGGCTCCAGACAAATACCATGGCGGTGCAAGGCGCCGCAGCCAGCAGAATCAGCCCGGCTATGTAGCTGTCCAGTTGGTCTGGGGGCAGCAAGGGCGCGAACCAATGCCGGATGAACAGCCAGCCCAGAAAGGCCATGGAGAAAGGCTTGACCAGCCAGTTGACGAACAGGGTGACGCCAATGCCCTTGATGTGCTTGCGCACTTCTCCCAAGGCGCCAAAGTCCACCTTCAACAGCATGGGAATGATCATCACCCAGATCAACAGGCCCACCGGCAAATTGACCTGGGCAATCTCCATGCGGCCAATGGTCTGAAAACCACCGGGAAACATCTGCCCCAAGGCGATACCTACGACGATGCACAGGAAAACCCAGACCGTCAGAAAGCGCTCGAATACATTCATGGCTCCATCCGTCTAGGTGGTGGCCAATTGGCGGGCACTGGTTTGCAGCGTAGATGCTTCCAGTTTAGCCTTGGGCAGGCTGCAAAGCAATTCGAGCCGGTGCTTGATTGCGTGCATGGTTTTGCGGAAGGCTTCCCGCTTTTCCACCTCGGGCGCGTCACACTCGGACGGATCAGGGTATCCCCAGTGGGCCGTGGCGGGATGCCCTGGCCAGAAAGGACACACTTCTCCAGCGGCGTTGTCACAAACCGTGATGATCAGATCCATCTGCAGGGCATCGGGCGTCGCAAACGCGTCCCAGCTTTTGCTGTGCAGGCCTTCTATGGGAATGCCTGCTTTTTGTAGAACCTGCAGACCCAAGGGATTGGGCTTTTGATTTTTGCGCGGGTGGCTACCGGCGGAATACGCCTTGAAGCGGCCATGGGCGACGGCATTCAACAGGGCCTCGGCCAAAATGCTCCGGGCTGAGTTGTGCGTGCACAGGAACAGGACGTTGATGGGTTTTGTGTCAGTCACTTCGCAGAACGCACCCTGGCAACATTGCTCGGTGAGATAGCCCATCAGTGCATTCATCGCCGCAAAGTTGGTCCGGTAAATCAGGTTGCGGCCGCGCGGCTCCACATCCACCAATCCGGAGTGCGCCAGTTCCTTCAGATGGAACGACAGGTTGCTCGGAGCCACCGCCAGTTGTTCGGCCAGGGTGGAAGGGGTCAACCCGTCTTGGCCCGCAACCACGAGTGCGCGGAATGCCCGCAGACGCTGGGTTTGTGCCAGGGCGGCTAAAGCGGCCGTCACTTGTGATTCATTCATGTTTCGATAATACAATGAATATTGAATTAATTCAGATTTTTGCTGACCCACCTCCTCCACCCGCCATGACCACACCCTCCCCCAACGACACCGCAAGCAACGTCGTGATTTATCACAACCCCCAATGCGGCACCTCGCGCAATACCCTGGCCATGATCCGCAATACGGGAGACCAGCCGCAGGTCATCCACTACCTGGAGAACCCGCCATCGAAAGCTACCTTGCTTGAACTGATCTCCGCGATGGGTGTCACCCCGAGGGCGCTGCTGCGAAAGAAAGGAACCCCTTATGAGGCGCTGGGTCTGGACGACCCCCAATGGACCGACGACCAACTGGTGGAGCACATGCTGGCCCACCCGAACCTGATCAACCGACCCATCGTGGTCACCCCTTTGGGTGTGCGACTGTGCCGACCCTCTGAAGTGGTTCTGGACATACTGCCCAAGCCGCAAACGGGTGCATTTGCCAAGGAAGACGGGGAACGGGTGGTTGATGCACAAGGTCGCGGCGTCACACCATGACTGAACTGCCCAACATCGCCGTAGTACTGTTCGACATTCCGACCGCCAGCAAGCTGCTGACGCTGGAAGCCCAGCGCCTGCTTCAGGCCATGGGCGCTGAAACACGGGTGTTTGATCCAGCGGGACTGCCCCAACCGGACGGCGCACCCGACAGCCATGCCAAGGTGCAAGAACTGCGGGAGCTTGCGGTCGTTCAACGCCGTGAATCAGCTGCGCATGCTCACGATCCCGAATCAGTCCTCACTGGCCAAAGCGTTTCTGGAGTTTGACGATGCCGGGCGGATGAAACCATCGTCGTACTTCGACCGGGTAGTGCATGTCATGGAAGAGCTGATGAAATTCACTTTGCTCACCCGCGACGCGTCACCGTACCTGGCGACACGGGGTTAATCCTGAATATCGGGCTCAACAAGATTCGCGAGTTGTGCAAGTGACTCCTGCCAACCGAGGTAGCACATCTCCACAGGGATCACTTCGGGCAATCCTTCCTGCAAAATGTGCAACTCGGTGCCGCACGAGACCGCCTTCAAGGTTACCGTGACCTGAATTTCGCCAGGCAAGTTGGAATCATCGAATTTATCGGTGTAGCGAATGAGTTCGTTTGGCACCAGTTCCAGATACTCTCCGCCGAACGAGTGCCCGTGTCCAGTCGAAAAATTCTCGAACGACATCTTGAAGGTACCGCCGACCCTGGCATCCAGGTGTTAAACCTTGCAGGTAAAACCATACGGTGGTATCCACTTGGCCATTGCGTCAGCATCCAAAAAGGCGCGGTACACCTTTTCTGGTTTTGTTCGAAGGACGCGATGCAGGCGGACGGTACCCGTAGTCATAATAGTTCTCCTTGGTCAGGTTGTTGGGCATCGCACGCTGGGTGCCCCAAAAACCCAAAGAAATTCTAATGAAAATTGCTCACCACCGCGATGCCCCTATCGGGTTTCGCCACGATCTGCTGCGCTGGCAACAACTGGTCAGCGCGGCGTGGCTGGCAGCATGGTTGAGGCATGACCCGATTGAGGCCGCGCCCGCGGGCGAATGGCGGCTTTTGGAGGTCGGCTGCGACGGCGCCAACACATTTTTCTCCAGCCATATTCCGGGTGCGGGTTACCTCGACACCACAGAGCTGGAACAAGTGCCATTCTGGAACAAAGTGCACGACACGGCGCTGCTACAACTTTTGCTGCGTCATGGAATTCGCCATGACACGACCGTGGTCTTCTATAGTCGAAATACCTTGATCGCCGCACGTGCCGCCCATTTTTTCCTGTACGCGGGGGTACGGGATGTGCGCCTGCTGGATGGTGGTTTTACAGCCTGGTGCCATGCAGGCTTACCCCTTTCCACAGGGATACCCAGCATGTCTGAGGCGGTTCGCTGTTTTGGAGCCACCTTTCCCGCAAACCCGGCATACCTTATCGATACACAGCAAGCGAAGGCCCTGCTGCAACAGACTAACGGGGTATTGGCGAGCATTCGCACCCGCAACGAATTCGTGGGCAAAACGTCAGGCTACAGCTACATCACGCCCGTGGGCGACATTGCAGGCGCGCGCTGGGGTCATGCCGGCAAAGGCAGTGATGTCAACAGCATGAGCGATTTCCAGCATGCCGACGGCACCATGCGCGCAGCCCAGGACATTGAAACGCTGTGGAGAAATGCGGGCATCCACCGCGACCAGCAGGTTGCGTTTTACTGCGGCACGGGCTGGCGCGCCTCGCTGGCGTTTTTCTATGCCTGGCTCATGGGGTGGAAGCAGATTAGTGTTTATGACGGCGGCTGGTTCGAATGGAGTGCGGACCCCGGCAATCCGGTCGCGCGGAGAACTTGGGCAGTATCAAATTGACTGTCCATTAAATGAAAATCAGGCGCCCGTCCTGGTGGACATTCAGGCTCCAAAGCTTGACGACAAACCCTTGATCTTTTTCAGAAACTCCAGCCTTACTACACCGACCCAGATGAGCCCTCATCCCAAACAGCATCGTGTACACAACGACCTGACTTCCTATTTCTGGAGTGGCGATGCCATCCGCAGTCGAAGCGTTAGTGAAGTAGTGCTGTCGGGCAGGCTCGACGTGCCCGTGCCCCCGGTCCGTCTCCATGCAGATTGGCAAAGGGAAATATCACGATTGAGCCTGGAACCCGGAATCGTCGAGGCATTGCCGTTGGCAAGAGCCCGCGCGCGCTGGCCGGACTACGCGTGCAGCGTTCAGGCGGTTTCCAATTGGATGCGTGCAAGCGGGCTGCCTGAGATAACAGCCTCCAATGATGTCGCCCTCATGGTCTGCCGCGGAGCGAATTACCACCACGATGGTGCAGACTATGGCGGAGCGGCCTTTTGCAATCTATTTCTGAGCGAGGACAGGGGATTGGACTTGCATTTTCCATCGATCGGTCATCGAATCCCACTGACCCGGGGTACGGTTGTAATTTTCGACACTGGCCAGCCTCACGCCGTCATTCAACGCCATGGCAGCAGCTTTTCCGTAAGCGACTTTCCACCCGAACAGGATTGGACTCAACTATTCCTGACCTGGGAGCTTCCAATCGAAGATGCGCATGTTGCGTGCGCACTCAAAATCACCTTTGACGGCGATTCTGCAACCTCGTCGCTACTGAGTGAAGAGCAAATCTGGATGGGCTGCGCACCGGCCGTTGTGTGCCCGAATTCTGGTCGGTGGTGCACGACCGACTGATTGGCGGTTGGCAATCCGGTGCTGAAATGCCCGGGCAGCCGACACTCCCTACGCCATACTCACGACTAATGCCCAGCGATCGGGCACATCCGCAACAAGGAGCAGGCGTGAAGTCAGCAAGCGACCAATGGTTTGACGAGGCGTACTACCAGCGCTATTACTTCGACAAGAAGACCAGCGTGGTAGACCCTGAGCATGTTGAGCGACTGGGCGCTTTCGTGTGCAGCTACCTCAAGTACTTGCGCGTGCCCGTCAAGCGGGTGCTGGATGTAGGCTGCGGCATCGGCCTGTGGCAGGGTGCCGTGGCCAGGCACTTTCCCGACGCCAGCTACCACGGTGTGGAATACAGCGAATACCTGTGCCGGCGCTTTGGGTGGGCGCGCGGATCGGTGGTGGACTACCCGTGCGACCAGCCGTTTGACCTGGTAATCTGCCAGGGCGTGCTTCCCTACCTGAGTGCGGCAGACCTGCAGCTTGCACTGCGCAACTTGGGCAAGCTAAGCCGGGGGGCTCTGTACGTGGAAGCCGTGGCGCGCGAGGACTACGAGCACGGCACCCTCGACGAGGAGCTGACCGATCCCCGCCTGTTCCGCCACCGGGCACAGCTGTACCGGCGCGGCTTGTCGGAGGGCTTCCAGGAACTGGGTGGCGGCGTATGGCTGAGCCGCAGGGCCGAGGTACCGTTGTTTGAACTCGAATGCACGGGCGGCCGTTGACCAAAGCCGATACATCCCTTACGCCGGGTATTGGCGTGACGAACCTGGCAACAGCCAAGCCTCCAAACAACGGTTCTTGGTGCCAATGCAAATAAAAATTCGCAAAAATTAGGCATGGCGTATCATATGTGGTGTATTGCTGATTTATCAGCAACACTGGTTTGCGGTGAATGTCAGTCTCGCGTCTGCTTTAAGTCTTCATTGGTTTGTTGTTTTCGGTTTTGGACTCCATCGCGTTTTAAGTTATTTTTAGGAGTCCTATCATGGGCAACAAACTTTACGTAGGCAACCTGCCTTATTCTTTCCGTGACGAAGATCTGCAACAAGCATTCGGCGAACACGGTACCGTCACCAGTGCCAAAGTCATGATGGAACGTGATACCGGCCGCTCCAAGGGTTTCGGCTTTGTGGAAATGGGTGATGACGCTCAGGCACAAACGGCTATCAACGCCATGAACGGCCAACAATTTGGCGGTCGCGGTCTCGTTGTGAACGAAGCCAAACCGATGGAAGCTCGTCCTCCCCGCACTGGCGGTGGATTCGGCGGCGGCGGCGGCGGCGGCTACGGCGGTGGCGGTGATCGCTCCGGCGGTGGCGGTTATGGCGGTGGCGGTGATCGCTCTGGCGGTGGCGGCTACGGCGGTGGCCGTAGCAGCTACTAAGCAGCGAGCGGGTTCATCCCAACAAGAAAAGGTCCTTTGGGGCCTTTTTTTACGCCAATCCATTGGCCTACTTGGGCAGGAATAGCAACCAGAAGATCCGCATCGCATTGAACAGCAGGCTCAACCCCAACGCAAGTTTCCACACCGCCGTGGGGTCGCGTTGCAGCAATGGTGTGGATTGCGGCGCATTCAAGGGCCGCGCAGCGCCCCGCTCCAGCGCCAGCGGCAGTTCTTCGGCGGTCTCAAAGCGCTGGCGTTTGTCGCGCGCCACGGCCTTGCGGACAATGTGGTCGAGCCAGATGGGCACCTCGGGGTTATGGCGGCTGGGGGCTATGGGGTCGCGGTAGTAGCGACCACTCTGGTAGGGCAGGACCTCGCCGTAGGGGAGTTTTCCGCCGCACAGCAGCTGGTGTCTGCCCCGCTGGCTTTGATGGCAAAGCCCCATTGCTCGGGGTTCATGTAGCTGGGACTGCCGGCATGCAGAAAACGGGCCGCCTAAAGCTCGCGCCCGCTCAGGGCCACGCCAATCGCCTGGGGCAGGCTGAAGCGGTGGTGGCGGTCCAGCATGTGCTGCAAGGTTTCCCCCCGCATGCCAGTCGTACAAGATATAAAAACCGCTGGGCGATGGCACCACTGCGGCCCCTTGCGACAGCGCCACCAGGTTGTCGGCTGCGCGGCTGGACTGCATGCGCTTGGCCAGCCAGGCCTCGTGTGCGAGCATGGCCCCCTCTTGCAGGTCATGGGCGCGCTGGGGATGCAGGGTCTTGAGGGCATGCAGGCGGCCTCGGTCGCTGCCGGGCGCAGGGGCCAGCTCACTGACCCGGTACACGATGTTGATGCCGTTGTCCGCCACCACAGCAATGACCTGCAGACCGTCCACCACATCACCTACCTTGAGCAGCCCCAGCACGGTCAGCTGCTGGGCCTGGCGATTTTCATCCTGCAAGGTCACATCGGACAGCCCCAAGGCCCCGCACCACCAGCGCGGTGACGTTGTCCAGGCTGCCTTGTTTGAGGGCCTGCTCAATCAGGCCTTCACTCATGGTCTTTGCATCGGGCAGTTTTGCAAAGTCGGGCAGTCGTTTGGCCGGTACCTGGTTGTGCACGCCGTCGGTCAGCAGCACAAATACGTCACCCACCTGCACATCACCCTGGCTGTAGTCCACTACCAGCCGGTCTTCAATACCCACAGCGCGCAACAATTGGTGTTGCAAATCGGGATGGTTGACGATGTGGTCGGTGGTCAGCGGCAGCACTTCGCCCGCGCGCAGGAGGTAGGCGCGGCTGTCCCCCACGTGGGCCAGCGTATAGGACTGACCGCGTACCACCAGCGCAGTCAGGGTCGTGTGGCCCAGCACGGGAGCACGGCGGCGGTTGATACCCGCCAGCCACGCGTTTTGCGCGGCGATGGCGCCCATGGCCTCTTGGCCGGGCTCGGGCAGCATGGCGGCCACAAAGTCTTCTTTGCGGTCCTTTTTGCCTGCCTGTGAGGTGAAGCCGATGTCGATTTCAAATGCCATGCACCACGATAAGCAAGTTTGGCACCCACTTTTGGTGCATCGCAATAAACCAGGCTGCGGTGCGGTCGCTCAACTGCCCGCCAGCAGGTGCATGCCGCGCTCGTAATGGGCCGATAAGGCCTCAAACCCATCCAGCAGCTTTTCACTGGCTTCGCTAAGGCCTTCGAGCCGGGCCAGCTGCTCCGGGGCCGCCACACACCGCGCATCCTTGAAGGCCGCCAGCATCTGCAGCCAGCCAATGCCTGCGGCCTCCAGCAAGCTGCGTATCTCGGGGGTGCTCAGGGGCAAACCATTGAGGTAGGTCAGGGCCTGCTCAAAAGCGGCCCTGGACTCGGCCATGCCGGCCTCAGCGCGCTGCGCCAGCGGGACATCATCTGGGGCTCCCAGCACCGCCAGCACGGCATATTTGGCAAACCGCTGCGAGAGCATGCGCTGGCGCCCAGCGATATTGAGCACCTTCAGCGGCGCCGTCAAACCGGCACCTTCCAGACTGGCCGTAAGGCGCTCGGCGCCTTGCAGCAGAAGCTCGGCCAACTCATCCGCCAGCGTGTAGACAGCGGCTTCTGCACCCGCATGGCCCGGCGATGAGGTGCCCAGGAGCACCGGCTTCAAACGCGCCCAGGTCTGCACGACTTGGGCCAGAAGGTCGCCGTACGTAGGTTGCGAAAGAATTTTGCCCAGATGCGCCAGATTGGCATCGACGCGCTGTAATGAATCCTGCAATTGCGCACTGCACTGGGCGGCATCGACTCCCGCCAGCCGCAACCAATGCAGCTTGACCAGCCGCTGCGACAGCATGCGCAGCTGCCCGGACTGGTTCACGGCCTCTGCAAAATGCGCCGAATGAATGATGTGCTGCGACACCTGACCCAAGCGCTGGTTGGTGTGCATGGAGGCCGTGCGCAAAATCTGAAAGGCATCGTCGTCCGACACCCCGCGTGCATGCATCAGGATGCCCTTGGCACGGTCAACCATCTTGCGTTCTTCAAAGCGCACGGAAATATCCTGCAAGGCATCGCGTTGCGCCTGTTCATGCCGAAACCGGGCCTGGGCCAGGTGAATCAGCGGGCGCAGGCGGTTGGCGCCGTAGCCGTTGACCACATAGGCATGGATGCCGGACTCGGTGGACTGGGCAATGGCGCCGGCGTCGGCGTCGCTGGTGAAAACGACCACCGGGCATGGCGCGGTCTGGGCCATCAGCTGGGTGGCAGCAAACAGCGCCGGACCGGACTGTGGCGCATCACAAATCACCACATCGGGTGCATGGCGCACCACCGCGTGCACCAGTTTGCTGCGGTCTTGCACCACGGCCAGTACCTCGATACCAGCCGCCGCCAGATCGGCCGCCAACATGGGGGCACCCTGGAGGCCATTCAAATAGATCAACGCAGAAGTCATAAAAAACACATTTTGAGAGAGAAAACCCGTCTTGCTGCATGCAAGTCGCGCACCAGAAGCAGGGAGTCTGGCCGTGCGGCATGCCAGCCCGGCTGATCATATGGCACAGGTCTTGCGTAAAGTGTGGCGGGCGTAACGAAGCGTCCTGACTTAGCGATAGCACTGCGGGTTCTGCGTACAGCGACGTACGCAATGGTGTGCCTTACATCGGCTGCAAAGCCGGTTTGCCTGTTCTCAGGTGTGAGCATCATGTCGACCCCTCTTTGGTGCACACACCCCTGTTTCTTTTTTTGGTTTGCAGCCCGCGCTCAAGCCATGGCGTATCGATATTTGGAGTGCTCACAATGAAGAAATCAAAATTGGTAATGATCGGCAATGGCATGGCGGGCGTTCGCACGCTCGAAGAGCTGTTGAAAATTGCGCCCGACCTGTATGACATCACCGTGTTCGGCACCGAGCCCTACCCCAACTACAACCGCATCTTGCTCTCCCCGGTGCTGGCCGGAGAGCAAACGCTCGACGAGATCGTTCTCAACTCCTGGGAGTGGTACACCGACAACCACATTACCCTGCACGCCGGCTGGACCGTCACCAGCGTAGACCGCGTGCGTCGCGTGGTACATGCTGAAAACGCTGCTGGAGAAAAAATCAGCGCCGAATACGACCGATTGCTGATTGCCACGGGCTCCAACCCTTTCATCCTGCCCATTCCGGGTAAAGACCTGGAAGGTGTTATCGCCTACCGCGACATTGCCGACACCAACGCGATGATTGATGCCAGCAAAAAGTACAAGCGCGCCGTGGTCATTGGCGGCGGCCTCTTGGGTCTGGAAGCGGCCAACGGCCTGATGCTGCGCGGCATGGATGTGAGCGTGATCCACGTGATGCCCACCCTCATGGAGCGCCAACTGGACAATGTGGCCGGCAAGATGCTGGAAAAGTCATTGCAGGAGCGCGGCCTGCGCTTCTTCATGGGCGGACAAACCCAGGCATTGATTGGCGACAAGGACGACGGCAAGGGTGGCCGAGTGATGGCACTGCAGTTCAAAGACGGCACCGAGATCCCGACCGATCTGGTCGTGATGGCCGTGGGCATTCGCCCCAACACGGCGCTCGCCGAATCCATGCGCCTGCATGTGAGCCGCGGCATTGTGGTGACCGACACCATGCAAACCGTGACCGACGCACGCATTTACTCGGTGGGCGAATGCGCGGCGCACCGCGGCATTGCCTATGGCCTGGTGGCACCACTGTTTGAACAGGGCAAAGTGGCAGCCAACCACCTGGCGCAGTTTGGCATCGGCCGCTACACCGGCTCCCTCACGTCCACCAAACTCAAGGTTACCGGTATCGACCTGTTCTCTGCAGGTGACTTCACCGGGGGCGAGGGCTATGAAGAAATCGTCATGAGCGACCCGTTCGGCGGTGTCTACAAAAAGCTGGTGCTCAAGGATGACAAACTGGTGGGCGCCTGCCTGTATGGCGACACCGTGGACGGCAGCTACTACTTCAAGCTGCTGCGTGATGGCCGCAGCGTGGCCGACATCCGCGACAAGCTGATGTTTGGCGAGAGCAACATTGGCGACGTGGGCCATGAGGGCCACAGCAAGGCTGCCAGCATGCCCGATACCGCCGAAGTGTGCGGTTGCAATGGCGTGACCAAGGGTGCCATCTGCAAAGCCATCAAGGAAAAAGGTCTTTTCACCCTGGACGAAGTGCGCAAGCACACCAAAGCCAGCGCATCGTGCGGCTCGTGCACTGGTCTGGTGGAACAAATTCTGATGTTCACTGCGGGTGGTGATTACTCGGCTACACCCAAAACCAAGGCCATGTGCAGCTGCACCGACCACGGCCACCAGGCGGTGCGTGACGCCATCAAGACCAGCAAATTGCTGACCATTTCGGACGTCTTCTTGTTTCTGGACTGGAAGACCCCCAACGGGTGTGCCAGCTGCCGCCCAGCCGTTAACTACTACCTGATCTCTACCTGGCCCAAAGAGGCCAAAGACGACCCGCAAAGCCGCTTCATCAACGAGCGCAGCCACGCCAACATCCAGAAGGATGGCACCTACAGCGTCATCCCCCGCATGTGGGGGGGCGAGACGACGGCGGACGAGCTGCGCCGTATTGCGGACGCAGTGGACAAATACAAAATTCCAACCGTCAAGGTCACCGGCGGGCAACGCATCGACCTGCTGGGTGTGAAGAAAGAAGACCTGCAAAACGTCTGGAAAGACATTGGCATGCCCAGCGGACACGCCTACGCCAAGGCGCTGCGCACGGTCAAGACTTGCGTGGGCTCCGAGTGGTGCCGCATGGGCACACAGGACAGCACGCAAATGGGCAAAGACCTGGAGCGCGCCATGTGGCGCATGTATGCCCCGCACAAGGTCAAATTCGCCGTGTCGGGCTGCCCGCGCAACTGCGCAGAGGCCGGCATCAAGGACGTGGGCGTGATCGGCGTGGACAGCGGCTGGGAGATGTATGTGGCCGGCAATGGCGGCATCAAGACCGAAGTGGCGCACTTTCTGGTGAAGGTGAAAACCGCCGCCGAAGTGCTGGAGTACACCGGCGCATTCTGCGAGCTGTACCGCCAGGAAGGTTGGTACCTGGAGCGCACCGTGCACTACGTGAACCGCGTCGGACTGGACTATGTGAAGAAGCGCATTCTCGAAGACCATGAAGGCCGCAAGGCCCTGTGGGAGCATTTGCAGTTTGCGCTGGATGGTGAGCCCGATCCGTGGTTCGACTTCAAGGAAGCGTCCGTGGACACACGCCAGTTCGACAAGCTGCCCGCCTGAGATCACCGGCTCCTAAAAATATAACAAAACAGGCCGCTAGCCCCCGTGTGGATTGCGCTGGCAGCTATGAAAGGTATAGCAAGATGACTGAATGGAAAAAAATCTGCTTCGTGACCGACATTCCGGTACTGGGCTCGCGGCGCGTATCCCGCGCCCAGGGCATGGACGTCGCCGTGTTTCGCAACGACCAGGACCAGGTGTTTGCCCTGCTGGACCGCTGCCCGCACAAAGGCGGCCCGCTGTCGCAAGGCATTGTGTTTGGCACCAGCGTCGCCTGCCCGCTGCACAACTGGACCATTGGCCTGAAAGACGGCTGCGCCAACGCCCCCGATGAAGGCTGCACCCAAGCCTTCCAGGTGAAGGTGGTGGACGGCGCAGTGCACCTGGACAGCACCGAGCTGGCCACGCTGGCGATTGATCTGAAGCCCCCGGTTGCCGGACCGGCGCTCAAGCAAACAACCAGCGCGTGAGTTCAACAACCGTTCGGTCAATGGAATAGTCCTGATGCGCGAAACCAAATCTACCTGCCCCTACTGTGGTGTCGGCTGTGGCGTGATCATCGAATCGCAGGATGAGCAGATTACGGGTGTACGTGGCGACCCGGATCATCCGGCCAACTTCGGCCGTCTGTGCACCAAAGGCTCAACCCTGCACCTCACCGCCTCCAGCGCGGTGACGCTGCAGACCCGCTTGCTGCAACCCATGCGCCGCAGGGTGCGCGGTGAAAAACCACAGGCAGTGGGCTGGGACGCGGCGCTGGACTTTGCCGCGCAATCGTTTGCCCGCATCATTCGCGACCATGGCCCGGACGCCGTGGGTTTTTATGTGTCGGGCCAGTTGCTCACCGAAGACTATTACGTCTTCAACAAGCTCGCCAAGGGCCTGATTGGCACCAACAACATCGACACCAACTCACGCCTTTGCATGAGCAGCGCGGTGGCGGGCTACAAACAGACGCTGGGTGCCGACGCTCCCCCGGCCTGCTATGACGATGTCAACCACGCCGAGTGCATCTTCATCGTCGGCTCCAACACCGCCTATGCACATCCCATTCTTTTCCGGCGGATTGAAGATGCCAAAAAAGCCAACCCCGAACTGAAGATCATCTTCTGCGACCCGCGCAAGACCGACACGGCCGAGATTGCCGACCTGTACCTGCCCATTCAGCCCGGCACCGATGTGATGCTGTTCAACGGCATGTTGCACCTCATGTTGTGGGAGGGCTGGACCAGCGCGGCTTTTATTGCCGAACACACCAACGGTTTTGAGGCACTCAAGGCTACTGTGCGCGACTGCACGCCGGAGCTGGTAGCGCAAATCTGCGGCATCCGCAAAGACGCCCTGTTTGCCGCGGCCAAACTGTTTGCCACATCTAAAAGCACCCTCAGCCTGTATTGCCAAGGCCTGAACCAGTCCAGCAGTGGTACGGCCAAAAATGCCGCGCTGATCAACCTGCACCTGGCTACCGGCCAGATTGGCAAGCCCGGCGCGGGCCCGTTTTCACTCACCGGCCAGCCCAACGCCATGGGTGGACGCGAAGTGGGTGGCCTGGCGAATCTGCTATCGGCCCACCGCGATCTGGCCAACCCCGCGCACCGTGCAGAAGTAGCCGCACTGTGGGGCGTGCCCAGCGTGCCCGAGAAGCCAGGAAAAACCGCCGTAGAAATGTTTCAGGCCGCAGCCGATGGCGAGATCAAAGCCCTGTGGATTGCCTGTACCAACCCGGCGCAAAGCATGCCCGACCAGGCCACCGTGCGCCGCGCCCTGGAGCGCGCCGAACTGGTCATCGTGCAAGAAGCCTTTTCCACTACCGCCACCTGTGCCTATGCCGACCTGCTGCTGCCAGCCACCACCTGGGGCGAAAAAGACGGCACCGTGACCAACAGCGAGCGGCGCATCAGCCGCGTGCGCACGGCCGTGGCCGCCCCTGGCGAAGCCCGCCACGACTGGTCGATTGCCGTGGACTTTGCGCGCAAACTGGAGGCTCTTGCGGCAGCTTCGCCCGGCAAAACGCTGTTCCCCTACCCCAACCCCGAATCGGTCTGGATCGAGCACCGCGAATCCACCCGGGGGCGCGATCTGGACATTACCGGTATGAGCTACGCCCTGCTCGACGAAAAAGGCCCGCAGCAATGGCCGATAAGAGAAGGCGAGGCCATGGGCAAGATTCGCCTCTACGAAGACGGCGTATTCCCCACACCGGATGGCCGCGCAAAGTTCGTCAACACCACCTACAAACCCGTGGCGGAGCCCCGCGAATCGCGCTACCCGTTTTCTCTCACGACTGGGCGCCTGCGCGACCAGTGGCACGGCATGAGCCGCACCGGCACGCTGGCCAAGCTGTTTGGCCATGTGGCCGAACCTGTGATCCAGATGCACCCGCAGGACATGGAGCGACGCCTGTTAAAAGACGGCGACCTGGTCCACGTCACCAGCAAGCGCGGCTCCATCGTGGTGCCCGTGCAGCCCAGCACCGAGTTGGGTCTGAGCCAGGTCTTTATGGCCATGCATTGGGGTGAAGAATTTTTGAGCGGCGCAAGCAGCACCGGTCAGCGACTGGCAGGGGTCAACGCGCTCACCACCTCAGCCTATTGCCCGGACTCCAAACAGCCCGAGTTCAAGCATGCCGCAGTGAAGGTGCTCAAAGCCGAAATGCCCTGGACTCTGTTGGCCATGGCCTGGCTGCCTGCCGACCAGGCGCTGGCGGCCCGCACCGCGCTGCAAGTGCTGATGGCCCAGTTTGCCTTTGCCACCTGTGTACCTTTTTCGAACGCCCAGGTGACAGACGCCCATGGTCAGGAGCGCACCGGCCTGCTGTTTCGCGCCGCCAACCATGAACCAGTGCCGGATGCAGTGCTGGCTCACATCGAAGCCTTGCTGCAGCTGAATGTCGCCCAGGCACTGCGCTACGCGGACGCCAAGCGGGGCCAACGCCGCCTGGCATTGCTGCACAGGGGCGACACCCTCACGACGCTGGACGGCTTCTTGCTGGCAGGCGACACCAGCGCCCAAAAATGGATCACCACGCTGCTGCAAGACGCCCTGCCTGCCCAAAGCTACGGCCGCGCCTTGCTGGTGCCAGGCGCGACACCGCCGATGCAGGTCGTATCGCGCGGCAAGCCGGTGTGCAGCTGCTTCAATGTGACCGATGTGGCCATCAATGCCCAATTGAGGAACTGCGATGGCAACGCAAAAGAGCGACTGGACGCACTACAAGGCGTGCTGAAATGCGGCACCAACTGCGGGTCATGCCTGCCCCAATTGCAGCGCATGGTGCGAGGCGCCATGGAACCCGTGCACTAGCAACGCATCGCGCAAGCGGCTATTTTCCGCCAGACTTTCCACCGCCGCCTGAAGAACCGGAGGTGCCCGAGCCGGATCCTGATTTTGAACCCGACGTACCGGAGCCAGACCCCGAGGTGCCACCGTCATCGGAGCCACTTCGTGGCCCACTGCCACCCGCATCGCCTTTGCCAGTTTCTTCGGCTCTGCCCGAGTCGTCCCTGCGGCCCCGTGCACCATTGAGCCTGCTGGAGCTGCCTCTGACTTCCACCCGGTTCGCCATGACGCGCCGGTCCGCACCCACTCGCCCCGTCACTTGTACGCGCTGGTTGATCGAAAGGGGCTGCGCGTTATTGCCCCAAATTTGTGCTTTTTCGTCAAGGGTCACAACCTGGCCTCCCAGGCTGACTTCCCGTCCGCGCAGGGCGTGGACGAAGCCCTCAAAAACGACCCGGTCAACTTGTCCCACAGTCTGGCGCACCGGTTCAACATCCAGCGTCTGTACTTGAAGACTGGTGCCATCCCAGCGGCCCCGGACAGACACCTCTGTGCCCGACGCCAATCCCTTGGGGAATACAGTCTGACCCAGGTTCACCCGGGCACCGTACAAGTTGAATCCGTTGGCGTCGACCTGGTCAATTTGACCCGAAACCTGCACCTGCTCTTTTGAAGAAACAGGCTCAATGCGCGAGGCAGCCAACTCACCAGACGCCATGCGGTATCCGCTGACTTGAGCCCAATCGCCCACTTGAAGGTTCGACATTTCCGCCGGGGAGTCGGCGCGCACCCGCTGCCCCATCATCACAAGATGGCCACTGTTTGCGTCGACCTGGCTCACCGGCCCGACCAGGGCGTGTAAAACCGCGATATGAAGGGCGGATACTTGATCATGGGTGCCAGCGGCGCGCACTGCAACCACCTGACCCACGGCCAGTTCACGCGCAGCAGCCTTACGCCCGTCGACCGATAAGGGTGTCGTGGCGTCAAAGTGCACCTCCACGCCATTCACACAAATACTGGCAAAGCCGGTGATCACGCCCACGATTCCGGTGCCACCAATGCCACCGTTGTCGATGCCCGTTCCGCCAATTCCGGGTCGCGCTGTGTCGATGCCCCTGTCTCCCACATCCCATGCGCTGGGCGGCGTTGATTTTTTCCAGAGCCCTCGCCACCAGGCGCCGATGCCGGTACCCTCTGCAGCCGGGTTTTCCAGAGTGGCTTTTGTCTGGCAATCGTTTTGTGCTTGGACGGAGGTACAGGCCAACGTAAGCGCAATCAGCCCGCCGACGGCACGTTTCCAGCAACGCAATTGGCTTTGGGGTGTTGGTGCTCTCACGGCAGACTCCTTGAATGGCTGCGGTTTCATTTGGGGTCGACCGGCGACACCGGTTCAGAATAAAAGTAAATTCCGAAGGTCATGCGGTTCGCTGGCGCGGCATTGCTGGCGTCAGAATTTTCCAGTGCAAGGGCGTTCTTGTTGATGGCCAACAATGCCGCCATTCCCAGCTTCTCTGACTGGCTTGCCAGCGCTGCGATGGACGTTGCGCTGAGCGCATCGTAGTGAACGCTGCGCTCCAGGAACGGCGGGCCAGCGCCGATTAAATTGTGGGCGGCAGCGGCCACGTGGTCGTGCAGGTTGTGGCCAAAGTAAAAAGCCTTTTCATCAAATCCTTCCGCCGGAACAAAGGCCGCTACGTTCAGGCACACCCGTCGCTGCGCATCAATATGGGCCACTCCCAAGCGGAGCCATTCATCCAGAACAACACGGGGGCGAATGTCACTATTGACGCCTGCAACGAGGGCCTCGAACGACTGTTCTGCACCGTCACTGGCGAAACGAGCCAGCGGCTTGGGATCATTGTTCTCATCCAGATACTGCGGTGATCCCAGCCAGGTAGCTACCAATTGGGCACCAAGTGAAACAACCGACGACTCCGGCTCCAGATCGGAGGCCATCTCCATGCGCAAGCGATTGACCTCTTTTCGGTGCACGCCGGAAACCAGGCTGACCCGGCTATCGGTCGGCGGCTTGGAGTCAATGCGGAAATCCTTGTCGGCAACATCGACGAACAGGGCTTTGAGCAGATCCGCCAGATACGGGTAGGTCACACCACGCGCCAGCATCAGCCGGACCAGCGGGCGCAACACCCGCCGCAGCGCCGCCACGAGTATGGGCGAAGGAGTGGCGGCAGGAAGAGGTGTATCGGTCATTGACTGGGATCGCGTTGGTTGAAGTGAACTCTAGCATGCGACGTGGGAAATTGTTACACAAATCATTTGACGTGGTAATTTTTCCCACATACACTGCAGACATGTGTGGGAAATAATCACACATAGGCGACTGAAAAAGCAGAGTGATTTCTTCGTTTCTGCTTTCAGGTCAAGGTTTTTATTGGCTCAATCAAGGAGATTCCTCATGTACGCATTCAAGAAATTGGCAATGGCAGCAGCAACCGTTTTGGCATTTGCCACCATCGCAACCCCCGCAATGGCGCGTGGTGGCTCTGGCGGCGGGTCGGGCGGTGGTTCAGGCGGAAGCAGCTCGACCAGCAGTGGGGCTGATAGCCGCAGTTCAGAGCGAAGCAGCGCAGAGACTGCGGGTGACCGTGGCCAAGGCCGCGGAGCTGATGACGCGGCGGGCCACGTCCGCCAAGGCCGCGGAGCTGATGACGCAGCAGGTCACGTCCGCCAGGGCCGTGGCGCTGACGACACGGTCCGTCAATAAGCCATTTCTGGGCTGCGCGCCAAGGGCTCGCAGCTCGGTGAAGGCATAAGCACATAGCCCAAAGTCATGAACCTTCGGAGACAATGGTGCTATGGGCATTGGCAAATACATCAAGGAAATCGGGCGCGGTAAAGACGGTGCCCGAGCACTCACGCGCGAGCAGGCGACTGATTTGTTCGGGCAGGTGCTCGACGGCGCGGTCACCGACCTGGAAATTGGCGCGTTCTGTCTGGCCATGCGCATCAAGGGCGAAACGGCGCAGGAGATGGCCGGTTTTCTGGATGCCACCCACCAGCGGCTGCACCGCATTCCGGCGGGTGACAAACCCGTCGTCGTCATCCCCAGCTACAACGGCGCACGCAAGCTGCCTGTGCTGACACCGCTGCTGGCCCTCTTGCTGGCGCGTGAAGGCCTGCCGGTGCTGGTGCATGGCACAGCCACCGAGTCCAGCCGGGTTTTTACGTCAGAAGTGTTGCTAGCCCTCGCCATACCTGCGCAGACAGCTATCGAATCCATAGCGCCAGGCAGCGTGATATTTGTTCCAACTGCGCTCTTGAGCCCTGGTCTGCAACGCCTGCTGGACGTGCGCCGCGTCGTCAACCTGCGCAACCCGGCTCACAGCCTGGTCAAGCTGATGAACCCCTGTGAGGGCAAAAGCCTGCTGGTGACCAGCTACACCCACCCCGAATACGCCGTGTCCATGGCCGAGACTCTGGCACTGATGCAATCCAACGCCCTGCTGCTGCGCGGCACCGAGGGTGAAGCCGTGGCCGACCCCCGGCGCACGCCCAAGATGCAGGGCTTTGTGAACGGCCAGGCCATTGAGTTGCAGGCCCACCAGGCGGGTACGCTGGCCACCCTGCCTGACCTGCCGCAGACCACCGATGCGGCCAGCACTGCCACCTATATCCGCAGTGTGTTGGACGGCACGCAGCCCATTCCCACGCCCATCGCACAACAGGTGGCCCACATCTTGCGTATGGTGGGATCACTATGAAACACGATTTCCCCTACGCCTCCCCCATGGGCCTGGTCACCCTGGTTGGCGCTGGACCTGGCGACCCTGAACTGCTGACCCTCAAGGCCCTCAAAGCCATTCAGGCGGCCACCGTGCTGCTGGTGGATGACTTGGTGAATGACGCCATCGTGGCCTTTGCTTCACCCACCGCCCGTGTGGTGCATGTGGGCAAGCGCGGCGGCTGCAAATCGACTCCGCAATCATTTATTGAAAAGCTCATGATTACCGCTGCACAGGAAGGCGAAACCGTGGTGCGTCTCAAGGGCGGCGACCCCTTCCTGTTTGGCCGCGGCGGCGAAGAGGTGGAGCACCTGCAGGCCGCCGGCGTGCGCGTGCAGGTTGTCAACGGCATCACTGCGGGTCTGGCGGCGGTCACCTCGCTGGGTGTACCGCTGACCCACCGAGAGCACGCACACGGCGTGGTGTTTGTTACCGGCCATGCCAAGCCAGGCGATACGGGCACCGACTGGCGTGCATTGGCAGCCACTGCCCGCCAAGCCAAACTCACCCTGGTCATCTACATGGGCGTCAGCGGCGCTGCACGTATCCAGAGCGAACTGCTGTCGGGTCTTGCGGCCAGCACGCCGGTGGCCATCATCCAGAACGCCAGCTTGCCGCACCAGCGCCACGCGGTGTGCACGCTGGCTGAGCTGCAAGCCACTATCGAGCGGGAACACCTGGCCAGCCCCAGTGTGATTGTGGTGGGCGACGTGATTCAAGGCGTTGCGGCTGTGGGTCTGGAATCAGCACCCACGCTGGCACGCACGGCCTGATCCACGTCAACCTGACCCGCTTCAAAAAGGCACGGTCGTTCGGTTCTTTGGTGGATACTCTGGTCGCGCTTAGCGCACCAGAAGAACACCAGGAGCCCCACGATGCCAAAGATTCTGAAACGGACAGCCGCTGCAGTGCTCGCGCTGCTATTGGTCGGAGCGATCGGCGCCTACTGGATGGCGCGATCGTCTGGCCATCCGCAAGTCGACGGCAACATGCAACTCACGGGTCTGTCAGCCCCGGTCACCGTGCTGCGCGACGAGCTGGGCATACCCTATATCTTTGCCGCCAACACGCCCGACCTGATTCGTGCGCAGGGCTTTGTCACCACCCAGAACCGGCTACTGCAAATGGAGCTGTTTCGCGCCACCTGGCGTGGCGAACTGGCCGCCAGCTTCGGAGTCGATGCCCTGCCGAGCGACATCCGCATGCGGGTGCTGGGCATCCAGCGCAATGGGGAGCGCCACGCCGCCAAGCTGTCACCGGAATCCCGCGCTTTCTTCCAGTACTACGTGGATGGCATCAATGCCTACATCAGCAACCATCCGGGCGACCACCCGATTGAACTCAAGGTCGCAGGCCTGACGCCCCGGCCCTGGAGCGTGTCCGATCTGGTGGCGCTGGTGCATTACGTGCACTACACGCACTCGACCAATTTCAAGGCAGAAATCGTTGCGCAGAAACTGATCGACAAACTGGGCGGCGAACGCGCGGCCGGGATCATGCCGCTGACCATCAACCCCGACTGGAGCAGCCAGCCAGCAGCACAGCCCGCGGGTAAAGTGCCGGGTGTGGCCGGACTCAACGTGCAATGGAGCGACCTGGCCATTGCGCCGGATGACCTGAACCACCAAGGGCTGGGTTCCAACAACTGGGCCGTAGGCCCCTCGCGCAGCCAGTCGGGCAAAGCCATGGTGTCCAACGACCCGCATCTGGACAACCGCATCCTGCCCGGAACCTGGCACCCGGTGGGTCTGTTCACACCCGACATTCAAGCCGTGGGCGCCGCCCTGCCTGGCATGCCCGGCATCATGGTGGGGCGCACCAAGCACGTGGCCTTTGGTGTGACCAATGCCTATGGCGATGTGCAGGACGTGTACGTGGAAACCATCGACCCTGCCAACCCGACCCACTACCTGGATGGCGGACGCAGCGTGCCCTTTGAGGTGGCCACCGAAACCATACGGATCAAGGACAAGGCCGCAGCGGATGGCATGCGCGAACAGACCCTCACCCTGCGCTTCACCAAACGCGGACCGGTCATCAGCGACCACGCTGGCATGGGCCCTCAAGGCGACAAGCTGCTGGTGCTGCGCTCCACCGACGCCGAGGTGCTGGGCCCGGTCATCGGTATCGAAGGCCTGCTGACGGCGCCTGATGCCACGGCTTTCGACCACGAGGTGCAGAAGATTGACCTGATGATGTTCAACTTTGTGTTCGCCGACGACAAGGGCACCATTGCGCACCGTGCCACCGGTGCCGTGCCCATTCGCTCCGGGCCTGATGGCGGCCTGCCGCGCCTGGTGCCCGCCGACGGTGGTGACGACTGGACCGGCTTCATCCCCAAGGACCGCATGCCGGGCATGGTCAACCCGGCGCGCGCCTGGGTGGGCACCGCCAACAACGACACGCGCCCCGAGGGCTACCCCTGGTACTACACCAACTATGTCTCCCCCCATTACCGCTACACGCGCATGGGCCAGGTGCTGGGTGCCGCCAATCAGATGACGGTAGACGACCACCTGAAGCTGATGCAGGATGACCGCAACCTGCAAAGCGATGTCCTGCGCGGTGCCATCGTCGCCGCACTGAAAGACGACCCCGACCAGCGCGATCTGGCTGCCATCCTGCAGGCGTGGGACGGCGTGGACCGTGCCGAACAGGCCGCACCGCTGGTGTACCAGACGCTGTACCGCGAGATTGCCATGGGCACCTTCAAGGACGAGCTGGGCGACGCGGTGGTGAACGACATGCTGTCGACCTGGTACTTCTGGCAGCAACGTTTCGATGCCCTCGTGGCCACGCCCGACTCCGTCTGGTTTGACGATGTGAGCACCAAAGACAAGCGCGAGACCCTGGCCGACGTCATTCGGAGCGCCGCACCGCGCGCACGGGCGCTGATCGAAGCCGAACAGGGCAAGGACCCGGCTGCCTGGAAATGGGGCAAGGCCCACACCCTGCGGTTTGTGAGTCCGCTACGGCGCAATGGCACGGGGCAGGAGCTGCTGGGCGGGTTCACGCTGGAGCGCTCGGGCAGCGGCGAAACCCTGAACCGCGGTGTCTACGATTTTCAGAAGCCCTTTGCCGTCAACTTCTTCGCTTCCATGAAAATGGTGGCGGACTTGGGGGACCCCGACAAGATCGAGGCCATTCTGGCCGGCGGCGTGAGTGAACGCCACCTCCAGGAACACCAGAATGACCAGGCAAAGATCTGGGCAACCGGTGAACGACGGGCCTGGTGGTTCAACCCGGCACAGGCCGAAAGCCACGCCAAGTCCCGCATGACACTGACGCCCTGACGGCCGCAATGGCGGCTGCGCGCGCTGGCTACAATTTGTGATGACTTCAAGCAGGGGACAACACACATTGAAAAAGGTCCTGCAGGGCAGGCACTTCGCGGGGCTGCTCTACGGCGCGGGCCTGTTGATGCTGGTTCAACTGGTTGGCACGGTCGGGTACCACTTCATTGGGCGCCCCAACGCCAGCTGGATTGACAGCTTCTACATGACCTTCATCACCATCGCCACGATTGGCTTTGGTGAAACCGTGGATTTGACCCACCACCCGATGGGCCGCCTGTTCACGGTGTTCATTGCCGTCATCGGCATTGGCACCCTGAGCTACCTGTTCTCCACCATGGTCGCCCTTCTGGTCGATTCGGATCTGAATGAAGGTTTGAGGAAAAATCGCATGGAAAAAATCATCAGCAGACTCTCCGGGCACTATATCGTGTGCGGTATCGGGCGCGTGGGGTCGAACGTTGCCCACGAGCTCGCAAAAACCGGTCGACCATTTGTGGTGATCGAGAGCAATCGCGTGGTGCTGGATGCCTGGCTGGAGCACCATCCGCATGCGCTGTACCTGCATGAAGATGCGGCCGATGACAATGCCCTGCACAAGGCGGGGGTAGCGGCTGCCGCAGGCGTTTTTGCCGTGACGGGTGACGACGGCCACAACCTGATGATTGCGCTCTCCGTCAAGCTGCTCAATCTCAAGGCGCGCGTGGTGGTGCGCTTGCACGACATTCGCAACGAAAAGAAGGCCCGCCGCGCAGGAGCAGACGAGATCGTTTCGCCCGACTTCACCGGTGGCATGCGCATTGCCTCGGTCATGGTGCGCCCGCACGTCGTCAATTTCATGGACAAGATGCTCCACAGCGACGAAGGATTGCGCGTGGAAGAGGTCACGATTCCTGAAAGCATCCCGGTCGCCAAGCTGGGCGAACTGCTTCCCAGGTCAAAGAACTACCTCCTGATGGCCGCCCATGAAAATGGTCAGTGGGTTTTCAATCCAGCCGATGACCATGCCGTCAGAGCCGGAACGGTCCTGGTGCTGATGGCCAGCCCGGGTGGCCGCGGCGAAGTGGAACAACTGCTGGGCATAGCGCCGCCACCATGACTATGAATTCATTTGATGTGGTGGTAATCGGCGCCGGCGCGGCCGGGCTTTTTTGTGCAGGCGTTGCCGGCCAGCGGGGACTGAAGGTTCTGGTGATCGACCATGGCGACAAAGTCGCCGAGAAAATCCGCATCTCGGGCGGGGGGCGCTGCAACTTCACCAACCGGGACACCACACCCGCCAATTTCTTGAGCGACAACCCGCGCTTTTGCCGCTCGGCACTGTCGCGCTACAGCCCCGCCGATTTTCTGGCGCTGATGCACAAGCACCAGATTCCGTTTCACGAAAAGCACAAAGGCCAGCTGTTTTGTGACCGATCCGCCGAAGACGTCATCCAGATGCTGCTGGCCGAGTGCGAAGCCGGTGGCGTGACCCGCTGGCAGCCCTGCAGCGTCAAAAATATACGGTTTTCGGCCTCCAGCCCTCATGGAAACTGCGCAAGCAGCTATGAAATTGATAGTGACCGGGGCACCATCCACTGCGCCTCCATCGTGGTGGCCACCGGTGGATTGTCGATTCCAAAAATCGGCGCAACCGATTTTGGCTACCGCGTCGCCAAACAGTTCGATCTGCCCCTCGTCGCGACACGACCTGCCCTGGTGCCACTGACGTTTGATGCCGATGCTTGGGCGCCCTTTGCCCAGTTGTCAGGCCTGTCGCTACCGGTGCAGATTGAAACCGGAAGCAAAAAAGACAAAGCCATGTTTCTGGAAGACCTGCTCTTCACCCACAAGGGCTTGAGCGGCCCGGGTGTGCTGCAAATATCCAGCTACTGGCAACCGAACACGCCGATCCGGCTGAATCTGGCCCCGTCCACCGACGTAGCCGAGGTACTGCAACACGCCAAAGCCACATCCCGCAAGCTGATCGCCAACGAACTGTCCGCACTGGTACCGTCCCGCCTGGCGGATACCTGGGTAGCCCAAGGCACGGCGCTGGGCCACAACTGGCAGCGCCCGGCCAATGAAGCATCCGACAAGGCCCTTGCGGCGCTGGCCGAGCGCCTGAGCCGTTGGGAACTCACCCCCACAGGCACCGAGGGCTATAAAAAAGCCGAGGTCACTGCGGGTGGCGTAGACACCAGTGCACTGTCCAGCCAGACCCTGGAGTCGCGCCAGCCTGGCCTGTATTTCATTGGCGAAGTGGTGGATGTGACCGGCTGGCTGGGAGGATATAACTTTCAGTGGGCGTGGGCCAGTGCGTTCGCCTGCGCGCATGGACTGGCAGACAAGCTGTCGCATTAACTGTGAATGCGCCTCTGGAAACGCTATAATCCAAGGCTTTTCTGGCAAACCCTCGTCGGCCAATACTAGTTACAGACGGGGGACATCGCTGAAACGTGGCTTGTGGGGCTCGATCTCCCCACTTGACCAACGCCAGCACTTTTTGGACAACATTACGTAATGACAACCATCCGTGTTAAAGAAAACGAGCCGTTTGACGTCGCTCTGCGTCGCTTCAAGCGCACTATCGAGAAATTGGGCCTGTTGACAGACCTGCGCGCGCGCGAGTTCTACGAGAAGCCAACAGCAGAGCGCAAGCGCAAGAAGGCAGCCGCCGTCAAGCGCAATTACAAGCGCATCCGCTCGATGCAATTGCCCAAGAAGCTGTTTTAATCCCACTGATTAAGACGCCTCTCAAGGCCAAAAAGCTCGCTTGGGGACGCTCCAGCGGGCTTTTTCTCATTTAAGACCCCCACTTTTCAGGAATCACGCCATGTCACTCAAAGATCAGATCACCGAAGATATGAAAACCGCCATGCGCGCCAAAGACAGCGAGCGCCTGGGCACCATCCGCCTGCTGCTCGCTGCCTGCAAACAGCGTGAGGTCGATGAGCGCATCGTGCTGGATGATGTGGCCGTGGTCGCCATTGTCGACAAGCTGATCAAGCAGCGAAAAGACAGCATTGAAGCCTTCACCAAAGCCGAGCGCATGGATCTGGCCGACAAGGAAGCCTCCGAGATGCGGGTGCTGCAGGGCTATTTGCCCCAGCGCATGTCTGCCGAAGAAGTGCTGGCAGAAGTCAAAGCCATCGTGGCTGAACTCGGAGCTACAGGCCCCGGCGACATGGGCAAAGTGATGGGGGCCGTGAAAGCCAAGCTGGCCGGCAAGGCCGAAATGGGTACCGTGTCGGCAGCAGTCAAAGCAGCGCTGGCGGGCTAAGCCGCCCTGGCCACCCAAGCGGGATCAGCTTCCCGCAACCTTCATGCGGTTGACCAAAATCGAACCCACGGTTTTGGCGCCGTAGTTGTAGGTGTCCGCGCCCACGGCCTCAATACCCTTGAGCATGGTCTTCATGTTGCCGGCGATGGTGATCTCGTGAACCGGGTAGGCGATGCGGCCATTTTCGACCCAGAAGCCGCTGGCGCCGCGCGAGTAATCACCGGTGACGTAGTTGGTGCCCTGCCCCATCAACTCGGTAACAAACAGGCCCGTGCCCAGCTTTTGCAGCATGGCGTCCAGGTCATCCGTGGCCTTGGTCAGGCGCGAGGTGAATGTCAGGTTGTGCGAGCCCCCCGAATTGCCGGTGGTCTGCATGCCCAGCTTGCGCGCGGAATAGCTGCTCAAAAAGTAACCCTGCACCCGCCCGCCGTCGACCACCTGGCGGGCCTTGACGCTCACGCCCTCGTCATCGAAGGGAGAGCTGCCTTTGCCGCGCAGCACAAACGGGTCTTCCCGAATGTCAATGTGGCGTGGCAGCACGATCTTGCCCAATGAATCCAGCAAGAACGAACTCTTGCGATACAGCGATCCACCGCTGACGGCCTGCACAAACGCGCCCACCAAACCGGCGGCCAGTGGCGACTCAAACAGCACAGGGCACTCGGTCGTGGCAATCTTGCGCGCCTTCAGGCGGCTCAGCGCCCGCTCGGCGGCATAGCGGCCAATGGCTTGGGGCGATGCCAGGGCATCCGGGTGGCGCATGGAGCTGTACCAGCTGTCGCGCTGCATGTCTTTGCCCTTGCCCGCAATGGGCGACACCGACACGGAGTGGCGCGAGCTGGCGTAGCCGCCGCGAAAGCCGTGGGTGTGGGCACTGAAAAAATGCGATTGCTGCGCCGACACACCCGCGCCTTCACTGTTGGTGATGCGTTTGCTGGTGGCCAGGGCTGCGGCTTCGCACTCCAGCCCCAGGCGCATCGCCTCTTCACTGGTAATCGCCCAGGGGACGAACAAGTCAAGATCACGCTCCCGGTCCGCTACTGGCGAAATGTCTTTTTCGTCCGGCAGGCTGGCAAACGGGTCTTCGGCGGTAAATCGGGCGATGTCGTACGCAGCACGCACCGTCTGCTCAATGGCAGCATTGGAAAAATCAGAGGTACTGGCGTTGCCCCGGCGCTGGCCTACGTAAACGGTCACGCCCAGTGACTTGTCGCGGTTACGCTCCACGTTTTCCAGCTCGCCATTGCGCACCGACACGCTCAGGCCGCAGCCTTCGGACACTTCAGCCCCCGCGTCGGTGGCGCCCAGCTTCTTGGCTTGCGCCAGCGCCGTGTCCACCAAGGATTCAAAAAACGGGCGACTGTAGGCAAAACCACTGTCGGCCGGCTTGGTGGAGGAGGCGCCTTTTACAGCGGATTGGGAGGAAGAGTGAGGTTTCGTCATAGCGGAGGCTATGATACTTGGCTATATGAGCAAACTAAAAAAAGGCTATTTCGTCAAAGGTAAATTTGTCGCCGAGGGCAGCGAGCTTGATCTGGAACTCAAGCGCGAACTCAAAGGCACAGACGAGGCCAGCCGTACCGACTTGAAACGCGAAAGCACCGAGCTGCAAAAGCTCGGTGAAGATTTATTGAACCTGCGGGCCGAGTTGCTGACGCGTCTGGCCTTGCCAGAACGACTGGTGGAAGCCATCGCCGAAGCCAAACGCATCACCAACTTTGAAGGCAAACGCCGCCAGATGCAGTTCATCGGCAAGCGCATGCGCCAGCTCACCCCGGAAGTGTTGGCCAACGTGCGCACCGCCTTGTCAGAGCAACACGGGCCTTCCGCACGCGAGACCTTGGCGCTGCATGAGGCCGAAACCTGGCGTGACCGCCTGGTTGCCGACGACGATGCCGTGGGCCAATGGGTC
>JBBRYR010000015.1:0-66992 GCA_038237415.1 Burkholderiales bacterium
CGTTAGAGAGTAAATCATGGCGCACTACACAGCAGAAGTCCTTTGGGTTCGAGGCGAGCAAGATTTTCTCGGCAACCGATACAGCCGGAAGCATGTGCTTCGGTTCGATGGTGGCGTGGAAATGCCCGGTTCTTCGTCACCACACGTTGTACCGCTCCCTATGTCCGATGCTTCGGCCGTTGATCCTGAGGAAGCTTTTGTTTCCTCACTTTCAAGCTGTCATATGCTTTGGTTTCTTTCCATTGCTGCGAAGCGAAAATATTGCGTTGATCGTTACTTTGACGCGGCGACTGGTGTTTTGGAAAAGAATCCCGATGGAAAATTCTACATGTCCGTCGTGACGCTAAAGCCCGAGGTTAATTTTTCCGGCGAGCGTATTCCAACCCGTGACCAAATCGTTCAAATGCACCATGAGGCACACGAAGAGTGCTTTATCGCAAACTCAGTCAAGACTGACGTGCGCTGTGATCCGGTGTATGTTGCCCTCTAACATGGCGTTCGGGAGGGACGCGCCAAAAGCGGCGCACCTCTCAACTTTACGTTAGGCCACGCGTGGAAGCATCGGTGCGCCAGCAGAGTCCGCGCCTTTCGGCGTGGGTTAAACAGCCACAGCGGAATGAAGTCACCGGCTGCCTACATGGCGAGGAAGCTTGCAGCCCCTGCTGGCGACAACTTCGGTCAATCGCATCCCAAACGCTAAAATTCCTTGACCCCGAACGAATGAGTACTGGCAGCTCAACAAGTCGAGCGGCTTTCACAAAAGGTTAAATATGGAACAGAGTAGCGTTGCCGTCGGAGCTTCACACGATCATCAGATTCGACCGCCATTTCCAACGGCGTTTGTGTTGGGAGAACGCGTTCGCAAAAAGTCGGGCGCCGCGTGGCAAGGCCATATCGTTGGCTGGTACAGCACGAAACTGACGCCAGAGGGCTATGCCGTCGAGTCCGAAGCACATCCAGGATCGGTGCAGATTTACCCGGTCGCAGCGCTTGAGCTCGTGGCCTAACAAGCCAATGGACACGGACCCACAACTGCAGGAGGCGGCTACGCCGCAACTTGTTGTGGTCCGGTCATCTTCACGTTAAACCGGGGCCTGTCGCTACCGGTCGAATGGCTGCTGTCCTTTTTGGGCTAAGTCAGCTTTCGCAGCATTGCAGTCATACCCATCAGGCGATGAACACCTGCAAAGTAGCCGCATCAGTCGCAACGGGCTACATTGAAATTGCTATTAATAAGATAGCTGGTAGCGCATATTCCACGGGGGCTACAGTCACTTTTGGCTCTGATTCAGTTGCTGAATGACGCCCTCGATGTGCGGCTCCCCCGTGGGTTGTACCTTGAGCACAAAGCGCGTTGTATCGCCCTCTTTCGCTGTGTGCAGCGCCACCGTTCCAGGAATCAGCAACGGCCGCTTGAACCGCAGGTCCAGCATCAGGGGCTGGCCCGGCGGCAAGGTTTTTTCCAGCAAGGCCAGGCAGCGCGCCGCGCTGAACAGGCCGTGGGCAATGGCGCGCGGGTAGCCAAACAGGCGCGCCGTGAAGGCGCTGATGTGGATGGGGTTCCAGTCGCCCGAGGGCTTGGCAAAGCGCCGTCCTGCGTTGGCCGCGACGGACCACTGTGCCACCGGGGTACCCCAGTCGGGCTCGGGCACGTCTCTGGCCGCTCGGGCCTTGCCGGCCTGTGCGGTTTTGGCCGATTTGCTTTTGGCCAGGGGCGACAAAAAGGTGCTGACCTCGCGCCACACCACATCTCCATTCACACCCCCCACGCGCACGGTGGTGTGCAGGCTGAACGACTGGCCGCGGTCCGTGGCGGCAATGCCGTCCAGCGTGCATTCCATCGCCAGCACCGCGTCATGGGCTACTGGTTGCAGCGATTCAATTCTGTTGGTCCAGTGCACCAGCCCCAGCAGGCGCAGCGGAAACGCCGGGTGGCTCAGGATGGCCATGTGCAGCGGCATGGCCATGGCATGCAGGTACAGCAGCGGCAAGGTCGGGCCGGCGGCCAGTTCGCACACCGCGCGGTAGCCTGCCAGCGCTGCGGGGTCGGCCTGGGCACCGTTCCACACTGCATGAAAGTGCACATTCAGGGCATCAGCCGAGGCTTGCGCCGGCCGGCGTGCCAGCAGCGAGCCAAGCAGGGCGCGCCCGTTGGAAGGCTTGCTTTCAAAGCGCAATGGCACTGTGGACGCGGTGAGGGATGGGGGTTTGGTCATAGCGCCGCCATTATGGGGTGGGGTTTCAGGATAATGGGGGGATGCTTATTCTTCTCTCGCCCGCCAAGTCGCTTGACTACGAAACCCCCGTGGGTCCCCACCCGCATACCGCCCCCCTGTTTGTGAAGCAGTCCCAGCAGCTGGTGGAACTGCTGCGGGCGCAGTCGCCGCAACAGATCGCGTCCCTCATGTCGCTGAGCGACAAGCTCGCGGCGCTCAACGTCGGCCGCTACCTGGCCTGGTCGCCCAAAGCGACCGAGAAAAACGCCCGCCAGGCACTGCTGGCCTTCAATGGCGATGTGTACGAGGGGCTGGACGCCAAATCCTTGAGCCTTGAGGACCTGGCCTGGACGCAGGAGCACGTATGCATCCTCAGCGGCATGTACGGCGTGCTGCGCCCCATGGACCTGATGCAGCCCTACCGGCTGGAAATGGGCACCCGCCTGGCCAACCCGCTGGGGCGTGACCTCTACAAGTTCTGGGGCACCCAGGTATCGGACTACCTCAACACCCGCCTGCAGGCGGACATCAGCCCGGTCGTCATCAACCTGGCGTCGCAGGAGTATTTCAAGGCCGTGGACACCAGCGCGCTCAAAGCACGGGTGGTGGAGTGCGTGTTTGAAGAATTCAAAAACGGCCAATACAAGATCATCAGCTTCATGGCCAAGCGCGCGCGCGGCCTCATGGCCCGTTTTGCGGCTACGAACCAGGTGGTCAAGCCCGAAGACCTGCGGGCGTTTGATGCAGAGGGTTACTCCTGGAGCCTGCCCCTGTCGTCCACCGAGCGCTACGTGTTCCGCCGTAACAATCAGAGCCAAAAAGGCTTCTAGCCCCCGTAAAACCTGCGCAGACAGCTATGAAAATAAGAGCAAACGGTATTGATATTGAAATAGAAGACACAGCCAGCCTGTGCCCGTCGGACACGGAGGTGCTGACGCGGCCCGTGGTGCTGCTCATCATGGGGCTGGGTATGCAACTGGTGGCCTGGCCACCCGAGATGGTGCAGGCGCTGGTGGATGCGGGGTTTCGGGTGGTGCGCATGGACAACCGCGACGTGGGCCTGAGTCAGCACTTTGACCAGCTTGGCAAACCCAACCTGTTGTGGGCCGGCCTCAAATACAAGCTGGGGCTGCCCACGCGAGCGCCTTACACGGTGAACGACATGGCGGCCGACGCACTGGGTGTACTCGATGCGCTGGACATTGCCCGTGCGCACATTGTGGGCGTCAGCATGGGCGGCATGATTGCGCAGCGGGTGGCCATAGCCGCACCCCGGCGCGTGATCAGCCTCACCAGCATCATGAGCAGCAGTGGCGCAAGGGGTTTGCCGCAGGCCCGCCCTGAGGTGATGCGGGCGCTGCTCAGTCGTCCGGCCAACAACACGCCTGAGGCCGCTGTGGACCAAACCGTCAAACTCTTCAAGGCCATTGGCAGCCCGGCGTACCCCACGCCCGAGCCTGAATTGCGCGAGCGCGTTGCTTACAGTGTGCAGCGCAGTTTTCACCCGGTGGGCACGCTGCGCCAGATGCTGGCCATTGTGTCGGACACCACCCGTGCCGCGCAACTGGAGCGCATCGTCAGTCCCACACTGGTGCTGCATGGCCGTGCCGACCCGCTGGTGCCCTTTGTTCACGGTGAAGACACGGCCCAACGCATTGCCGGGGCGCAACTCGTGGGCATTGATGGCATGGGCCACGATTTGCCGCCCGAGCCCGTGGCGCTGATGCTGGACGCGCTGATTCCCCATTTGCAGACCGCCCAACTACCCGTCACCACGCCTGCCATCACACCATGAACAGTCCAGAACAATCCCAGTTGGGCAAGGCATCCGCCTACATCGACCAGTACGACGCGTCCCTGTTGTTCCCCATTCCCCGCGCGGGCAAGCGGGCCGAAATCGGCATCACGGGGGCCGCGCCTTTCTTGGGTGCTGACATGTGGACCGCGTTTGAGCTGAGCTGGCTCAATCTGCGCGGCAAGCCGCAGGTGGCGCTGGCGCACTTTACGGTGCCCTGCGATTCAGTGAACATTGTCGAGAGCAAGTCTTTCAAGCTCTACCTCAACAGCTTCAACAACACCAAGTTCGCCGATGCCAACGCGGTGCGTGACCGCTTGCGCGCCGACATCACTGAAGCCGTGTGGCGCAATGCCGAGGCGGCGGGCGTCATGCCCTCATCCATTGGCGTCACGTTGCTGGGCCCCGACCTGTTTGACCGCGAACCCGTGCACGAACTCGATGGCCTGAACCTGGACCGGCTTGATATTGAATGCACGCAGTACACCCCCGCGCCCGAGCTGCTGACCGCCACCCGCAACGAGGCACCGGTGTCTGAAGTGTTCGTCAGCAATCTGCTCAAGAGCAATTGCCTGGTGACCGGCCAGCCCGACTGGGGCAGCGTGCAGATCAGCTACACCGGCGACCAGATCGAGCAGGGCGGCCTGCTGCAGTACCTGGTGAGCTTTCGCAACCACAATGAGTTTCATGAGCAATGCGTGGAGCGCATCTTCATGGACATCTGGACGCGCTGCAAACCGATGCGCCTCGCTGTGTATGCCCGCTACACGCGCCGCGGCGGGCTGGACATCAACCCGTTTCGCACCAGCCACCCGCAGGCACTGCCGCGCAATATCCGCACCGCGCGGCAATGAGGGGCGCCGCCGTCAGGCGTTGATCTGGCTGGCAACCCTGGCGAAACCGTCAATCACCCGGTGTGCCATCGGCGACAGGGTCCGGTTGTGCAGGCTGACCACCCCCATCTCCACCGACAAAGGCGGCAGATCAGTCGCCTGCACCGCGCACAGGGCGCCCGACTGCAACTCGGCGCGCACTGCCGCGTCGGTGGCAAGCAGTACCGAGTCAGTGGACAGCGTGACAGCCTTCAGCGTGTTCAGGTCGTCGCATTCAAGGGCCAGAGCAGCGCCTTGCCCCTTCGCTAGGGCCGCACGTTTTGCCAGGGCTTGCAGGGCCATCGGAGGCAATCGGGTGCTGATGACACCATACACCCACAGCTCAGCCAGCGTGCAGGTACGCGTGGCCAGGGGGTGGTTTTTTCGGACATAGGCCGCACCCATCTGGCGTCCCAGCGGTTGAATCGTCAGGTCGGCGGTGTGGGCCAGGGTGCTCACGTCGGCCACAAAAAATTCAATGTCCTCCGAGCGCAGCCGCTCCAGCAACCGTTGCCAGTTGCTGACCTCCACGCGAAGGCACACCTGCGCATGCGCATGCCGCATTTCGCTGAGTACGGGAGACACCAGGCTGGCGATGGGAAATGGCCCCACACCAAACGCAATGTCGCCCAGCGCGCCGTCCTGGTATAGCTCAATATCGCGGCGCAGGCTGCGTGCGTCAAAGAGCAGTCGGCGCGCCTTTTCCAGTAAAAACTCGCCTGCCGCGGTGGGGCGAACCTGGCCGCCGTCGCGGTCGAACACCTGCATGCCCAGGCTGCTTTCTATGGTCTGGATGCTGCGGCTGAACGCGGGCTGGCTCAGGTGCACGCGCTGCGCCGCCCGGGCGAAATGCCGCTCATCATCAAGAGCCACCAGATGGGCGAGGCGTCGAAGATCCATGGCATGTCAATGCAGAAAACGCATTGCTTTAATGTTGACAATGCATTTTACTTATTGGATGGGCAAATTTACAGTGACCGCGGATACAAAATAAAAGGAGACAAAACCCATGACCCCCCTGATACAAAATCTGCTGATTCTGAGCATCATGTTCGGATTTGCCTTGGCCGAATTCGCATCCCGCCGCTACAAAAATACGGTGCATGCCAGTGCGGATGACACCAAGCTCGAACTCTTCATGTTCATCAGCCTGATCGCCATTGCGCAGCCAGTGGCCATTCTCGTGACCGGGAAAATATCGATGTGGCTGATGCCGGAGATGCAGGGTGCCTGGGCCAACTTGCCCTGGTGGGCCATGGTCGGCATCTTGCTGGTGGGCGACGACATGACGCAATACTGGTGGCACCGCCTTTCCCATTCACCGCGGATGTGGCCGCTGCACCGCGCGCACCACAGCGCCCAGTACATGAGCATTCGCATTACCTACCGCAACAACTTTTTCTACTACATGCTGATGCCCGGTTTGTGGATTGCCGGGGTGCTGCTCTACCTGGGCTTCTTCAAGGTCTACGCCATCTACATCGTGTTCAAGCTGGCTGTGATTCTGGGTGCGCATTGCGCCTGGCGCTGGGACGAGCCGCTGTACCGCATTCCCGCGCTCAAGCCGCTGATGTGGCTGGTGCAGCGCACCATTTCCACCCCGGCCACGCACCATGCGCACCATGCGTTGACCAACGCCGATGGTGTGGGTCACTACACCGGCAACTATGGCAATTTGCTGTTCTTCTGGGATGTGCTGTTTGGCTCGGCCCACATCACCCAGCAGTTTCCGCCCAAGGTGGGCCTGCAGGATGATCTGTTATTTGGCCAGGAGCGTTGGTACAACGAGATGTTTTACCCGGTGTTGCAGTCCGGCCGCGAGCACACCGCGCTGAAGTTTGGTGGGCGGGCCTATGCCGAGGCAGAGACGGCGTCGGATGTGGAACGCCTCTCCGCGGCGGGCTAAAGGCCGATTTCGCTGAACGATTTCAGCGTTGCCAGTGCCGGGAAATCGCCCGGGCGCTTGGTCTTCATGGCCATCACCGCTTCCATGACATGGCGGTTGCTCCAGATCGCACCCTGCAGCCAGCCCATTTGCTTGAGCGCGTCGTCCACCGAGTGGTCGCGCGTGTAGTGAATGGCCTGCTTGGTACCCCAGATGGCAATGGGCGGTTTGGACGCAATCTCGGCGGCGCACACCAGTGCGGCTTCCAGCATGGCTTCAGGCGTGTCAAACACGGCATTGACCAACCCGTATTGCAAGGCGCGGTCGGCGCCCAATCGACGGCCGGTGTAGGCCATTTCTTTCACGATGGCCAGCGGAATGAGCTTGGGCAGGCGCTGCAGGGTGCCCACGTCGGCCACCATGCCGATGTTGATTTCCTGGATGCAGAAGAAGGTTTGCGGCGTGGCGTAGCGGATGCAGCAGGCGCTCACCATGTCGACCGCGCCGCCAATGCAGCCGCCCTGAATGGCCGCAATCACCGGCATGCGCAGGGTTTCCAGCTTGGTGAAGGTGGCCTGCATGTCGCCTAGCAGGTCAAAAATGGCGGCGCGGCCTTCCGGGCTCTGGTCGTCCATTTGGATGGCGCCCGCAAAGGTTTCCAGCGCCATGCCGGCGCTGAAATGCTTGCCGGTGCTGCTGATGACCAGCGCGCGCGCCGAGCCGTCCTTGTGCAGCCGGGTCAGCACCGCGTCCAGCTCGCGCCAGAAGGTGGGGTGCATGGTGTTCATGGCCTCCGGCTGGTTGAGAACCAGATGGGCAACATGGTTCTCGGTCGTCAGCGAAAAGCAGGTGAGGGGGGAGGCAGATGTGTTCATGGGCATGACTGTAATGCAGGCGATTGGGCGACTCAGTCGCCTATGGCACTTTGAGCCAGTCGCAGCGCAGCCGGTGCCGGGCATGGGCCCGTGCGCGCCAGCTGACATACAGGCGGGGCGCCAGCATGCCCAGCGCGCACGGCCCGGCGGCCCACCACGCATCCAGCACCCAGGTGGGCAGCCAGCCCACCCAACCCATGAGCCAGGAGGTCAGTACCGCGTCCCATAAGTGGTATTCCACCGGATGATCCAGCGCATGCTCCGCATGCCATTGCCTGATGCGATGCAGCTCGGTTAACGGAACCGCCTGCGTGAGCCATGGGACCATTGCAATCTCCGGTGGTGACATTGCAATGTAAGTTCACCGTAAGGCGTCGTCAAGTTGTAGTGCAAAAAATTAAGCTGTCGCCATCCGCTTCAGAACAACTGCCCCGTAGTTGCTTCTAAATTGATAGCGCCTTGCGCATATTCCACGGGGGCTAGCGATCGTTTTTGTTCTGAATCCTGCAAGTGGGCAGCCTTGAGCAAGGCACCCACCCGCACCCCCAGCAGCCGCAGCCGCTTCTGCAGCGGTGCCCGCTTCAGGCATTGCCCCGCAACCTGCCGAATACGCGCGGCGTCGGCCGTGTACTCCACCGTCAAGTCGCGCGTCACGCCCGAGAAGTCGTCATAGCGCAGCTTGATGCCAATGGTTTTTCCCACATAACCCTTGCGCTGCAGGTCGGCGGCCACCTGCTCGCACAGCCGGGTGAACACCGCGCCCAGTTCGGCCTTGTCGCGCACCGCGTGCAGATCCCGCTCAAAGGTGGTTTCACGGCTCATGCTCACGGGTTCGCTCTCGGTGACGACCGGGCGGTCGTCGCGTCCGTGGGCGGCTTCATGCAGCCAGGCGCCGGTGCGCTGGCCAAAGGTCTGCATCAGCCAGGTGGGGTCGCGCTCGGCCAACTGGCCAATGGTATCAATCCCGAAGCCCTTGAGCTTTTCGTCGGCCTTGGGGCCGATGCCGTTGATCTTGCGGCAGGCTAGCGGCCAGATCATGGTTTGCAGGTCGTCCGGGTGGACGATGGCAATGCCGTTGGGCTTTTTGAATTCGCTCGCCATCTTGGCCAGCAGTTTGTTGGGTGCCACGCCCACCGAGCAGGTGAGGCCGGTGGCTTCAAAAATGCTTTTCTGGATCAGGCGCGCCAGCACGCGGCCGCCTTCGCGCTGGCCGCCGGGTACCTCGGTAAAGTCGATGTACACCTCGTCCACACCGCGGTTTTCCATCACCGGGGCAATCTCGGCGATGGTATTTTTGAAGAGGCGGGAGTACTTGCGGTATTCCTCAAAATCTACCGGCAACAAAATGGCCTGGGGGCACAGCTTGGCGGCTTTCATCAGCCCCATGGCCGAGCCCACGCCGAACTGCCGCGCGGCATAGGTGGCAGTGGTAATGACGCCGCGCCCGGTGTAGCTGTCCAGGCGGGCAAAGGCATCCAGTGGAATGCGTTTGAGTGCGGCGCGCTGGGCGGCTTCGTCCCACGGCGTTTCGGGCTCGGCGGGGTCGGCGTTATTCAGGTCGTTCGTGCGCAGGGCTTCCAGCGCCTCCTGAATATTGCGTCGTCCACCGCCAATGACCACGGGCAGCCCCTTGAGCTGCGGGTAGCGCAGCAGTTCCACGGACGCGTAAAACGCGTCCATGTCCAGGTGGGCGATGCGGCGCAAGGGCGCAGTCACCGGAGTGGTCACGGTAGCCGTCACGGCACCAGGCTTACATCGCCTTCTGAATCACCGGTCCCTTGAACAGGTAAGGCAGCCGGGGGCCTTGGGTTTGCGTGACGCCACCTTTGTTTTCGACACTGATGGCCAGGCTGGTGGCGCTGGCCAGGTCTCTTTCACTGACCGGCAAGCGCAGGGTTTTGCCTTTGCTTTGCAGCACGCCCAGCGAACGCGCCGGGTCGCCTTCGGACAGGGCCCACAACTGCATGCTGTCTTCGCCGCCTTCGGTCACGGTGTTGAGGCGCTGCACTTGCAGTGCGTCGTCCTGCAGGGACAGCGTGACCAGCATGGCGGGTGCCTGCTTGTCATCGCTGAGGATGGCGATGTACTTGACCTGCGCCGTGTCTTTCAGCTGAACCTGCACGTGCTGTAGCTGGGCCTTGAACTGCTCGAACATGCTCATGCCGGTGGTGAAGCCAATAACGAGAAGCAGCAGAAACAGGATGGCTAGCGCGCGCCACCAGGGGCTTACGCCGCGACGGGCGCTGGAAGGAGAGTCAATGGGCGTGGGGACAGTTACAGAGGTGGGCATGCAAATGGGGGTTCAAGTTGGGAAAGTTCCCGGCAAGAGAATACTCTTGTCCACCGTCTCCATCTGGGTGTGGCCGGCAAAAGCCATGGTCAGGTCGAGTTCCTTGTGGATGATTTCCAGCACTTTGGTCACGCCTTCTTCGCCCATGGCACCCAGGCCGTACAAAAATGCCCGGCCAATGTAGGTGCCCTGTGCACCCAGCGCGCGGGCCTTGAGCACGTCCTGGCCGCTGCGGATGCCGCCGTCCATGTGCACTTCAATCTGCTTGCCTACGGCGTCCACAATGGCTGGCAGCGCGCGGATGGAGGACTCGGCCCCGTCGAGCTGGCGCCCGCCGTGGTTGGAGACGATGAGCGCGTCCGCGCCGGAGTTGACGGCCAGGCGCGCGTCTTCCACATCCTGAATGCCCTTGAGGATGAGCTTGCCGCCCCAGCGCTTTTTGATCCACTCCACATCCCCCCAGTTGAGCGCGGGGTCGAACTGCTTGGCGGTCCACTCGCTCAAACTGCCCATGTTGTCGACGCCGCTGACATGGCCAATGATGTTGCCAAAGCCGTGGCGTTTGGTGCCCAGCATGCCCAGGCCCCAGCGGGGTTTGGTCATCATGTTGAGAATGTTGGTGATGGTGAGCTTGGGCGGCGCAGACAGGCCGTTTTTCAAATCCTTGTGGCGCTGGCCGAGAATTTGCAGATCGAGCGTGAGCACCAGTGCCGAGCAGTTGGCGGCCTTGGCGCGGTCGATCAGGCGCTCGATGTAGGCGCGGTCTTTCATCACATAGAGCTGAAACCAGAAGGGGTGGTTGCCGGTTTCCTTGGCCACGTCTTCAATGGAGCAAATGCTCATGGTGGACAGGGTGAAGGGCACACCAAACTTCTTGGCCGCGCGTGCCGCCTTGATCTCGCCATCGGCGTGCTGCATGCCGGTGAGGCCGGTGGGGGCAATCGCCACGGGCATGGCGACCTTCTGGCCGATCATGGTGGTGGCGGTGCTGCGGTTTTCCATGTTGACGGCCACGCGCTGGCGCAGCTTGATGCTCTGAAAATCGGCGCTGTTGGCGCGGTAGGTGCTCTCGGTCCAGCTGCCGGAATCGGCGTAGTCGTAAAACATGCGGGGTACGCGCTTTTGCGCGAGGATGCGCAGGTCTTCGATGTTGGTGATCACGGGCATTGTTGTCTCCTGTAGTGCCCAGATGGTAGGGGAAAGGGGGATGCTCCCTTGTGAAATCCCCGGGTTGTCGTTTGAAATAAATTGGTAAACGGGTTTACATGCGGGGTACTTGCGTTATTCAATGAGAATCATTATCATTGGCGTTTTGATTGAATGGAAAACTCCATGAAACGTCTTTTGTCCATTGCGCTTCTGTCTTTTGTTGTTGGCCAGGCCCTGGCGGCCACGGAAGAATTCACGCTCACCATTCAGAACCACGCATTTGCGCCCAAGGAAATCAAAATTCCCGCGGGCAAAAAGGTCAAGCTGCTGGTGGTGAATAAAGACGCCACGCCGGCCGAGTTTGAAAGCAAGCCGCTGGGTCGCGAGAAGGTCATTGCAGGCAATTCCACCGCCACGATCAATCTGGGGCCTTTGAAACCCGGCCGTTACGCCTTTGTTGAGGAATACCACGAGACCGAAGCGGCCGCGCAAGGCACGATCGTTGTCGAGTAATCCCAAAACCCCAAGTTGCCATGTTTGCTGCCGCCCTTATTGTTTTTCGTGAATCTCTGGAAGCCTCGCTGATCATCAGCATCATGGTCGCCGCCACCCGGGGTATTCCCCAGCGCGCGCGGTGGATCATCAGCGGGCTGCTTGCCGGGCTGGTTGGCGCGGCACTGGTTGCCTCCAGCATGGAAGCCATTTCCAATCTGGCCAGCGGAATTGGGCAGGAGTTGTTCCAAGCCGGTGTACTGACGCTTGCTGTGGGTATGCTGGCGTGGCACAACATCTGGATGTCAGCCCACGGCCGGGAAATGGCGGCACAGGCAAAAAATGCCGCAAAAGCCATCAACGATGGATCACGCACACGGTCCGTGATCTTTCTGGTGGTGGCGCTTGCCGTTTTGCGTGAGGGGTCCGAAACGGTCCTGTTCCTGTATAGCCTGGCCACCAGCAGTGACGGCGGCCTGCGTACCACCATCACGGGTGGAGTAACTGGATTGGCGTCCGGTGTGCTGGTTGGCGCGTTGCTGTATGCCGGCTTGCTGCGCATTCCCCTGCGCTGGTTTTTTTCTATCACTGGCATTCTTGTTCTGCTGCTGGCTGCCAGCATGGCATCGCAAGCCGCACGCTTCCTGATTCAGGCGGACCTGCTGCCCAGCCTGGGCGCACCGCTGTGGGATACATCGGCCGTGTTATCGCAGTCTTCTGCCGTGGGCACTTTGCTGCATGGATTGATCGGTTATGACCCCCAGCCAGCGGGCATGCAGTTGCTGTTCTATGTCGTCGTGCTGGTAACTATTGCCAGCGGCATGTTGTGGGTCTCCCGGCACGGGCAGGCCGTTAAAAAATAGCGGGAAATTCTTCAAAGAGCTGAATCCAGTACGACGTTGGTCACGTATTCAAGGGGAGCGTCTGGCATATTCATTGCCAGTCGCGTGCGATAGACCCTGAATTAACTGTTAACCAACTGTCTGGAATTTCACACCATGAAGAACATTCGAACGGCATTGATCGTCGGGGCCGCGGGCCTTTGCAGCGGCCTGGCCCTGGCTGATACCGGCAAACTGCTGCTGACCGGGGGCGTGAGCTCCATTGATGGCGCTGCTGGTGGTGGGCTGACTCCCTGGGCGGTGATTGGCACCAACGCGACCGAAGGCGAAATCGGCTTTTCGGCCAACCTGACCCGTGCCACGACGCAGGACTACGCCCTCAACACCATGGGCGCCGCCATCGGGTTCAAAGACCGGGTGGAGTTGTCGTTGGCACGCCAGGACTTTGACGCATCGCCCGCCGTTGCACTCAATGGCATTGCGGCCTTTGGCGTGCAGCCTGGGCAGCACATCAAGATGGATATTGTGGGTTTGAAAGTCAGGGTCGCCGGTGATGCGGTGCTCAACAGCGATTCGTGGATGCCGCAAGTGGCCGTCGGCGTGGAGCAGAAATCGGTGGATTCGGGCTCCCTGTCCAGCGTACTCAGTTTCCTGGGTGCCAAAACCAGCGGAACGGACTTTTACGTGAGCGCAACCAAGCTGTTTTTGGCGCAAAGCGTGCTGGTCAACGGCACGCTGCGTTACACCAACGCTAACCAGAACGGCTTGCTGGGGTTTGGCTCCAACGCGCCGGGCAAGAACGAAGGTAGTTGGGTGCCGGAGGTTTCAGTGGCTTACCTGTTGAGCAAGAACGTGGCTATTGGCGCCGAATACCGGGTCAAGCCCAACAATCTGGAGGCTCTGGGGCGTGCGGCCGGACTGGGTGATGCGCTGGCAGAGGACGACTGGAAGGACCTGTTCATCGCCTGGGCGCCCAACAAGAACGGCTCCATCACATTGGCCTACGTGGACCTGGGTCGCATCGTGCCCGGCATCACCGCCGGCCGCAAGCAAACCGGCTATTACCTGTCTGCCCAGTTGGCGTTCTAGACCCACCTGCCCCCCCATTCATCTCCAGGAACCGTTATGAAAAAAATATTGATTGCCCTCGCTTTGACCTCTTCATTGCTCACTTTGGGCCTTGTGTCCGCACCGGCATTTGCGCAAAGCACTTCCGGCGCTGCCTCCGCCATGCCCCTGAAAAATGACCAGCTGTACCAGTCTTTGGGCCAAAAGGCCGGTCTGGAATCGTTGATGGCCATTTTTGTGGCTGGCTTGAAAGCCGACCCGCGCACCGCGTCCCATTTCAAGGAAACCCATTCGAAGGGTCTCCAGGAACAGCTGGTCGATCAGTTTTGCAAGATCAGCGGCGGTCCCTGTGAATACAAAGGAGCCAACATGAAGGCTGCACATGCCGAGATGGATATCAGCAAGGCAGATTTCAATGCACTGGTGGAGGTGCTGCAGGCCTCGATGGATGCCCGCCATATTTCTTTCGCAACGCAAAACAAGTTGCTGGCGCTGCTGGCACCCATGCACCGTGACGTGATCACCGTCCAGTAGTCGGTTCATGTTCAATCACATGGTGAAGAGGCCCCGCCCTGGGGCTGTTGCCACTGCTGTTGCGGCAGTGTTTCTATCGACGAGCGCCGTTTATGCCGGCACGCTGGAGGTGCTGGTGGTCGACCGCGATGGGAAGCCCACGCCCGATGCCGTGGTGGCCCTGGGTGCCAAAGTGCGGTTTACCAACAGCGACCCCTGGAATCACCATGTGCGTCTGGGTGTCGCAGGCGCGCCACGGGGGGATGTGGACGGGCAGTCCATTCTTCTGGAGGGCAAGGTCGATGGCAAACCGCCCAGCTCTGCGGTGCTGACCTTCGACAAGCCGGGCGCCCACGGAGCGGCGCTGTTGGGCTGCTATATCCACAGCTCCATGAAAGGCACGGTGTACGTGGCCGAATCCCCCTGGACCGTAAAAACCGGACCCGATGGCATGGCGACCATCGAAGACGTGCCGGAAGGCGCCGCGACCGTCAAAGTCTGGCACGTGACCAGTGTGTCGGCCGCACCCACCAGGATCACATTCCCGTTGAACGTGGTGGCCCGGGGTAGCAGGCTCTGATCACAGCATCTTCTGGATCAGCGCACCCTTGAAGAGCACGGGCCCGGTCGGGCCCGTTGCGCTGGGTACGCCACCCTTGGGCTCAAGACTGATGGCCAGGGTCGGGACCTCGCGCACATCGCCTTCGCCCGCCGTCAGGCGCAGCACTTTTTCGCGACCCAGCACGCCCAGTGATTTCGGTCCACCCGCGGGTGGCAGCGCCCAGAGTTGCAGCGACCGGTCTCCGGCTTCCTGGTAGCCGCCTACCCGCTGCAGCGTGAGCTTCCTGCTCTTGGGGTCAAAGGTCACCAGCATGGAAGCGGCTGCCTGGTCGTCAGCGAGTACGGCCACGTATTCGATTTGTGGCGTGGCCTGCAACTGGGTTTGCAAGCGGGCAATTTCAGTGCCCAATTCCTGGCGCAAGCCCACGCCTGCGGTGACCGCTACAACGGTGGCCACCGCGCCTGCGGCCGTGGCACCACGCCACAGCGCCAGGCTGCGCAGCCAGTCGCCCCAGGCAGGGGCCCGCTGGATGGGCGCCGCGCGGGCTGCCTGCATGGCGGCTTGGGCCCTGTCGCCCTGCACCAGGTTGTTGATGCGCGTCCACACGGCGGCGTCAGGGGTGGCCTGCAATTGCAGTTCATTCAGGCTGGATAGCCGGCTTTGCCATATCAGTGCAGCGGCGCGTACCGGGGCCTGGTCCCGCGCCATGGCTTCAAAGCGGCGGCGCGCGCCACCGCGCAGGGTGCCCAGCGCATAGCTGCTGGCCAGTCGGTCGAGCAGTTCGGGATGTTGTGTGAGGTTCATAGAGCGGCCCTCACGCAAAACGCGCCATGCACAGGCGCAGCTGGTCCAGACCGCGGCGGATCCAGGTTTTGACGGTGCCCAAAGGCAGGCGCAATTGTTCTGCCAGCTCACTGTGGCTCAGGTCGCGCACATAGGCGAGGCTCACCACCTCACGCTGCCGGTCTTCCAGCCGGCCCAGGCACTGGTGCAGCGCCCACGCCTGTTCGCTGGCCTGCGCCGTGTCCAGTGGCGAGGGTGCGTCGCCCTCCAGCGTGTCGGCCAATGCGTCGTCCAGCTCCTGTGTGACATGGCTGCGATCGGCTGCGCGGCGGCGCAACATGTCCAGCCCGCGGCTGCGAACAATCAAACCCATCCAGGCCATGGGTGGGCTCAGCGTTGCACGGTAATCGCCAGCCGATCGCCAGATCGACAAGAACGCCTCCTGCAGCACGTCTTCAGCCCAATCCCGGTGGGTGACAACGCGCAGCGCCAAGCCATAGAACTTGGTCGCGCACAGGTCATAAAGCGCCTTGAGCGCAGCGTCATCCCGGTTGGCGACGCGGTCCAGCAGTTCAATCAGTTCTGCATCGTGGTTCATTGCATTCATTTCAATATTGTCTGCGATCCCATCGTTTCGACTGGGGTCAGGGAGGAAGAAGCGCACTCCGGTTCAAGGCTTTTTGCAGCGCCCTTCAAGGGTACGCAGCGAAGCACCCGGCGGATTCAAAAAAGAAAAATCAATTCCTTTTCAAATAGCTGAATCCGGCGGGGCCTTGCCCTGCGTATTCAAAGGGCAGGGCGAAATAGTTCGATCTCTGCAACCCGTGCAACCCATTCAAAGGAATTCACCATGCAATCCATCGTTCAAACACTCTCCGGCTCCCCACTGGCTTCTTCGCGCCGTGCCTTCATGGGCCGCACCGGTACTTTGTCGGCAGTGGCTGTGGCCCTGCTCGCGGGCCAGGATGCCATGGCACAAGGCATGGCGGGCGATACCAGCAAAGATGTGGGCATTCTCAATGTGGCCCTGGGCCTGGAGCACGAAGCCATCAACGCCTATCAGCTGGGTGCCGGCAGCGGGCTGTTGCAAAAAGGCGTGCTCGACATAGCGGTTCAGTTCCAGGGGCACCACAAGGCACACCGCGATGCCCTGATTGCCACCATCCAGAAAATGGGCGGCATGCCCGTCATGGAGAAGAAACTGGAGGACTATGCCAAGGCGCTGAAGGCAGACACCCTGCGCAACCAGGCCGATGTGCTGGACCTGGCGGCGCGGCTTGAGCTGGGTGCCATCAATGCCTACCTGGGCGTGATCCCCGCCTTTGGCAGCAAAGACCTGGCCAAGGTGGCCGCCCGTCTGGCTGCGGACGAAACGATGCACTTCACCGTTTTGACCAACGCACTGGGTCGGCCGCTGCCCAGTGGCGCGCTGTCGTTCGGCGCGTAATGCCTTCGCGCACCTCTAGCCTGCGGCGTGCTTCAAGACGTCTTGCTGTCGACGCGCTGGCCGTGGGATGCTGGGCCCTGTTGTGCCTCTGGGCCGCGACGGCCCAGGCCCAGTCCGTCGACCGCGGGCAGGTGCTGTTTGAATCGCGCTGCGTGGCCTGCCACAGTCTGGATGCGAATCGCACGGGCCCGGCGTTGCGGTCCGTCGTGGGGCGTACGGCGGGTAAGGCCGAGGGCTATTTCTATTCAGAGGCCATGGCTGCCGCAACCCACGTGTGGAGCGTTGAAAAGCTCAAGGCCTGGTTGACGAACCCGCAGGACGTGGTGCCGGGACAGGAAATGAATTTTCGCGTGGACCTGCCGCAGGACCGTGAGGATGTGGTGGCCTACCTGGCATCGCTTTCCGAGGCACAAAAAAAATAGCGATGCTACGTTTTTAATAGCTGCTCGCGCATATTCCACGGGGGCCAAGCCCCCATTTCTTTCCGAATCAGGCCAGGCGTGCGGTATGGCGCGCAATCTGCGCCCGCACTTGCGCGGGTGCGGTACCGCCCAGCGTGTTGCGGGCGTTCAATGAGCCGCGCAGGCTCAAGCACTCGTACACATCTTTCTCGATGCCCGGGTTGAACTCCTGCAGTACGGCCAGTGGCAGTTCGGATAGATCGACCTGGTGCGACGTAGCGGCCTTGACCGCATGGGCCACCACCTCGTGCGCGTCGCGGAAGGGCAGGCCTTTTTTGACCAGGTAGTCGGCCAGGTCGGTGGCGGTGGCGTAACCGCGCAGGGCCGCTTGCTCCATGGGAATCGGGTTGACGGTGATGCCGCCTTCCTTCTGGCCCGTGGCCGCGTTCAGTTGCCCGCCGACCATTTCGCTGAAGATGCGCAGCGTGTCCTTGAGCGTGTCCACGGTGTCAAACAGCGGCTCCTTGTCTTCCTGGTTGTCCTTGTTGTAGGCCAGGGGCTGGCCCTTCATCAGGGTGATCAGGCCCATCAGGTGGCCGACCACGCGGCCGGTTTTCCCGCGCGCCAATTCGGGCACGTCAGGGTTTTTCTTCTGCGGCATGATGGAACTGCCGGTGGTGAAGCGGTCGGCAATCTTGATGAAGCCAAAGTTCTGGCTCATCCACAAAATCAGCTCCTCGCTCATGCGGCTGATGTGCACCATGGTCAGGGTGGCGGCGGCGGTGAATTCAATGGCAAAGTCGCGGTCGCTCACGGCGTCCAGGCTGTTCTGGCACACCTCTGCGTTACCGGCGGCATCGACCATGCCCAGCGTGCGGGCCACGCGCTCGCGGTCCAGCGGGTAGCTGGTGCCCGCCAGCGCGGCAGAGCCCAGCGGCAGGCGGTTGGTGCGGCGGCGCACTTCCGTAAAGCGCTCGGCATCGCGGCTGAACATCTCGACATAGGCCAGCATGTGGTGGCCAAAGCTCACGGGCTGGGCGACCTGCAGGTGGGTGAACCCGGGCAGGATGACTTCGACATTCTTGCCGGCCACGTCAATCAGGGACTTCTGCAAATCCACCAGCAGTTCGACGATCAGATCAATCTCGCCGCGCAGCCATAGGCGCACGTCGGTGGCGACCTGGTCGTTGCGTGAGCGCCCGGTGTGCAGGCGCTTGCCGGCGTCGCCCACCAGCTGGGTCAGGCGCGCTTCGATGTTGAGGTGCACGTCTTCGAGATCGAGCTTCCACTCAAAGTTGCCTGATTCGATGTCGGCGGTAATTTGGGCCATGCCACGCACAATGGACGCATGGTCGTCTGCATGGATGATGCCCTGGGCCGCCAGCATCTCCGAGTGGGCCAGGCTGCCGGTGATGTCGGCCTGCCAGAGGCGCTTGTCAAAAAACACGCTGGACGTGTAGCGCTTGACCAGATCGCTCATGGGCTCCGAGAACAGGGCCGACCACGCTTGGGACTTTTTATCGAGTTGGTTTTGTGACATGGGGAGCGGTGCAAATAATGGAGTCAAAATCCGGATTCATGAAAGACACCCAAATATTATCGGCGTTCCAGGATGTGAGCCCGTCCCAGCCCGCCACCGATGTGATGGCGGCGCCCGCGACGGCGCTGGTTTTTGACGCCTGCCAGACGGGTGTGGTGCTGCGGGCTGTGCTGTTTGTACAGATCACCGTGGGCGTGGCTGTTGTATTCACCTCAGTCAATTTTATGGATTGGGTCACTCGGCTATCGCTGGCGACGGGTGGCGCGCTGCCCGCCACTTTGGCCTGGCTGCTGACGGCGTGTATGGCCAAACGGCTGCTGGGCCGCCTGGTTCCGATGTTGCAATACACCGTGGCTGCCGCGCTGGGGGCGGTTGCCGGCTTGTATGGCTGCGGCGTGCTGGCGATGGCGGGTTTGCTGGAAGCACCGCCCTGGGTGGCCAGCGCTTGCAGCGGCGTTTTGCTGTCTTCGGTGCTGGTGGCCGCACTGGTGATGCGCGCCAAAGGGCGTATGCCCGCAGACACCTCGGCCCGTCTGGCGGAGCTGCAGGCACGGATACGGCCACATTTTCTGTTCAATACCCTCAACAGCGCCATTGCCCTGGTGCGTGCCGAACCCGCCAAGGCGGAAACCCTGCTGGAGGATTTGAGCGACCTGTTTCGCCAGGCCTTGAAGGATTCCGGCGAGCCGGTCACCCTGGAAGAAGAGATCAATCTGGCCCGACGCTATCTGGACATCGAGCAGGTACGCTTTGGCGAGCGCCTGCGGGTGCAGTGGGCGCTCGACCCGGCAGCGGCCGGTGCGCGGCTGCCGCCCCTGCTGCTGCAGCCACTGGTGGAGAACGCGGTGTGCCACGGTGTGGAGCCCAGCGCTACGGGTGCCGAAGTCAGAATATCAACCCAACGCAGGGGGTCCATTGTGGTGATTAAAGTGACAAATACCGTGCCGGCCGGGCAGGGCGCCAGCGGCCATGGACTGGCCTTGCGCAATGTGCGGGACCGTTTGGGCCTGCTGCACGACGTGCAGGGGCAGTTCAAAAGCGGGCTGAAGAACGGCGTCTACCAGGTGCGCATCGAGGTGCCACTGTGAGCGCGGCCATCCATGGGGCTGTGGGTGCGGCGCCCGCTATGCGGGGTGCACTGAGAGTACTGGTGGTGGATGACGAGCATTTGGCACGGGCCCGCCTGCGCACCTTGCTGTCGGATTGCAGTGCGCCGCAGGCCCAGGTGCTCGGAGAGGCCGCCAATGCGGTGCAGGCCATGGAGCTGATGCAACACCAGCATTTTGATGTGGTGCTCCTGGATATCCACATGCCGGGCGCCGATGGGTTGGCGCTTGCACGCAACCTGCAAGCCATGTCAAACCCGCCTGCGCTGATCTTTGTGACCGCCCACGCCGAGCACGCCGTGCAGGCGTTTGAGCTGGAGGCGGTGGACTACCTGACCAAGCCGGTTCGGCTGGAGCGCTTGCAGGCGGCGCTACAAAAAGTAGAGCGCCTTGTGCAGTATTCGCGGGGGCCAGAGGCTGATTTGACGCAAGAAGTGCTGATCATTCAGGAGAGGGGCCGCACGGAGCGGGTGCCCGTGCACCTCGTCATCTACTTCAAGGCAGAGCTGAAATACATTACCGTGCGCACGGCCGCACGCAGCTACATTCTGGACGGCTCGCTCAATGAGCTGGAAGAAAAATACAAAGCCCAGTACCTGCGCGTCCACCGCAACGCCTTGATCGCCCGGCACGCGGTGCGCGCCCTGGAAAAGCATTTCGATGCGGAAGAGGGCGAGGGTTGGGCGGTGCGGCTCAACGGCGTCGATGAAGTGCTGGCCGTGTCCAGGCGGCAGCTGGCCGCGGTGCGGGCGCTGGTGCGCGGCTGATAGCACGCCTTTTAAGGCAATACGCACTCACCATTGGCCTTGGTAGCCATAGTACGTGGCGTTGGGGGCTAAGTCCAAATCACCCGGCCAGGCCGCAGCGGCGCCATAAACCCGACGCGCAGCCCGAACGGTGCAATTGGTTTGACGCAAATCACACTCCATTCCATAGCAAACCTCACTCGAAAAGGGGCGCTGCATCTTGAAGGCGAGCAGCAATCTGACTTGATTGTCGATTTTTCCGCGAAAGCGGTCCGTCGACGGGCAAGCGTCAATTCACACAATCGGCCACTCAGGGGCATTGCCCAGCGTCGTCAAAGGGGATGAAGCGGCGGGATGAGGGTCTTGTCGAAGAAGGCCGTAATTTCGACGGCCAGCTGCTTCAGGAACGCATCACGATTGAAACCCGGCGGGTTTGCGGCGATGTCGCCGTCCGGGCTAGGGATGGACATGCTGGGCGTATCCATAAAGGCGAAGTGCCAGGCATTCGGCACCCGATGCAGGTTCGGTGCGGGCAGATTGTTGGCGACCCACTCGGCATGAAATCGCGGCACCAGGAAACGATCGAGCTCGGCCTCGTAAATCATGGTTGCCGATCGAACCGTGGCGAGCGATTCGGCAGTGAGCAGTACACCTGCCGGGGCCATCGCGACAATGGCTCGAACGCGCTCGTCCTTGAGCGAGTCCGTGGCCTCTGGCAACGGTGGCGTCGCTTCCCCCGAGCGGCCCATGCCGCAGAAAATCGGGTCTTCAGATGCTTCGGCCATGCAGTGCTTTTTCATTCGGGACAAATCGGGTCTGGCTCCCGCCAACGCCAGCACCGTGTAACCGCCGGCGGAGTGTCCAAGCGCACCCACGAGAGGCCCCTGGTTGTCAGTCGCAATACGATCCTTCCACGCTGGATCGGCCAAAATCGCGTCGATGACCCGCGAAGCTTGCCGCGGCCGCTCGTCGAAGTAGCGCTCGGGGCTCTTCTCCAAGAGAGACCGATCCTGCCAGTTGTCACCGGGATGACGAAGTGCGGCGACCAGATAGCCGTTTCGGGCGAGGGCTTGCGCCAGGACGCTGTGCCCGAGCTCGGTTCCGCTTACGCCGTGGCTGAGCAGGATCAGCGCTTTGACCTTGCCTGTGGGTTTGCCGCCGATGGCGACGTTGACAGTGAATGGTCCCATGGCGATGGCTCGCGGCCCGTCCATCGTCGGGTAATACAGAGCGACCGTCGTCGTGGGCGCACCCGGTGTCGCACCAGCAGTCTGGATCTGCGTCCAGCCGGCCTCGTAGGCGTGTGCGTGTGCTGCGACGAGCAGGGTAGCCAGCGAGGTCAGGATGTGGCGAGAAAGGCGGGTCATGTGGTACTCCAGTTGGTGAGGTGGTGTTTGAGTGTCAGACCAGATTGCGAAAAATCAACCTGGCTTGCGACGAAGCGAAGCCTGGGAGGTGCGAATCGACCGCGGGTGGTCGCCGGCAGCGTGCCGATCCGAGGCTCAAGGCGCACATGGTGTGTGTGATCAGCGCAGTGCGGTCTTTTTTCCGGCATCAGACACCGGTTGCAGCAGGGGCACAAAATCGGCGGCAGCTTTGCGCACAGCGATCTCAGCCGGTGCCAGCTTGCTGAAGCGCGCCTTCAGTTCAGACAGGGGTGCGAAGTAGCCCTGTGTCAAGGCGGCCAGCTGGCGCCCGGTCTGCGGGTCCACGGCCTCGATCTCTACGGCCGCTCCGCCGCGGTCCAGCGGAACAGTCAGGATCAGCGCACTGAGTGCGTTGAGCGCAGGAGACACCGTTTCTACCCGTGTGATCGCGGCGCGCAGCACGGCCGGGCGGCCCTGCGGCTGGGCAGGCAGCGCCCGTACTTGCCGCTGCAGTTCACCGTGAAACTGGGTCAGCAAGGCATCGCGCTCGTCCGTGCTGATGTCGACGCTGCTCGTCACGCGCCAGGTCACGGCGTCGATGCTCACGCGAGCCGGGTCGATGGGGTCTGCCGAAGCACGGCTCGCAGATGCTTCATCTGAAGGCTGAGCCAGAGCCGTGTAGTCGCTGAGGAAGCCGCTCTGCGCGGTGGGCATGACCGTACTGCATGCCGCAAGCGAGGCGACGGCGGTGGCTGTAATGAGGGAGCGAAATCTGTTCATGGGGAAGTCCTTTGAGGCAATGGGTAATGAGGGTGAGCGCTACAGCATGCGCATTTCCTGGCTGACGAAGACGGAGGCCTTGCCCTCAGCCGCGTCACACTTCACCGTGTAGGTGTAGCCTGCCTTCACAGAGATTTCAAAGGTGGGCCGAAAGGTGGGCTTGGTCAGCGACTTGAAGCAGTACAGCGCGAGTGCATAGGTGCCGGGGTTCAGCCGGATCTCTCGCGGATAGTCGGTGAAGCCCGGCAAACCCAAGCGCTTGACGACTGACGGGCCCGCCTCGGGCTTGTAGGAGTAGCCTGAAATCGTTGCGTGGTACTCGTCTCCGAGGGGGGTGCCGTGGTAGCTCTGAATCACGGCGATCTCGGACAGGTCTTTCCGATCACCGGCGTACTGTTGAGCAGGCGTCATGAATCCGCAGGAGCAGAGCAACACGCTCAGCGGGACGGCAGCAAATTGAAAAAGCGAATTGCGCATGGGAGTCTCTCTTGGTGAATTCAGATGGATGGCAGGTGGCGCCGAATGATCCATTCGGCGAAGAGCAAGTTCAGACCCCAGGCCGAAGCCATGAGGACATCGCGGAAAAAGAATGTCGGTGCGCCGGCTATCAAGGTCACCGGCAACAAGATGAGTACCTGCGTGCCGGCGCCTTGACCCAACGCGTAGGCGCGGACCATCCAGGCTCTGTGTTGGGCGATGCGACCCCGAAGGACCGCCCGAACCGACACCAGGATGGCCAGCGCCATAGCCAGCGCGACCACGATGCGTACCCCGTGCAAGAGGCCGCCTTGCAGTTCCGCAGGAATGGCATACGCGGCGGTCATCCACAGGCCCGTCAACGCGGCCAGGATGCCGCAGGGCACCAACACCCTACCGGCTACGCGATGCAGGCCCAGCGCGCGCCGCCGAAACGCTGAATCGAACTGAAACGCCCCCAGCAAGCAAAACAGTGTGGCGCTGACAATGTGCAAGGCCACTGGCGCAGGCATCGCCACGAAGCGGGCGTTCTCGGGCGTCACGATGCCGTCTCGGGCCAGCCCGACCAGACGCACCGCGCCAGCCACCACTGGCACCAGGCTCAGCAGCAAGAGGGACGTCAGGAGTTTCCAGGAAGGACGTGGCAAGGACAACATGGCGAGGGGCAAGATCGGAGGGTGGTTGCGGCGCCAACCCCATGTCGAGCGCCTGGCATGCAGTGTCGACCAATAGACCTAGCCAGGTCGCCGCACTTAAGTACGGTTCTTCCAAACCGCCCCTTGGCTCACAACAGTTTCAGTTCCCGTGCCCGCGCCACAGCCTCCGTGCGCCTCTGCACGTCCAGCTTGTCGAAAATGTTCTGGTTGTGCCACTTCACGGTGCTCAGCGACACGAAGATCTGCTGGCCGATTTCCTGGTTGGAAAGACCTTTGCAAATCAACGTCAATATCTGCAGCTCGCGCTCGCTCAAGGGATCCGCCAGGCCATGGGGCGTATTCGGCTGCTCTTGCGCCGGCGCGTTGCCGGGCGAAACAGGCGCCATGGCGGTCAGTTGCCGCTGCATGGCGTCCAGCAGCATGGCCGTGTAGCGCGGCCGCGTGCCGTGCGTTGCCTTGTCCAGGAGGCGATGCATTGGCCCGCCCAGGTCGACGAAAGCGCGCACGCAGCCCTGTGGCTCTGCCAGAGCCATGGCCTCTTCCAGCACGATCAGTGCAGCGTCGGACGAGTCGAAGGCATCCAGCGCCAGCGCCTTGAGCAGCAGCGCGCGCAAGACTTCAGCGGTTGACGCGCCACCCCGCGAATCAACCCGTGACGCCTCCAGGAAAGCGGTCAGAGACTCATGCGCCTGCAGTGCCTGCCCGCTGGCAAGCAAGACCCAGGCATGCGCCAGGGGCAGCGCTTGGGCTTGCGCGATCTGAGCGGCGGCGATGACCTCACCGGTCTGCAACAGCGCTTGCACCTGTACTTCTGCGATAGAGAGCCTGCCACCCTGCTGGTTTCTGGTCAGTGCTGCGGTGTTGGCCTGGGTCAGCAGCGTCAGCGCCGCATCGGCCTCGGCGCGGGACAACAGGATCTGTGCACGCAATGCGTCAGCGCCCAGTGCGGAGTCGCATTCCAGCAGCGCCGCCAGGCGGCTGCTCGTGTTTGCGTGCATCGCTGCGGCGTCGAGGTTGTTCCACTGGTAGTGGATGCGCGCCAGGCCCAGATGAACCTCGCAGGCAACCAGGTGTGGCTGATCGCCCAATACCTGCAGCGCCCGTGCGTAGGTACGTGCCGCCAGGTGGAGGTGGTTGTCGTCCTCCTGTAGGTGCCCCAGCGCAATGCAGGCGACGATAGTAAACATGCGGTTGCCGCAGGACTCGGCTATCGGCACGACCTCGCCATAGACGCGTTTGGCCGCCACGCGGTCGCCGCTGAACTGGTGCGCCACCCCAAGCGCACACTGGGACGTTATGCGCACGGCAAGGTTGTCCTGAGGCAGCCACTCCAGCGCCAAGGTGGCTTCCCGCTCGATCGCAACCGGGTCGCAAAGGGCCACCGCCTCCCAGGCGCGAACCGCATTCAATTCACCGCGCCAGCTCCGATAGTCTGGATGATGCAAGGCGGATTCGATCGCCGTTTCGGCACCGACGATGGGGGCCCGCATCCGGCTGTGTTGACTGGTCGCCAGATACGACCACGCCAGCATCAGCCACAGGGGCGGGTGGGCGTCCAGATACGCCGGTGGCTGGTCCTGCAACCACTGCAACACAGGCTCGGCGTCCTCCAGAAAGTACAGCGGCATGCCATGCCCTTGCACCACCTGAAAGGCGCGCGACGTGTCGCCGGCAGCCACCGCGTGGTGTAAAGCCTGACTGACCATGCCCTGGCTCTCAAACCAGGCACTGGCTCGCAAATGCAAGGGCACCACCGCTTCGCTCTCAAGCAGGCGCTGTTGCAACATCGCACCGAAGAGATGCTGGTACCGGTACCACCGGCGATCGCCGTCAAGCGGCACCACAAACAGGTTGCTCAGGTCCAGGTTGCGCAGGGAGTCGCAGCCTCCCTGGGCCAGCGTGACGGTGTCACAGAGCTCTGGACACATGCGTTCCAGAATCGACGTGCGCAAAAGGAACGCCTGAACGTCTGCGGGCAGGCGCTGCAGCACTTCTTCAAACAGATAGTCCTGCACCAAGCGATGGCTGCCGGTGAACGACTGGATGAACGAATCAGCGTCGCTTTGCTTGGCCAGCGCCATGGCCGCCATGTGCAAGCCTGCGGGCCAACCTTCGGTGCGCGCGTCCAATGCTTGAACTTGGAGTTCGGTCAACCCCAGCGCCATCGACTGGTTCAGAAACAGCCTGGTTTCATCGGCAACGAAACGCAGATCTTGCGGGCCTATGTCGAGCACTTGGCCCTGCGCTCGCAACCGCGCCAACGGGATGCCCGGTGCTTCACGCGACACGACCACCAGATGCAGTTGAGCAGGCAGATTGCCTATCAGGAAAGCCAGCAATGCGTCAACTTCCAAGCTGCTGGCGAACTGGTAATCATCCAGAACCAGCACCAGTCTGCCGCGCCGCATGACAAGTCGGTTGATCAGATGGATCAGCACCGCTTCTGGAGTCGGCCTGGGTCTGGCCTGGGCTAGCGCTAATGCACCGTCGCCCAGATCGGCGGAGATGGACCGCAAGCTGGCGGTCAAGTACGCCGCAAACTGGTTCGGATCCCGATCGCCCTCATCGAGTGACAGCCAGGCGCTCGGGTGCTCGCAGGTCTGGGCCCAGGTGCCCACAAGGGTCGACTTGCCGAAACCAGCCGGCGCACACACCAACGTCAACTTGCCCTGCAGGCCCGCGTCCAAGCGTTGCATCAACCGCTGACGTTCCACGCTCCGCGGTGGCGACGGCGGCGCGAAAAACTTGGTGGTTAGCAAGGAGGTGGCCATGGTTGACTATACGAGTTGCCAGGGCCAAGTGGGCCGCAGTATGCGGTATGAGATGGCGCACTACCTGTGACACGTCGGCTGCAACCCTTGCCGGCCTGAGGTTTCGTGCGCCCTTGTCATTCGGGTGTACGTCAGTCCAGGTTCGCTCTGGGGGTTCAGATGACACCGGACTGTGGGGCGGATTCCTGCCAGAAGCCGACTTACACGGCGAAGTTAACCCGTATTGCGCAGCCCCGCTGCAATGCCGTTGATCGAGATGTGGATACCGCGCTGCACGCGCTCGTCTGCCTTGCCTTCGCGGTAGCGGCGCACCAGCTCCACCTGCAGGTGGTGCAATGGGTCGATATAGGGAAAGCGGTGTTTGATGGAGCGTTGCAGCGCCGCATTGTTGGCCAGGCGGTTTTTGTCACCCGTGATGGTGGCCAGGGCATGCGCGGTGCTGTGCCACTCGGCTTCAATGGCGGTAAAGATTTTCTTGCGCAGACGCGCGTCGCCCACCAGCTCGGAATAACGCGAAGCCAGCGCCAGATCGCTCTTGGCCATCACCATGTCCATGTTGGACAGCAGCGTGCGAAAGAAGGGCCACTGCTTGTACATTTTTTGCAGCAATGCCGTGCGTTCTTTTTGCACCGCGGGTGTGCCGGTTTTGACAAAGGCCTGCACGGCTGCACCAAATCCGTACCAACCGGGCAGGGTGAGGCGGCACTGACCCCAGCTGAAGCCCCAGGGAATAGCGCGCAGGTCTTCAATGCGCTGCGTGGCTTTGCGGGACGCCGGGCGGGAGCCAATATTGAGTTCGGCAATTTCCCGGATGGGGGTCGAGCTGAAGAAGTATTCAGTGAAACCGGGGGTGTCGTACACCAGCGCCCGGTAGGCTCCCATGCTGTTTTGCGACAACTCGGCCGCTGCATCCAGAAACGCCTTGGTGGCCGACTTGGTGGGTTGCAGTAGGGTGGCTTCCAGCGTGGCGGCCACCAGGGTCTCCAGATTGCGCCGCCCGATTTCGGGGTTGGCGTATTTGGAGCCAATCACTTCGCCCTGTTCCGTCAGGCGGATCTGACCGCGCACCGTGCCGGGGGGCTGCGCCAGAATCGCTTCGTAGCTGGGGCCGCCGCCGCGCCCCACGGTACCGCCGCGGCCGTGGAACATGCGCAACTGGATTTTGTGGCTGGAGGCCACCTCGTCGAATAGCTCGACCAGGGCAATCTCGGCGCGGTACAACTCCCAGTTGCTGGTGAAAATGCCGCCGTCCTTGTTGCTGTCGGAGTAGCCGAGCATGATGTCCTGCTCGGAGCCGCTGCGCTTGACGAGCTCGGCAATGCCGGGCAAGGCATAGAACTCGCGCATGATGGGCGCGGCGTTGCGCAGGTCTTCAATGGTTTCAAACAGAGGCACCACGATCAGGTCGTTGGTGGCCTGCGCGTCCAGCGTGCCGCGCATGAGGCCCACTTCTTTTTGCAACAGCAATACTTCCAGCAAGTCGCTCACTGTCTCGGTGTGGCTGATGATGTAGTGGCGAATGGCTTCTACGCCAAAGCGCTCGCGCATGACTTTGGCCATGGCAAAGATGGCCAGCTCGCTTTGGGTGTGGGCCGAGTAGTTGGCGCCATGCACCTGCAATGCACGGGCGTCATTGAGCAAGCCCATCAACAAGCTGCGCTTGCCGGCTTCGTCCAGCTTGCTGTAATTCGCTTCAATGCGCGCCGTTGACAGGAGTTCGGCCACCACTTCTTCGTGCTTGTCGGAGCTCTGGCGCAAATCGACCGTGGCCAGGTGAAATCCGAACACTTCAACGGCCCGAATCAACGGGTGCAGGCGCTGTGCTACCAGCGCGGCGCCGTGGTTGGCATTCAGGGAATCTTCAATGGTGCGCAGGTCGACAACAAATTCTTGCGCCAGCACATAAGCGTTTTGCGGAGCTACCGCGTGGCGGGCCGCCTCGGTGCCGGTGAGGTTCTTGAGGGTTTCAGCCAAGCGGGCATATACGCCGGTCAATGCGCGGCGGTAGGGCTCGTCCATTCGGTGCACGTTGGTGTCGGGTGAGTGCTCGGCCAGGGCCTGCATCGCGGGCGAACACTGTGTCAGCATGGCCGACACCGAGAGTTCTCCACCCAGGTAGTGCACCTCGGTCAGGTAGTGGCGCAGCGCCACCTCGGCCTGACGGCGCAGGGCGTATTCGAGCGTCTGGGCGCTGACGTTAGGGTTGCCGTCGCGGTCGCCGCCAATCCATTGGCCCATGCGCAGAAAGTTGTGTACCGGCTGGTGGCCCAGCAGGTGCTCCAGATTGGCATAGAGCTTGGGAATCTCGCGCAGAAAGGTGGATTCGTAGTAGCTCAGTGCGTTCTCGACCTCATCGGCCACGGTGAGTTTGCTGAAGCGAAGCAGGCGGGTTTGCCACAGCTGCATGACGCGTGAGCGCATCTGGGCTTCATTGGTGGCCAGCTCGCGGGGGGTGAGCGCGTCTTTTTTGCTGTCAAACGCGGCGCCACGCAGCTTGATCTCGTCGCGCTCGGTCAGCAGCAGGGCAATGTCGCGCTCGGCATCCAGAATGCTCTTGCGCTGCACCTCGGTAGGGTGGGCCGTGAGCACCGGCGACACAAAGCTTTGCGCCAGGGTGTTGGAAATGGTTTTGGTCGAAATGCCGGCCCAGCGCAGGCGCGACATGGCAACCTCAATGCTCCCCTCTTGCGTGTCGCCTGCGCGTTCATGGATGGCACGCCGGCGAATATGGTGCCGGTCTTCGGCCAGGTTGGCCAGATGGCTGAAGTAGGTGAAGGCGCGGATCACACTCACCGTCTGGTCGCCACTGAGCCCTTTGAGCAACTTCTTCAGCGCGCGGTCGGCTTCGTGGTCGGCGTCGCGGCGAAATGCCACGGACAGCGTGCGGATCTGCTCGATCAGCTCAAACGCTTCGACGCCTTCCTGCTCGCGTATCACATCGCCCAGAATCCGGCCTAAAAACCGGATGTCTTCGACCAGGGGTCGTTCGTTGTCTTTAGCGCGCTTGGCTGGCTCGGCAGAAGGAGTGTTTTTCATAGGCGCATGCTAGCATTGCCGGTTACTGATCGATTACAAACAGGTTACGAAATCCGGACTATGGCTGTACACCATTTCACCATCGCCACGCGCGAAAGCCGTCTTGCCCTGTGGCAGGCGGAGCATGTCAAAGCCCTGCTGGAGCAGCAGGGCCATACGGTCACATTGCTGGGCATGACCACCCGGGGTGACCAGATTCTCGACCGGTCGCTGAGCAAGGTGGGCGGCAAGGGGCTGTTTGTCAAAGAACTGGAAGTCGCGATGGAAGAGGGGCGCGCCGACCTGGCCGTGCACTCCTTGAAGGACGTTCCCATGGAATTGCCGCCCGGCTTCAGTCTGGCCTGCGTCATGGAGCGGGAAGATCCGCGGGACGCCTGGGTGTCAAACCGTTACGCATCGATTGACGCGTTGCCGCAGGGTGCGGTGGTGGGCACATCGAGTTTGCGGCGCATGGCGCTTTTGCGTGCGCTACGCCCCGATTTGAAGATCGAACCCCTGCGGGGCAATCTCGATACCCGACTCAAGAAACTCGACGATGGCCTGTATGACGGTATCGTGCTGGCCGCGGCGGGGTTAAAGCGTTTGGGGCTGGAATCCCGCATTCGCGCGACGTTCGAGCCTGAGCAGATGCTGCCTGCCGCTGGGCAGGGTGCGCTGGGTATTGAGGTGCGTTCCGACCGCGCGGAGGTAGCGCAGGTGTTGCAGTCTTTGCTGCACCCACCCACCTGGCTGGCGGTGCTGGCCGAGCGCGCGGTGAGCCGGGTCATGGGCGGTAGCTGTTCCATGCCGCTGGCGGCCTACGCCACGCTGGAGGGTGATGTGCTCACGATCCGCGCCGCTTGGGGCGACCCGCAAGGCCTCTTGCCACTGGTACATGCCGACGCGCTTGCCGTGGTCACCGATGCCGCTGCTGCAACCCAGGTAGGTGAGCAGGTTGCACGGCAGCTGCAGGCCCGGGTAGTGGCACAAACCCATGCGGGGCGCTGAAATCATGCGCGTGATCGTTACCCGGCCACAGCAGGAAGCCCGCCAGTGGGTCAACGCATTGGACGAAGCCGGCTATGAGGCAGTCGCTTTGCCCCTGATCGGTGTGGCACCTGCGCCCGATGCGGCGGCGGTCATCGCCGCATGGAGCCGCTTGCCCACCTATGACGCAGCGATGTTCGTCAGTGGAAACGCGGTGGACTACTTTTTTGCACTAAAACCGGCTATGGCCCCCGTATTTACTGCGCAAGCTGCTATAAAAACAAGAGCATTTGTGACGGGGCCAGGCAGCCATTCGGCCTTGCTGCGTGCCCATGTGGATGCCGATTCGATTGACGCACCCGACCGGGATGCCGGGCAGTTTGACTCGGAGGCCTTGTGGGCGGTGGTTTCCCACCGTGTCCAGCCGGGATACCGCGTTCTGGTCGTGCGCGGTATTGGCGGGGCAACTGGCGCTGATGCCGACGCGGGCGTCGGGCGTGACTGGTTTGCCAATCAGGTGCGCGCAGCCGGTGGCAGCGTCGATTTTGTGGTGGCCTACCAGCGGCTGCCGCCGGTGATGGGGGAGGGCGAACGGGCCCTGGCCCGTCAGGCGGCCGAAGATGGCTCGGTGTGGCTGTTCAGCAGTTCCGAGGCCATTGACAATCTGGTGAATGCCTGCGCCGGTCAATCCTGGTCACAGGCCAGGGCAGTGGTGACCCATCCGCGAATCGCCCAAGCGGCCCATGAAGCAGGATTTGCTGTTGTGTGCGAGTCACGTCCTACCCTTGCCGCTTTGATGGCCTCGATAGAATCGCTGCAATGAACACCGAGCCCTCCGCTGTCGCGCCGTCCTCGCCCATGGAAGGCTCACCGCCCGCCTTGCCACAGTCCACGCAGGGCACGGCATCGGCGCGCATGCAGTGGGCGATCGCGCTGGTCGCGGTAGTTGGTCTGCTTTCCAGCGGATTGCTGTGGCAAAAGGTGGCCTCCATTCAGGAACAGCTGGCCCGCCAGAGTGCCGATTCAGGTGCGCAGGCCACGGAAGCGCGGGCAACGGCCCGCCAAGCCCAGGCTCTGGCCATGGAAACCGCGGCCAAATTGGCGGTGACGGAGGCCCGGCTCAGTGAGGTGTCGATGCAACGCACCCAGCTGGAAGAACTGATGCAAAGCCTGTCACGCTCGCGTGACGAAAATCTGGTGGTGGACATTGAATCGGCCGTGCGTCTGGCTCAGCAGCAGGCCCAATTGACCGGTAGCCTGGAGCCGCTGCTCGCCGCCCTCAAGAGTGCAGACTTGCGGGTCACCCGCGCAGCGCAACCGCGCCTGACCCCCTTGCAGCGCGCCATTGCACGGGATGTTGCGCGCATCAAGGCCACTGCCCTTGCGGACACGCCTGCCTTGCTCGTCAAGCTGGACGAACTGGTGCTGTTGGCCGACGATCTGCCAATTGCCAATGCTGTGGCAGTACCCCGCGCAAATGAGTCGCTCAAGCGCAAGCCCGAGGAAACCGTTACCACCTGGTGGGTGCGGCTGGGGCTGTTGGTGCGGGACGAGGTCCGCAGCCTGGTGCGCGTCAGCCGCATCGAAGAGCCCGAGGCGGCGCTGCTGTCACCCGAGCAGTCCTTCTTTCTGCGCGAAAACCTCAAGCTGAAGCTGCTCAATGCGCGACTGGGTTTGTTGTCCCGACAGATTGATTCGGTACGCTCTGACCTGGCAACGGCATCGGTCTCCCTGGGGCGGTATTTTGATGCCTCGTCGCGCAAGACCCAGACTGCCATGACCCTGTTGCAGCAGGTCCAGACTCAGTTGAAGGCGCTGGAGTTGCCACGGGTTGACGACACGTTGGCAGCCTTGTCCACGGCCGCGGCCGGACGCTGACGATGCGCGCGGCATTGTGGCTTATGGCACTGTTCGCGATTGCGGTCGCGAGCGCCTTGTTCGCTGGCAGCAACCAGGGGACTGTGACGGTGTTCTGGTCGCCTTACCGGGTGGACCTGTCCCTGAACCTGGTGCTGCTGGTGCTGGCCGCCAGTTTCGTCATTCTGCATTTTGCAATGCGGGCCTTGTCGGCGCTCATGCGCATCCCGCATCAAGCCCGGCGCTGGCGCTTGTTGCAGAAGGAGCGCGCCATCCATGGGGCTCTGCTGGATTCGTTGTCCCATCTCGTTTCTGGCCGGTTCGTGCGTGCGCGCAAGGCGGCGGAACTGGTCGTTTCCCTGGAGAAGTCGGTGGAGCGTGGTGGCGAGCACCTGGTGTACGCCGCGCGCTTGCGCACGCTGGTGCATCTGCTGGCGGCAGAAAGCGCACAAGCGCTTCAGGACCGCAGTGTGCGGGATGCACATTTTCAAAGTGCGTTGGAGCAATCCGGTAGCCGGGGTGCGCATGACGCGCGGGACGGCGTTCAGTTGCGTGCCGCCCGGTGGGCGCTGGAAGACCGCGATGCGGGCGCCGCCTTGCAGTGGCTGGACCAGTTGCCGCAGGGTGCTGCGCGACGCACAGTAGCACTGCGCCTGCGTTTCAAGGCCGCCAAGATGGCGGGGCAACCGCGGGTAGCGCTGGAAACGGCCCGCTTGCTGACGAAACACCGGGCATTCTCCAAGGTTGCCGGCAACAGCATTGTGCGGGGGCTTGCAATTGAACTGATCCAGGCGGCATACGACCCGGTTCAAATGCAGCGCGCATGGGATTCCCTGGAGAAGGTCGAACAGACCATACCCGACGTTGCCATGGAGGCGGCGGAGCGACTGCTCTCCGAGGGCGGGTCGTCCGCGCTGGCCCGGCAATGGCTGTTGCCGGTATGGGATGCCATGGTTCAGAGTGCGGATGCGCTGGCGCTGCAACAGCGGGTCCGGTTGGCACGGGTACTCGATCGAAGTTTTGGTGCGTTGGAGGGCACGCCCGATACAGCCTGGTTGACCCGCATTGAGGCTGCGCAAATGGGCAATCCGCGCGATGCCGTTCTGCAATACCTGGCGGGGGTGGTGTGCATGCGTTTGAGCCTGTGGGGCAAGGCGCGCCAATTGTTGAAACAGTCGCTTGCGATGGTGCAGGACCGCGAACTCAAGCGCGACACCTGGCTCGCCCTTGCGCAGATGGCCGAGCAGCAACAGGATGCAACCGCGGCGACCGAGGCCTACCGCGAGGCGGCGAAAAGGTGACGAATCCCGGATAGGTGGCTATTATGTGGGCCATGGCTACACTCATAGAACACCTCGTCAAGTTGACTGATCACCGGGAGAGAAATCTTCTGGAACTCACCCTCTCCAAGGCACTCATTGACTTGCTTCCGATTGATCGCGTCGTCATAGCGCGGGTGGTCAGCGAAGAGGGCGTCAAACGCTGGCTGGAGTTCGCAACACTGGACGCCCGGGGTGGCGGCAAGGTCGTGGATCCCCTGCGGGTGGACTTCCAGTCCTTGCGACCGATTGAAGATTCCAAAGACCGTTTCTATTGCATCCAGAACCGAACCCGTGTCGAGATCGCATGGGCTGGCGAAGACGGGCCGCGCATTACCTACCTGCCGCTGTTCGCGGACTCCCGCAATGAAGACGAAGGCGTGGTGGAGATCCATTCGGGATCTGCCCTGACTGAGGACCAGATGCAGGTTTTCGGCGTGGTACACCATGTGTTCCTCAACATGTACAACCTGCTAGCCTACAGCGACCGCGATGCGCTGACCGGATTGCTCAACCGCAAGTCGCTGGATGACACTTTTTACAGTGCTGTGCTGGAAGAGATGGATGAGGGTGCACAGGCGAAAACCAGGGAGCTCGAGGCCCCGGTTGCGCCGGGGCAGGAGCGTCGCCATCGTGTGCCCCCCAATTACTGGCTCGGAACCGTGAGCGTGGATGACTTCGGTGTCATCAACGACAAAAATGGTCACCTGATCGCTGAAGAAGTGCTGCTGTTGGTCGCGCGAATCATGAACAACACGTTTCGTACCTACGACCGGATTTACCGCTTGGGCGGCGAGCAGTTTGCCGTCTTGATGCATTGCCCGGATGAAGCGCTGGTGCTGGCGGCCTTTGAGCGTTTTCGCGCCAATATGGAGAAGTTCAATTTTCCGCAGGTGGGCCGTGTTACTGCGTGTGCTGGCTTTACCCGCGTTACGGCTGATGATTCACCCAGCACCACGTTGGAGCGCGCAGAGCGTGCGGTCGACTATGCCCAGCAAAATGGCCGCAACAAGGTCATCAGCCACGGCGAACTGGTTCGCAAAGGATTCTTTGGTACATCGCAAAAAGTGGGAGCGGTCGACCTGTTTTGACGTCGGTTTCTCCATTAAAAAAGGGGCATCAATGCCCCTTTTTTCTTTGAGCCCCTGCTAGCAGGGGGTTTGACCCTATCAGACGATTGGTGTTTGCTCAAAAGGCAGCGTCATGTTGCCCAGATCACGCTTGGTTTCCACCAATACCAGCGGTCCCGCGTCAATGGACACCGGCGCTGGACGCTCGCGTGGCACATGGACTGGTTTGGGCTCCGCGGCAATGGCGGCTTGCACCGCTGCAATCCGCTCGGAGTCAGAATTGACCCATTGCAGACCGGAACCCTGGGCTACCTGAACCAATGCATCGGTTGGCAACGCATAAGAGGTCACTTCAGGCATGCGACCTTGCGGTGCTGCTTTGGGTGCTGCGGCCGGCGCCGTCCGGACGACCGGTGGTGCTGAAGGCGCCGGTGCAACTGCGACGACTGGCGCGGCAGCAGCCACGGCTACAGTTGCGATAGGTGCTGCCATGGGCGCAGGTGGCGCTACTGCGGCGGGTGCTTCCATTGCGTCGGACTGCTGGGTCGCTGCGGTAGGCAAGGGAATGCGCAGGTCTGGACGCTCTTCGCGTTCACCGCGAGGACCGCGCTCACGTCCGTAACGGTCACGTGAACGCTTTTCACGTGGCTCGCCGTTCTCGGCTCGTGGTGCTGCAGGCTGGGCGCTTGCGTCCATGGCCGGCTGTGGCTCCCGTGGTACGTCGCCCGATGCGGAGTTAGCGTCGGCAAATCCCATTTGCGGCTGCTGACCTTCGCCAGTCGCCATGCGGGCGCCGTCGTCCTGGCGCGGACCGCGTCCACCGCGTCCGCCACGGCCATTGCGGCCTTCACGCGGCTGACCTTCGTTGCGGCCGTCCGGGGCGCCACCTTCCGTTGCGGGTGCATTGTCTGCACGGCCGCCTTCGGTACGCGGCTCATTGCGTTCACCGCCTTCGTTGCGTTCTCCACCACGACCGGAGCGGTTGCCACGCTCACCGCGTTCAGGGCGGGGACCGCGGTCTGGACGCTGTTCCTGGCGTGTGGGTTCCTGCGCACCACCCGTGGGCGCCATCGCCTGCATTCCCGCTTCAGGAGCCATTGGCTTGCCTTCTGCATCAAAACGCTCGCGCTGGGCGCCGCCCTGGCGTTCGCCACCACGGCCACCGCGGCCACCGCGGCTATTGCGTCCTTCGCCACGTCCATCGCCGCGACCTTCAGGACGAGGACCACGACCTTGGCCTTCAGCAGATCGGCCACCGGTGCGGTTGCCACCCTGGGTGTTGCGTCCTTCGCGTGCATCGCCTGGCTTTGCAGCAGGCGCCACAGGCGCTGGCTTCACCGGCGCAGGTTCCTCGCCTGCAAACAGGCTCTTGATCCAACCGAAGAAGCCTTTTTCCTGCGCAGCAGGTGCCTTGGCGGCGGGAGCTGCGCGGTGCGGTGCGGCCTGCGGTGCATGAGCGACGGGCTGGGGCGCAGCCACAGGGCGCGGAGCCGCTTGCGGAGCGGGCGCATCCGGCAACACACCCTTGATGATGGGCGTTTGCTTGTTGGTAGGCTCTTGCGAGCGACGGGTCACAGCCGTCGGGTCTTCAATCTCGTCAGCCATCTTGTAGCTGGCTTCGATGTTGTCCAAACGCGGATCGTCATGCTTGAGACGTTCCAGGCGGTAGTTCGGCGTCTCCAGCGTCTTGTTGGGTACCAGCAGCACGTTGATGCGCTGCTTGAGCTCAATCTTGGCGATCTCGGAGCGCTTTTCGTTGAGCAGGAAAGAAGCCACATCGACGGGAACCTGGCACAACACGGAGGCTGTGCTGTCTTTAAGGGACTCTTCCTGGATGATGCGCAAAATCTGCAGCGCGCTGGATTCCGTGTCACGGATGTGGCCGGAACCACCGCAGCGTGGGCAGGGAATGGAGGCACCTTCGGAGAGAGCCGGGCGCAGGCGCTGGCGGCTCATTTCCATCAGACCGAACTTGCTGATAGTGCCGAACTGCACACGGGCGCGGTCCTGGCGCAGCGCATCGCGCAAGCGGTTTTCCACGTCACGGCGATTGCGGCTTTCTTCCATGTCGATAAAGTCGATCACGATCAGGCCACCGAGGTCGCGCAGACGCATCTGGCGCGCCACTTCTTCAGCGGCTTCCAGGTTGGTGCGGGTAGCGGTCTCTTCGATGTCGCTGCCCTTGATGGCGCGAGCCGAGTTCACGTCCACCGACACCAGTGCTTCGGTGTGGTCAATCACGATGGCGCCGCCAGAAGGCAACTGCACGGTGCGGGCGTAGGCCGATTCGATCTGGTGCTCGATCTGGAAGCGGCTGAACAGCGGCGCGTCGTCGCGGTAGCGCTTCACGCGGGCCGCGTGCTCAGGCATGACGTGGGCCATGAACTGCTGGGCCTGCTCGTACACGTCGTCGGTGTCAATCAGGATATCGCCGATGTCGTGGTTGAAGTAATCACGAATCGCACGAATCACCAGGCTCGACTCTTGATAAATCAGGTAGGCGCCCTTGCCACCCTTGGCTGCGCCATCGATGGCGGTCCAGAGCTTCAAGAGGTAGTTCAAGTCCCACTGCAGTTCGGGTGCGCTGCGACCGATACCGGCGGTGCGGGCGATGATGGACATGCCGTTGGGGTATTCCAGCTGGTCCATATTTTCTTTGAGCTCGGCGCGGTCTTCACCCTCGATGCGGCGGCTGACGCCACCGCCACGGGGGTTGTTGGGCATCAGAACCACGTAGCGGCCTGCCAGCGAAACAAAGGTGGTCAGGGCTGCGCCCTTGTTGCCGCGTTCTTCTTTTTCGACTTGAACCAGCAGTTCCTGGCCTTCGCGGATGGCGTCCTGGATGCGGGCTTGAGAAGCCGACACACCCTGCTGGAAGTACATCTTCGAGATTTCCTTGAACGGCAGGAAGCCGTGGCGGTCTTCGCCATAGTCGACGAAGCAGGCTTCCAGCGAAGGCTCGACGCGTGTGACGACGGCCTTGTAGATGTTGCCCTTGCGCTGTTCGCGCCCTTCAATTTCGATTTCGTAGTCGAGGAGTTTTTGTCCGTCGACAATGGCCAGGCGGCGTTCTTCAGCCTGCGTGGCGTTGATAAGCATCCGTTTCATGGAGTGCGTCCTTCATCAGTTGTACATGCCCAATGCGGGCTTTTGATACCTGAACTGACGAACTGAAATGAGGAGGAATTGCCGGAGAACTTCCACTCACATGCGTGAGCGAAGCGTTGGCGCGTGGAGGGGAGCGAGAGGGTGTGTTTGTGAATTTGCTATCAAATTAATAGCTGGTTGCGCCCGTTTCACGGGGGCTAATGGCTGATTCATGCCAAAAACCGGGGCGTAAACGCTCCGGAGGCACAGGTTCATCAGGCTCATCAACACAAACATCTCGCTTCATTCCGTTTGCAGACGAAGAGTCTGCAAACTGTGGGTATTCCGTATCAGTGTTTCAATTCGTCGGCTTGACCGCGTCTTGTGCATGCCATCACAGGCATCTGGCGTGTGATTTGCATGCGGTGCAACGCGGCGGCATCGACCTTCCAGCGCGGCTGTCATTGGCGTGTGGACTAAACTCCAGACAAATCAACCACTTACAGCGCGTCGCTAGTGAAACACATTATAGGGGTCAAACCCCTTCGGGCCACCCCCACGCAAACCCCAACCCCGCCGCCCCAGGTGCAATCAGTGACCGTTGACGAGAACGGCGCCGGGCAGCGCCTGGATAATTTTTTGATGCGCCAGCTCAAGGGCGTGCCCAAGACCCATGTGTACCGGATCATTCGCAGTGGGGAAGTACGGGTTAACAAAGGCCGCGCCAGTGCCGATTCGCGCCTGAACACCGGTGACGTCGTGCGCCTGCCGCCGGTTCGCATATCGGAGCGCGTCGCCGAAAAAGCCCAGGCCATGGCGGAGCAGGTTGCCAGCCATGCCCCGGCACGCAATTTTGTTGTCTTGTTTGAAGACGAGTCATTCATGGCCATCAACAAGCCCGCCGGGGTAGCCGTGCATGGCGGCTCGGGCGTAAGCTTTGGCGTGATTGAACAACTGCGCATGGCGCGCCCCCAAGCCAAGTTTCTGGAGCTGGTGCACCGGCTGGACCGGGAGACCAGCGGCATTTTGCTGGTGGCCAAAAAGCGCAGTGCCTTGGTCAACCTGCAGGACCAGTTTCGCGACCGTGAAACCGGCAAAACCTACTTGGCATTGGTACTGGGGCAATGGCCTGCGAACAAGAAGGTGCTGGACAAGCCGCTGCACAAATACCTGTTGCCTGATGGGGAGCGCCGGGTCAAGGTGGTGTCCAAAGACGATCCGGATGGGATGCAATCCTTGACACTGGTCAAAGTCCGCGCGGCCAGTGACATGGCTGGAGCAGCCTCCAAGGGCGCGACCAAGCCTGCAGAGCCTCCCAGGCGCGGCTATTCCCTGCTGGAGGTGACCATCAAAACCGGCCGCACCCACCAGATTCGGGTGCACCTGGCGTCCGAGGGTATGCCGATTGCGGGCGATGACAAGTATGGTGACTTTGAGCACAACAAGGCACTGGCGCGCACGGGTGTGGCGGTGTCGCTCAAACGCATGTTTTTGCATGCCTGGCGTCTGCAGTGCAACCATCCCGCCACGGGCGCCCGAATGGAGTTGCTGGCAGACTTGCCTGAAGAGCTGGCGCAATTTCTCACCCGGGTGCTGCCGCAAGCAGCGCAAGCGGGCACCCCGGCCTGAATTTTCACCCTCTCTATGCCCTCACACACCATGCAAGCCATTCGATCGCCTGACCGTTCCCGCCAATTTGATCTGATTGCCTTCGATTGGGACGGCACTCTGTTTGACTCCACTGCCATCATCACCCGCTGCATCCAGTTGGCGGTGGTGGATGTGGGCGGCAAGCGGCCCAGTGACCAGGATGCCTCGTACGTCATTGGCTTGGGTCTGATGCAGGCATTGGCCCACGCGGCACCGGATGTGCCTCCCGGCAAGTACCCGGAATTGGGGCAACGCTACAAGCACCACTACATGGCCCATCAGAATGACATCAGCCTGTTTGCGGGCGTGCTTCCCATGCTGGCTGACCTGAAGACGCGCAACCATTTGCTGGCGGTGGCAACCGGAAAGAGTCGGCGCGGGCTGGACGACACCCTGCTGGCGGTCGAACTCCACGGCGTGTTTGACAGTTCGCGTACGGCGGATGAAACGGCAGGCAAGCCCCACCCTTTGATGCTGAAGGAGTTGATGCAGGAGTTGGGGGTGGAGGCGCACCGGGTTCTGATGATCGGCGACACCACGCACGACCTGCAGATGGCATTGAATGCGGGCTGCCCCAGTGTGGGCGTGAGCTACGGTGCCCATGAGCCGGCGGCATTTGATGCGCTGGATCCCCGGTTTGTTGCGCACTCGGTTGCCGAGTTGCACGCCTGGTTGTTGGCCAACGCCTGATTGCGGGAGCGGAAAAAAAGCATGACCGAACTACAGGATGCCATTCCCCTGTGCAATTCCCGCGATTTGATCGACAGTGGGGACGCCGTTCCCTTTGATGTCCTGTACTGTGGGCGCTCGGCTCGCGGGTTTGCCATCCGGTTCGAGGGCCGTGCGCACGCCTATTTGAACCAGTGTGCCCACGTACCGATGGAAATGGACTACCAGCCCAACCGTTTTTTTGACAGCACGGGCCGAAGCCTGATGTGCGCTACCCATGGCGCAATGTACCGCCCGGATACGGGTGAATGCCGGGGTGGCCCCTGCCGCGGCGGGCTGATCAAGATAGCCCTGACGGAACAGGACGGCGTCGTCCACTGGCATACTGCCTACAACCTGAAACCTCTCGAATTCTGAAATGACCGACTTCAATACGCCTCCTCCTGCTGATTCAGCATCAAATATGCCCCAAGCCCCCGCGGATGCTGCGCGAGCAGCTACAAAAAATGTAGCAAATGCGGAAGTGTCCGAAGCAGCTGGCTGGGAGCGCGCAACCCTGGAAAGGTTGGCCATGGCGGGAATCACCGAGCAGCGCCAGGCGCGCCGGTGGCGTAACGGCATTCGCCTGGCCTGGCTGGTGTTTCTGGCACTGTTGGTGTGGGTTGGCATGGAGCGCGGAGGCACGAGTGCGGACATCACCACGCCCCATACGGCGGTGGTCAAAATTCAGGGGGAAATTGCATCCGGTTCCGAGGCCAGTGCCGAGCTGATCGTCGCCGCCATGCGTGGCGCTTTTGAAGACAAGGGCGCGCAGGCGGTTGTGCTGCTGATTAACTCACCTGGCGGCAGCCCGGTGCAGGCCGGCATCATCAACGATGAAATTATCCGCCTGAAGGCGTTGCACAAGAAGCCGCTGTATGCGGTGGTGGAAGAAACCTGTGCTTCTGCTGCCTATTACATCGCCGTGGGTGCTGACAAGATATTTGTCGACAAAGCCAGTGTGGTGGGCAGCATTGGCGTGCTGATGGATGGTTTTGGATTCACCGGCTTGATGGACAAGCTGGGCGTGGAACGTCGCCTCATGACCGCCGGTGAAAACAAGGGATTTATGGATCCGTTCAGCCCGCAGACCGATAAACAGCGCGTGTTCGCCCAGGCCATGCTGGACCAGATTCACCAGCAATTCATCAGTGTGGTGAAGGCCGGTCGCGGCAGCCGCCTCAAGGAAACGCCAGAAACGTTCAGCGGCTTGTTCTGGACGGGCCAGCAGGCGATCGACATGGGTCTGGCGGACCAGTTGGGCAACCTGGACTTTGTGGCGCGGGAAGTGGTCAAGGCCGAGGATCTGGTCGACTACACCCGCCGCGATAACGTGGCCGAGCGGCTGGTCAAGCGCTTCGGCGCCTCCATGGGCGAGGGCGCCGTTCACGCCATTCGATCGCTGCCAGCGCTTCGCTAAACCCGGCCTGAAAGGCCTCTTTCAGCGGCCGATGGCAAATACCGTGGGGGTGGAATTGTCCACAGTCCACGGTTTTTGCTTCCAGTGCTTGACCAGGTCGCTGTGGCAGGTGCTCTGCACCAAGGTCAAGCCGCTGGCTGTGGCCAGCCGGGTGTTGTGCTGCAGGTTTTGCAGCAGGGCTTGCAGCAAGGCCGCGTTGCGGTAGGGTGTTTCAATAAACAACTGGGTTTGCCCGGTCTTGAGCGCCAGCGACTCCAGTTCGCGAATACGCGGGTTGCGTTCTGCCGGCGTACTGGGTACGTAGCCCACGAAGGCGAAATTCTGGCCGCTGAGGCCGCTGGCTGCCAATGCCAGCAAGAGCGAAACGGGTCCTACTAGGGGCACCACCCGAATTCCCAGATCGTGTGCAGCGCGCACCACCGATGAACCCGGGTCGGCAACGGCGGGCATCCCGGCCTCACTGACCAGTCCCACGTCCTCACCCTGCAATGCAGCTTGAAGCAGGTGGCGCGCGTCAAAGTGCCCCTGGTGATCTCCCTTCTTGTGAACCTCATGCGGCAATTCCTGCAGTTGCATCGATTGCAGCGGCACACAGAGTGGGTGCGTTTCACCGATGCGTTTCAGGTATGCGCGGGTGGACTTGGCGTTTTCACACACCCAGTGTTTCAGCGTTGCAGCGATTTCCAGGGTTCCTGAGGGCATGACCTGGTCCAGGGGCACCTGACTGCTGCAGCCAAAGTCCAGCGGAGCGGGCACCAGATACAGGGTCCCCGGCGTTGCGCCGCGTGCCGTGGCGGGGGGTGTCGGAGTATTCATGCGGTTCTCGTCACGGGTTGCAGCAAGCGGATACCGGCTGCCCGCAGCATCTGGCTGGTACGAATGAGTGGTAAACCAATCAGTGCGGTCGGATCGTCGTTGTCTATTTGCTCCAGAAGCGTGATGCCCAGCCCTTCGCTTTTGGCGCTGCCTGCGCAGTCATATGGCTCCTCGGTCAAAAGATAGCTCTCGATTTCTTCGTCGGAGAGCGCGCGAAATGTCACACGAACCGGCGCCAGTGCCTGCTGACAAAAGCCACTTTGCAAACACACCACGGCGACTGCAGTCTGGAAAATGACCGTTCTGCTGCGCATTTGGCGTAGCTGAGCAACGGCGCGGTCGTGGGTGCCTGGTTTACCCAAGGGCTGCCCATCGAGGTCGGCGACCTGGTCCGATCCAATCACCACGCAATCGGGGAAACGTGCCGCAACCGCCTGCGCCTTGGCCAAGGCCAGACGGCGGGCCAGGTCGGCAGGCAGCTCGCCGGGCAATGGAGATTCATCGACATGGGGCGATTCGATGGAAAAAGGGACGCGCAGTCGCTCCAGCAACTCCCGCCGATAGGCGGAGGTGGATCCCAGGATGAGTTTTCTGTTGGTAATGTCAGGCATGCCCCGATTCTCTTACACTGCGCGCATGAAACATGACTACGACGCCCAGCACTTGAATATGGATGCCTTCGCCCGATCGGCCGGATTAATCGAAGGAGAAGAGCGTCTGGCGCGCTTTGGCCGCCTGATGGAGGAAGCCCAGGGCGAAGCCGGTGAGGTGCCATTGCATTTCGCGGCCACTGGCATGACACGCCCGGACGGTGCCCCCAACGCGCAAGTCTGGCTGCAGCTATCGGCGGAGGTGGCTCTGCCCATGATCTGCCAGCGATGCCTGGGCCCGGTGGATGTACCGGTTTCCTTTGAGCGGGAATTTCGCTTTGTGGCAACCGAAGATGCGGCCGCCGTGGAAGACGAAGCATCGGAAGAGGATGTGCTGGTCTTGAGCCGGGACTTCAATCTGCTGGAGTTGATTGAAGACGAGTTGTTGATGGCCTTGCCCGCCGTGCCCAAGCACGACGTGTGCCCCGAGCCTGTCAAGCTGCGCGTGGCAGACGCTGATTTTGTTGAGGAATCCAGGGAAAAACCGAATCCGTTTGCGGTGCTCGAACAGTTGAAGAAAAAGAGCTGAGACTGACTTGTCGTCTCTGCGCTATAATCTAAGGCTTCGCGTGGACAAGTTGACGCGTTTTTACTAACCCCAGTGTTGCGACCTGCGCAACACCTTTGCCCAGGAGCGGAACATGGCCGTCCAACAAAACAAAAAGTCACCTTCCAAGCGCGGTATGCACCGTTCACACAATGCTTTGGTAGTTCCCGGCATCGCCGTGGAATCCACCACAGGCGAAACGCATTTGCGTCACCACATCAGCCCCACTGGTTTCTACCGTGGACGCAAGGTGCTGAAGACCAAATCCGAAGCCTGAACGCGCTGATTTGTTCAAAGCCCGAAGCTACAGTTTCTGTAGCGACGGGCTTTTGTTATTTATGGCCTTTGGTCATTGCCTGATTTCCCTCACTTCTGGGTGTTTCCCCCATGATCACAATCGCTGTTGACTGCATGGGGGGTGACCACGGACCCCAGGTGACGCTTCCCGCGTGCAGAAATTTTCTTGATCAGCATCCCGATGCCGCTCTGATCCTGGTGGGTTTGCCTGACCAGGTGGGTGCGTTTGTTCACCCGCGCGCCAGCATCGTGACCGCCAGCGAAGTGGTCACGATGGACGACCCTTTGGAAATTGCGCTGCGCAAGAAAAAAGACTCGTCCATGCGTGTTGCCATCCAGCAGGTGAAGGATGGGAATGCTCAGGCGGCGGTATCTGCCGGCAATACAGGTGCCCTGATGGCTATCTCCCGCTACATCCTGAAAACGATCGACGGTATCGAGCGGCCGGCCATTGCCGGGCAAATTCCCAATGCCACGGGTGGCGCGACCACCGTACTGGATTTGGGTGCCAACGTGGACTGCTCAGCGCAGCATTTGTTGCAGTTTGCCGTGATGGGTTCGGCCCTTGTTTCTGTGCTGAATGGAAAAGAGTCACCTACGGTGGGTTTGCTCAACATCGGCGAAGAAGCGATCAAAGGCAACGAAGTTATCAAAAAAGCGGGTGAGTTGTTGCGATCTGCCGGTAAATCGGGAGATTTAAACTTTTTTGGCAACGTCGAAGGCAACGATATATTCAAGGGAACCGTGGATATCGTGGTTTGCGACGGATTTGTCGGGAATGTGGCCTTGAAGACCAGTGAAGGCCTGGCTTCCATGATCGGGAATTTTCTCAAGGCCGAGTTTTCCCGCAATATTTTCACGAAACTAGCGGCAATTGCGGCTTATTCCGTTTTAAATGCACTTAAAAATCGCGTTGACCACCGTCGTTACAACGGGGCCGCACTGTTGGGCTTGCGTGGACTGGTATTCAAAAGCCACGGCTCGGCCGATGTGCTCGCGTTCGGGAACGCTTTGAGTCGGGCGTATGATGCAGCCCGTAATAACTTGGTCGACCGCGTTCAGGTTCGCATTGCGCACGCAGCACCGCTTCTGGCGGCAGCTGACAACCAGCAATAGCCTCAACGGGCGCTACTACTCCCCACCATGAAACGATATTCGCGTATTACAGGCACAGGCAGTTATCTTCCGCCACGTCGGTTGACCAATGCCGATCTGGTTGCAGAGCTGGCATGCAAGGGCGTTGAAAGCTCCGATGAATGGATTGTGGCGCGCACAGGCATCCGCGCCCGCCATTTCGCCGACGACGGTGTTTTCAGCAGCGACCTGGGGCTGGAAGCCGCAAAAAATGCACTGCAGGCGGCGGGTTGTACCGCACAGGATATTGACCTCATCATTGTTGCCACTTCCACGCCCGACATGGTTTTCCCGTCGACCGCGTGCATTCTGCAAAACAAGCTGGGTGCCAATGGCTGTGCAGCATTTGATGTCCAGGCGGTTTGCAGTGGTTTTATCTACGCGCTGACCATTGCCGATGCGATGATCAAGTCGGGTGCAGCCACCCGTGCCCTGGTGATTGGTGCAGAGGTTTTTTCCCGTATTCTGGATTTCACGGATCGCACCACGTGTGTGTTGTTTGGTGATGGAGCGGGCGCCGTAGTTCTGGAAGCTTCCGAGACGCCCGGCATTTTGGCCAGCGATTTGCGTGCTGACGGCAAGTATGTGGATATTCTGTGCGTTCCAGGGCATGTGTCGGGTGGCGGCATATCGGGCAATCCCCTGCTGAAAATGGACGGACAAGCCGTCTTCAAACTGGCCGTGGGACTGCTGGAAGACGCGGCTCGCGCGACGCTTGCGAAAGCGCATTTGACCGAAGCAGACATTGACTGGCTGGTTCCGCATCAGGCCAATATTCGCATCATGCAGAGCACGGCCCGCAAGCTCAAGATGTCCATGGACAAAGTGGTGGTGACAGTGGACCAGCATGGCAACACGTCGGCTGCATCCATTCCCTTGGCGCTGGACGCAGCCGTGCGCTCCGGCCAGGTGAAGACGGGTGAGACGCTCCTCCTCGAAGGCGTGGGCGGCGGTTTCACCTGGGGTGCATTGCTCCTTATTTTGTAGCTGCTTGCGCTGGTTTGACGGGGGCTGCAGGCCTTTTACCCATAAATTTTATTATGAAACAGTTTGCTTTTTTATTTCCTGGGCAGGGATCGCAATCGGTTGGAATGCTCGATGCGTGGGGTGATCATCCTGTGGTGGCCGAGACCTTGCTTGAGGCGTCCGACGCATTGGGTGAAGACATTGGCGGGCTGATTCATAACGGTCCGAAGGAAGCGCTGGCCCTGACGACCAACACCCAGCCCGTCATGCTGGTTGCCGGTGTGGCCGCCTACCGGGTCTGGATGTCAGAAGTGGGTATTGCACCGATGGCGGTGGCCGGCCACTCGCTGGGTGAATATACGGCCTTGGTCGCGGCGGGCGCGCTGACCCTGGCGCAGGCCGCGCCCCTGGTGAGGTTGCGCGCTCAGGCCATGCAGGCGGCGGTGCCCGTTGGCGTTGGCGCGATGGCTGCCATTTTGGGTATGGACGCCGCCCGTGTTCTGGCCGGTTGTGCCGAAGTCACCCAATCTTTTGGTCCGGATTCCAGTGAAGTAGTCGAAGCGGTCAATTTCAACGACCCGGGCCAAACTGTTATTGCCGGAAGCAAGGCTGCGGTGGAGAAGGCGTGCGAGGTGCTCAAGGCCAACGGTGCAAAGCGGGCGTTGCCGCTGCCGGTATCGGCCCCTTTTCATTCCCGTTTGATGCAGCCCGCCGCTGAAAAGTTGAAAGAGCGTCTGGAGTCCATCGAATTTGAATCCCCGCAGATTGTGCTGATCAACAATATCGACGTAGCTGTGGAAGTTGATGCCGACCGCATTCGTGACGCCTTGTACCGTCAGGCTTTTGGTCCTGTGCGCTGGGTGGAGTGCGTGCAGGCCATCAAGGCCCGGGGTTTGACGACCCTTGTGGAATGCGGTCCGGGAAAGGTATTGGCTGGACTGGTCAAGCGGATCGACCCGGAGTTGACTGGCTTGGCGCTTTTTGATCCCGCGAGCCTGCAAGATACCAAAGGTGCATTGGCATGAATCACATGAAATTTGAAGGTCAGGTCGCGTTGGTTACCGGGGCGTCTCGCGGTATTGGTGCCGCCATTGCCCTGGATCTGGCTCGTAAGGGGCTGAAAGTGATTGGCACCGCAACCACGGAAGCCGGTGCGGCGAAGATAGCTGAAGCCTTGTCCGTCTTTGATGGCTGCTCTGGCCGCACGCTGGATGTGACCCAGGCAGCGGCTGGAGATGCGCTCGTGGATGCCATCGTCAAAGAGTACGGTGGTTTGCAGGTGCTGGTGAACAACGCAGGCATTACCCGCGATAACCTGGCCATGCGCATGAAAGACGAGGATTGGGATGCCGTGATGGATACCAACCTCAAAGGCGTATTCCGCATGAGCCGGTCGGTCATGCGCACCATGATGAAGCAGCGCTATGGACGCATCATCAATATCACCTCGGTGGTGGGGGCGTCCGGCAACGCTGGGCAAGCAAATTACGCAGCGGCCAAAGCCGGCGTGGCGGGCATGACGCGCGCGCTGGCGCGTGAACTGGGTTCGCGCAACATCACGGTCAACTGTATTGCGCCCGGGTTTATTGAGACCGATATGACCGCCAGTCTCCATGAAGACCAGCAAAAGGCTTTGTTGGGTCAGATTCCGCTGGGGCACCTAGGCAAGCCGGCGGACATAGCGCATGCTGTTGCATACTTGGCGGCTCCTGAAGCCAGCTACGTGACGGGGCAGCAACTGCACGTCAATGGCGGCATGTACATGTAACGACCAAAAATCAGCCGATTTCTCCGTTCGGCTACCCGGTTAGAGTTCATTCTCTAAGCGCGGGTAAAATTACGGATTCTTTTACAACCCTTAGAGGGAAGCCATGAGCGATATCGAAGTCCGCGTCAAAAAAATCATTGCCGAGCAACTCGGAGTGGAAGAGTCTCAAGTCACCAACGAAAAAGCTTTCGTGGCTGATCTGGGTGCTGATTCTCTCGACACCGTGGAGCTGGTGATGGCGTTGGAAGACGAGTTTGGAATTGAAATTCCTGACGAAGACGCGGAAAAAATCACCACCGTGCAAAACGCGATTGATTACGCCAATACGCACAAAAAGGCCTAATTAGCCTTTTGCGGCACCTCGGGTGTCGCGTGGACCAGCAGGCAAGGCGGCCATGCCACCCGCCTGCTGGTCCGGAATTTCGCCGCTAACAACGGTCTTTTTTTTGACAAACTGCTGAAAACTGATTGCCATGTCCCGTCGTCGCGTTGTTGTCACTGGTTTAGGTTGCGTCAGTCCCGTAGGTAATACGGTGACGGAGGCTTGGTCGAATCTGCTCGCTGGAAAGTCCGGCATTGATCTGATCACCAAATTTGATGCGTCCGCCTTCTCCAGCAATCTTGCAGGAGAGGTTCGCAATTTCGATCTGGAGTCCTATATCAGTGCAAAAGATGCACGGGCAATGGATACCTTTATTCACTATGGCATCGCAGCCGCAGTGCAAGCGGTGGCAGACGCCGGCTTGCCGACGGGGGATGCCTTGGGAGATGAAGAGTCGACGCGCATTGGTTGCGTCATCGGCTCGGGCATTGGCGGCTTGCCCATGATTGAGGGCATGCATACCGAATACACGAATCGGGGTCCACGCCGCATATCTCCGTTCTTTGTGCCTGCGACCATCATCAACATGACCGCAGGCCATGTTTCCATGCGCTTCGGTTTCAAGGGCCCTAACATTGCCATCGTCACGGCGTGCACGACCGGTTTGCACTGCATTGGTGCGGCGGGCCGCATGATCGAATACGGTGATGCCGACGTTATGGTGGCGGGTGGCTCGGAAGCCACCGTGTCGCCATTGGGCATCGGTGGATTCGCTGCCATGCGGGCATTGAGCACACGCAATGACGATCCGGCCACTGCATCCCGGCCCTGGGACAAGGACCGGGATGGCTTTGTACTGGGTGAGGGGGGCGGCGTCATGGTCCTCGAAGAGTACGAGCATGCCAAAGCGCGTGGTGCAAAGATTTATGCCGAATTGGCGGGTTTTGGCATGAGTGCCGATGCGGGGCACATGACCGCGCCCAATATGGATGGCCCTCGCCGTGCCATGCTGAGCGCACTGCGCAATGCCGGCGTCAATGCGGATCAGGTTGATTATCTGAACGCACACGGCACATCTACTCCCCTGGGTGACCTCAATGAAACCAATGCCATCAAGGCGGCGTTGGGTGATCATGCCAAGAAAATCGTTGTCAACTCCACCAAATCCATGACGGGTCACTTGCTGGGAGGTGCTGGGGGTATTGAGTCGATTTTCACGGTTCTGGCGCTCTATAACCAGAAGAGTCCGCCCACCATCAATATTTTCAACCAGGATCCAGAGTGTGATCTTGACTACTGCGCCAACGTGGCGCGCGACATGCGCATCGACGTGGCGGTCAAGAACAACTTTGGCTTTGGTGGAACCAACGGAAGCCTGGTTTTCAAGCGCATCTGACGGGCGCAAGTCACCCATCCAGGACATGCACCGACCCCCCGCGGTCAGTTTTTCTGTAATCCGATCGCAGTGGCATCTGCGACTGTTGGCTATTGTCTGGCTGTCGGGGCTGCCTGTCGCGTGGGCATTTGCTGAAAATCAGGCACTTTCTGGTGTGGTTGCGGTGTCTTTATCCGTACTTGCAGCCGGTCTGATTGCACTCCTCGGATGGCGCCATGCTTCAGTGGGTACCCTGCGATGGGATGGCCAGGACTGGCACTGGTCCGGTTTTGATGAAGACGCGTTATGTCATCTGGTTCTGCAATTGGATTTCCAGAAACTGCTCCTGGTCTCCGTCACGGACAAGACAAAAAAAAGGGCCGTGCGCCTTTGGCTGGAAGCGGTGCCGGGCGACGTCCGGTGGATCGCCCTGCGCCGGGCAATCGTGGATAGCAGGCGGTCGTCTGATGCCGAGCGTACTGCCGGTAGTCCTTTGGCTGACGGAGGTTTGCCGTGAGCAACGCGCCACCGACTACACCGCAGGATTCAGATCTGGAACTCGTCCAGCGAACCGTCGCCGGAGATCAGCGGGCCTACGGACTACTGGTATTGAAGTACCAAAGACGTATTCAGCGATTGATTGGCCGCATGGTGCGTGACGTCGATCTGGTGGAAGACATCGCCCAGGAGACATTCATCCGGGCCTATCGCGCCTTGCACCAGTTTCGTGGTGATGCCCAGTTTTACACCTGGCTTTACCGAATTGCGGTGAACACGGCCAAGAAATCCCTGCTGGACCTCAAGCGCAATCCCACGGTGTCGGATAGTTTTCTTGCAACCGACGAAGAGGATGAAACTTCCTGGCGGAAAAGCGAACCAAGTACAGATGAGACGCCTGAGTCCGTGCTCGCGGCCAAGGAGATTGCCGCCGTAGTCAATGCGGCAATGGACGACTTGCCGGATGATTTGAAGCAGGCTGTCACCTTGCGGGAGATTGAAGGTTTGAGCTACGAAGAAATTGCAACGGCCATGGACTGCCCGATTGGCACGGTGCGCTCACGTATTTTCCGGGCCCGTGAGGCGATTTCGGCAAAAGTGAAGCCGCTTCTGGAAAAACAGACGGGCAAACGCTGGTGAGAGAGAAACATATGAACGAAACGATTCCCGAACCCGGTGAACGCATTTCTGCGTTGGTGGACGGATGGCTGCAGGGTGATGATCTTGCGCGGGGTATGGATGATGTGCTGTCCCATCCGCAGTCCGTGCAAACGTGGCACACTTTCCACGTCGTAGGTGATGTCTTGCGCAGTTCAGAGTTGGCCCCGTCGGACGATGGTTTTGCTTTCTGGCAGCGCTTGGAGGGCCGACTCGCCCTGGAGCCTGCGCGACCGGTCGCGATTACCGAGGCCAATGCCACCTATCAAGTCGGCTTGGTGGCGCAGCCGTCCCCCGACGTTGTTATCGCCAGTGCCAATGCGTCCGTTTTTCGATGGAAGGCGCTCGCTGGGTTTTCCTTCACTGCTCTGGTGGGTGTGGTCGGACTGGGACTGTGGACCCAATCTTCGCCGCCCGGCGCAGCACAATTGGCTGGACTGTCCGTCAATGCGCTTCCTGCACCGCAGATCACCGTTCCCGAACCGGGCGCAGGAATCATGATTCGCGACCCGCAACTCGATGCGCTGATGGCTGCACACCAACAGTTGGGCGGGCATTCTGCCTTGCAGATGCCGGCGGGCTTTTTGCGCAATGCAACCTATGCGGGGCCCGCACGGTGAAGTATTTGGTGCGTATCGGGCCTGTTTTGGCGCTCATCCTTTCGCTGCTGGCCGTGCATGTACAGTCCTTGGCGCAGACTGCAGCGGATACCCCCATCAATGCTTGGTTGATGCGCGTTCACGAGGCATCGCGGCAACGCGCCTATTCAGGAACCTTTGTCGTATCGGCAGGCGGCAACATGGCCAGCGCCAAAATCTGGCATGTCTGCGATGGCAATCAGCAAGTGGAGCGTGTGGAAACGCTGACCGGGACGCCGCGCTCTACATTCCGGCGCAATGATCAGGTAGTCACGTTTTTTCCAGATTCCAAAGTTGCTGTGGCAGAGAGGCGTGAGTCGTTGGGTCTATTTCCCAATTTGCTCAAATCGAATGATTCGGCTATCGGTGACTTTTACCAGCTCCGGCAGCAACCGGGTGAGCGCATTGCCGGGTTCGACGCGGAGGTGGTTCATCTGATACCCAAAGACCCGTTGCGATACGGATACCGCGTCTGGAGTGAGAGGCGGACTGGGCTGGTGATTCAGCTTCAAACGCTTGATCTGGAGGGCCGTGTGCTGGAGCAGGCGGCTTTTTCGGAACTGCAGCTGGATTCGCCGGTCAGCATGGGCAAGTTGACGCAGATGATGGAACACACCGACGGGTACCGGGTAGAGCGAACCGATCTGCAGAAAACCACTGCAGATGCGCAGGGGTGGGTTTTGCGCAAGGCCGTCACGGGTTTCAAAGCCATGGGGTGTTACCTGCGTCCGATGGGCATTTTGGCGGGTAGTGCGGCGCAGCCTGGAAATGCCATGCAGTGGGTGTTTTCCGATGGTCTGGCGATGGTGTCCTTGTTCGTGGAAGCGTATGACAGCCGTCGACATGCGCGAGAGGGCGCGACCGAGCTTGGCGGTGCTACCCATACGCTTACGCGTCGGATCAGCGACTGGTGGGTCACCGCTGTCGGCGAAGTTCCGCTGTCTACGTTGAATGCGTTCGCGCAAGGGCTTGAGCGGAAGAAATGATATGACCCATATTGGTCTGACTTCAAACGGGAAAAGCATGATGACAACTACTGCAACTGCAATGCGGCCTTTACGATCCTTCTTCATGGCGATGGCGCTGACCGGCATGGTCTTTATTGCAAGTTCTCCTTTGCAGTCGGCAGTGGCGCAGGTTCGCGCTCTGCCGGACTTCACGGATCTGGTGGATCAGGTGGGACCCTCCGTGGTCAACATCCGTACGCTGGAGAAAGCCATGGCCCGTTCAGCGCAAGGCGCCCCGGGGGAAGAAGAAATGCTGGATTTTTTTAAACGCTTTGGCCTGCCGATTCCCAATATTCCAAAGCAGTCACCCCGACAGGGGCGTCCCCAGCAGGAAGAAGATCAGCCTCGCGGTGTGGGATCAGGTTTCGTTCTTACCGCCGATGGCTTCATCATGACCAATGCGCATGTGGTTGATGGAGCGGATGAAGTGCTTGTGACGCTCACGGATAAACGTGAATTCAAAGCCAAAATTATTGGTGCCGACAAGCGAAGCGATGTGGCTGTGGTGAAGATTGAAGCTACTGGCCTGCCCGCTGTGAAGATTGGTGATTTGAATCGCTTGAAGGTTGGTGAATGGGTCATGGCTATTGGCTCTCCGTTCGGTCTGGAGAATTCCGTCACCGCCGGCATTGTCAGTGCGAAACAGCGTGACACGGGCGAATATCTGCCCTTCATTCAGACGGATGTAGCGATCAATCCCGGGAATTCCGGGGGACCATTGATCAACATGCGCGGTGAAGTGGTTGGCATCAACAGCCAGATTTATTCGCGCTCTGGCGGCTACATGGGCATCTCGTTTTCCATTCCTATTGACGAGGCAGTTCGCGTGAGCGATCAGTTGCGTAGCGCCGGTCGGGTCTCGCGCGGGCGCATTGGCGTCCAGATTGATCAAGTCAGCAAAGAGGTGGCGGAGTCGATTGGATTGGGAAAACCGGTTGGTGCGCTGGTCCGGGGGGTGGAGTCGGGTTCACCAGCTGAAAAAGCAGGGGTGGAGGCGGGAGACATCATTGTCAAGTTTGATGGCAAGACGATTGACAAGTCCAGCGATTTGCCGCGTATGGTCGGTGGCGTGAAGCCCGGCACCAAGAGCACGATCACGGTGTTTCGTCGCGGTGCATCCAGGGAACTGAGTGTGCTGATCGCAGAAGTTGAAGCAGACAAACCTGTGGTCAAACCAGTAAACCGCGAAGAGAAACCCAAAGCGTCTTCTGCTGGTCAGTTCTTTGGACTAGCCGTCAGTGAACTTTCCGATGCGCAAAAGAAGGAACTCAAAATCAAGGGAGGCGTCAAGGTGGCGGCGACTGTTGATGCCGCCGCGCGCGCGGGTCTGCGAGAGGGTGACGTTATCCTTTCGCTTGCCAATACGGAGGTGCTGTCGGTCAAGGAATTCGAGGCGATTCTGTCCAGGCAGGACAAGAGTAAAGCCCTGAATGTGCTGTTTCGCCGTGGCGAGTGGACCCAGTACGCCGTCATTCGCGTCAGCCGCTGATCGCCAAATGAAGCAAAAAAACCCTCTTTGACTGAGGGTTTTTGGCATTTTTTGGTGAGCGAACCACGAATTGAAATGATTGAATCCAGAAAATGGGGATGTTGGCATGCGCTAACTTCCCGGATGCGTTTTGGGTTTTGGTTAGAATACGGAGCAACTGGCTTCCATTATGGATATATGGATCGATAAAAAATCCATGATATGGAATGGCTCAAAGAGCCCACAGTCGATCCACAGATCACCCACATGTTGTCCAGTGCTTTACCTTTCAAATTGTTGATAACCTGTGTATAAATTTACTGTTGCTGACTTGCAACGACGTCCGAGTTCAACTTTTTGGGCTTTATTCCCCAGACTTTTTGCCTACAATGAAGCTCCAACCTTCGCAGTTGCCAAAGATTGTTGGTTCAGGGCGCGTCGCTATAAGACGCGCCCTTTTTTCTTGCCCATCTCAAATTAATTCAACCACTTAAGTGTTTTCGTTGATGAATCACATCAGAAATTTTTCGATCATTGCGCACATTGATCATGGCAAATCCACACTCGCGGACCGTTTGATTCAGCGTTGTGGCGGACTTGAAGCACGGGAGATGCAGGCACAGGTTCTGGATTCGATGGACATCGAAAAAGAGCGTGGGATAACCATCAAGGCACAGACGGCCGCGCTGAAATACAAAGCGCAGGATGGACAGGTTTACAACCTCAATCTCATCGACACGCCAGGGCACGTTGACTTCTCTTATGAGGTCAGTCGTTCGCTCTCGGCATGCGAAGGCGCGCTTCTGGTTGTGGATGCCAGTCAGGGTGTTGAAGCGCAAACCGTCGCGAACTGCTACACCGCGCTGGACCTCGGCGTGGAAGTACTGCCAGTGCTGAACAAGATTGATCTGCCCAATGCGGATCTCGATAATGCCAGGACTGAAATTGAAGACGTGATTGGCATCGACGCAACGGACGCGATTCCTTGCTCGGCCAAAACCGGTGTGGGTATTGACGAAATCCTCGAGGCTATCGTCGCGAAAATCCCACCACCCAAAGGCAATCCCAATGGGCCCTTGCGTGCCATGATTGTGGACAGCTGGTTTGACAGTTATGTGGGCGTAGTGATGCTGGTGCGCGTCGTTGATGGCCGACTGGCCAAAGGCGAGCGGATCAAGATGATGGCCTCGGGCGCAACCTACAACGCCGACAGCCTGGGTGTTTTTACTCCGGCGAACGAGCCGCGCCAGTCGCTTGAAGCGGGCGAGGTGGGTTACATCATCGCGGGCATCAAGGAACTGCAGGCGGCGAAGGTGGGTGATACGGTCACGCTGATCAAACCTGGCACTGGCGGTGCCGCGTTCACCGCCACCGAGGCGCTGCCCGGTTTCAAGGAAATTCAGCCGCAGGTCTTTGCCGGCTTGTACCCGACGGAAGCCAGTGAGTACGACTCGCTGCGCGACAGCCTGGAAAAGCTCAAACTCAATGACGCGTCATTGCATTACGAACCTGAAGTTTCACAAGCGCTGGGCTTCGGATTCCGATGTGGCTTTCTGGGGCTGTTGCACATGGAGATCGTGCAGGAACGCCTGGAGCGGGAATTTGACCAGGACCTGATCACCACCGCCCCCAGCGTGGTGTACCAGGTGGTCAAAATGGACGGTGAAGTGGTCATGGTCGAGAACCCGTCCAAAATGCCGGAAATTGGCCGTACGGCGGAAATTCGTGAACCGATTGTGACGGTGCATCTGTACATGCCGCAGGAATACGTGGGTGTGGTCATGACGCTGGCCAACCAGAAGCGTGGTGTGCAGATGAACATGGCCTACAAGGGCCGCCAAGTTGTGCTGACCTACGAAATTCCGCTGGGCGAGATCGTGCTGGACTTCTTCGACAAGCTCAAGAGTGTGAGCCGTGGCTATGCGTCGATGGACTATGAGTTCAAGGAATTCAGGGCTTCTGATGTCGTGAAGATCGACATTTTGCTGAATGGCGAAAAAGTAGATGCCTTGTCCGTCATCGTTCACCGAAGCCAGTCGCTGTACCGCGGCCGCGCCGTGGTGGCGAAGATGCGCGAGATCATCAGCCGCCAAATGTATGACGTTGCCATCCAGGCGGCCATTGGCGCCACCATTATTTCGCGTGAGACAATCAAAGCTCTGCGCAAGAACGTGCTGGCCAAGTGCTACGGCGGCGATATTTCGCGCAAGAAGAAACTCCTTGAAAAGCAAAAAGCAGGCAAGAAACGCATGAAGCAAATCGGTTCCGTGGAAGTTCCACAAGAGGCCTTCCTGGCCATTTTGCAGGTGGAAGATTAATGCAAGTCCTCACGTCCGCCATTCTGGCTGCATTCGCCCTCTACGCTGGTTCGTGGTACTTTGGCCTGGTCGAGGGTAACTTCGCGCTCCTTTTGTTTCTGGCAACAGTGGTTACCGGCGTCTACTGGCTGGCGGAGCGCTTCCACTTTGCACCGCAACGCCAAAGTGCTGCGGCCGCGCTGGAAAGCAACGACCTCAAACGCCGCGAAGACCTGGGCAAGATGGGTATCAGCCAGGTGGATGGAAACATCGCAGAGGCCAAAGTCCGCTTGCTGATGCAGCCCTGGTGGCTGGATTGGACGGCCGGGCTGTTCCCCGTGATCATTGCGGTGTTCTTTCTGCGCTCGTTTTTGTTTGAGCCTTTCAAGATTCCATCGGGCTCCATGATTCCGACCCTGCTGGTAGGCGACCTGATTCTGGTGAACAAGTTCACCTACGGTCTGCGCCTGCCAGTCATCAACACCAAAATTACCGAGGGCAACAAGCCCCAGCGCGGTGACGTGATGGTGTTTCGCTACCCGCCCAAACCGAGCCTGGATTACATCAAGCGGGTTGTTGGCGTGCCTGGCGATACGGTCGCGTATCTGAACAAGCGATTGACTATCAATGGCCAGGCTGTGGCGACAACGACTGTCCCGGAGTTCTTTGACGAAGACGCCATGCGCTACTTCAAGCAGTTCGAAGAAACATTGGGTAACAAAAAACACCGCTTGCTCAATGACGACGATCGTCCCGCTTTCGTGCCGGGCGCGGATAATTTCGCGGGCCGGGCAGGTTGCAGCTATACCGTCGAAGGTGTGACCTGCAAAGTGCCTGAAGGGCACTATTTCATGATGGGTGACAATCGCGATAATTCGCTGGACTCCCGGTATTGGGGGTTTGTGCCCGAGCGCAACATCGTTGGCAAAGCCTTCTTTGTCTGGATGAACTTTGGCAACCCCAAGCGTATCGGGTCTTTTGATTGACAAGGGAAACAACATGACAGTGCAACGTAAGTCCACACAGCGCGGTATCTCTTTCATTGGCCTGATTTTTGTCGGCGCAGTGCTAGCCATGGGCGGCGTTGTCGCGGCACAGATATTCCCGACGTTTGTGGAGTACCAGTCCGTCAAGAAAGCCGTCAACAAGTCGACAGAGGGCGGGTCCGTTGCAGAAATTCGGTCGCTTTTTGACAAGGCTGCAGCGATTGATGACATCAAGTCCATCAGTGGCAAAGACATCACGGTCACCAAAGAAGGCGACAAGGTGGTGGTGAGCTTTGACTACGAGCGCGAAATCCACTTGACCGGTCCTGCCTGGCTGACGCTCAAATACGCCGGTCGATCCAAGTAAGGTGGCGAATGGTCTGGCAGAGTTGCAGCAGCGTTTGCAACATCAATTTTCCAATATTTCCCTGCTGACCCAGGCGCTGACCCACCGCAGCTTTTCAAGCGACCATTACGAGCGTCTGGAGTTTCTGGGTGATTCCGTCCTCAATTTGGCGGTATCGGATCTTTTATATGCCCGACTGGGGTCCTTGCCCGAGGGTGACCTGTCCCGGGTACGCGCCAATCTGGTCAAGCAGGAAACCCTTCACCAACTTGCCGTAGAACTGTGTTTGCCCGATGTCATGCGACTCGGTGAGGGCGAAGTGCGTTCCGGCGGTCAGAAACGGCCCTCCATTCTGGCCGACACGCTGGAAGCCGTTATTGGGGCGGTCTATCTGGACGCAGGGTTTGCCACGGCACAGGCGCTGGTTCACCGGTTGTTCAAAGCGGTGGAGATCAACCCCCAGATGGATGCCATTGGAAAAGACCCCAAAACCGAGTTGCAAGAGTGGCTGCAGGGCCGCAAAATGAAGCTCCCGTTCTACAAAGTGGTGGGGACCATGGGCGCTGCGCACAAGCAAACCTTTGACGTGGAATGCGAAGTACCCGAGTTGCGGCTGTCGGAGCGTGGCATTGGCGTGTCACGCCGATCCGGCGAACAGGCCGCAGCGACCGCAATGTTGCAAACAATCAAGGCAAAAATCAAATCATGAATGCTCCTAAAAAGATAGCTGCTCACGCAGATTCCACGGGGGCTAGCGGCAAAGATGACCCTCAAGCTGATCTGGACTCCATGCTGGAGGGATTGCTGAAAAATACGCCCAAGCTGGCGCAGCCCGGTACCGCATCGGATGGCCAGCGCTGCGGTCTGGTGGCCATTGTGGGTAAGCCCAACGTGGGCAAGTCCACCCTGCTCAACGCGCTGGTGGGGCAAAAAATCAGCATTACCTCGCGCAAGGCGCAGACCACGCGCCACCGCATTACCGGCATGCACACCGCGGGTAACACGCAGTTTGTGTTTGTGGATACACCCGGGTTTCAGACCCTGCACGCCAACGCCCTGAACAAGTCGCTCAACAAAGCGGTGCAGGGCGCAGTGGCGGATGTGGATTTGATCCTGTTCGTGGTGGAGGCGGGTAGCTTCACCCCGGCCGACGCCCGCGTGCTGGCCTTGCTGGGCAAGGACATTCCCACGCTGCTGATTGCGAACAAGTTTGACAACATCCATCGCCGAGGTGACATTGCTCCCTGGCTGCAGACCATGCAGGGCAAACACAGTTTTGCCGAATATATTCCGATGTCGGCTACCAATGCCAAAGACGTGGAGCGTCTGCTGGGCGTCTGCGAGAAATACCTGCCCGAGCAAGCCTGGTGGTATGCCGAGGATGAGCTGACCGACCGCAGCGAAAAGTTTCTGGCCAGTGAACTGGTGCGCGAGAAGCTGTTTCGTCTGACAGGCGATGAGCTGCCCTACACCTCCACCGTGGTCATCGACAAGTTTGAAGAAGAGCCGCCGCAGCGCAAAGGCCAGAAGCGCCTGCTGCGCATTGCAGCCACCATCGTGGTGGAGCGCGACACGCACAAAGCTATGGTCATTGGCGACAAGGGTGAGCGCATCAAGCGCATCGGCATGGAAACCCGCGTTGAACTGGAAAAACTGGCCGACGCCAAGGTTTTCATCGAACTGTGGGTGAAGGTGCGTTCCGGCTGGGCGGACGACGCAGCGCGCGTCCGGTCCTTCGGGTACGAGTGATCTTTTGAGTTCGCGTGGCTACCAAGCGCATCTCTGACGAGCCCGCGTACGTCCTGCACCGCTACGACTGGAGCGAGTCCAGTCTGATTCTGGAAGTCTTCACCCGCCACCACGGCCGTATCGCCCTGGTGGCCAAGGGCGCCAAGCGCCCCAGCTCCAGTTTTCGCCCGGTTTTATTGCCCTTGCAGATGCTGCATGTGGCCTTTGGCGGCGATGCAGAAATCCGCACGCTCAAAAGCGCCGAATGGCAGGGCGGCCATGTCATGCCCACGGGCGATGCGCTGCTGTCAGGCCTCTACCTCAATGAATTGTTGCTGACCCTGCTGGCGCGCGACGATCCCCATCCCGGTCTGTTTGACGTGTATGCCAACGTGGTGCGGGTCTTGGCCAGCGAGCACGACGAAGCCTTGCAAGCCACTCTGCGCACATACGAGTTGCTGCTGCTGCGCGAAATTGGCCTGCTCCCCCAGCTCGACGTGCAAACCATGACACTGGGCGCACTCCGCCCGGATGACCGTTACAGCCTGGTGCCTGAGGGCGGGCTGCGCCAGGCCCATGCGGACGACCGTGCCAGCCTCAGCGGTACACAGTGGACCAGCCTGCAGGCCGCGCTGGAGGATCGCACACCCTTCACCACCACGCTGCGCGCCTGTGCGGCGGTGATGAGCGAGCTCAAACCCCAGCTGCGCACCTTGTTGCACTACCATTGCGGTGTCAAAACCCTGCGAACCCGGCAGATGATGCTGGACATTCAATCGCTATGAAAATATCCCTCTCCGTCAACCTCAACAAAGTGGCTTTGGTGCGCAACACCCGCCACCTGGGCATTCCCAGCGTCACGCGCGCAGCCACCTTGTGTCTACAGGCCGGCGCAGGCGGTATCACGGTGCACCCGCGCCCGGATGCGCGCCATATTCGGGCTGACGATGTACGCGAGCTGGCGGCGCTGCTCAAGGACTGGCCAGACCGCGAATTCAATGTCGAAGGCAATCCGTTTCACAACCTGATGGATTGCGTGCGCGACCTGCGGGAGCGTCAGCTGCCGGTGCACCAGGTGACTTTTGTTCCCGACTCCGAAGGCCAGTTCACCAGCGACCACGGCTGGATGTTTCCGCAAGATGCCGCGCGCCTGCAACCCCGGATTGCAGAGGCCCATGTCTTGGGCCTGCGCGTGAGCCTGTTCATGGACGCTGACCCGGTGGCCATGGCTGCGGCCAAGGCCGTGGGCGCAGACCGGGTCGAGCTGTATACCGAGCCGTATGCGGCAGCGTGGGGCACGGCTGAGCAAGATGCGCAGTTGCAGCGCTTTGCGCGGGCCGCGCAGGCGGCACTGGATGCGGGCCTGGGTATTAACGCCGGACATGATCTGAATCGTGACAACCTGGCCGCCTTTGTGCAACAGGTGCCCGGCGTGCAAGAGGTGTCCATTGGCCATGCCTTGATTGCCGACGCGCTGGAGCTGGGTTATGCGGCCACTGTGCAGGCGTATCTGGACTGTTTGGCGCCGTGATTTACGGCATCGGCACCGACATTTGCGACGTGCGCCGCATCCGCGCCAGCCTGGCGCGCCACGGTGAGCGTTTTGCGGCCAAGGTGTTGTGCGAGAGCGAATTGGCCGTCTGGAAGGCCAGAGGCGCACGCTGGCCCGAGCGCGGTGAGCGCTACCTGGCCACCCGTTTCAGCGCCAAAGAAGCCTTCAGCAAAGCCATTGGGTTGGGCATGCGCATGCCCATGACCTGGCGGCTGTGCGAAATTGCCAACCAGCCCAAGGGTCACCCCCAAGCGGGACAGCCGATGGTGGTGTTGCACGGTGTCCTGAAAGACTGGTTTTCGCAGCGCAAGCTCAAGGTGCACATCAGTGTGACGGACGAGACGGACTACGCCGCCAGCTTCTGCGTCGTGGAAACTTTAGATTAAAACGGTCATTAGCCCCCGTAGAATATGCGCAGGAAGCTATTGAATTCATAGCAAATAGATTTCCGAGAACCTCATCATCATGACCTTTCACGCACCGCTCATCATCGATATTGCCGGCCTTGCCCTGACCAAAATTGACCGTCAGCGCCTCAAGCACCCCCTGGTGGGCGGTCTGATTCTGTTTGCCCGCAATTGGCAGGACCGTGCCCAGCTCACGGCGCTGTGCCGCGACATCAAGAAAGTCCGCCCCGATCTGCTGATTTGCGTGGACCATGAAGGCGGGCGGGTGCAGCGCTTCAAGACCGACGGCTTCACGCATCTGCCACCGATGCGGGCGCTGGGCGAGATGTGGATGGCCGAGCCTGCAACCGGCAAAAAGGCGAACCAGAAGGCGGGCCCGATGGATGCCACCAACGCCGCCACCGCCTGCGGCTATGTGTTGGGTGCCGAGCTACGCGCCTGTGGTGTCGATCTGAGCTTCACCCCGGTGCTGGATCTGGATTATGGCGAGAGCAGTGTCATTGGCGACCGCGCCTTTGCCCGCGATCCGCGCGTGGTGAGCCTGCTGGCCAAGAGCCTGATGCACGGCTTGCAGATCAGCGGCATGGGCAACTGTGGCAAGCACTTTCCGGGTCACGGTTTTGTGAAGGCCGACTCGCACACCGACATTCCCGTGGACAAGCGCAGCCTCAAAGCCATTCTGGCCGACGATGCGGCACCGTACCGCTGGCTCAACACGGCCATGGGCAGCGTCATGCCCGCCCATGTGATTTACCCCAAGGTGGATGCCCGCCCGGCAGGTTTCTCCAGCAAATGGCTGGGTGAGATTCTCAGAGGCCAGATGGGCTTTGGCGGAGCCATTTTTAGCGACGATCTGTCGATGGCTGGTGCCCGATTGATTGACGGCCACGAGGTCAGCTATACGCAGGCGGCGGTGGCTGCGCTCAACGCGGGTTGCGACATGGTGCTGTTGTGCAACCAGTCCACTGTCAACAGCGAAGGCGGCGGCAAGGCGCTGGATGAACTCATCGACGGCCTGACCGAGGCCGAGGTGAAGGGCCAGTGGCAAGCAGACCCGGCCAGCGAAGCGCGGCGCCGGGCGCTGCTGCCCCAAACCCCTGCTGTGGCATGGGATGACCTGATGGTTCAGCCCGCCTACATGCACGCGCTGGACTGGATCGCCTGATATGCCACCTCGCCACACGCTGGCGGGATCGGCCGGGTGGTGGTCACTGGGATTCGCAGTTTTAACCCTTTGCGCCCAGTTCGCGTCAGACGCAACCGGAGGCTGGCAGTTTGCTCGCAGCACATTTGCAGCCGGAGCGTGGTGGCAACTGGTCACCTCGCAGTGGGTTCACTTCAATTTTCTCCATGCGGCCGTGAACGCTGTTGCCATGGCGCTCATGCTGGTTACGTTCGAGCGACTGGTCGATGCGCGTATCCAACTCATTGCGCTGGTGGGTGGCTATGTCGGTGTGGCGCTGGTTGTTGCGCTGGATTCCACTTGCAGTTACTACGCCGGGGCGTCGGGTGCTTTGCACGGTTTTTTCGCTGGCAACGTGGTTGCGCTTTTGCTGGCGCAGCGTCATCAGGCGGGAGAGCGGAGCCAGCCCTTACGTCTAGGGGCTGCGCTGTTGTTGGCGGGTTTAATCGCCAAACTGATGGTGCAAAGCGTTCCTGATGATTCTTCGGCGGTCAGCTGGCTGGGCTTCGCGACCTACCACCCGGCACACCAGGCTGGGGCAGTGGGCGGGGCTGTTGCCGTGCTACTGGCGTTGGCGTGGCGTCGTTCCCGAATGTCTGCGCATGAACCAAACACGGGAGCAAAGGGTTAGCAGGGCCAGCAACTCGCCCCATTGCAGCGCGCCGCCCCCACCACCGCCAGAGGACGGTGGCGGCGCAGTGAAAGGTGCCAGAGTAACAAAGACCAGACTGTCCGATGCCATGGTGACCAGGCTCACGGGGTCCGCGCTGGTTGCCCTGAAACGGAAGACCAGAAGGTCTGAAGCCGTTGCGATGGCCGGTGTGGTGAACGATGCAACCGCGGTGTTGCCGCCTGTGATGTCTACCGCAGGGCCGGCAATTTGTGTCCAGGCTGCGCTTGAAATGGTCGTGCCCACACTGCTTCCGGCGCCCGGCGTTGCTACACCGGTCAGCTGCACCGCGACGCCCCGCGCCACCGGATTGGGCCTGTTCGCGGATGCCTGCGTGTAGGGCGCCGTGTCGGCCTGTACCAGCGCAATGGCCGCATCCGCATCCAGGAGGCCTGCGCCACACGTGGTCTTGCCACTGCAATAGGAATACAACCCGCTCGGAAATGCCCGTGCCGAGTTGGTCAGGCGCGATTGCAACTCGTCGGGGGTGAGGGTGGGTTTGGCCTGGAACAACAGGGCCGCCACAGCAGCCACGTGTGGCGCTGCGAAACTGGTACCGCTGCCATAGGCGTACGCATCCGCAACGGGAACCGTCGTGCCCGTGTTGGCCGTGGCGAAGATCGCATTGCCGTCAGCGGGGCCGCTTGGGTAGCTGATTCCACCCGGAGCGCTGAGGGCGGTGCCCGGGCCAACGTTGGCGTAAGAGGGGCTCACGCCGGTCGATGTATGGGCGGTGACTGCAATGACGCCAGCACAGTTGGCGGGCTGCGTAATGGTATCCACGGATCCATCATTGCCGGTAGATGCCACGACCACGCTACCGGCGCCTCGCACGGCCGTGACGGCACTTTGAAACGTGTTTGAGCATGCTCCACTGGCACCCAGACTCAGGTTGATCACCTTGGCGATGTGGGCGGTGTTGTCAGGAACGCCGTCGACGTGCAGCCCGGCCGCCCAGTACATACCAGCTGCAATGTCGGATATATAGCCGCCGCACGCGCCCAGCACGCGCACGGGCAAAACCTTTGCACCGTAGGCCGCGCCAATAATGCCGGTGTGGTTGTTCGCAGTAGCGCTGACAATGCCCGCCACACGGGTGCCGTGCCATGTTGAGTCCTGTACTGCGCAGTCGGCAATGGTTGCATCCGCATTCCAGTTGCCGGGGTCTCTTGCATCTCCATCTCGCCCCGGAACCGGGTCATGGTCAGCGGGGTCGGTTACAAAGTCGTATCCCGAAACGACGTTGGCGATCAAATCGGCATGGGGCAGGTAGCCCGTGTCCAGCACCGCAATCACCACGCCAGCACCGCTGACAGGGGTTCCTCCGACCATCCGATTCCAGGCATTGGTCAGGTTGGCTCCACCCGCGTACAGGCCTGGGGTCTGAAGGTTCCACATGGTGGCGGTGTTGTACAAGGGGTCGTTGATGGCAAAGTGGGGATAGGCTTTCTCGTCCACCTCTGCGTATTCCACACGTGGGTCTTGCGCCAGTTGTCGGGTGAGGGACACCATTTCCGCGCGGGTGAGGGGCTGGCGGGTCAGCGCTACATGGGTTTGGCGGGTGACTGACTTGAGGTAGGCCAGTTTGCCGCTTGCGCTGAGTGCGGCAATGCGCTCGTGTCCTGATGAGGCGGCCTGGGGGCTGACTCGGGTGCCGACTCCCGCAGCGGCGTCATCCTTGAATTTGATGATCAGCCGACTCATTCGGGCGGGTGCGGCCGCAGCTGGCGTTGGGGATCCGGGAAATGCCCGTCCCGGTGAGCGGCTTTGGCCCATGCGCTGCGCCTCAGCCTGCATCGTGATCTGGGCGGAAGCGACTAGCGACACACTGGTTACCGCCAGCATCAGCGCCACTGCAGAGAGTGTTTTTCGGCAAGACATGCTGGGCACTACCTATTGAGCCGTGGCCTTTTGGTCCACTTCCACGTGTATGACGATGGGCATGCGACCCAGGCGCTGTAACACGAGGGCCTGGCTTTGCCCGGCATCCGGTTGAATGCTGTAGACGTGGGTGTCGCCCGACACTGCAGTGATGTAGCGCACCTGTGCGTGGGATTGGGTTTGCAGTTCTTTCAGAAAAGCGGGGTCACTATAGGGCCCCGACTTGTTGAACTGCAGGATGACCCGCAGGGGCGAAGCCCGGGAAGAAACGTCTGCTGGACTTTGCGCACAGGCCAGCACACTGCAAACCGATACCCAGACCATGGCGAAGCTGCGAAACATCAAGGAAAATTCCTGGTTGGAATGGCTGGTTCCGTCCTTGCCATGGATGTAAAAATGGAACTAAGGGGAGCGGTGCAGACGCGGTGACGACAGTGCCACGATCTGGTCGCGCGTTGCCGAGTCCACATTGGGGTGGCGTGCCAGCAGCTTGCTGGCGCTCATCATTTCGCGCAATTGTTGCAGGTCTTTGACGGTGGGCGCCACCTTGATTTGTGCCAAAGCCGCCTGGCTGTTGCCGCCCTGCACGAGGGCTGCAACCTTGGTCGCCCAAACACTTTGACGGGACATGTCTAAATTCCTGGTGCGCGGTTGATCTGAGGGTCATTGTGGCACAGCGACCGAAGGCAATCATTCGCAAACCCATGACCCTTCAGGCCTGAAAGGTTTGGAGATAATCGGGCATGAACCCCGAGAACCTGCAACTGCTTGTCACCCGCACCATGCCGTTCGGAAAATACCAGGGGCGCCTGATTGCCGACTTGCCGGGCGACTACCTCAACTGGTTTGCACGCGAAGGTTTTCCCAAGACCGAACTGGGTCGTTTGCTGGCCCTCATGCACGAGATTGATCACAACGGCTTGTCGGATTTGCTCAAGCCCCTGCGTGGCCCTTCGGCAGTCTCGCCTGCAGGTAGGCCAGCACGTCGTTGAGCGTGACGAGTTGCCCGTAGTCCGACTCGGCAATGACCACTTTCAGCCGCTGGCTCAAGCCAATGAGGAAGTTGAGCCAGTCCATCGAATCCAGGTCAACCTGCAGGCGCAGCGGCCGGTTGTCGCGCAACAAGGCCTCGTCCACTTCAGGCGCGATGGATTGCAATATCTCGATCACGGTGCTTCGCAGTTCTGACGCATTCATGGATGGGTTCTCCGGTGGTTTTGGCGCATCGACGCGGTTCTACAGGTCCTGGGGTTGCTGAAGGCATTCACGCAGTTCCGCCAGAAATAGGGCGCCGCGGTGGCCATCTGAAACCCGGTGGTCGGCGGCGAGACTTGCGGTAACCGTGGGCACCACGCAGAGCCCACCGCTTGCGTCCACCCAGGGCCGTTTGGCCACCTTGCCAAAGCCGACCAAGGACACCTGTGGCGGGTAGATGACGCCCATCACCGCCTCCACGCCCTGGTCCCCCAGGTTGGTAACCGTGATACAGGCATCCGACATTTCGGAACTGCGCAACGACCCCGCGCGGCACCGTTTGACGAGATCGGCCAGCTCGGGCATCAACTGGCCCAGTGGCTTGCTGTCCACGTCGTGCAGTGCCGGGGCAATCAGGCCGCCTTGTCGCAGGGCAATGGCAACGCCGATGTGCGCATGGGTTGCAGGCTTGAACTGGCCATCCTGGTACACGCCATTGAATTCCGGGTATTTCTTCAGGGTCAGCGCAACAGCCTTGAGTTGCAGTACGGCCATCAGCAGCCGCTCGGTGATGGGACGGCCGGTGTTCTCATGCTCCAGCCATTGCCATGCGCGCTCCAAAGAGATGGTTTCCAGCAGGTAGTAATGTGGGATTTCGCGGTTGGACCGGCTCATGGCCGCAGCAATGGCCTGGCGCATGTCCGACGGACGGTTGTCTGCCGGTGCGGGAGCCACGGCGGATGCCGCCGCCGCAGGCTCAATGTCTGCCAGCGTGACCGCGCCTTCCGGTCCGCTGCCCTTGAGCGCGGCCAGGTCCACGCCCAAGGCCTGTGCCTTTTTGCGTGCAGCGGGGGACACC
>JBBRYR010000016.1:0-66133 GCA_038237415.1 Burkholderiales bacterium
TATTCCATAAGGGCTGCAAGCCGATTTGGCACATAGATGGTTGCAGGCAGACGCCACCCTGGCCCTGGAAGTTGTGACCGGCACCGACGCCACCATCCACTTCGACGCACAGAAATGCATCCACTCGCGCGGCTGTGTGCTGTCGTACCCGAATGTGTTTGTGCCCAATGTGCAGGACGCGTGGATTCACCCCGACGCCCAGCCGGTGAAAGAGTTGCTGCACATTGCCAAGAACTGCCCCTCTGGCGCCATCCGCGTGGTGCGCAACGCACCGGCTGCGGGCCAGGCGCCCAACGCCGAGGGCGCGCCCATGGTCAACACCGTGCGGGTGGGCGAAAACGGCCCGCTGGCCATGGAGGCCGAGCTGCTGATTGGCGGTGTGGCACAAGCATCGCCCCGCGCCACGCTGTGCCGCTGCGGCCAGTCCAACAACAAGCCGAATTGCTACAACATGTATAGCGCCTCACGCAGCGCACACGCCGGTCCAGGGTGCCAAACAAGAAGACGGCAATGGCCGCTTGGGCCGAGCCATTGTGGACATGACCCTGGCGCAAGACATGGGTGACGCCGTGGGTACATCGCCTCGCAAGCGGTGGTGAAGCAGGCGCTAGAGAAGGCCGAGTTTCGTCAGCACGCGGCAGTCTGTGGGGTCAACGTGCGGTAAACCAAGGTGAAACGTGCCTCCTTGGGAGGGTAAGACCGTTCAGGCCAAACTCTTGTACAGCCGCCCCTCGTGCGCCAGGCACTCACCAAAAGCGGGCCGGGCTTTGATCTGTGCCCAGTAGGTGCCCAACCCTTCCACGCCCTGAAACCCCACGCCAGACTGCGCGCACAGCATCAAGGCCCAGGCCAGATAGGCGTCGGCCACGGTGAACTGGTCGCCCGCCAGAAACGGGCGCTGCGCCAACCGCCGCGCCACGGTTTGCAGCTTGCCCGCCAGCCGGCTTTGACACCATTCTTTGACAGCGTCGGGCGCGTCGCGCTGAAACAGCGGGTACAGGCACAGCTTGTGAATTTCGGTACTGATGAAGCTGAGCCACTCCAGCACCTCGTCATGCGCCATGCTGCCGGGTTGTGGCAGGTAGCCTGCGTGCCCCGCAGTGGCGGCGTGGCGGGCCAGGGCTTGCAGCACGGCGCTGTTTTCGGTGAGCAAGCGGCCATCGTCAAAACACAGCACCGGCACCTGGCCCTGGGGAGCGATGGTGAAGTAGTCAGCACCGGTGTCGAGCTGCTTGCGCGACAGCGCCACAGGAATGAGGTTGACGGCCAGGCCGGTTTCGCGGATCAGCAAGTGGCAGGCAAAGGAGCAAGCCAAGGGGGCGTAGTACAGGTCCATGGGGGTGCTCACTGGGCGGTAGTTTGTGGAATGCGGGATTGCAGCGCCTGAAGCCGCGCGGTGCCTTCGGCCTCAAACTGCCGCACGAAGGCTTGCGCCATGGCCGGGGCGTCATCGGGCGTGCCGTTGCCAAAAGGGGGCTCCGGGTAATACTCGATGCCCAGTTGCACGATTTTGGCGACGTCTTCCCCCGCAATGAGGCCGGCGAGAAACAGGCTGGCGTCAATGCTGGCCGACACGCCCGCCCCGGTGATGAGTTTGCCGTCGCGGTGAAAGCGCTTGGTGTTCACCCGTGCGCCATACGCGGCTACCTTGTCGCGGCATGCCCAGTTGGTGGTGACCTCTTTGCCCTCAATCACGCCCGCCTTGCCCAGCCATTCCACGCCGTTGCAAATGCCCACGGTCCAGGTGGCGCTGGCGTGCAGGCGCGCAATGGTGCTGATGAGTTCGCCGTCGGCCAGGCCGGCCTCTACCCCGGGGCCGCCGGGCACATAGAGGATGTCGGTGGTCTGCGTCTGGGCATAGGAGCGCCAGGCGTGCAGGGCCAGGCGCCGTGTGTCGGCCCAGACCAGCCCCGCCGCAGGGGCCACAAACTCCACATCCATACCCGGCAGGTTGGCCAGCACCTCGTAGCCGCCCACAATGTCCAGGGCGGTAAAGCCATCACGCAACAGTATCGATAAACGCATCATTCATCCTTGAAGTGAAAACAGAGTGGGTGAATTTTTGCGGCTTTCGGCGCGGATGCATATTGGCGTTATCGACGTATTTATGGTGAAATTGGCCAATGCTGACTTCTAATGCCGTGACCATTGCCGTGTTGGCCTACCCCGGTTGCATGGGCACCGAAATTTTTGCTTTGGCCGATGTACTGCTGATCGCCAACCATGTGGCCCAGGCCGTTGCACCCGGCAAGCCGCCACCCTTTGCCGTGCAGGTGGTCAGCGTGGCGGGTGGGCCGGTGGCGCTGGCGGGCGGCATTGCGGTGACTACGCGTCCCCTGCGTGGCCAGCCTGCGCTGCTGGTGGTGCCGGGCCTGGAGGTCAGCCAGTTTGGCCAATGGGACGCCAAGCTGGCGCCCCTGGGCAAAGAGCTGGCCCTGATCCGCCGCCACGCGGCCCGCGGCACGGCGTTGGCGTCGGTTTGCATCGGCACGTTTTTGCTGGCCGAGGTGGGGGTGCTCGATGGCCGCAAGGCCACCACCGCCTGGCCCTTTGCGGCCGAGTTTGCAGAGCGCTACCCTGCGGTTACGCTGGACGCCAGCGGCGTGCTGCAGGAGGACGGCAACATCACCACCACTGGCGCGGTCAGCAGCGCGTTTGACCTGGCTGTGCATCTGGTGGCCCGGCACACCAGTGCGCGCATTGCCCGTGCCACGGCCAAGTTTGCGCTGGTGGGGGCCACGCGCTCCACCCAGTTGCCGTATGTGGATGCTTCGCTGGTGCCCGTGGCCCAGCGGCCCTTTGCGGTGCAGGTCAACCGCCTGTTGTTGGCTGGGCTGACACAGGGCTATGACCTGCAGGCGCTGGCCACTGCACTGCACGTGAGCGCGCGCACGCTGCTGCGCCGCTATGCGGCAGAGACCGGCCTCTCACCGCTGGCGTGGCTTCAGCGCGCCCGGGTGGAAAAGGCCAAACAGTTGTTAGAGAAATCGCGCCTGAGTCTGGCTCAGATCGTCGAGGCCGTGGGCTACCAGGACGTAGCCACCTTCTCGCGCTTGTTTGTGCGCCAGGTGAGGGAGACACCGGCACAGTACCGGCGGCGGCATTTTCGCGATTGACCGGAGGGAGGGGCAGGCTTCATTCGGTATGCCGGCTCCTGAGTGCATGGACCGCCTGTTGCAGCTGGTCGAAGCCAGACGAGGTATCGACCAGCTTGCCGTTGAGGATGAAGGCGGGCGTGGTGTGCAGGTCTCTCAGCGCGGCGGCGCGGCGGTGCTCTTGCACCCTTTGCGTGTAAATGCGGTCGGCCATTTCGGCGTGAAATCGGGTCATGTCCAGGCCGATGGATTCTGCGTGTTGCGTCAAGTCAGGCAAGGTCAGGTGGTGCGGAGCGCCAAAAATCAGGCGGTGCATCGCCCAGAACTTGCCTTGTGCTGCCGCCGCTTCGGCCGCCTCGGCAGCAAGTTCTGCATGCGGGTGCAACTCCACCAGCGGAAGGTGCCTAAACACAAAGCGCAGTTGGGGGCCAAATGCCTCCACCAGGTGGCGCACCTGGGGCTCGGCCCGGGCGCAGGCGGGGCATTCGTAATCGCCATATTCGAGCAAAGTGAAGGGCGCGTCTGCATGACCGAGCGTGTGGTCAGCGGCAGTGAGGCCGGTCTCGTGGGCGTCGGTAACCGGGGAAGCTTGGGGGTGCATGGGCGTACTCCTATCGGGAGTCTTCCATCTTGACGCAGACTGCGCACCGTGTCGGTGTGCTGGCGCACATGGGCGCCAGCCCGGGCGCTTACCCCAGGTGTTTGCCAAAAAACCGCAGCGTACGGTCCCAGGCCTGCTGGGCCAGGTAGCGGTGAAAGTCATAGCGCTCGCCAGCAGCGGTCAGCTTTTCTTGCAGCGCATCGACGGTGTCAATCTCGGGCGATTGGGTCAATGCCCGCAGGGTGAGCGCGCGGACCATTCTGTACTACCTGGCCACTTTGCGGAATGTCAGGTTAATGCGTTTCGGACCCAGCAATGCATGTGTTCCATCGGCCAACGGCTGCACACCGTGAAAGGCCAGCCGGGACGGCCCGCCCCACACCACCACGTCGCCATGCACCAGCCGGTAGCGTTGCGGGCGGTCGCGCCGGTCCAGGGTGCCAAACAGGAAGATGGCCGGCAGGCCCAGTGATACCGAGACGATGGGCGCGGTGAAGTCTTTTTCGTCCTTGTCCTGGTGCAATGACAGTTTGGCCCCCGGCGCATATTGATTGATCAGGCAGGCGTTGGGCGCGAAGTGGGCATAACCCGCCTGCGCAGCGGCGCGCTGGGCCAAGTCGGCAAAGCACGCCGGCATGGCGGGCCAAGGCTTGCTGGTGTGCGGGTCACGCGCCGCATAGCGGTAGCCATGCAGGTCTGACACCCAGCCCAGTGCGCCACAACTGGTCGTTGCCACCGTCATGGTGTGGCCGCCAGGGGTCTGCATGTGGCGCAGGGGCGCCTGGGCGGTGATACCGTCCAAGGCGTGCAGCAGGGCTTCGTCCAGGTGGCGGGCAAAGCCGTGCAGCAGCACCGCGCCAGGGGCCAGGGGTGTCGGGGGCGCGTCGGCGTCCGGTGGCAAGTCGTCAAAAAGGTCATTGGTCACGGTGCCGAGGCTACATCAGCCTTCCATTACTATCTCCACTCCCCGTAACAAGCCCTACAAAGGAAAAAGCGATGTTCAGTCATGTGATGGTTGGTTCAAACGATCTTGAAGTCTCCAGAAAGTTTTACGACGCGCTGCTCGGCACGCTGGGCATTGCCCCGGGCGTTGCCAACAAAAACCGCTATTTCTACCGCAGCCCCACCGGCACTTTCGGCATTACCACGCCCATCAATGGAGAGCCGCCCACCCATGCCAACGGTGGCACCATTGGCTTCGCCATGCAGTCGCCCGAGCAGGCCGATGCCTTCCATGCGGCCGGCCTTGCCAATGGCGGCACCACTTGCGAAGACCCACCAGGATGGCGCGATGGTTCTGTGGGCAGGCTCTACCTGGCCTACTTGCGCGACCCGGACGGCAACAAGATCTGCGCGCTGCACAGCGCTAAGTGAAGAACCAGGCACTGCCCCACGCCGTTTCCCGCCTGCGCGCCGAGCGACTGGCGCGCAGCGTTAAACCCTTTCTGGCCCGTGGTGGCCCGCGTGGTGAGCGCTGCGCAGGCTGCCGCCTGGTGCCCAGCCATTGCATGTGTGCCCTGCGTCCCTCTGTGCCCACGCGCGCCGGGGTGTGCCTGCTGATGGCCGACATCGAGCCGCTCAAGCCCAGCAACACGGGCTGGCTGATTGCCGATGTGGTGGCCGATACCTTTGCCTTTGGCTGGGCGCGCACGGAGGTAGACCCGGCGCTGCTGGCCCTGCTGGCGGACGCGCAGTGGCAGCCGTATGTGGTGTTTCCGGGGGAGTTTGTGGCGGCCGAGCGGGTGGTTACCGTTGTGCAAAAGGCGGACGATGACAAGGCCACAAACAGCCTCTTGGCCAAGCGCCCCTTGTTTATTTTGCTGGACGCCACCTGGCCCGAGGCGCGCAAGATGTTCCGCAAAAGCCCTTACCTGAACCATCTGCCCGTGCTCAGCCTTCACCCCGATCAGCTCTCACGCTACCAGCTGCGCCGCTCCCGGCGCGATGACCACTTTTGCACGTCTGAAGTCGCGGCGCTGTGCCTGGATCTGGCCGGTGAAAGCCATGCAGCCCAAACGCTGGAGGCGTATCTGGATGTCTTCACCCACCACTACCTGCAAGCCAAGCGCCAGCTGCCCGCCGACATGGACGACGCGGCGCACCAGCGTTTGTCTGGCCTGGCTACTGGGCCGCAGCCTTTTGCACTTCTTCCCATTGGTGCTTGGGGATGTGGCCAGTAAAGCGCTCCACCACCATGGCCATCACTTCGGCATTGATTTGATGGGCGAGGAAGGGGATGACGTCAGCGGTGACGTCGCCCCCCAGTCCCACCAGACGCTCTGCTGCAGACACACAGTGGCCGTAGTGAATAACCGGGTCTGATTTGCCATGGATGAAGTGCAGCGTGGTCTTCTCGGGCGCTTGGGTGGGCAGCTGGGCATAGCGCCCCGATAACGCAACAATGCGGGCGGCCAGCCCCGCCTCAACCTGCGCCGCTTCCAGCGCCATGATGGCCCCTTGCGAAAACCCCAATATCGCGGTTGCGGTCGGCTCCACGCCGCTGTGTTGCTGCCAATAGCGCAGGTTGTGAATGAAGGCGGGCATAGCTTCGAGCACCCGCGCGGGGCGGTTTTCTTCGGTAATCCCTTGCACCGAAAACCATTGGGCGCCGACATCGCTGGCATCGGTCGTATCACTGGCGTCATAGGCATAGGGCGCGTGCACGCTGACGATAAACGCATTGGGGAATTGCCCCGCCAGGTGCTGCCCCAGGGGGACCATGTCTTGCGCGCCACCGCCTACGCCATGGTGCAAAACCAGGAGCTGTTGCGCTGTTTGGGAGGGTTGCTGGATGATGATGGAGTCAGACACGGTAAAGCCTTGCGAAGTAAATAGAACGATCAGCACCACATGGGTGCACTTGTCAAGCGTACAAGGTGCCGGGCCCCCTGCGCGTGTTCCAGGCATTTGACAGTTGTCAAGCGCGGCCCATTCAGCAGAGACGAAGGGCTGGCAATCGAGCCTAATTGACGCCGTTGAACCACCAGCCGTTTTTTCAAAGGAGTTGCAGATGACCGCCATGATGAAAGCCGCCGTATTTATTTCCCCGGGGCGCATTGAGCTGGCCGACAAGCCGATTCCCGATGTGGGACCCAACGACGCGTTGGTGCGCATCACCACCACCACCATTTGCGGCACCGATGTGCACATTCTCAAAGGCGAATACCCGGTGGCCAAGGGCCTGACCGTGGGCCACGAACCGGTGGGCGTGATTGAAAAGCTGGGCAGCGCCGTGCAGGGCTACACCGAAGGCCAGCGCGTGATTGCCGGGGCCATTTGCCCCAACTTCAACTCCTATGCCGCGCAGGACGGTGTGCCGTCGCAGGACGGCAGCTACCTGGTTGGCCAGGGCCTGTGCGGTTGCCATGGCTACAAGGCCACGGCGGGCTGGCGCTTTGGTAACCTGATTGATGGCACCCAGGCGCAGTACGTGCTGGTGCCCGATGCGCAGGGTAACCTGGCCCCCATTCCCGACGGATTGACCGATGAGCAGGTGCTGATGTGCCCCGACATCATGTCCACCGGGTTCAAGGGCGCGGAAAACGCCAACATCCGCATCGGCGACACCGTGGTGGTGTTTGCGCAGGGGCCCATTGGCTTGTGCGCCACGGCTGGCGCGCGCTTGCTGGGTGCCTCCACCATCATCGGCGTGGACGGCAACGACCACCGCTTGGGCATTGCCAAAAAGTTGGGGGCTGATATCACGCTCAATTTCAACAACTGTGACGTGGTTGCCGAGGTGATGAAACTCACCGGCGGGCGCGGTGCGGATTCCGCCATCGAGGCGCTGGGAACGCAGGGCACGTTTGAGTCGGCCCTGCGGGTGCTCAAGCCTGGTGGCACGTTGTCGAGTCTGGGCGTGTATTCCACGGACCTGAGCATTCCGCTGGGTGCTTTTGCCGCAGGCTTGGGCGACCACCGCATCAACACCGCGCTGTGTCCTGGCGGCAAAGAGCGCATGCGTCGGCTCATGAATATTGTGTCCTCTGGACGGCTGGACCTCGGTGTGATGGTGACGCACCATTACCAGCTGGACGACATTGTGGCGGCCTACGACTTGTTCTCCCACCAACGGGACGGGGTGCTGAAAGTAGCCATCAAGCCGTGGTAGATGAGAACACCAAAGCGACGCACGCAGCCGTTTTTGCGGCCAGAATATGGGCATGAACGCACTCTCTACCTTCCCCATTACCCATAAATGGCCCGCGCAGCATCCTGAGCGGCTTCAGTTGTATTCGCTGCCCACGCCCAATGGCGTGAAGGTGTCAATCATGCTGGAAGAAACGGGCCTGCTTTATGAGCCGCATCGGGTCAGCTTTGAGAGCAATGACCAGATGTCGCCCGAATTTCTGTCGCTCAACCCCAACAACAAAATTCCGGCCATCGTGGACCCTGATGGTCCCGATGGAAAGCCGCTGGCATTGTTTGAATCCGGCGCCATCCTGCTGTATCTGGCCGAGAAGACGGGGCAGTTCTTGCCGAAGGATGCGTCAGGCCGCTACGAGACCATCCAGTGGCTAATGTTGCAGATGGGTGGCATTGGACCCATGTTCGGACAGCTGGGCTTCTTCCAGATTTTTGCGGGCAAGGACTATGAAGACAAACGCCCCCGCGATCGCTATGCCGCTGAAAGCCGCCGCCTGCTGGGGGTGCTGAATCAGCGGCTGGCCAGTCGCACCTGGATGATGGGGGACGACTACACCATTGCCGACATCGCCATCTTTCCCTGGGTGCGTAACCTGATCGAACGCTACCATGCTGCTGAACTGGTGGGCATTGACGATTTTGCGCATGTGCAGCGCGCGCTGGCGGCTTTTGTGGCCCGCCCTGCAGTGGCACGGGGGCTGCTGATACCGGCGCTCTCCATGCCAATCCCGCGTGACCCACTATGACCCCTTCCGATGACCATGCCGCTACGTATCTGGAGAAGCGGTCTTTGCTGGTGTTGCTGGTTGCCGTTTCACTGGCGCTGGGGTGGATTCTGCTGCCGTTCTATGGGGCGATTTTGTGGGGCTTCATCGTTGCACTGCTGTTCACGCCCCTGTACCGCTGGTTGCTGCCACGGTTGAAATTCAGGCGCAACACGGCTGCGCTGCTGACCATGCTGGTCGTGTTGCTGGTGGTTGTTTTGCCGTTGATTTTGATTGCCGCCTCACTGGCGCGCGAGGCCACGTCGGTCTATCAGCGGGTGCAATCGGGCGAGCTGAATCCGACGCTTTACCTGCATGGCGTGTTTGATACGCTGCCCGCGTGGGTGAAGTCGCTGCTGGACAGCTTCGGACTGGCCAATTTCGAAGTACTGCAGCGCCGCGTGAGCGCTGCCCTGACCCAGGGTAGCCAATTCATTGCCACGCAGGCTTTCAACGTGGGCCAGAACACATTTGATTTTGTTGCCAGTGTTTTCATCACGCTGTATCTTGCTTTCTTCCTGATTCGCGATGGCGATACCGTCGCACGCACCATGTTGCATGCGATCCCGTTGACAGCAACGCACAAGCGGGAACTGCGCAGCAAGTTCACCACCGTAATCCGTGCAACCGTCAAGGGCAACTTGCTGGTGGCTGCGGTTCAGGGGGCGCTGGGTGGTCTCGCTTTCTGGTATTTGGGGATTCGTGCTGCGGTGTTGTGGGCCGTGCTGATGGCCTTTTCTTCGCTGTTGCCAGCGGTGGGGGCCGGGCTGGTTTGGGTACCGGTTGCCATTTATTTTTTCTTGACGGGTGCCATCTGGCAAGGGCTGGCGCTGACGGCCTGGGGCGTGTTGGTGATTGGGCTGATTGACAACCTGCTGCGCCCCATGCTGGTCGGCAAGGACACGCGCATGCCCGATTACGTGGTGCTGATCACCACCCTGGGCGGAATGGCCGTTCTGGGGATTAATGGCTTCGTGGTGGGGCCCACAATAGCCGCGATGTTTATCGCGGTGTGGCACCTTTACGCAACCACGCGGCAGGATGCGGCGGCCGAATAAAGAGTCCCACGCCGGGGATGGATGGATTTTTGTAAAAAGGTCTTCTTGGTTATACTGTATTTTTATACAGTATTTATATGGAGATTGTCGACCCCCATCCTGCCTACGCCGAGCTGCATTGCCTGAGCAATTTCAGCTTTCAGCGGGGTGCTTCGCAGCCTGAAGAACTGGTGGAGCGTGCGGCTGCGCTGGGCTACAGCGCGCTGGCCATTACCGACGAATGCTCGGTGGCCGGCGTGGTGCGCGCGCATGGCGAGGCGCAAAAACCGGGCTCGCGGGGTTTGAAACTGTTGCTGGGGGCCGAGTTCCGGGTGAGCCGCGCCGGCACGGATTCGCGCTTCACCGTCATCGCGCTGGCGCACCATCTGCAGGGCTGGGGCAACTTGTGTGAATTCATCACCGTGGCGCGGCGGGCGGCGCCCAAAGGCGAATACCAGGTGGGCTGGAGCGGCCCGGAGAACCAGGCCCTGTGGGCGCGGCTGCAGGGGTGTGAGATTCTCTTGGCCTTGCCGCCTGCTATCAATATAGAAGCGGCTTGCGCAATAACTACGGGGGCTAGAGCCCTGTTTGGCTTGAATTTTTGGTTGGCGGTTCCAGCGCGCCTGGGTCCGGACGATGCTTTGCAGTTGCACCGTTTGCAGCAGCTTGCGCAGCTTACCGGCGTGCCGCTGGTGGCGGCAGGCGATGTGCGCATGCATGTGCGCTCGCGCAAGCCCTTGCACGATGTGCTCACGGCCGTACGCCTGGGCAAACCGGTCGCCGAATGCGGCTTTGCGCTGCAGCCCAATGCCGAGTCCCACCTGCGCTCCCGCGCGCGCTTGGCGGCGATTTACCCACCGGCCTTGCTGGCCAATACCCTGGTGGTGGCTGAGCGGTGCAACTTTGGTCTGGAAGAACTGCGTTACCACTATCCGCTCGAAGCGGTGCTGCCCGGCCACACCCCGGCGCAGACGCTGCGCCAGTACACACAGGAGGGCGCGCAGATACGTTACCCGCAGGGCGTTCCTGCTTCGGTACAAGGGCAGTTGGAGCATGAGCTGGCGCTGATTGCCGAGCTGAAATACGAAATGTATTTTTTGACCGTGCACGACATCGTGCGCTTTGCCCGCAGCCAGGGCATCTTGTGCCAGGGCCGGGGCTCGGCGGCCAACTCGGCGGTGTGCTACTGCCTGGGGGTGACCGAGGTGGACCCGTCGCGCAGTAGCGTCCTGTTTGAGCGCTTTATCAGCCGGGAACGCGATGAGCCGCCCGATATTGATGTGGACTTTGAGCATCAGCGGCGCGAAGAGGTCATTCAATACATCTATGCCAAATACGGCCGTGAGCGTGCCGCCATCACTGCGGTGGTGACCAGCTACCGCCCGCGCAGCGCACTGCGCGATGTGGGACGTGCACTCGAGATTCCAGACGACCTGATAGTGGCACTGGCCAAGGAGCATCCGGGCATGTACAGCCGGGCGGTGCTGGCGGAGCGTTTGCAATCGGCCATTGACCGGCTGGGGCCCGCGTTCCAGGTGCCACCTTCCGAGAGGCTGGAACTGTGGGTGAACCTGAGCACCCAGTTGCAGCGTTTTCCGCGCCACCTGAGTCAGCATGTGGGCGGCTTTGTGCTGACCCACGGCCCACTCACCCGCTTGGTTCCGGTAGAGAACGCAGCCATGCCGGATCGCTCCATCATCCAGTGGGACAAGGATGACCTGGACGCCGTGGGCCTGTTGAAAGTCGATGTGCTGGCCCTGGGCATGCTCAGCGCCATCCGCCGCTGTCTGGCGCTCATCAGCCAGTGGCGCGGCAAGACGATGCGCATGCAGGACATTCCGGCTGAGGACCAGGCGACCTACGACATGATCTGCAAGGCCGATACCGTGGGCGTGTTTCAGATCGAAAGCCGCGCGCAGATGAGCATGCTGCCGCGCCTCAAGCCACGCTGCTTTTATGACCTGGTGGTGGAAGTGGCCATCGTGCGACCGGGCCCCATTCAGGGCGGCATGGTGCATCCGTATCTGAAGGCCCGTGCCAACCCCGAAGCCGTGGAATACGCCAGTCCCGCACTCAAGGAGGCGTTGAAACGTACCTTGGGCGTGCCGATTTTTCAGGAGCAGGTGATGCAGGTGGCCATGGCCGCCGCCGATTTTTCTGCCGGAGAGGCGGACCAGTTGCGCCGCTCCATGGCCGCCTGGAAGCGCAAGGGCGGGGTGCACAAGTTCTACGACCGGCTGGTGGGCGGCATGTGCAAGAATGGCTACACGCAGGAGTTTGCCGACACGCTGTTCAAGCAGATAGAAGGCTTTGGTGAATACGGCTTTCCCGAAAGCCACGCGGCCAGTTTTGCGCTGCTGGTGTACGTGAGCTGCTGGCTCAAGAACCATGAGCCCGCGTGCTTTTTGGCCGCCATGCTCAACAGCCAGCCGCTCGGTTTTTATGGCCCTGCGCAACTGGTGCAGGACGCCCAGCGACATGGCGTGGACGTGCGTGCCTTGGATGTAGCCCACAGCGATTGGGATTGCACGCTGGAGCCCGGTGGCCATGCCCAGCCCGCCGTTCGCCTGGGCCTTCGCATGGTCAGCGGCTTGCGCCAGACGGTGGCTGAAGGCATTGCAGCGGAGTGTGCCCAGGCACCCTTCACCAGCACCCAGAACCTGGCCCTGCGCTGCAACTTGAACGAGGGTGATCTCAAAGCACTGGCCAGTGCGGACGCACTGCGGTCCCTTTCCGGCCACCGCCGCCAGCAGGTATGGGACGCATCGGCCCTCAAACCCGCCCCCGAGCTTCTCAAAGGGGTGCCGGTGGACGAAGATGATTTGCTGTTTATTCCCGCCGAAGAGGGCGAAGAAGTGGTGTTTGATTACGCCGCGGTGGGTCTCACTTTGCGCCGCCACCCGTTGGCCCTGCTGCGTGAGCAACTCTCAAAACAGAAGCTGCTGACCGCTGCGCAAATGGCGACCATGCCCAGTGGTCGCCTGGTGCGCGCCTGCGGAATTGTCACCATGCGCCAGCAACCCCAAACGGCAAAGGGTGTGGTTTTCATCACGCTGGAAGATGAGACCGGCAGTGTGAATGTGATCGTCTGGAAATCCGTCAAGGAGCGTTTTCGCCAGGAGGTGTTTCGCGCACGCCTGATGGCGGTGTATGGCGTGTGGCAGCGGGATGAAGAGAGCGGTGGCGAAGTGCGCCACGTAATCGCCAAGCGCCTGGTGGACCTGACGCCGATGCTGGGTGAGCTGGCCACCAGCAGCCGGGATTTTCACTAAGTGCGTCGTTTTTACGCACCCATGGCGGCGGGGTTTTGCGATGCCGGTCATATTTTGTTACAAAAATTTGTGGAGTTGATTCGCTTCGTGCGCCATCGAACAGACGCTTAATGCGTGTGTGAATAAGCTGCAGCTCAGGGATAGGGTATTTGCAGGCTAATTTTTTCACAGGACAAACACATCATGAAGCAACTTAAATTGATTTCCATCTTGCTGGGCGCCATCGCACTCACATCCATCGTGGGCTGCGCATCCACCAACAAGCAGGAAAGCGCGGGCCAATACGTTGACGACAGTGCTATTACCACCCGGGTGAAGACGACGATCTTCAATGATCCCTATTTGAAGTCCACCGAAATCAATGTGGAAACCTTCAAGGGTCGAGTTCAGCTAAGTGGTTTTGTGAATTCCCAAGCCGCCATCAACCGGGCTGTTGTGGTAACCCAAGGCGTTGCTGGCGTGACATCTGTCAAGAACGACATGCAACTCAAATAAGAAAATTGAGTCATACCGTGCGTCAGCAGTTCAAATAGAGGCCACCCAATGAGAATCCATCACACTGTCACAGGCTTGTTCCTCACTTCGTTGCTGGTCGCGTGTGGTGGTGGCGGTGGGGGTGGCAGTAGCGCGCCGGTGACGACGGGTCCTGTTATTTCAACACTCTCATTCCCGTTTCAAAGCGCAAACAGTGCGCTCATAGCGAATGGGTACACAAAGACCTACACCATATCGGGGGATTGCACAGGAACTGCAACAGATACCGCAATGCCCGCTGCGGCGGTGACAGGCGGAGCAACCTTTGGTTCTGGTTCAACAGTCGGGCAGCAATCAGTGCAGCAAACGCTCTCCATCAACTTCACGAGCTGCACCCCATTGTCCAGTGTGTCAACGGCGACCAGCTACTTTGACAGCAACTACACGCCCCAGGGCAGCGTAGCTAGCGCCATTTCTCGCGTTTACCTGACGCCACCTGTCATTCCGGCGTCGGTAGCCGTTGGAAGCGGGGGGCGTATCGGGACATTAACCAATTACGATCGATCTCCCAGCCCAGTTGTCATTGGGACAACCGAGGTAAGTTTCCTTGTGGTGCCCGAAACAGCCATCTCTGCAATTTTGAATTTGACGTCCGTTAATTTCGATAATGGGGGCACGGTCATCAGCACAGAGCAAGACCGGTACCGGATTGGCACCACGGGAGCATTAACCCCGATTTCCATCGACATTCTCCAAAATGTCACAGCCGGTCCGAAACATCTGGTTTTCCAGTAACCTAGCCAGCCGCCTGCAAGGGGACCAACCTGTCGACAGCGATTGCGCCGTCAAGGGTATCCAGCAACTCCTTGCGCACCTTTAGTTTCGTGTTCTTGTGGGCCGACATATTGAGCGTTTTGAATTGCTCTGCCACCTCGTTGGCCGCTGGCAGTAGTTGGTCCGCCGACACGACCCTGTCCAGAAACCCCGCGGCCAGCGCGCCCTGTGGGTTGAACATCTCGGCATTGATGACGCTGCGCTGAAATACGGGTGTACTCAGCCGGTCACGCGCCAGGGCAATACCCACGTGGTGCATGGTCATGCCAATCCGGACTTCATTGAGGCCAATGTTGAACGGCCCCTCGACACCGATGCGGTAGTCGGCCGATAGCAGCAAAAATGCCCCCTTGGCCACGGCATGACCCGGGCACGCCACAATGATCGGAAACGGGTGTGCGAGCATGCGACGCGCCAGTGTGGACCCCGCAGTCACCAGGTCCATGGCCTGCTGGGGGCCGGACACCATGACCTTCAGGTCATAGCCGCCGCTCAGAATACCGGGCTGACCGGTGACGATCACGATCGCTCGATCCAGCACGGCCTGGTCCAGTGAACGGTTGAAGTCGGCTATCAGGTCGGGGGAAACAGCGTTTACCTTGCCGTTGTTCAGGGTCAGGGTGGCCACGCCATTCTGCAGGCTGTAGATAACCAATGGGTTCATGATCAAGGTCCGGTCGGTTGGAAGTTCACCAGTCTAACTCCGGGTGCGGGCTTCAAGCCGATCTGCACCGACCTGTTTTTGTGCATGATGTTGGTGGACAATCACCGCCAAAGTGGGGGTGCACCACCCCCGGCAAAGACCACCTGACTACCCAACATGCATTCGCTCGTGACCCTTTTGTTGACTCCTTCCGTCTGGAAACGCCGCGCCGCCTTTTGTGTGGGCGGCCTCTTTTTGTTATGGGCCCTGGCCTGGCTGGCGGTTCCGCCCTTGCTCAAGAGCCAGATCGAGGCCCAAGGCAGTGCGGCGCTGGGCCGCAAGCTCACCCTGGGTGCGGTCGATTTCAAACCGTGGACGCTGGAGCTCACGCTGACCGACCTGGCCATTTCCACGGCTGATGGCAAGGCCAGCCAGTTCAAAGTGGCCCGTGTTTATGTGGATGCCGAGCTGGAGTCCATTTTCCGCCTCGCGCCCGTGCTGGATTCGGTGGTGGTAGAGGCCCCCGAATTGAAGCTCACGCACACGGGTGGCGGCCACTACGACATCGATGACATCATCCGCCGCCTGAGCGAGCCGCCTGCCGATCCTCCATCAGCGCCGGTGCATTTTGCGTTCTACAACCTGGAACTGCGTGACGGCACGGTGGACTTCACGGACACACCCATGGCGCGAGAGCACAGCCTGCAGAAACTCCATGTCACCGTGCCATTCCTGAGCAACCTGGATGCCCAGCGGGACATCAAGGTGGAGCCGCGGCTGGCGTTTGTGCTCAACGGTAGTGCGTTTGACACTGCCGCCCAGGTCACTCCTTTTGCGCAGATTCGCAAGGGGGACGGTAATCTGAAGATCACCCGGCTGGACCTGGCGCCGTATCTGGCCTATCTGCCGGCGGGTCTGCCTGTGCAACCCAAAGGGGCGGTCATCGACGCCGATCTGCGTGTGGATTTTGTGCAGACACCCAAAGTGGCGCTTTCGCTGTCGGGCACCGTCAAAGTGTCTGCCCTGAAACTGGCGGATGCCAGCGGCGCAGACCTGCTGGGCGTGGAGTCGATAGCGGCCACCTTGTCCGATGTGCGCCCCCTGGAGCAGGTGGCCAAGCTGGCTTCGCTGGAGCTTACCGGTCCGAAACTGCGGGCCGTACGCAACCGTGCCGGCGCGCTGAACCTGGATTTTTCGCTTTCCCAATCGTCGCCATCTGCTATCAAAACAGGAGCTAATTCCGCAGGCGCTACGGGGGCTACAGGCCTAAATGACCATAAATCCCCGGCTGCGAATGCCTGGACTCTGGAGCTGGCACGCTTTGCCCTGCACCAGGGCGAAGTGAGTTGGGCCGACGACAGCACCCAGCCCCATGCCCGCATGGCACTGACCGATGTGGAATTGAAAGCCGACGCCGTCCGCTGGCCGTTTGCGCAGACCCCTGCGCAGTTCTCCGGCTCGCTTGCAGTGGCTGGCAAGGGCCCCGCCGCTCAGTTGACATTTGAGGGCCAGGGAACCGATCAGGCGGGCAAGGTGCACGCCACCCTGGCCGACTTCGGCTTGGTCAGTGCGGCGCCCTACGTGGCTCCATATCTGGAGCCCCGACTCCGTGGCGCGATGGACGCCGAGCTGGACGTCGTCTGGCAGGCGGACGGCGTGCAGGTGGCCGTGCAACGGCTGGCCTTGCGTGACGCCGCATTGCAGTCCGACAAAGGCGGCGATCTGGCCAAACTCAAGGCGCTTGACGTGACCGATGCGCGGATCGACGTCAAAAATCAAAGCGTTCGCATCGGAAAAATCGCTTTGCGTTCGCCCAGCGGCAGCGTGCAACGCGGTGAAGACGGGCGATGGATGGTGGAGCAATGGCTCCGGCCTTCTCCCGCCGCAGGAGAACCGGCAAAAGCCGGCAAGCCGTGGCGTGTCGCAGTCGACGATCTGGACATAGGCGACGGCACCGTGGCTTTCGCCGACGATAGCCTGGCTAAACGGGTGCGCTTGGCTGTGTCGGGGCTGAACCTGCGCATGCAAAATCTGGCGCTGGACGGCAAGAAGCCCGCTCCATTGACGGTGTCCGCACGCATCAAGTCGGGGCAGACCGAGCCGGGCACTTTGGCCTACAAGGGAACGGTCATGTGGGACCCGGTGCTGGTGCAGGGCAACCTGGACATGCGGAACATTCCCGCGCATGCGCTGGCCCCCTATTTTGCAGACCAGCTCAACGTGGAGTTGCTCCGCGCGGATGCCAGTTTCAAAGGGCAGGTGCGCTACGCCGCAGGCTCGGGGGGTGACCGGGTGGACCTCAAGGGCGACGGCGCACTGGACGACTTTCGCGCCAACAGCATTGCGTCGGGTGAGGGTGCCCTGCGGGTTGGCGAGGAGTTGCTGAGCTGGAAGTCGCTCACCGTGCCCGGCGTCCAGCTTGCCATGGCCCCGGGGGTGGCGACCCGGCTCACGGTGCGCGAGGCCGCATGGACCGATTTTTTTGCGCGGGTAGTGGTCTATGAAAATGGGCGGCTCAACCTGCAGGACGTGGTGAAAGACCGCAACGCACCGACTGCGGCCACGCCCGATTTGGCCGCTTCCGCCCCCGCACCCACTGCGCCGGTGCCCGTTGTCCCCGTAGCCGCGGCCACCACCCCGCTGGACGCCATCATCCAGATCGGCCCCATCAGTCTGGTCAATGGCAAGGTGCTGTTTTCGGACCGTTTCATCAAGCCCAACTATTCCGCGGACCTGAGCGAGCTCACGGGCAAATTGAGTCAATTCTCATCGGTGCCCATGGGCGGCGTCCTGCAGCTGGCGGACGTGGATGTGCGTGGGCGTGCCGAGGGCACCGCTTCGCTGGAGATAACCGGCAAGGTCAACCCGCTGGCGCGTCCCGTGGCGCTGAATATTCATGGCCGTGTGCGTGATCTGGAGTTGCCACCCCTGTCACCCTATGCGATCAAGTACGCAGGCTACGGTATTGATCGTGGCAAGCTGAGCGTGGATGTGAACTACGCCATCCTGCCCGACGGCCAGCTCACGGCGACCAACAATATTGTTCTCAACCAGCTGAGATTTGGCGACAAGGTGGAAGGGGCCCCCAACAGCCTGCCCGTCAAACTCGCGGTGGCATTGCTGGCGGATCGCAACGGGGTGATCGACATCAACCTGCCCGTCAGTGGCTCCATCAACGACCCGCAGTTCAAGCTGGGGTCTGTGGTGTTCAAGCTTATTACGAACCTGATTGTGAAAGCGATCACGGCACCGTTCAGCCTGCTGGCCAGTGCATTGGGCGGAGGCGGGGATGAGCTGGGAACGGTTCCCTTTGCAGCCGGTAGCAGCGTGCTGAGCGCGGATGCACGGGCGGGCTTGGACAAGGTGGCCAAAGCCCTCGCCGACCGACCCGCCCTGAAAATGACCGTGACCGGTACGGCATCGCTGGAGGCTGAGCGCGAGGCCGTCAAGCGGGAGCGCCTGGGCGCGCTGCTGATGGCCGAGAAACGCCGCCGCTCCGTAGTTGCCGGGCAGGAGGGTGCAGAGACGCCAGCGGTAACGGATGCCCAGTACCCCGATCTGCTCAAAGCCGTTTACCGGCGCGCCGACATCACCAAACCGCGCAACCTGGTGGGCTTGACCAAAGACATCAGCGTGGTCGAGATGGAGTCGCTGTTGATGACCAGCATGGGCGTGACGGAGGACGACCTGCGGGCGCTGGCGTTGCAGCGCGGGGTGGCGGTCAAGGACTACCTTGCGGCCCGTCAACTGCCAGCCGAGCGCCTCTTTTTGGGGGGTGTCAAAGTGGTCTCTCCGCAGGATGGCTGGAAACCGCAGGCCGAGTTGAACCTGACTGCCAATTGAGCCTAGCGCTCTTCAAGTTCGCCATTGGCATGCAACGCGAAACGGCCTTTGTCGCGCGGGTGCACCGGGTCGTTCTTCGGCCAGGGCCAGCCGCCAAATTCAGTGGCGCGGTAGTCGGCAAAGGCCTGGTGAACCTCGGCCTGCGTATTCATGACAAAAGGGCCGTATTGCGCAACGGGTTCTGCAATCGGCCGGCCTTGCAGCACGAGCAGTTCGCACACGGTATCTCCCGCAACCAGCTCGACGGACTGGTTGGCCGTTACTTCAATCGCAGAGCTGGCGGGTACGTCCTGCCCGTCAATACGCAGTTGTGAACCGTTGAAGAAATAGAGTTGACGGCGTGTGTCAGCCCGCTGTGCGGCCGGCATTGTCCAGTGCGCGCCGGCTTCCAGGCGAATGGTGAAGATAGCGACTTCGGAATCTACCTCGGAGGCCCAGGAGTCGGGCGGCGGAGGGAGCCCCTGGACCCCGTTCAGTGATCCGGCTATGCACACCACGTCGCAGGCTTTGCCCTGCGCATCAGTGGCGTGCACGCGGGCGATTTTCTCGTGCCAGAACATGGTGAAGTGCGGCTCGACCATCTTGTTCTTCGCCGGCAGATTCAGCCAGATCTGGAACAGTTCCAGCGGATTTGCTTGGTCTTGCCGGGTGAGGGGAAACATCTCGCAATGCACGATGCCTTTGCCAGCGGTGAGCCACTGCACATCGCCACCGCCGAAGCGTGCCGTGGCGCCCACCGAGTCGGAGTGGTCAATCAGGCCCTGGCGCACGATGGTGACGGTTTCAAACCCCCGGTGCGGGTGCGACGGGAATCCCGGAATGGTGGACCCGTGGTACATGCTCCAGCCATCTTTGCGGGCAAAATCCTGGCCGATGTTGCGGCCCGCCAGAGAGGCATCCGGCCCCATGTCGGCATTGCCCTTCGGATAGGCATCGTCGTGGTGCACACAAAACAAAAAGGGGTCAATCGTTTGCCAGGGAAAGCCCAGTGGCTGCACGTGGAGGACGCTGCTTGCGGACATGGTGGTATTGGGTAGAAGTTTCCGGTGCGCCCATTGTCCGGGAAACGCCGGCCTCTTGTTATCAGCCACTAAGATACACATGTTTTATACGCATGTTTTCTCTTTGCAGGCCTCCCTCTTTTGTCACTTACGCCGTCTCTTCGCTCTGTTTATTCGCGCCTGCTCTTTGCCGTACTGGCCGGTGTTGCCGTTCTGGCGCTGGATAGCCTGCAGCGCTTGCCAACTCCGGAGGTTGCCGCTGCCGTGTGGATGAACCCGGCCATGCCGGACGTACGCACGTTGCAGGAGACCGCCCGCGGCGGGATTCCCATGCCGGCCGGTGCCGCCGCTGCACATGCCAGTTCCCTGCTGGTGATGCCCGAAAAGAACCCTGCCGCGTTGACGATTTTCTGGTTTTCGGGAGAGCGCGAGAGCGGCCCCCTGGTGCAGATTGCGGCGTCGCAATTCGACCGGGCCACGCAGCAGTGGTCCCTCCCGCGCTTTGTGGTCAACCGGCACGAAATGGGCAAGCAACTGGGCTACGGTGTGCGTCGCCTGGGCAATCCGGTGGCGTGGACGGATGGCAAGGGCCGAATCCATCTATTTGTGGTTGCAACGGGGTGGGGCGGCTGGGCGGCTGCGCGCATCCTGCATGTGCGCCAGACCCCTGCCGGCAACGGCTTGCAGGAGCTGGCCTTTGAGCCGGCTCAGGTGCTGCCCTTGTCCTGGTTGTGGAACACCAGTTTTCTGGTGCGCAACGCGCCATTGCCCTTGGCCGATGGCGGCATGGTGTTGCCGGTTCATTTTGAACTGGGAATCAAGTACCCGGTAGCCCTGCGTTTTGACCGGGAAGGCACTTTCAAAGGCATGGTGCGGATGTCGCAACGGCCCTACCTGTTGCAGCCGGCGTTGATCATGCAGTCTCCTCACGAGTGGTTGGCAGTGATGCGCGACGAGCGTCCCAACGGAAAAATTGGTGTGGCCCGCACCATCGACGGTGGCCGGCACTGGCGTGACTTGCCCGATTTGGCACTGGACAACCCGGATGCGGCTGTTGCGGCTGTCGGCATGGCGCCGGGTCAGATGTTGCTGGCCCACAACTCGTCGCCGGGTTCACGCGCCAGGCTGGATCTGAGTCAATCAAGCGATGGACGCCACTGGACGCGGGTCAAGACCCTGGAGCAAGGCGCTTCCGAAGACGAGTTTTCTTACCCGGCCATGGCTTGGGTCGATAGCAGTTTGTGGATCAGCTACACCGTGGATCGCCAGCGCATTGCATGGCAGCGGTTTGCTGTGGGTTCCGCGCAAGCGGGAGTCAAGCCATGAGCGCGTTGGGTTGGGGGTGGGTCACCCCGTTGCTGTCCAGCGACTCGCCTCTTTTGCCCACAGCCTGGGTGATGCAGTGGGCACTGCGCTTGTCGTGGAGTGTGGTGTTGGCGTGGCTGGGTGCCAGCGTGGCGGGTCAATGGTCGCAGCGCAAGCCGCTTCAATGGGGTGTGGCGCTGGGGCTGGCATGCTGGTCATGGATACCGGGGCCTTATGCTCCCGTGCACTGGCTGGGCCTGGCGTTTCAGGCACCCAGTCTGGTGACTGTTGTACTGTGTGCCGCGCTCTTGCGCGCGCAGCTTTTTTCTGCCTGGACGTCGAAATCGGCTACCGAGCCCCCGCAACGGGCCGCTCTGGCGCTGGTTTTGTTGGGTGTATTCGCGGGATGGGCTCTGCTGCTCGACACCTTCGCCTGGTTGCCGGTGCAGCTCTACCAGTGGGGCTTTAGCCCGGCCGCGTCCGCTCTGGTGTTGCTAGTCGTTTTGGTTCCGTGGGTCATTGGCCGGGACGAAAGAAACGCAGGTATCACGGTGTGGGTGGCGCCGCTTGCCATCCTGTTGTTCGTGCTCATGCGCCTGCCCACGGGCAATCTATGGGACGCGGTTCTGGATCCGTGGCTGTGGATTGCGTTGCATGTGGTCGCAGTTCGTTACTATTCAGTGCGCGGCTGAAACTTCGCTTTTTTTGTCCCGTAGCTGGCGACGAAGAATTTTCCCCAGATTGGTTTTAGGCAGCGGTTCAGTGCGGAACTCAATGATCTTGGGTATCTTGTAGTCCGTCAGGTGCTTTCGGCAATGCGCCAGCAAGTCTTCTTCGGTCAGCGCAGGGTCGGCTTTGACTACGAAGATCTTCACCACTTCACCCGACCGCTCGTCGGGCACGCCAATGGCGGCAACCTCCTGCACGCCCGGGTGTAACGCCACGGCATCTTCAATCTGGTTCGGAAAAACCTTGAAGCCGGAGACCACAATCATGTCCTTCTTGCGGTCGGTGATCTTGAAGTAGCCGCGTTCATCCATGAAACCCATGTCGCCCGTGCGCAGCCAGCCGCCACGGGTAAAGACTTTGGCCGTTTCATCCGGCCGGTTCCAGTAGCCGGCCATGACCTGGGGCCCGCGTATACAGATCTCGCCCACTTCTCCCAATGGCATCTCCTGGTCATCATCGTCAAAAATGATGGCTTGGGTCGACGGAAATGGCATGCCGATGGTGCCTGTCCACTCTTCGATATTGAGCGGATTGCAGATGGCACCGGGCGACGTCTCGGTCAAGCCATAGGCTTCGATAATGGGCACGCCGGTCGCCTTCTTCCAGCGCTCGGCCACCACGCGCTGCACCGCCATACCGCCCGCGTTGACGACCTTCAATGTGTGCAGATCCACTTCGGAAAACTCGGGCGTATCCAGCAGCGCCCGGTACAGGGTGTTGACACCGACCATGGCCGTCACCGGGTACTTTTTGAGGTCGTGGACGAACGCATGCATATCCCGTGGATTGGTGATCAGGATGGTATGGGCGCCGATCTTCATGAACACCAGGCTGGAGTTCAGTGCATAGACGTGGTACAGAGGCAAGGGACAAACAAACACTTCTTTTCCATCCAGCAGGTCATGGGCAATCCATGCGCCCACTTGCTCCAGGTTGGCCACCATGTTGCCGTGCGTCAGCACTCCGCCCTTGGCGACTCCGGTCGTGCCGCCGGTGTACTGCAAAAACGCGGTGTCGCTGTGATCCAGCGGAATGTGCAGCAGGGTCTCTTTGGCGCCGGTGCGCAAAGCGGCGTTGAATTCCGTGGTGTCGGCGATGTCCCAGGATGGAACCATTTTCTTCACATACTTGACCACCACATTGGTGACCAGTTCTTTGACCACCGGCAGCATATCGCCGACTTCGGTGGTAATGACGTTCAGGCTCAAAGTGGGGTTTTTTGCCAGCACCTCCTGCAAGGTGTGCGCAAAATTCTCCAGCACCACGATGGCAACGGCCCCCGAGTCCTTGAGTTGGTGTTCCAGTTCCGGCACGGTGTATTGCGGATTGACATTCACGACCACCAGGCCCGCCCGCAACACGCCGAAGAGCGCTACGGGGTATTGCAGCAGGTTGGGCATCATCAGCGCGACCCGGTCCCCTTTGTGCAGCCCCAGCGTGTTTTGCAGATAGGCGGCAAAGTCACGGCTGTGGAGATTCAGCTCAGCGTAGGTGAGCGTCGCGCCCATATTGCTGTAGGCTGGCAAATCGGCAAATCGCCCGCAACTGGCCAGCAATACTTCACGTAGCGATGCGAACGCGTTGACATCCACTTCGGCCGGGATGCCTTGCGGGTAATTCTTGATCCAGATTTGCTCCATGGCGGTCACTCCTGTGTCGTATCAACAGGACTTACCGCAACCGTTGCCATAAGGCGCCTGCCGAGAGATGCACTATGGTGAAAACGCGTGTGAACAGCTTTGCGTATTATCAAAAAATCGGGAAAAAATTAGCTGCCTGCCGGGGCTTTTTTGATGACCAGCCACTCGTGCCGAAACAACCACTCCTGCGGGTACCACAGGTTGTCCAGGGTGACTTCACCTTCCTTGTGCCGGCTTTTGACATGCCAGCGCGAGCCTATCAGCCGGCATTGGGGCACGCAGCTGGGTTCTGGCTGGTCCAGGCTGTCCTGCAGCCACACTACGGCATCGAATTGGTCTAACAGGTAGACCAGGCGCTCGACCGGTGGCATCTCGGGCGCCAGCGCTCCCGTGTTGCGTCCCTCTGCGTCGTAGGGGGTGATGCGCGCGCCTGGCAGCACAAAGTGAAAACGCTCATATTGGCCGGTGAAGCCATTGGGCACCGCAACGCGCTGGCCCTGCAACTGGCTTTGCACTGCGGCGCTGTAGTGGGCGCCGGAAGTGCTCAAGGGTTCGACCATCAGGCCGAAGGTGGCGTACAAGGCCAGGCAGGCCACCAGTGTGGCGGCTCGACACCATCGTTTATGTATCAATCCGGCGATAGCCCCCGTCAAACCTGCGCAGGCAGCTATCAAAGTCATAGCGCTTTGGATGGGGGTGGCAATCTGCATTTCACCCATGACCCAGCCGATGCGCGCCAGCATGACGAGTGCGGGCACTGCGATCACAAGGGTGATCCAGAAACCGGGTTTGGGAATCTTCTCCCATGCCAGTGCCATGACGATGGCCAGTGCCGGCATGGCTGGAATCACATAGCGTGCCGAGCGTTGGCTGGGAATGGTGAAGACGATCAGCCACACCGCCAGCCAGGCCAGCAGAATCCACAGGGCAGGGGAGAGCTGCGCATAGCTTGCACGCTTGAAGGCGCGCGCCAAACCCACCCAGCCCAACCCCAGCACTGCAAAAAACAGCAGTCCTGCGTTTTCCGGATAGGCCAGGAGCTGCGTCCACATCGGGTAGGCGCCATACAGTGCCGCGTGCCAGTAGCCTTGCCCGCCCGACATCTTGCCGGCATTCTCGGCCACCACAAACTCCTGCCACACGGCAGAAGGGTCGGGATCCAGCACAAACCACAGTGCAAAAATGCCCACGGCGATGACGGTGCTCCAGGTGACGCCCAGCGTCGTTTTGAAGGCCAAAGGCCAGCACAAGGGGCGCTCGCTCAGTAAAACGGCGCACCACAGTGCGGCCGCCGCGGGCGCGGCCAGGGCAAATGATTTGTAGGCGCAACCCAGACCGACCGCCATGCCAGACAGCGTGTAGGCCCAAAACCCTAAAGTCCACGGACCACCGTCACGCAGTTGCAGCCACAGCAGCCACCACAGGGGTAGCGCCAGCCAGAAGGTCTCCGGCGCGGATGTCAAATACACCCGGCCATAACGGAAGGTGGAAAAAAACAGGAGATACAGCGCTGCGGCCAGACACGCTGTACGCAGGCGCCCGCTGATGCGGTGGGTAAAGAACGCCAGCAGGGCGGTGGTCAGAAAAGTGTAGATGACGCTGGGCAGGCGCAGCGCAAACAGAGACCACTGTTGGCCCCAATCACCTGCCGCGATGGCCTGCCAGATCAGCAGAGGCGGCTTGGTGTTGCGGGTGCCGATCAGCTCGGACTGGAGCGGCAGCCAGTGGCCCGATTCGGCTGTCATGCGGGCGATATGGATGTACACCATCTCGTCGCCATTGGTCGGGGCATAGGGGCTGCCAAGGCCAAAAAGGTAAACCCCCAGGGCCACCAGCACCAAAAGCATCCATGCCCGTTGGGTCAATGGGCTGTCGCCAGGGGTTGGCAGCGGGTTCATGGGTTCGGAGTGACGCGGACTTTAGCGACGGCGGAAGGTCAGCCGGTCGTTGACCAGAAAGTTGCTGACGCTGGCGATCACGATGGCAATCACGTTGGCCAGCAGGTAATGCAGGGCGTGGGCCAGCCAGAGCGTCAAGCCGTACTGCAGGGCGATACCCAGCAAGGAGGCGAGGGTGTATTTGCCAAACTGGCTGACCAATGCGCGCGAAGAAGGATTCTCGTTGGCGGCGTTCAATGCGGCAAACTCGCGAATGCGGTCGGCCCAGGTCCACAGGCGGTTCCAGGTAAAGTTGTTGATCGTGGCCAGGGCAATGGCGAACGCAAGGGATGCGTACAGGCGACTGCGTGGAGATTCAATGCCCAGAAACAGGAACTCTTGCCCCAGGTACAGCACCACCATGTTGACTACGGTGCCGCTGGCACCGACCAGTCCGAACTTGATATAGCGAAACCCTTTGAGCCATTCGATCAACTGAAATGCGCGCTGCTGCCAGCCGGTGGTTTGTGTCATGGCGCGTTCAAAAACTGCAGCGCATCGGCCAGCACCGGGTCCGGCGCAATGCGTTTGAGACACTGGTTGTCACCGTCGCAAAACGTCAGACGGTGGTTGTAGGCGGAAAGACAGGGCGAGCAGGCAATGCCGGATTCAAACACCTTGTTGCGCGTGCCCAGCGGGCCATACAGCTTGCCCGTTTCGGGTCCGAAGAAGACCATGGTCTGGATGGGCGTGAGCGTGGCAAAGTGACCCGGGCCACCGTCGTTGGTGATCAGCAAATGGGCGGCATGGAACAGCATCAGCAGTTCGCGGATGCTGCGGGTGTAGCCCGTGAGATCAATGCAGGCCTCGCTGCGGATTTTGCCGATGAGGTCTTTGGCCAGCTGCGCATCGTCTTTCAGGCCGATCAGTCCCACCGCATAGCCCGCACTGCATAGCCCTTGTGCGACCCGCGCGTAGTGGTCAGCCGGCCAGGCGCGCTCAGGCAGGATGCCGCCGCCGGCATACATCAACACCAGCTTGCGGCTTGCGGTGACAGGGTGGTCCGACTGCACTTTGCCACGGTAGCCCGCAATCTCCCCGTCGGCAAATGCGACCGAGAGCTCGGTCGTGACCGGTGTGTTGCGTATGGGCGCGGCCTTGTTGCGCGGCACACTCCCCGCCGAATCCAGTGCATCCACCAGCGACAAAAACTGTTTGCTGATGTGCTGATAGGGGTTGTAGGGAATAGCGTGGTTGATAAAGCTGCCGCGGTACAGGCCTTCCTGGGTGTGCGGTGTAAAGCCGACGCGCACCGGGGCACCGGTGGAAAAGGAGAGCAGGGCGCTGACGCGCGAAAACAATTCGCAGTCGATGACCGCGTCCAGTCCCAAGCTGCGCATGGCGACACTCACCTTGAGAATGTCACGCACCAGAGAGCCGCCCGAGCTGTCGTCCAGGCTGTGCATGCACTCCGGCGAGGTCAGTTGCAGCAATTTGGAAACTTCCTGGTTCTTCTTCAGCTGCAAGACATGAATTTTCGCTGTCGGGTAGGTGCGGCGCAAAGCCGCAAACATGGGCCCCGCAAGGACGATGCTGCCCATCTCGGACAACAGAATCACCAGGATATGGCGCGGCTCTTTCGACAGCCGGGCAGGTGTTCGCCAAAGACCGGTGAATCGCACCCACTGCGACACCACGCCACACAGAAGCTGGCCTGCCCAGCGATCAATAAAACGTTGTGTCTGCAGTTTCATGGGTGAACAGTCCTCAATTACAGACCCGCGGCAGCACGCAGGGCTTGCGCCTTGTCGGTGCGTTCCCAGGTGAACTCGGGCTCTTCGCGGCCAAAGTGGCCATAAGCGGCGGTCTTTTCATAGATTGGGCGCAGCAGGTCGAGCATCTGAATGATGCCTTTGGGGCGCAAGTCAAAGAGTTCGTGGACCAAGGCCGCAATTTTCTCGTCAGAAATCACGCCCGTGCCTTCGGTGTAGACCGTCACGTTCATCGGCTTGGCAACACCAATGGCGTATGCCACTTGAATCTGGCATTGTGTCGCCAGACCAGCCGCCACAATGTTCTTGGCGACATAGCGTGCGGCGTAGGCCGCCGAGCGATCGACCTTGCTGGGGTCTTTGCCCGAGAACGCGCCGCCGCCGTGGGGGCAGGCACCGCCGTAGGTGTCGACAATGATCTTGCGGCCCGTCAGCCCGCAATCGCCCTGCGGACCGCCGATGACGAAACGACCGGTGGGGTTGATCAGGTAACGTGTGTTTTGCAACCATTCTTTGGGCAGCACCGGCTTGATGATTTCTTCGATGATGGCCTCAACGAAGCTCGCCTTCATGGTGTGCTGGGTCTCGGACTGGTCCGGGCTGTGCTGGGTGGACAGCACCACGGTGTCGATGCTATGGGGCTTGCCATTCACATAGCGCATCGTCACCTGGCTCTTGGCGTCCGGGCGCAGAAACGGCAGGCGGCCATCTTTGCGTAGCTGGGCCTGTCGTTCCATCAGGCGGTGCGCGTAGTAAATAGGCGCCGGCATCAGTTCAGGCGTCTCATTGCAGGCGTAGCCAAACATCAGGCCCTGGTCGCCAGCGCCAACGTTCAGGTGGTCGTCCGATGCGTGGTCCACGCCCTGGGCAATGTCGTTGCTTTGCTTGTCGTAAGCCACCAGCACGGCACAACCTTTGTAGTCAATGCCGTATTCGGTGTTGTCGTAACCGATGCGCTTGATCGTGTCACGCGCCACCTGGATGTAGTCCACATGCGCGTTGGTGGTGATCTCGCCGGCCAGCACGACCAGGCCGGTGTTGGTCAGCGTTTCAGCGGCGACGCGGCTGCGTGGATCCTGTTTGAAAATCGCGTCGAGAATTGCGTCCGAAATCTGATCCGCCACCTTGTCGGGGTGACCTTCAGAAACAGACTCGGATGTGAAGAGGAAATCGCTCGCCATGTGTAGGTACTCCAAAAAAACATCAAGTCGCGTTGCTTGGGCTTTGGAGCTTCGGCGAACGCTTTAGCAGAATTGTCAATATTGACAAGGCACAATGGCATTCCGTTGAAGAAAGCCAGAGTGGGCGTCGCCCTGCAAGTAGTTCCGTAACTCAGCGACACGCGCAATTTTATCCCAGACATGACCTCACTGTTCAAAATGCTGTCCTTCCTGCCGTTGTGGCTTCTGCACGGTTTGGGCTGGTTGCTGGGCTGGATTGCGTTCCTGGCATCGCCGGTTTATCGGCAACGTTTTCGTGAGAATGTGTTGCAAGCCGGGTTTTCGCTTGCTGACTGGCTGCCGGCCGTGGGCGCAGCCGGACAATTGGTAAGTGAGCTTCCTCGCCTGTGGCTGGGAAGGCCCGTCAGGATTCAGTGGGATGGTGCGCCGCATGTCGAGGAGGCCCTGGCCCAGAAGCGGGGTATTGTGTTTCTGACGCCCCATCTCGGCAGCTTCGAGATCACGGCCCAAGCCTATGCACAGCGCTTTGGGGCGCGCCAGCCTATGACCGTGCTGTTTCGGCCAGCCCGCCAGCCGTGGTTGCGCGATCTCATTGCTTCGGCACGCTCACGCCCCAACTTGAAGACTGCAAGCACTACGATGGCTGGAGTGAAGCAACTGCTCAAGGCTCTGCGCCACGGCGAATCCGTGGGCTTGTTGCCCGATCAGGTGCCCCCGCACGGACTCGGTGTCTGGGCCCCGTTCTTTGGCCGGCCCGCCTACACCATGACGCTGTCCGCAAGATTGGCCCAACAGACGGGGGCGGTGGTGCTGGTGGCTTGGGGTGAACGCCTGCGTTGGGGGCGCGGTTTCAAGGTTCATGTCATGCCTTTGACAGACGCGCTGCCGGCGGATGCCGTGCAGGCAGCAACCCGTATCAATCAGGCCATGGAGCAACTGATAGCCCATTGTCCGCAGCAGTATCTGTGGCCGTATGCACGCTACAAACAACCACGCCAGGAAGGCTTTTGATGCAGCATCCGGGTGTTCTCTTTATGCGGCTGATCGCCCCGCTGCCGTTAGCTTGGGTTCGGGCTATCGGTACGCTGCTAGGGTATTTGCTGTACTGGGTGGCCGTCCCACGCCGCCGGGTGGCAATGATCAATCTGGCGCTGTGTTTTCCGCAGGAGCCCCCGGCACAGCGTCGTCGTTGGGCGCGCCAGACTTTCGTGTACTTCGCACAAGCCTGGCTCGACAGGTCCTGGCTCTGGCATGGCAACCCTGACACCGTGCGCAAGCGTCTGAAGCTCACAGGGGCTTTGCATGTGCTGGAAGGCCGCAAGCCAACGATCATCTTCGCGCCGCATTTCTACGGGCTCGACGCGGGAGGAACCGCGCTCAACCAGCAGGTCGATCGGCCCATGTGCAGCATCTACACGCCGCAGCGCAACCAGACGGTAGACCAGTGGTTGCACGACGGGCGCAGGCGTTTTGGTCGATTACGCCTGTTCCACCGGAATGACGGCGTCAAGGCCGTGGTCTCCGCCTTGCGCGCGGGTGATCTCTTGTATTTGCTGCCGGACATGAATTTTGGTCGCAATGAGTCGGTCTTTGTGCCTTTTTATGGTGTGCCGGCGGCTACCGTTCCTTCACTGTCGCGGTTTGCGAGGTTGGGCCGGGCCCAGGTGGTTCCTGTGGTTTCGCGCATGACCGATGCGGGGTATGAAATTGACGTCATGCCCGCCTGGGAGAATTTCCCGAGCGACGATCCAATCGCAGACACGGCGCTGATGAATCAGCGTCTGCAGGGCTACATTGACACCATGCCTTCGCAGTATTACTGGGTGCACAAGCGCTTCAAGGATCAGCCAGACGGGGTGCCGGCGCCGTATTGAAAGTCGCCGCCTGGCGCGCAATGGCACGCGGCTTCAGTCTGGTTTTGATTGCAGGAATTGCTGGAGCAGTTGCATCACCAAGGCAGGCTCCTCGTGAATGATCCAGTGCGTGGCGCCCGGTATTTTGTGTATCGTCAGCTGCGGCACAAATTCTTCCAGGCCTTCGATCAAATCGGGTGGAAGTGCCTTGTCATCCATGCCCCATATCACCTGGGTGGGCATGGAAATCGTTAGCATGCTTGGTGGCAAGTCAACTGCCGCGGCGGCCGGATCTTCTGGGCGAGGCGGTCTCAGGGGGGAGGACCGGTAGTAATTGCAGCCGCCATGCATACCGCAGCCCCACACGTCACGGTATTGCATTTTCACCGCATCCGTGAGCCACGCCGTGCTGTGCCCCGCCCCGAACATGTCCGTCAGAAACGACCACAGCATGCGGTAGTCGTCTTCAATCAATCGTTGTTCTGCGTCCTCGCGGATCAGAGAGTTCATATAGGCGCTGGCACGCTGCTGGACTGGATTGGTTTTGAGTTCCCGCAGGAATGTTCCCGGATGCGGTGAGTTGATGATGGCCAGCTTTCGGGTGAGATGCGGGAGCTGGTTGGCGAAATTCCATGCAACGGCACCACCCCAGTCATGCGCGACCAGACATTCCAGTGCTTGTGCCCCCTGCGTCTCGATGGACACGAGCGCGGCAATGTCCTGCACCAGATGCTTGGGTCGATACGCGGAGACTTCTGGCGGAGCGGAGGATCGCTCAAACCCCCGCAAGTTGGGTGCAACACACCGGTAACCACCGTTTTCTTCTTTTGCGAAATGCTCCAGTATTTCGTCCCAAATGAACGCGCCTTCGGGGAAGCCGTGCAGGAAGAAAAGCACTGGCCGTCCGCGGGGGCCTGCAGCCCTGCAACTTAAGGTGATCCCGTGCGGGAGCGGTTGCAGGTAAGCTTCAATCACGGGGCTGGGTCTGGTTCTGAATCTGGCACTGGCGCAGGATCTGGCGCCTGGGTCGGTGGCGTTACGCCGTGTGGGTGTGCCCACTTCCACAGCAGTTGGGCTACGTCATCGACCCCTTTGCGTTTGGTGGCCGAAAACAGCATGACTTCACCTCCTCCGGCCTGTAGTTTGGTGATGGACAGCACTTTGGCGCCCTCGCTACGGGTCAATTTGTCCGATTTGGTCAAGATGATCAGGAATTTCAAACCTTCCTGCACGCGTGGACGGATGACGTCCAGAAGGATCTCGTCCAGCTCGGTCAGGCCGTGGCGGGGATCGCACATCAGCACAATGCCCATCAGGTTCTTGCGCGTAATCAGGTAGTTGGCCATCACTTGCTGCCAGCGGATCTTGTCCTGCTTGGGCACTGCCGCATAGCCATAACCGGGTAGGTCGGTCAGGATGGCGTCCGTGACGCCCTGTTTGCCCAGGCTGAACAGGTTGATGTGCTGGGTTCGACCGGGTTTCTTGGACGCGTAGGCCAGTTGTTTTTGTTGCGTCAGCGTGTTAATGCAGGTGGATTTACCGGCGTTGGATCGGCCGACAAAGGCGATTTCCGGCAAATCCAGCGGCGGCAGAAAGTGCAATTCCGGCGCAGTGGTCAAAAATTTGGCTGTGTGCAGCCATCCCAAAGCAATAGTTGCTGGAGACTTTTCAGCGGGGCCTGATGCAGGCGCCGGATGAGAAACAGAGGGTGGGTTTGTGTTGGTAGTCATTAAATTAGGCAGGGGACCCGAGCCTCCATTGTAGAATGATGCTGTTTTGCTCACCAAACACGACAGCCATATGAAGTTGATTGCCCAATTACTATTCGCCGCATCTGCCGTTGCGACACCATTCTTTGTTCTTGCTGCGGACGCCGTGCCTGCGCCTGCTGCTCACCCCGAGGCAGTCGTTGCCAAGGTAGTCAAGCCGGATCTGGTGAAGGGCGAGGCAAGCTATGGCGCTGTGTGCGCTGCATGCCACGGTGTGGATGGGAACTCCGGAACACCGGCCTATCCCAAACTCGCGCAGCAGCACCCCGAATATCTGGTCAAGCAGTTGCAGGAGTTCAAATCGGACAAGCGCAATAACGCCATCATGAAGGGCTTCGCATCCGCGCTGTCTGATGAAGACATGAAAAATATTGCGTTTTGGGTGACTTCGAAGAAGGCCAAGACCGGATACTCCAGCGACAAGAGCCTGGTGACTCTGGGTGAGCGCATTTATCGTGGTGGCATTGCTGACCGCCAGGTTCCCGCATGCGCTGGTTGCCACAGCCCTACGGGCGCAGGCATCCCGGCGCAGTATCCTCGTTTGAGTGGCCAGCATGCGGACTACGCTGTCGCCCAATTGACGGCATTTCGCGACGGCGTGCGCAAGAACAGTCTGCAAATGACCCAGGTGGCGGCCAAGCTGAATGACCGTGAAATCAAGGCAGTGTCGGATTACGTGGCCGGACTGCGGTAACACGGGTACCGCTATTTGGTTCTTTATGGAACCAAACGACGGCTGCACACCCTAATCGGGGCGGACGCATCGCAGGATGGTCTGCCCTTTTTTTCTTTGAGTCTCCCGAATCCTATTCATGACAGTCACTACACACGGCATTGAACTGAAGTCCGGATCGCGCGCCCTGCGTGCGGCGGTGGAACTGCTGTCTTCCATGCGGTTTTCAATCTCACTGTTGACCGTCATTTGCATTGCGTCGGTGATCGGGACGGTGCTCAAGCAGCGTGAGCCTTTGGGCAATTACGTCAACCAGTTTGGCCCATTCTGGGCGGAGGTGTTTTCCGCGGTCAGTTTGTACAACGTCTATAGCGCCTGGTGGTTTCTGCTCATCATGGGCTTTCTGGTGGTCAGCACGTCGCTGTGCGTGGCCCGCAACACGCCCAAAATACTGGTAGACCTTAAGTCGTATAAAGAAAACATCCGCGAACAAAGTCTCAAGGCATTTGGTCACCGAGCACAGGTCGTGCTAGCGGAGTCTCCCGAGACTGCAGCGCGCCGGATCGGGCAACTGCTGGTCGGTGGTGGCTGGAAGGTCAAGCTTCAGCAGCGTGAAACGGCGAAGGGTGGCGGCTGGATGGTGGCTGCCAAGGCGGGGGGAGTCAATAAAATTGGCTACATCGCCGCACACAGTGCGATTGTTCTCGTGTGCCTTGGTGGACTACTGGACGGCGATCTGATTGTCCGGGCGCAAATGCTGTTCAACGGAAAGACGCCCTACAAGGGCGGCGGGATGATCGTTGACGTGGCGCCCGAGCATCGTTTGGGTGAACGCAATCCGACGTTTCGTGGAAACTTGCTGGTAGCGGAAGGTACCCAGTCCAGCACGGCTATTTTGAATCAGGCCGATGGAATTTTGCTGCAGGAACTGCCATTTGCCATCGAGTTGAAGAAGTTTGTGGTGGAGTACTACTCCACGGGCATGCCCAAATTGTTTGCCAGCGACATCGTGATACACGACAAAGAGACGGGTGAAAAATTGCCGGCTCGCGTGGAAGTGAACCATCCTGCGAGCTACAAGGGCATTGAAATCTACCAATCGAGTTTCGATGATGGTGGCTCCAGCGTGCGTCTGCGTGCCGTGCCCATGGGGGCGGAAACCAAACCCTTTGAACTGGAGGGGGTCATCGGCGGCTCCGCAAATCTGACGCGTGGAAACGCACCGGGTGCGGAGCAACTGACCGTGGAGTACACCGGTCTGCGTGTCATCAACGTGGAAAATTTTAGTGGTGATGGGCTTTCCGGGACCGATGTTCGCAAGGTGGATCTGCGAGCGTCCATTGATGCCCGCATGGGTGCTGCCAACAAAAATGCCAGCAAGAAAAATCTGCGCAATGTTGGCCCCAGCGTGAGTTACAAGCTGCGCGATGCGGCCGGTCAGGCGCGTGAGTTCAATAACTACATGCTTCCCGTGGATATGGGTGATGGCGCGCCGGTTTTCTTGCTAGGGACGCGTGACACACCGGCGCAACCATTCCGCTATTTGCGCATTCCTGCTGATGCGCAGGGCTCCATGGATGAGTTCTTGCGGCTACGCGCCGCGCTGTCAGACGCCCGCATGCGCGACTTGGCAGTGAAACGGTACGCCATTAAAGCGGTGGATGCCAAGCGTCCGGAATTAACCCAGCAGCTCAGCGTGTCAGCCGCCCGGGCCCTGTCCCTTTTTGCCGGAACCAGTGGAAGCAAGACCTCAGCGCCAACCGCTGGTTTGCAGGCGGTTGCGGATTTCATTGAAGCCAATGTGCCCGAATCCGAGCGGGACAAGGCCGGGGAAGTTCTGGTCCGGATTTTGAATGGGTCGCTTTTTGAGTTGGCCCAGCTGGCACACGAAGAGGCCGGGCTGAAACCCATGGTACCTGACGACAAAAGTCAGGCCTTTATGACGTTGGCGGTTCTGGCTTTGAGTGACGCACCTCTCTACCCTGCGCCGGTCGTCTTGCAGTTGACGGACTTCACGCAGGTTCAAGCCAGCGTGTTTCAGGTTGCACGTGCTCCCGGGAAAACGGTGGTCTATCTGGGATGCGCCTTACTCATTCTGGGGATATTTGCCATGCTGTATGTTCGTGAACGGCGCTTGTGGATCTGGCTGTCACCCAGTGAGTCGACAGAATCTGCGTCGAACCCCGCGGCACAGGCAACGATGGCCCTCTCCACCAATCGGAAAACGATGGATGGTGATCGCGAATTTGAGCAACTGAAGTCCAAATTACTGGGCTTGAAGGAGTAGAGACATGAATACGATGACATCCAATGGCCCCGCCGCGGTCCAGAACATCACGCTGAATGAAGGTTACTTTTCGAAACGCAATTGGCTGGACTGGTTGTTTGCAGCAGCGGTGGTGTGTGGGGGTCTGTATGTTTTTTCGCTGTATAGCGGCGCGATGGACGTATACGACAAAGGAATTCTGGTGGCTGCGGTGCCCAGTGCGATCGCCCTTGGATGGTTCTGGCGACCCCTTCGGATGTTGATGTTGGCGGTGGCCGCTCTGTCGGTGCTGGGAATCGTGTCGTACCAGGGCAATCTGGAGCGTGCAGAGACGGTTTTCTGGCTCAAGTATTTCCTCTCCAGCCAGTCGGCCATTCTCTGGATGAGCATGCTGTTCTTTATCAGCACTGCGTTTTACTGGATTGGCGTTTTCGCCAAAGGCCGTGCGGATGGGATGGAACTGGTTGCATCGCGCCTCTTGTGGGTTGCCGTAACCATGGCTCTGGTCGGCACCATGGTGCGTTGGTATGAAAGCTACCTGCTGGGAGCGGATATTGGCCATATCCCGGTGAGCAATCTGTACGAGGTGTTTGTCTTGTTTTGCTGGCTCACAGCTGCGTTCTATTTGTACTTCGAGGCACAATACAAAACCCGCTCTCTGGGTGCATTCGTCATGCTGGTTGTGAGTGCCGCCGTTGGATTTTTGCTGTGGTACACCCTGGTGCGCCAGGCGCATGAAATCCAACCGCTGGTTCCCGCATTGAAGAGCTGGTGGATGAAGCTGCACGTGCCAGCCAACTTTATCGGTTACGGTACGTTTGCCCTTTCGGCCATGGTGGCGTTTGCCTACCTTATCAAGCAGCAGGCGGGCGAGGCGCGTTGGTACAAGCTGGCACCACTATGGCTGCTCGGCGTGGTACTGTGTTTTGAACCCGTGGTGTTTCGCAAATCAGCGGTTCTGGGCATGAGTGATTACTGGGCTGTTTATTTTGGTATTTCAGCCTTGATCGTTGCGAGTATTCTGTTTGGGCGGCGTCGTATAGCCGAGCGCTTGCCTTCGTTCGAGGTGCTTGATGACGTGATGTACAAATCCATCGCGGTGGGCTTTGCCTTCTTTACTATCGCCACGGTTCTGGGGGCCCTGTGGGCGGCCGAGGCCTGGGGTGGCTACTGGAGTTGGGATCCCAAGGAGACCTGGGCACTGATCGTGTGGCTCAACTACGCGGCCTGGTTGCACATGCGCCTGATGAAGGGCTTGCGCGGCACGGTCGCGGCATGGTGGGCGTTGGGTGGGTTGGCTGTCACCACGTTTGCATTTATTGGCGTCAACATGTTTCTAAGCGGGTTGCATAGTTACGGAACCTTGTAAGAACGGCGCTCCTCAGACGACCAACAGCTAAACGAGGACTTCAGCATGCTTATCAAAGACCAACGTCACGGGTTTAACCACGCCATTGCGAGTGAGATCACCGACCGCGGTGTCTATGAGAATCGGCGTGGCATTTTGAAAATGATTGCGACGGGTGCCGCTGGGTCGGCAATGGCGACTTGGGCGTCCCGTCAGGCGCTTGCCCAGGGTGCAGGTCAGATACCGCGACCCGGCAAGCTCCCCGCCTTGGCGGCAAGGCAGTCGGCAGTGGCGGGCGCCGCGACCATGGAGAAGGTGACCGCGTACAAGGATGTCAGCACCTACAACAACTTCTATGAGTTTGGCACCGACAAGGCAGACCCTGCAGTGAATGTACATACGCTCAAGACCAGTCCCTGGACGGTCGAGATTGAGGGTTTGGTCAAGAAGCCCGGCAAGCTGGGGCTGGAGGAACTGCTCAAGCTCAGTGCGATGGAAGAGCGCATTTACCGCTTGCGCTGCGTCGAGGGCTGGTCCATGGTCGTGCCCTGGGTTGGCTATTCGCTGGCGGAGTTGATCAAGCGGGTTGAGCCTCTGGGTAGTGCCAAATACGTCGAATTTGTAACCCTGGCCGACCCCAAGACCATGCCGTTCGTGGGTTCCCGGGTTCTCGATTGGCCCTATGTCGAAGGGCTGCGACTGGACGAGGCCATGCACCCTTTGACCTTGCTGACGTTTGGCATGTATGGCGAGGTGCTGCCCAACCAGAGTGGGGCACCGGTGCGTCTCGTGGTGCCGTGGAAATACGGGTTCAAAAGTGGCAAAAGCATCGTGAAGATACGATTCACCGACAAGCAGCCCGCTACAGCCTGGAACAAGGCGGCAGCCAATGAATACGGCTTCTTTTCCAATGTCAATCCGGCTGTGGACCATCCTCGCTGGAGTCAGGGCACTGAACGGCGGATCGGCGAAGATGGGTTGTTTTCGAAAAAACGCAAGACTTTGATGTTCAATGGATATGAAGCACAAGTGGGGCAGTTGTACGCCGGTATGGACCTGAAGAAGTTGTACTGACTCCCGCTGTGCGTGTACTCCTGAACCGATGGCTGGGTAGTCGCTTGGCCAAACCCATGGTCTTTTTTCTGGCATTACTGCCCTTCCTCTGGTTAGTGTTGGCTGCAGTGCTGGACTGGCTCGGGGCCAATCCAGCGGAGGCGCTGGAACGCTCCACCGGTGACTGGACTCTGCGCATGCTCTGCATCGTGTTGGCGGTGACGCCATTGCGCACGGTAGCCCGCTTGCCAACCCTGGCCCGCTTTCGTCGCATGCTCGGACTATTTGTCTATTTCTACGCGCTTTTACACTTCGCCGCCTACAGCTGGTTCGACATGGGTTTTGACCTGGCCGCTATTGCCAAAGATATTCCAAAGCGGCCCTTCATCTTGGTCGGATTCTTGGCGTTGGTGCTCTTGACCCCGTTAGCCTTGACGTCGTTCAACCGGGCCATTCGGGCGCTGGGTGCGCGTCGGTGGCAGATGCTACACCGTTCGGTCTACGCCGTTGTGGTGCTGGCCGTGGTGCATTTCTTCTGGATGCGCGCTGGCAAGAATAACTTCACCGAAGTCGCCGTGTATGCGCTGGTTCTTGGTGCATTGCTTGGCTGGCGAGTGAATCAGAAATTCAGAAAAAAAGCCGCCTAGCCCCCGCTCAACCTGCGTATGATGCTGCAAAAATAATAGCAAAAATGGATGTGCTGTGTGGATTGGAAGCGGACGACCCTGTTTTTGAACAGGGCCAAAAGCAAACGGTTGTTGCCTGGAGCGGCGAGGCCCAGAGACTGTCAATGCGCAAACGGAAGACTATTCTGAAATCGTGGGTGGCAGGCGCGCCGGCACGGGAACAGGCACTGACGGCTTGGGTGGTTGGGCCGTGGCAGGCAAATACAGTGGGCCGGTTTGGCCACAGCCGGAAAGATTCAGCACACTGGCGCCAAGGGCAAGCGCGCTGATTAGAATTTGCTTTGTTGTCAACATGGTGAAATTGTAATGACCGACCCTGAATTCATGGACCGAGCGGAAACGTTGCTGAAAGCCGTAGAGGCCTGCTGCGATCAGATCAATGATGAAACGGACGCAGATGTCGACAACCAGCGGGTGGGAGGAATGGTCACCCTGACCTTTGCCGACCGGAGCCAGGTCATCATCAATCTGCAAAAACCTCTGCAGGAGGTCTGGATGGCCGCCAAGTCCGGCGGTTACCACTACCGATGGATTGACGGCCGATGGCAAGATACCAAAGGCCAGGGCGAGTTTTTTGCAGCGCTGTCGCGCAACGCCAGCATTCAGACAGGCCGGGAACTGCATTTTCGATGTGACTAGTTTTTGAAGAAGTCCATAATTTTTGTCTTCTCGTCCTCAGGTGCGGTGGCCTTTGGACTCGTCCCGCCCCCTTTTTCTTCCGGGCCAGTCGACGCGGCGGGAGTACCTGTTCCAAGCCCAAGGCCTGCCACTCCCGCTCCTTTTGCGAACTCGTCGAAATACCATTCCCCTCCTACTTGGACCACGCCTTCCGGCGCAGATGGCTCCATCACGGAGACATTGCGGAGTGCGGTCTCCATGTAGCTGATCCAGACCGGCAGACTGAGGCCCCCGCCCGTCTCCCGGTCGCCCAGCTTGCGAGGAGTGTCATAGCCGATCCAGGTCACGGCGGTCAACGTGGGTTGGTATCCCGCAAACCAGGCATCCATCGAGTCGTTGGTTGTTCCCGTTTTTCCGTAAACATCAGGGCGTTTCAGTGTTGCTTGCGCGCGTGCAGCAGTGCCTGAGCGTGTCACTTCCTGCAATAGGCTGGTCATTAGAAATGCATTTCGGGCGTCAATGGCCCGCTGCGATTCAGTTAACACTGGCGCTTTTGATTCGATTAGCAATTTCCCGCGCTGCTCGGCAACTCTGGAAACCAGCCATGGATTCACCCGAAACCCGCCATTGGCAAATACGGAGTACCCGACGGCCATTTGCATGGGTGTCACAGATCCTGCGCCCAGAGCCATGGTGAGGTAGGGAGGATGCTTTTCTGGATCGAAACCGAAGTGAGAAATCCATTCTTGCGCATATTGGGTTCCGATGGAGCGCAGAATCTGGATCGAAATCATATTTTTTGATTTCGCCAGCCCGCGACGTAGCGTCATGGGTCCTTCAAAGGTGCCGTCGTAGTTTTTTGGCTCCCATGGTTGCCCGCCTGTGACGCCCGCATCAAAGAACAGAGGCGCATCGTTGATGACAGTTGAGGGCGTGAAGCCTTTTTCCAGCGCGGCCGAATAGATGAACGGTTTGAAGCTGGAGCCCGGTTGTCGCCAAGCCTGAGTCACGTGGTTGAACTTGTTTTTTGCAAAGTCGAACCCTCCGACCAGTGCTTTTATGGAGCCATCGCGCGGATCAACGGAAACAAATGCCCCTTCAACTTCAGGCAATTGGGTAATTTCCCAAGTGCTCTTTTGGGTCTTTGAAACCCTGATGATGGCGCCTCGGCGAATCTTGATGTTAGGTTGCGCCTTGTCTGACAGCCCGGACTGGGCGGGCTTAAGGCCGTCCCCTGTGATTTCAAGCAACTCGCCGCCTTGGCGCATGGCTCTTATTCGCTTTGCATCTGCGTCCATCACCACGGCAGACATCACGTCGCCATTGTCGGGATGCTCGTCCAGCGCGTCGTCAACAGCCTCTTCAATTTCTTGTGCATTGGCAGTCAAAGTAATGAATTTTTCAGGACCCCGATAAATTTGCCGCCTCTCGAAATCCATAATTCCCCTGCGCAGGGCCTTGTAGGCGGCATTCTGGTCAACAGTCCTCAATGTGGTCTGAACATCCAGACCACGGGTGTAGGTTTCGTCGCCATATTGCGCATATATCAATTGACGGACCATCTCTGCTACGTACTCGGCATGTACCTTGTTGTTGTTTGGGCCATTTCGGATGATCAGTTCCTGGCTCTTTGCTGATTCGGCTTCTTTCGCTGTGATGAAGCCATTCTCCAGCATGCGATCAATAATGTGACGTTGGCGGATCCGCGCGCGTTGGGGGTTGCTGATCGGGTTGTACGCCGACGGCGCTTTGGGTAGGCCAGCAAGCATTGCAGCCTCGGCCACGGTGATGTCTTTTAGAGGCTTGCCGAAATAGATTTCGGAGGCTGCGGAAAAACCGTACGCGCGATTCCCCAGGAAAATCTGGTTCATGTAAATTTCAAGAATCTGATCTTTGCTCAGCAAGTGTTCCAGCTTGAACGTAAGCAAAATTTCATAGATCTTGCGGGTGAACGTCTTTTCAGTCGAGAGGTAGACATTGCGTGCAACTTGCATCGTAATGGTCGACGCGCCTTGGCTCTTGGCCTTTCCAACATTAGCCAAGCCCGCGCGCAGAACGCCCAAATAGTCGACTCCTCCGTGTTGATAGAAGCGCGCGTCTTCTATCGCCAGAACCGCATTGGTCATCACTTTGGGGATCTCCGCGATGGGGGTCAGGTTGCGCCGCTCTTCGCCAAACTCACCTAACAGATCACCTTCAGCAGAAAAGATGCGCAGTGGCAACTTTGGGCGGTAATCGGAAAGGTCAGAAATATCCGGCAGATTGGGGAAGGCCACTGCCAATGCCAACGCAATCAATACCAGTAGTGAAAAGACCCCCGCAGCCGCTATTCCCATACTCCACAAAACTAGGCGTACAGGCCATTGCAGCGTAACCGAGCGGGTGTGCTGATCTGTATTCTTCTTTGATGGGGGGATGGTCGTTGGCATAGGAATAGGAAATGGGTCGCCTTTGCATTATAAAAATGCAGATCTTCGCGCCGGCAAACTGTGCAATTAGTGGATTGTTGCCGCTTCCTCCTCAGGAAGCCAAATCTGCATACTGTTTTTGACCGCAAACAAAAAACGTCTGCTTTTGACAACGTTTGAAATCATTTGAAACAGAAAAAATCTTTGCGGGACAAGGTGCTTACTGATAGCATTGAAGTGATTTCTTAAGTCTGGCCGACGTTTTTTCGGTCTGTTTCAGGGGATAGTTTTGATCTCATTGGGGTCGTTTTTTAGTCGTCAGCCCGCACCTATGCTCGGGTTGGATATCAGTTCCTCCAGCGTCAAGCTGGTGGAGTTGGGCCATGACAAGGCCGGCAACTTGGTGCTTGAGCGTTGTGCAATCGAGCCGCTGGAGCGAGGTTGGATTACGGACGGCAATATTGAGAAGTTTGATGAAGTAGCCGGCGCGTTGCGGCGGCTGGTCAAGAAAAGCGGCAGCAAGACAAAAAATGTCGCTATGGCTTTGCCTCCATCAGCAGTAATCACCAAAAAGATCATTTTGCCTGGCGGTATGACCGATCAGGAGCTTGAGCAGCAGGTCGAGACTGAAGCCAATCAATACATTCCATTTCCGCTTGATGAGGTCAGTCTGGACTTTTGTGTCATTGGCCCGAGCGCAACTTCCGCAGGCGATGTGGAGGTGCTGATAGCTGCATCTCGCCGCGAAAAGGTACAGGATATTCAAGGATTGGCTGAAGCTGCCGGGCTAACTCCGGTGGTTGTTGATGTGGAATCGTATGCAGCCAGGCTGGCAGCAGGGCGACTCATCGAGAATTTGCCTAACCGGGGCGCTGGCTTGATTGTGGCCTTGTTTGAAGTGGGTGCCCTCACTACCAGTATGCAGGTGCTTCGAGACGACGAGGTGCTCTACGATCGAGATCAGGCATTTGGCGGCGCGCAGCTTACCCAGTTGATCGTTCGTCAGTACGGATTTTCGCCGGAAGAGGCGGAAAGCAAAAAGCGCAGCGGAGAACTGCCGGACGACTACGAATCCGCTGTATTGCGACCTTTTATTGAGACAATGGTTCAGGAGTTGGGGCGCGCACTCCAGTTCTTCTTTACCAGTACGCCGCACAATAAAGTGGACTACATCATGCTTGCAGGCGGTTCGGCGGCGTTGCCAGGCCTGACCGCCGCAGTGACTCAGCACACCACTTTCCCCTGCAGCTTGCTCAATCCATTTGATGGAATGGAAATTGGTGATGGGGTGCGGCTGAAGAGAATGACGCGTGAAGCGCCCTCGTACCTGACGTCTTGTGGCTTGGCCTTGCGGAGGTTCGCGCAGTGATTCTTATCAACCTGCTTCCCCACCGCGAAGCTGCACGCAAACGGCGCCGTGATCTGTTTAATGTGTCGTTGGGGGCTTCGGCTGTTTTGGGTGGCCTCATAGCCGGAGCGATTTTTCTGTGGTACCAGGGCGCAATATCTGCGCAACAGGGTACTAATGTGGTTCTGGAAACAGAGATCAAGAAGCTCGAAGGGCAAATCAAGGACATCGTTGGCCTCGAAGCCGAGATTGCCGCACTGCGTGCGCGACAGCAAGCGGTGGAAGACCTTCAATCCGACCGCAATTTGCCAGTTCATTTGCTTACCGAATTGGTCAATCAGCTACCCGACGGCGTTTATATCAGCAAAATGACCCAAGTCGACCAGTTGGTGACCATCAATGGAGTTGCCCAATCTAACGAGCGGGTGTCAGAGTTGCTGCGCAATCTATCCAGTAACACGCCCTGGTTTAGCAAGCCTGAGCTAGTGGAGATTGTGGCTGGTACCGTAGCATTGTCTGCTCGTGACCAAAGGCGAGTGGCTAATTTTACGATCCGGGTTCGACTGGTGCGGGCAACCGAGGCTGAAAAAGCGGCGGCCAAACCTGCGGGAGTGGCGTCTGCGCCTGTCGCACTGGTCGACGGTAAGAAATAGTGGGATCCCAAATGGCAACCAAAACCCCCATTTCTTTTGACTTTGCAGCATTCCAGCAGAAACTGACGAATCAGTTTCGTGATCTGGATCCTAAAGACCCGTCCGCTTGGCCGTCGCTTCCGCGATACGCCCTGTTCGCCTGCACGTCCATAGTCATCGTGGTGGCGCTGTGGTTCGTTTGGTTGAATGGGTCACAGGAAATGCTGCAGCAGGAGCAGGACAAGGAGGTCAAGCTCCGTGAAGACTACAAAACCAAGCTTACAAAGGCCGTGAATCTCGATGTTCTCAAGAAACAGCGTGAGCAAGTGCAGCAGTACGTGACCCAGTTGGAGAAACAGCTCCCCAGCAAAGCAGAAATGGATGCACTCCTTTCCGATATCAATCAGGCAGGCTTGGGTCGAAGTCTGCAGTTCGATTTGTTTCGCCCTGGTCAAATTGCGGTGAAGGAATATTACGCCGAGCTACCGATTGCTATTCGGGTAACCGGTAGGTACCACGATATAGGAGCATTTGCCTCGGATATCGCAAATTTGTCACGAATTGTCACGTTGAATAACTTGACCATTGCTCCCAAGCCTGACGGCACATTGATCCTTGATTCAACTGCCAAAACCTTCCGCTATCTTGATGCAGATGAAGTAGCTTCACAGCGACAGGCGTCTGCCAGCAAAGGAGTCAAGAAATGAAGCGGTTGAGCTTTTTATCGGTGCTCGGCGTGCTGAGTGTTCTGGCGGGGTGCGGAACTTCGGGGGAGGACGATATTCGGCAGTGGATGGTCGAGGAGCGAAATCAGACACGTCCTAAGGTGGCCCCCATTCCTGCACCCAAGCAGTTCAAGCCTGAGGCGTACACAAATGCGACGGCGATTGAGCCCTTCAGCAATCAGAAACTAACGCAAGCCTTGAAGCGGGATGCGTCGCAAGTGGCGGCCAATGGGGCTTTAGTGGCGCCTGAGCTTGCGCGTCGCAAGGAGCCTTTAGAGGCGTTTCCGCTAGACACCATGAACTTGGTGGGGAGCATTGTCAAGGCGGGACAACCGGTCGCGTTGGTGAAGGTGGACAATTTGCTGTATCAGGTGAAGTTGGGCAATTACTTGGGGCACAACTATGGTCGCGTCACCAAAATCAGTGAGTCTGAGGTAATTTTGCGCGAAATCGTGCAAGACGCCGGCGGTGAATGGATTGAACGCATTGCAACATTGCAGTTGCAAGAGAGGTCTAAATGAAATATCAGAATAAGCGGATGGGATTGCACATGTGGCAAGGCATTATTTTTTCAGTTGCCTTGTTGTTGGGGGCGGCGGCGCAAGCGCAGACTGCGATTGAGTCGGTAACTGGCTCCGTGCAAGGGGGCACAGAGGTCGTCAGGATTGACCTCTCGCAAGCTTTGACCGCCGTACCGACAGGCTTCGCCATTCAGTCCCCCGCGAGGATCGCGCTGGATTTTCCTGGTGTCTCGAATGCCATGGGGCGCTCCACCGTCGATATAAACCAGGGTAATTTGAAGTCTGTGAGTGTCGTTCAGGCTGGGGAGCGCACGCGTGTGGTGCTAAACCTGAAGCAACCTGCAACGTACAAGACTGAGATTCAGGGCAAATCACTGCTCGTGGTGCTGGAATCAGCAATAGCGACTTCTCCGCGCGCATCGACAGCCCCGGTTTTTGCCGAAAACCGCAGTCGGGATTCCGCTCCCTTGAAGGATGTGGACTTCCGTCGGACCGCGGACGGGGCTGGACGAATTGTGGTGACATTGCCAAACAATCAGGTCGGAGTCGATATTCGTCAGCAGGGCCAAGCGTTGGTGGTGGAGTTCATGAAGTCTACGCTGCCAGAAGGGTTGCGCCGCCGATTGGATGTTGCGGACTTTGGCACACCGGTGAAGTCGGTGACCACATCCCAGTCAGGAGATCGCGTGCGCATGGTCATTGAGCCCAAAGGCCTGTGGGAGCACAGCGCGTACCAAAGTGACGAGCAATTTGTAGTGGAGGTCAAGGAACTTAAGGTAGACCCGAAGAAACTGACCCAAGGCGTCGGTTACAGCGGGCAAAAGCTGTCGCTGAATTTCCAGAATATAGAAGTTCGATCTCTGCTCCAAGTGATCGCCGATTTCACGAACTTCAACATTGTCACCTCGGATTCGGTTTCTGGTTCGGTCACCTTGCGATTGCAGGATGTACCTTGGGATCAGGCTTTGGATATTATTTTGCAGGCAAAGGGTCTGGGCTTGCGCAAGAGCGGGAATGTTCTTTGGGTCGCGCCCAAGGATGAAATTGCAGCGAAAGAGAAACTGGATCTTGAGTCAGTAGCCGCGGTGCAAAGTCTTGAGCCATTGCGTACTCAGTCATTCCAGATTAATTACGCGAAGTCGTCTGAGATTGCAGCGCAACTGACGGCAGGTGGTGGTGGCGCGGCCAGTGCCCGAATGCTAAGTTCACGCGGTAGCGTAATTGCTGAGCCACGTACCAATCAACTGTTCGTGACAGACATTCCTAGCAAATTAGAGCAAGTTCAACAGTTGATTGCCAAATTGGATATTGCGGTGAGGCAGGTGCTTATCGAGGCGAGAATCGTCGAGGCTTCAGATAGTTTTGGCAAATCATTGGGCGTGAAACTCGGCGGGGGTGGAACTGCGGTGACGCTTGGAACTACAGAGGGTGGGCCGTTGAATGGCACGCTTGGATCAAGCTATGTGACGGGCTCAGCTGCGACTACTTCCGGAAATTTCGTGAACCTCCCATCTACTGGCGCTTTGGGATTTGCCAATCCGGGAACTTTCGCCGTGTCTCTGTTCGGCGCTGCAGCTGGCAATTTCCTGAATTTGGAGATATCGGCGCTCGAGGCTGATGGCAAAGGTAAGGTTGTTTCCAGTCCTCGGGTGGTCACTGCTGACCAGATCAAGGCCTTGATTGAACAAGGTACCGAATTACCCTACCAAGTTGCATCGTCGAGCGGAGCGACGTCCATAGCGTTTCGTAAGGCCAGCCTTAAATTGGAGGTCACGCCACAAATTACTCCCGAAGGCAGCATTATTCTGGACTTGGATGTCTCCAAAGACACGGTCGGCCAGTCAACTCCAGCGGGTTTTGCCATTGACACCAAACATATCAAGACCCAGGTATTGGTCGAGAATGGCGGGACTGTTGTGATTGGCGGAATCTTCACGGAAGAGCAAACCGACAGTGGAGCCAAGGTGCCGTTCTTTGGTGATTTGCCTGGCATTGGCGTGTTGTTCAGAAACAAGGCGACTTCCACTACAAAGCGTGAAATGCTGGTATTCATCACTCCCAAGACCCTTGCCGAGCGGGCAGTCGGTCGTTGATACAGCGGCAGTGAGGCCCTGCTTGGAATTCTGGTTCACAATTGTTAGTTAGTCTTGTCGGACTCCCTGGCTCGGGCAAAACGACCGTTGGAAGGCAGCTTGCCCGACGGTTGCAGGTGCCTTTTGTCGACTCGGATCATGCTATCGAGTTGCGGTTGGGCTGCTCTATTCGTGAATTCTTCGAGCGGGAGGGCGAGGCAAGCTTTCGAGATATTGAAGAAGAAGTCATCAATGCATTGACCCTCGAGTCTCCGAGGGTTCTGTCCACTGGGGGTGGCGTGGTTTTGCGGTCTGCCAATCGGCAACATCTACGCAGTCGCGGAAGCGTGATTTATCTTAAATCGACCCCGGATGAGTTGTATCGTCGGTTGCGCCATGATGTGAACCGACCCTTGCTGCAAGTAGCCGACCCCTTGGCGCGCATGCGGGACTTGTTCGCGCAACGGGACCCCCTGTATCGGGAAACAGCGCATTTCGTGCTTGAAACGGGCCGCCCGTCGGTCTCGACGTTAGTCAACATGATTGTGATGCAACTGGAGCTCGCCGGAGTAGTTCCTCCTTAGGGCTGGCGATGTCATCGCGGTCAGGCGAACGAATGATAGGGACATGTCCGAAGACACTAAACTAGGGCGCATGAGTTCTTCGACTTTTCAAACGATTCAAATAGCGCTCGGTGACCGCAGTTATCCTATAAGAATAGGTGGCGGCCTCATGGCGCAATCCGAAACCTATGCCTCGCTGCCATCAGCGGCCGCTGCGCTTATCGTCAGCAACTCAACCGTGGCGCCGTTGTATGCAAAGCCGCTTAAAGCGGCGCTGCTCGAAAAATACCCCTCAGTACACGTGGTCGTTTTGCCAGACGGCGAACAATTCAAGACTTGGGAAACTTTGAATCAGATATTTGATGCACTTTTGCAGTACGGCAGCGATCGCAAAACGGTGTTGTTTGCATTGGGTGGCGGGGTGGTCGGTGACATGACCGGTTTTGCAGCTGCCAGCTACATGCGCGGTGTGCCATTTGTGCAGGTGCCCACCACGTTGCTGTCGCAAGTGGACTCTTCAGTGGGGGGTAAAACGGCTATTAACCACCCGCTGGGCAAGAACATGATTGGTGCGTTTTACCAGCCGTTGCTGGTGGTGTGTGACCTTGACACTATCAACACCCTGCCGCAGCGGGAGCTCAGCGCGGGACTTGCAGAAATCATCAAATATGGTCCGATTGCCGACATGGCTTTTCTGGATTGGATTGAGGCCAACATGGACGCTCTTTTGGCGCGCGATCCGGTTGCGCTGGCGCATGCTGTCAAGCGCAGTTGTGAGATCAAGGCGTGGGTGGTGGCGCAGGACGAGCGGGATTATGGACTACGCGCCATACTGAATTTTGGCCACACCTTTGGTCACGCCATTGAGGCAGGGTTGGGTTTTGGCACCTGGTTGCATGGTGAAGCGGTGGGCTGTGGCATGGTGATGGCTGCAACGCTCTCGCAGCGCCTGGGGCTGATCGATGTCGCCTTGGTGCAACGGCTGACGGCACTGATTCGAAGAGCCGGGTTGCCCGTTCAGGGGCCGCGGCTGAACCTCGGCGCTACCCAGAGTGGCGGCAATGCCGATGCCTATCTGGCGTTGATGCGTCACGACAAAAAGTCCGAGGCGGGAGAAATCAAGTTTGTCGTGATTGACGGGCCTGCCCGCGCATCGGTGCGCAGCGCGCCCGACGCCTTGGTGCGTGAAGTGATTGACGCATGCTGTGTTTGATGGCTTGCTATTGTTTTGATAGCAACTTGGGCTGTCCCTATGGGGGCTAGAGGTCGATTCGGCTGGCAACCATGACATTGGCATCGTACGCATGCAATCCAGAGCTAACGCGCGGGCGGCGCTTTGCGGAAACACCGGCGCCGACGCGCACCGACTACCAGCGCGACCGCGACCGTATCGTGCATTCCACTGCATTTCGCCGGCTGGTCTACAAGACGCAGGTGTTTTTGAACCATGAGGGCGATTTGTTTCGCACTCGCCTGACCCATTCGCTGGAAGTGGCGCAGCTCGGTCGCTCCATCGCCCGGTCACTCGGTCTCAATGAAGACCTGGTCGAGGCCATCGCCCTGGCGCATGACGTGGGCCACACGCCCTTTGGTCACGCCGGACAAGATGCGCTCAACGCGTGCATGGCAGCGGCAGGTGGCTTTGAGCACAATCTACAGAGTCTGCGGGTTCTGGATCATCTGGAAGAACGCTACCCTGAATTTGACGGTTTGAATCTGTGCTTTGAAACCCGCGAGGGAATTCTCAAGCATTGCTCGCGCGCCAATGCGGCGCTGTTGGAAGTGGATGAGCCGGTTTTTGCGGATGGAAATGGCGGCGTCGGCCAGCGATTTTTGAATCGCACCCAACCCAGTCTGGAAGCACAGTTGTGCAACCTGGCCGATGAAATTGCCTATAACGCCCACGACATTGACGACGGTGTTCGATCGGGTTTGATTTCGCTGGAACAGCTTCAGTCGGTACCCCTGTTCGAAGGCTTTCGCCAGCAGGCGCTGGCTTCGCATGCACGGCTTGCAGAACCGGCCCAATCCCGGCGGTTGTTGTATGAGTCTATTCGGTTGATGCTTAGTGCTCAGGTGTATGACGTGATTGCCGCCACGCAAAGCGCCATTGACGCCGCGCAGCCGCAGAGTGTGAACGAGGCCCGCGCCATGGCGCCGCTGCTGACCTTCAGCATTGAAATGCGGGAACACTCCCAACCACTCAAGGCTTTTCTTTTGCATGAGCTGTACCGACACCCGCAGGTAGTGCACAACATGGCGCGCGCCCAGCAGGTGGTGCGGGAACTGTTTGCGGCATATTGCAGCGCACCGCAGGAGATGCAGCCGGGCTTCGTGGCACGTTCGGCTGTGCAGAATGCTTCTAACCCGCGCGATACGCCCCTCTTGCGCATTGTTGCTGACTACATTTCTGGCATGACCGACCGGTTTGCCGCGCGCGAGCATGAACGCCTGACCGGGCAGCGACTGTTGGACTGAGTGCTCGGTAAAATTGGCAAAAATGCAAAGTGTGTCCGGAGGGTTCTTGAGTTTTCTCGATCAATTGAAATCGCAGGCCAGCGCGCTGCAAAGCCAGCAGTCCTCTCAGTTGAGAAACTACGAGGGCCAAGCCGTGCAAACCGAGATCGCCTGCCAGCGGGTATGGCACTACGTGCGTGATCTGGCCAAACAGCTGACGGTGATTACCCCGGGCGGGCCCAAATTTTCGCTCGATGGAAAGACCCCTTGGCCCGCCATGAAGCTCACCAATTTCCGGGTAGATTCGCGCAAGAAAACGCTACGCGACAAAGATGTGTACGACACCATCGCCATGGGTTGGGACATCGTGCCGCAGCAGGGGTTGCCTGTCGCTGGCGCCGTCAGTGTCAACTTCCCTCCAGATCTGGAGCGGGTGCAAAAGCGACTGGCATTCGGCCACGTTGACCATGAGCGCAAGGACCAGCGCCATCCCGAGAAGGGCACCTTGCAATCCATTCTTTTTGAGTACACCACGCAGGCGCGTGGCAACGTGACTGTGACCGCCGACCATGACAACGCGCAATTGGTGTTTCGGGTCGCCAATGCCGATGGCTTTGGTGTGGTTTCCAGCACTTGGCCAGCCGATCGTATTCAGAATGATTTGATGGATGAATTGGCCAAGCTGATCTTGGCGCAACCCAGCCGGTTTCTATGAATAGTTCAGTGAACCCAGTAGACGCGGTGGTCGTGGATGACACCCGTCGTTGGCTGCAACGCGCCGTCATCGGGCTGAACCTGTGTCCGTTTGCCAAGGCGGTCGATGTCAAAGGTCAGGTGCACTACGCTGTCAGCCATTCCATAGGTTACAAAGACCTGTTGGCAGACTTGAAAAATGAGCTCAATGAGCTCGCAGCCCTTGATGCAGCTGCGCGAGATACTACGCTTTTGATAGCACCACACGGGTTGGGCGATTTTCTGGAGTTCAACGATTTTCTGGCCCACGCCGACCGGTTGCTGGTCAAGCTGGGTTTCGATGGGGTGTTCCAGATTGCCAGTTTGCATCCTCGGTACCAGTTCGCCAATACCTCTCCTGACGACATTACCAACTTCACCAACCGCTCGCCGTATCCGACCTTGCACCTGTTGCGTGAAGAAAGCATCGACCGGGCGGTGCAGGCCTTCCCCCATGCGGAGGCTATTTTCGAGGTCAATATGCAAACGATGGAACGCATTGGACACGAAGGTTGGGCTGCGCTGGATGTCGAGGCCCACACGCGTGGCAAGATCACGCCATGAAACATCGCAAAACCGGCCCGGATTCCCTGTCAGCCGCTCCCTCACGCGCGACGAAGCCGGTAGACGCCAACCCCCTTGCTGCCGAGGTGCGTCCTGGCCAAAGTATCGAACTGCTCAAGGAATTGCACATTCTTACCCGTGAGGGCAAGCTCAACCAGGATTCGCGGCGCAAGCTCAAGCAGGTTTACCACCTGTACCAGTTCATTGAGAAGTTGCTTCTGGAACTGCCCGAAGCGGGGCAGGGTGTGACGCTGGCTGACCATGGTGCAGGCAAGTCCTACCTCGGTTTCATCATCTATGACCTGTTCTTCAAAGATCTGGCGCGCGGCCATATTTATGGCGTGGAGACCCGCCCTGAGCTGGTGCAGAAATCGCGTGAGCTGGCGCACAAACTGGGCTTCGAGCGCATGTCGTTCCTCAATTTGAGTGTTTCCGATTCCACCGACTCCCAGGCCATGCCGTCGCAAATCGACGTGGTCACTGCCTTGCATGCGTGCGACACGGCCACGGACGATGCCATCGCCTTTGGCCTGAAAAAGAAGGCGCGCTACATGGTGCTGGTGCCCTGCTGCCAGGCCGAGATCGCGCGCAGCCTGAATGCGGGCAAGGCGCTTTCACTGAACCGCACACCGCTGGCAGAATTGTGGCGCCACCCTTTGCATACCCGCGAAATGGGGAGCCAGATCACCAACGTGCTGCGCTGCCTGTACCTTGAAGCGCGGGGCTACCAGGTCACGGTGACCGAATTGGTGGGCTGGGAGCACAGCATGAAAAACGAGCTCATCATCGCCCGCTACACCGGCAAGTCCAACCGTGCGGCGGTACAGCGCCTGCAGGCTTTATTGCAGGAGTTTGGGCTCACCGCCCTGCTCAATACCCGCTTTACATTGCCGCTGGACAACGAAGCCACGGGCTGACGCGTTCAGTTCGCAAGCGTTACCATTTACCCCTGATTTTTGGAGTTACCAATGAAACAACTATTGAACCTGGGTCTGGCACTGGCCGTAGCCACTACGTTGGTGGCCTGTGCCAGCAGCAGTCCCGACGTGATTCAACGGGGCGATGCCCAGCGCATGTCCCAGGTGCAAGATGGCATCGTGCTGTCCGTGCGCAACGTGGTGGTGGACGGCAGCCAGTCCGGCATCGGTGGTGCGGTGGGTGGCGTGGTGGGTGCCATTGGGGGCTTTAGTGGCAGTGGCGTGCAACGCGAAGCCCAGGTGCTGGGCGTGCTGGCCGGTGTGGCGGGCGCTGCGGCTGGCAATGCCATTGAGCGTTTTTCGACCAAAGAAGAAGCTACCGAAATACTGGTTCAGCTCAAAGGCGGTGAGCGCCGCGCCATTGTGCAGGCCAAAGGCACCGAGGTATTGGCTGCGGGTGATTCCGTCATCATTGTCACCACGGGCAGCAAAGTGCGCGTGACCAGGGCGCCTAGGTAAGACGCTGGAGGCGGTGGAGTTGCATGGCCCGTCTTCCCCGTCTCTCGCTGCCCGGGTTTCCTCACCACATCATCCAGCGCGGCAATAACCGCCAAGCCATTTTTGCGTCGGCCGCCGACTACCAGACCCTGCTGGATTTGCTGGATGCCAGTGCCCGCAAGTTCGGGGTAGCCATCCACGCCTATGTGCTGATGGCCAACCACTTTCACCTGCTCGCAACGCCCCAAAGCACAGATGCCTTGTCACAAATGATGCAGGCCGTGGGGCGGCGCTACGTGCGCTACTTCAATGACACACAAAAACGCAGCGGCACCTTGTGGGAAGGGCGATACCGATCGACCGTGATTCAGGCAGACCGCTACCTGTTGCCCTGCATGGCCTACATGGATCTCAATCCGGTGCGCGCCGGCGTGGTGGCGCAGGCGCGGGACTACCTCTGGTCCAGCCACGGGCACTATATCGGGCAGCGCACCGACAAGCTCATTACCCCGCATTCGCTGGTATGGGAGTTGGGTAACACGCCGTTTGCCCGCGAGGCCGCCTATGCCGAGCGCGTGCGCGAAGGCATCAGTCCGGTGCAGCAGGCGACCTTGACGGACGCCGCCTTGTGCGGCTGGGCCTTGGGCGATCCTGATTTTGTGGCTGAATTGCAAAAAATAACCCAGCGGCGGGTGACGAAAAGCACCGCTGGGCGGCCGTTTTCATCCCAGGTAATTTAGAGAAATAATGGCGCTAGCCCCCGTCCAATATGCTTGAGGTGCTATTTTTTTTGATATGTCCCCAATTTTCCTCTAGTTGCCCGGCATTGTTTTTAATTCGGATCTGACCCTTATTATTGTGCTTGGCATCTTTGTTGCATTGCAGTATTCTTGATCCCCCAGTGCAATTACTTTAGGAGTGCGCCATGACTACGGCTGCAGAGATCCAACATCTTCAGAACAACGGTTTGTATTCCCAGGAACACGAGCACGACGCGTGTGGCGTGGGTTTTGTGGCCCACATCAAGGGCATCAAGTCGCATGACATTGTCAAAAATGCGCTCCAGATTCTGCAGAATCTGGACCACCGGGGTGCTGTCGGTGCCGACAAGCTGATGGGCGACGGCGCCGGCATTCTGATTCAGCTGCCGGATGCGCTGTACCGCGAAGAAATGGCCGCGCAGGGTGTCACCTTGCCGCCCCCCGGCGAATACGGCGTAGGCATGGTGTTTTTGCCCAAGGAGAGCGCTTCCCGGCTGGCATGCGAGCAGGAGATGGAGCGCGCCATCAAGGCTGAGGGCCAGGTGCTGCTGGGTTGGCGCGATGTGCCCGTGAACCGCGACATGCCGATGTCGCCCACCGTGCGCGAAAAAGAGCCGGTGCTGCGCCAGGTCTTCATCGGCCGCGGTAACGACGTGATCGTGCAGGACGCGCTGGAACGCAAGCTCTATGTCATCCGCAAGACAGCCAGCGCCCACATTCAGGCGCTTAAGCTGACGCACAGCAAAGAGTATTACGTGCCCAGCATGTCCAGTCGCACCGTGGTCTACAAGGGCCTGCTGCTGGCCGACCAGGTGGGTGTGTACTTCAAGGATTTGAGCGACATTCGTTGCGTCTCTGCACTCGGCCTGGTGCACCAGCGTTTCTCCACCAATACCTTCCCCGAATGGCCGCTGGCCCACCCGTACCGCTATGTGGCGCACAACGGGGAAATCAACACCGTCAAGGGTAACTACAACTGGATGAAGGCACGCGAAGGCGTGATGTCATCCCCTGTGCTCGGGGCTGATCTGCAAAAGCTTTACCCCATCAGCTTTGCCGGTCAGTCGGATACCGCCACGTTCGACAACTGCCTGGAACTGTTGACCATGGCGGGCTACCCCATCAGCCAGGCTGTGATGATGATGATTCCCGAGCCATGGGAACAGCACACCACCATGGACGAGCGCCGCAAGGCCTTTTACGAATACCACGCCGCGATGATGGAGCCGTGGGACGGCCCGGCGTCCATTGTGTTCACCGACGGCCGCCAGATTGGCGCCACGCTGGACCGCAATGGCTTGCGCCCATCACGCTACTGCATCACCGACGATGACCTGGTCATCATGGGTTCGGAGTCCGGCGTCCTGCCGGTGCCCGAGAACAAGATCGTGCGCAAATGGCGCCTGCAGCCTGGCAAGATGTTCCTGATCGATCTGGAACAAGGCCGCATGATCGACGACGAAGAGTTGAAGGCCAGTCTGGCCAACACCAAGCCCTACAAGCAGTGGATCGAAAACCTGCGCATTCGTCTGGATGACGTGGTGGTTCTGACGGCGGGGGAATCGCCCCAGGAACTGCCGGTCACTGCCACCGAACCGCAATCTGCGGGAATGAAGCATGCCAGCCCCGATTTGCTGGACCGCCAGCAGGCCTTCGGCTTCACGCAGGAAGACCTCAAGTTTCTGATTGCCCCCATGGCCAGCGCGGGCGAGGAAGCCATTGGCTCCATGGGCAACGACAGCCCCCTGGCCGTGCTGAGCGATAAAAACAAGCCGCTTTACAACTACTTCAAGCAGTTGTTCGCGCAAGTGACCAACCCGCCGATCGACCCGATCCGCGAAGCGATTGTGATGAGCCTGGTGTCTTTCATCGGCCCCAAGCCCAACCTGCTGGACATCAACCAGGTCAATCCGCCGATGCGCCTGGAGGTGAGCCAGCCCGTGCTGGACTTTGCCGACATGGTCAAGCTGCGCGACATCGAAAAGCACACGCAAGGCAAGTTCCGCAGCTATACGCTCGACATCACCTACCCACTGGTTTGGGGTCACGAGGGCGTGGAAGCCAAGCTGGCATCCTTGTGCGCCGAAGCGGTGGATGCCATCAAGGGTGGCAAGAACATCCTCATCATCAGCGACCGCGCCATCAGCGCCACGCAAGTGGCCATTCCAGCCCTGTTGGCGCTGTCTGCCATTCACCAGCATCTGGTGGGTGCAGGTTTGCGCACGACCGCCGGCCTGGTGGTCGAGACCGGCACTGCGCGTGAAGTGCACCATTTTGCGGTGCTGGCAGGCTACGGCGCAGAAGCCGTGCACCCCTACCTCGCCATGGAAACCCTGACCAGCATCCACAAGGATCTGCCGGGCGACCTGAGCGCTGAAAAGGCCATCTACAACTACGTCAAGGCGGTTGGCAAGGGCCTGTCCAAGATCATGTCCAAGATGGGCGTGTCCACCTACATGAGTTACTGCGGAGCGCAGTTGTTTGAAGCCATCGGAATCTCCACAGCGACCGTCGCCAAATATTTCACGGGCACTCCCAGCCGTGTTGAAGGCATTGGCGTCTTCGAGATCGCTGAAGAATCCATCCGCATGCACAAGGCCGCCTTCAGTGCCGATCCGGTGTTGGCGAACGCGCTGGATGCAGGTGGTGAATACGCCTGGCGCACCCGCGGTGAAGAGCACATGTGGACGCCCGATGCCATTGCCAAGCTGCAGCACAGCACGCGCTCCAACAACTGGAATACCTACAAAGAGTACGCCCAGCTGATCAACGACCAAAGCAAGCGCCACCTGACACTGCGCGGCCTGTTCGAGTTCAAGATCGACCCCGCCAAAGCCATTCCGGTGGACGAAGTGGAGTCGGCCAAAGAGATCGTCAAACGCTTTGCCACCGGCGCCATGTCGCTGGGCTCCATCAGCACCGAAGCACACGCCACACTGGCCGTTGCCATGAACCGCATTGGCGGCAAGAGCAACACGGGTGAGGGTGGTGAAGACCCTGCGCGGTATCGCCAGGAGCTCAAGGGCATCCCCATCAAACAGGGCGATTCGCTCAAGAGCATCATTGGTGAAGACGTGGTCGAGGTGGACCTGCCCTTGCAAGCCGGCGACAGCCTGCGTTCACGCATCAAGCAGGTGGCCTCGGGCCGCTTTGGTGTGACCGCGGAATACCTGACCAGCGCCGACCAGATCCAGATCAAGATGGCGCAGGGCGCCAAGCCCGGTGAGGGCGGTCAACTGCCCGGTGGCAAGGTGTCCGAGTACATCGGCCGTCTGCGCCACTCGGTGCCCGGTGTGGGCCTGATTTCGCCCCCACCGCACCACGACATCTACTCAATCGAAGATTTGGCCCAGCTGATTCACGATCTGAAAAACGTGGCGCCCCATTCCGGCATCAGCGTCAAGCTGGTGGCTGAAATTGGCGTCGGCACCATCGCCGCCGGCGTGGCCAAATGCAAGGCCGACCATGTGGTGATCGCCGGGCACGACGGCGGCACGGGTGCATCGCCCTGGTCGTCCATCAAGCATTGCGGTAGCCCATGGGAAATCGGCCTGGCCGAAACCCAGCAGACCCTGGTTTTGAACCGCCTGCGCAGCCGCATCCGTGTGCAGGCCGACGGCCAGATGAAAACTGGTCGCGACGTTGCCATTGGTGCCCTTTTGGGTGCGGATGAATTCGGCTTCGCTACCGCACCGCTGGTAGTGGAAGGCTGCATCATGATGCGCAAATGCCACCTCAACACCTGCCCGGTCGGTGTGGCCACGCAAGACCCGGCGCTGCGCAAGAAGTTCTCAGGCAAGCCTGAGCACGTGGTCAACTATTTCTTCTTCATTGCCGAAGAAGTGCGCCAGATCATGGCCCAGCTGGGTATCCGCAAGTTTGACGACCTGATTGGCCGCTCTGACCTGCTGGACATGCGTCAGGGCATCGAGCACTGGAAAGCCAGCGGTCTGGATTTCAGCCGCCTGTTTGCCCAACCCAATGTGCCTGCCGATGTGCCCCGTTTCCAGACCCAGTTCCAGGAACACGGCTTGGAAAAAGCGCTCGACAACGTGCTCATTGCCAAATCGCGTGCGGCCATCGACAAGGGCGAGCGGGTTCAGTTCATGGAAATGACGCGCAACGTCAACCGCTCGGTCGGCGCCATGCTGTCCGGCGCGGTGACCAAGGTACACCCTGAGGGTTTGCCGGATGACACCATTCGTATCCAGTTGGAAGGCACCGGCGGTCAATCGTTTGGCGCGTTTTTGGCCAAGGGCATCACGCTGTACCTGATTGGTGATGCCAATGACTACACCGGCAAGGGCCTCTCCGGCGGCCGCGTGGTGGTGCGCCCCAGCATTGATTTCCGCGGCGAAGCCATTCGCAACACCATCGTGGGCAACACTGTGATGTACGGCGCCACCGCGGGTGAGGCCTTCTTCAGTGGCGTAGGCGGCGAGCGCTTTGCGGTGCGTCTGTCGGGCGCCACGGCAGTGGTCGAGGGCACGGGCGACCATGGTTGTGAATACATGACCGGCGGCACGGTGGCTGTGCTGGGTAAAACCGGCCGCAACTTTGCAGCGGGCATGAGCGGCGGTATTGCTTACGTGTACGACGAAGACGGCCAGTTTGCCAAGCGCTGCAACACGGCCATGGTGTCCATGGAAAAGGTGCTGACGGCGGCCGAGCAGGAAGTGGCAATGAACAAAGCCATCTGGCACCGGGGCCTGAGCGACGACGCGCAGCTGCGCAAATTGCTGGAAGACCACAACCGCTGGACCGGCAGCAAGCGCGCCCGCGAGTTGCTGGACAACTGGGATGCTGCGCGCGCCAAATTTGTGAAGGTCTTCCCCAATGAGTACAAGCGTGCTCTGGGTGAGATTCATGCGCGAGGACTTGGGGTTTTGCCAAAAGCGGCGGTAGCCCCCGTAAAACCTGCGCAAGATGCTATCAATAAAGTAGCAACTGGCAAGAAGGAAGCCGCGCCTGCCAAGTAAGGCGGCGTCTTCTCAACGTACAAGGATGGAAATCATGGGAAAAGTCACTGGCTTCATGGAGTTTGAGCGGGTTGAGGAGGGCTACAAGCCCGTGGTCGAGCGCCTCAAGAACTACAAAGAGTTCGTCGTGGGTCTGGATGACGCGCACGCCAAGCTGCAGTCGGCTCGCTGCATGGACTGCGGCACGCCGTTTTGCAGCAGCGGTTGCCCGGTCAACAACATCATTCCTGACTTCAATGACCTGGTGTACGCCGGCGACTGGAAAGCGGCGATTGACACGCTTCACAGCACCAACAACTTTCCCGAGTTCACGGGTCGCATCTGTCCGGCACCGTGTGAAGCGGCCTGCGTACTGAACGTCAACGACGATGCCGTGGGTATCAAGTCCATTGAACACGCCATCATTGACCGTGCCTGGGCCGAGGGCTGGGTGCTGGCCCAGCCGGCGAAACAGAAAACAGGCAAAAAAGTGGCGGTGGTGGGCTCGGGCCCTGCCGGCATGGCCGCCGCCCAGCAATTGGCACGCGTGGGCCACGACGTGACCCTGTTCGAGAAAAATGACCGCGTAGGCGGTTTGCTGCGCTATGGCATCCCCGATTTCAAGATGGAAAAAAGCCACATCGATCGCCGCGTGGACCAGTTGCAAAAAGAAGGCGTCACCATCCGCACCGGTGTGATGGTGGGCGAGTGGCCGAAGGATTCCAAAGTCATCAACTGGGCCAAGGAAACCATTTCTGCCACCCAGTTGCAGAAAGATTTTGATGCGGTTTTGCTGACCGGCGGCTCCGAGCAGTCGCGCGATCTGCCGGTGCCAGGCCGCGATCTGGAAGGCGTGTATTTCGCCATGGAATTTTTGCCCCAGCAGAACAAGGTCAACGCGGGCGACAAGCTCAAAGGCCAGTTGCGCGCAGACGGTAAGCACGTCATCGTCATCGGCGGTGGCGACACCGGAAGCGACTGCGTCGGTACCAGTAACCGTCACGGCGCGGTCAGCGTGACCCAGTTCGAAGTGATGCCCGAGCCACCAGCTGAAGAAAACCGACCCATGACCTGGCCCTACTGGCCGATCAAGCTGCGCACCAGCTCCAGCCATGACGAGGGATGTGAGCGGGCGTTCGCCGTCTCCACCAAGGAGTTCATTGGGGAAAAAGGCAAGCTGACCGGCCTCAAGACCGTCAAGGTTGAGTGGAAAGACGGCAAGATGGTGGAAGTGGCAGGCTCCGAGCAAGTGCTCAAGGCCGATCTGGTGTTGCTGGCCATGGGCTTTGTCAATCCGGTCGCCACCGTACTGGACGCCTTTGGTGTCGACAAGGACAACCGGGGCAACGCCAAAGCGACAACGGAGTTCACCGGCGGTTACGCCACCAGTGTGCCCAAGGTTTTTGCCGCAGGCGACATGCGACGCGGTCAAAGCCTGGTCGTATGGGCGATTCGCGAGGGCCGTCAGGCGGCACGCTCTGTGGATGAGTTCCTGATGGGTGTCAGCGACTTGCCTCGCTGATGGCGCGTACCTAGGGGTTTCCCTGAATCCCTTATCATCGAAGAGCCGGAAAGTTTCCGGCTCTTGTTTTTTATGGCCCCATCCTCCAACTCCTCCCTTGTTGAACTGCGCAATCTGACCTTTGGTTACGGCGAGCGCGTTATTCTGGACGACGTGTCCCTGACGATCCCGCGCGGCAAGGTGACCGCCCTGATGGGCGCGTCCGGCGGCGGTAAAACCACCATTCTTCGTTTGATTGGCGGGCAAAACCGGGCGCAGTCCGGTGAAATGCTGTTCGACGGGCAGGATGTCACGCGCATGGACCAGCCGCAACTGTATGCGGCACGGCGCCGCATGGGCATGCTGTTCCAGTTTGGCGCTCTCTTCGCCGACTTGAGCGTGTTTGAGAACGTGGCGTTTCCCCTGCGCGAACACACGGACCTCCCTGAGGCTTTGATCCGCGACATCGTGCTCATGAAGCTCAACGCCGTAGGCCTGCGCGGTGCGCGGGACCTGATGCCCAGCGAAGTGTCGGGCGGAATGGCCCGGCGCATCGCGCTGGCGCGTGCCATTGCGCTGGATCCTGAGTTGGTGATGTATGACGAGCCGTTTTCCGGGCTGGATCCCATCTCGTTGGCGATTGCAGCACGGCTGATTCGTGAGCTCAATGATTCCATGGGACTGACCAGTGTATTTGTGTCGCATGAACTGGAGCAGACGTTTGGCATTGCGGACCACGTGATCATTCTGGCCAATGGGAAGGTGGCCTCCGAGGGCACGCCCGAGCAGGTGCGCCAAAGTACCGATCCACTGGTGTCCCAGTATGTGCATGCCTTGCCGGATGGCCCGGTGCGCTTCCATTACCCCGGCGTTTCCGTTGAAGAAGACTTTGGCCCTGGCCCGGTCGCAACGCCACAGCAACCAGGAGTCGCACCATGAGCTGGTACAAGCCCTCGGACGTCGGGTTTTCCACCCGCAGCAAGCTGGCCGATCTGGGCTATGGCGCGCGTTTGTTTTTTCGGCTCCTGGCCACGGCGGGGCCGGCGTTCCGGCGCTTTGGACTGATACGGGACCAAATCCATTTCCTGGGCAACTATTCGCTGGTGATCATTGCCATCTCGGGCCTGTTCGTCGGCTTTGTGTTTGGTCTGCAGGGCTATTACACGCTGCTGCGCTTTGGATCGTCCGATGCGCTGGGCCAGCTGGTCACATTCACGCTGGTGCGCGAGCTGGGACCTGTGGTGACGGCGTTGTTGTTTGCCGGCCGTGCGGGTACCTCCCTGACCGCGGAGATTGGCCTGATGAAGTCGGGCGAGCAACTGAGCGTGATGGAAATGATGGCAGTGGATCCGATACAGCGCATTCTGGCGCCGCGCTTCTGGGCAGGCGTCATTGCCATGCCCCTGCTGGCCGCCGTGTTCAGCGCCATGGGGGTGATTGGCGGCTGGGTGGTGGGCGTACTCATGATTGGGGTGGATGGCGGCGCCTTCTGGAGTCAGATCCAGGGCAGCGTTGACGTCTGGCAGGATGTCGGCAACGGCATTGTCAAAAGTATTGTGTTCGGCTTTACCGTGACCTTTATAGCCTTGCTGCAAGGTTACGAGGCACAAGCCACGCCGGAAGGCGTGGCCAGTGCCACCACCCGGACGGTGGTGGTGGCTTCCCTGTCGGTTCTGGGTCTGGATTTCATCCTGACTGCAATGATGTTTACCACTTGAGGAGGGTGTTGTGCAACGCTCAAAAAAAGATGTGTGGGTTGGTGTATTTGTCATGATTGGGGCAGCAGCGATCCTGTTTCTGGCGCTGCAGTCGGCTAACTTGCTGAACCTGAGTTTTCAGCCCACGTACCGGGTCATGGGCAAGTTTGACAATGTCGGTGGACTCAAACCCAAGGCCGCGGTGCGCAGCGGTGGCGTGGTGGTGGGGCGCGTGGAGTCGGTCACGTTTGATGACAAGACGTTCCAGGCCCGCGTCACCCTGGCGCTGGAGAACCGCTACGCATTTCCCAAGGACAGTTCACTGAAAATTCTCACCAGTGGCCTGCTGGGAGAGCAATACATCGGCATTGAAGCCGGGGCAGATGCCAGTAACCTGGTAGCCGGCGACACCATCGGCGCAACCCAGTCTGCCGTGGTGCTGGAAAACCTGATCAGCCAGTTTCTCTATAGCAAGGCGGCCGAGGGTCCCGCCGCAGACCCTGTTAAAAAATAATGAAGGTACAAACGCTTTCTTTGCGTTCACTGGAGCGAAATCGTGGCTCCCGCGTTGGGGCGTGGGCGTTGGCCGCAATGGTCGTGCTGCTGCAGGGCTGCGCAACAGTGCCCAATCCGGATCGACGTGACCCGTTGGAATCGCTGAATCGCAGCATTTTCACTTTCAATGATGCGCTGGACCGTGCCGTGGTCAAACCGGTCGCCACGGCCTACCAAAGCGCAACGCCTTACTGGGTTCGCACCGGGGTCGGCAATTTTTTCAATAACCTCGCGGATGTCTGGTCGGCCGTCAATAACGCACTGCAATTGCGGGGCCGGGATACCGGTGACAGCATTGGCCGTGTCATGGTGAATTCAACCCTGGGGCTCGGTGGCGTGCTGGATATTGCCAGTGACCTGAATGTCGAGCGACATCCTGCAGATTTTGGTCTGACCTTGGGGCGTTGGGGCGTACCTCCAGGGCCTTACCTGGTCCTGCCGTTTCTGGGCGTATCCACGTTGCGTGAAGTCGTTGCCTTGCCCGTTGATCTCAAAGGCAATCTGGTTAACAGCGTGGACGACACCGCGACCCGCACCGGTTTGACTGTATTGAATCTGGTCGATACCCGTGCCGGGTACCTCAAGGCGGGAGACGTGGTGGACGAGGCGGCCCTGGACAAATACAGCTTCACCCGGGATGCCTATCTGCAGCGCCAGCGCAACCGGGTGTATGACGGGAACCCGCCTGAAGAGGAGCCCGAGCCCGAGCCGGAGGCGGCCCCCTGAGTCCGGTATTGACCTCGCGGCACACGACGGGCCGGGGAAGTTGGATAATGGTGTTTTCCCTAATGGGTTCAAGAGAGTATTTATGAAGCGTGTTTTTTTGCGTCAGGTTCTGGTGGGTTTCGTGGCCCTCGCAGCTTTGACCGTAGGCGCCGCAGCACATGCTGAGGATGAAGCCCCCGATGCGTTGATCAAGCGCCTGTCTGTGGATGTCCTCGACACCATCAAAGGCGACAAGTCGTTGCGGACCGGGAATATTGCACCCGTCATCTCCTTGGTGGATGCCCGCATCATGCCCCACGTCAATTTTCAGCGGATGACGGCTTCGGCAGTGGGGCCGGCCTGGCGCCAGGCCAGCCCTGAGCAGCAAAAACGACTGCAGGAGGAATTCAAAATCCTGCTGGTGCGCACCTATGCCGGCGCTTTGGCGCAGGTGAAGGACCAGACTGTTTCCATGAAACCCCTGCGCTCCGCACCCGAAGACAAAGAGGTGATGGTCCGCACGGAGATCAAGGGTGGTGGCGACCCCATTCAGCTGGACTATCGACTGGAGAAAACTCCAGGACAGGGCGCTGGCTGGCGTATCTACAACCTCAATGTGCTGGGTGTGTGGCTGGTCGAAACCTATCGCAGCCAGTTCGCGCAGGAAATCAATTCCAAAGGACTTGACGGCTTGATTGCCACGCTGTCCGAGCGCAACAAGGCCAACGCAAAAAAGGCTTGATGTGCTGAGTTTGCCTGAGGAGTTGACCCATGCCCGAGCGGTCGCCTGCCTGGCCCAGTTGTCGGCCGGTATGTCGGCAGAGGCTTCGCCAGTAGTGGTGAATGCCGGGTCGCTGAAGCGTTTTGACTCCTCCGCCCTGGCTGTTCTTCTTGAGTTTCGCCGCCGCTGTTTGCGCGCGGGCAAGTCGCTGGCAGTGCAGGGGCTTCCCCCGCACCTGGACGACTTGGCTACTTTGTACGGAATCGAGGGGCTCCTGCCCCGTACCTGAGTTCCTGCCGCTTAAAATAGCGGATCCCATGACCGCTATCTCTTTTCAATCCGTTTCCAAAGTCTATCCATTGCCTCGCGGGCCCAAAGGCGCCACATTTATGGCGCTCGACGGCGTGCAGCTCGACATTGAAGAAGGCGAGTTTTTTGGCTTGCTGGGTCCCAATGGCGCTGGCAAAACCACCATGATCAGCATCCTGGCCGGACTGACGCGCGCCACGAGCGGGCGCGTGACCGTCATGGGCAGCGATGTACAAAAAGATTACGCACAGGCGCGTCGCAAATTGGGCGTGGTGCCGCAAGAGCTGGTTTTTGATCCTTTCTTCAATGTGCGCGAAGCATTGCGTTTTCAGTCGGGCTATTTCGGCATCAAGAACAACGATGCATGGATCGACGAGTTGCTGGAAAGCCTGGGTCTGACCGACAAGGCCAACGCCAACATGCGCCAACTCTCAGGTGGCATGAAGCGTCGCATGCTGGTTGCCCAAGCGCTGGTGCACAAGCCGCCTGTGATTGTGCTGGACGAGCCCACCGCAGGCGTGGACGTTGAATTGCGCCAGACCCTGTGGCAGTTCGTCTCGAAACTCAACAAACAGGGCCACACTGTGCTCCTGACCACCCATTACCTCGAAGAAGCCGAGGCACTGTGTGGACGCATCGCCATGCTGCAGACCGGTCGCATCGTCGCACTGGACCGCACCAGTGCACTTCTCAAAGCGGCATCGGGCAATGTATTGCGCTTCAAAACCGCGGGGGTGCTACCGCCTGCGCTGGCAGCCCGCGCCCGCATTACCGGCAGCGTAGTCCAGTTGCCGGCCCACAATGCGCTGGAAATTGAGCAGTACCTTGCCGCGGTGCGCGAGTCAGGCTTGCAGGTGGAAGATGTGGAGATGCGCAAGGCCGACCTGGAAGATGTGTTCATCGAGATCATGAACCGCCATTCCAAAACCCCCATTCTTGAGGTGAGTGCTAAATGACCGGCTGGCAGACCCTGTTTTACAAGGAAGTGCTGCGCTTCTGGAAAGTTGGTTTTCAGACAGTGGCAGCACCCGTGCTCACGGCGGTGATGTATTTGCTGATTTTCGGACATGTGCTGGAAGACCACGTCAAGGTCTACGACAGCATTGGTTACACCTCGTTCCTGGTGCCTGGACTGGTGATGATGAGCATTTTGCAGAACGCATTTGCCAACAGCTCTTCCTCGCTCATTCAGAGCAAGATCATGGGCAACCTGGTATTTCTCCTGCTCACGCCCCTGTCGCACTGGAGCTGGTTTATTGCCTATATTGGATCGTCGATTGTCCGCGGCATGGTGGTGGGTGCTGGGGTGCTGGTGGTCGCGTTCTGGTTTGCCCCCTTGGGCTTTGCCGCGCCATTGTGGATTTTGACTTTTGCCTTGCTGGGCGCGGCACTGATGGGCGCGTTGGGCTTGATTGCAGGTCTGTGGGCAGAGAAATTTGACCAGTTGGCTGCGTTTCAAAACTTCGTGATCATGCCCATGACTTTTTTGAGCGGTGTGTTCTATTCCATTGGGTCTTTGCCGGCCTTTTGGCAAAACGCAAGCCACTTCAATCCATTTTTCTACATGATCGACGGATTCCGCTATGGCTTTTTTGGTGTGAGCGATGCGTCACCCTGGTTGAGTCTGACGATCGTTGGTATGGCTTTGCTGGGCGCGAGCGCGCTGGCCATGTATTTGCTGCGCATTGGCTACAAGATCCGCAGCTGAGCCCCTTACTCCGTTTTGATATGACCGCTGAAGAACTCCAAACCCTGATCACCGCGGGCCTGCCCTGCGAACACTGCCAGTTGGAAGGCGACGGCCGCCATTGGTATGCCACGATTGTCTCGGCAACGTTTGAGGGCCTGCGTCCCATTCAGCGGCACCAGCGCGTCTATGCCACCCTGGGCACGCGCATGCAGACCGATGAAGTGCACGCACTGTCAATGAAAACCCTGACTCCCGCTGAGTGGGCCGAGCAGGCAAACCGCTAAAGCACAGGCAATATCGATGGACAAATTACTGATTCGCGGCGGACGGCAACTTCAAGGCGAAGTGCTGATTTCTGGCGCCAAAAACGCCGCCTTGCCCGAGCTGTGCGCCACGCTCCTCAGTGCAGAGCCAGTGACTTTGCACAATGTGCCGCGTCTGCAGGACGTGTCCACCATGCTCAAGCTGATTCGCAATATGGGTGTGCAAATTGACCAGAACGCGGATGGTTCTGTGCGGGTCGACGCCGGCAAGTTGAGTTCACCCGAGGCGCCCTATGAACTGGTCAAGACCATGCGGGCGTCGGTGCTCGCACTGGGCCCGCTGCTGGCGCGTTTTGGCGAGGCTACGGTTTCACTGCCCGGCGGTTGTGCCATTGGCTCCCGTCCGGTAGATCAGCACCTCAAGGGCCTCGCGGCCATGGGTGCTGAAATCGTGGTGGAGCATGGCTACATGATCGCCAAGCTGCCCAAGGGGCGTACCCGGCTCAAGGGTGCACGCATTGCCACCGATATGGTGACGGTTACCGGCACTGAAAACTTCCTGATGGCCGCGGCTTTGGCCGAAGGCGAAACCATTCTGGAAAATGCAGCGCAGGAACCCGAGATCCCTGATCTGGCCGAAATGCTCATCCAGATGGGTGCAAAGATCGAAGGACACGGCAGCAGCCGCATCCGGATTCAGGGCGTTGAGGCCCTGCACGGTTGCACCCACCAGGTGGTGGCTGACCGCATCGAAACGGGCACGTTTTTGTGCGCCGTTGCAGCGACGGGCGGCGATGTGTTTCTTCGTCATGGCCGTTTTGACCACCTGGACGCCGTCATCGACAAACTGCGTGATGCGGGAGCCACGGTCACGGCGGTTGAAGGTGGCATTCGCGTGCAGTCGCAAGGCCGCCTCAAGGCGCAGAGTTTTCGCACCACCGAGTACCCCGGATTTCCGACCGACATGCAGGCCCAGTTCATGGCGCTCAACAGCATTTCGCACGGCCCCAGCAAAGTGACGGAGACCATTTTTGAAAATCGTTTCATGCACGTCAA
>JBBRYR010000017.1:0-58312 GCA_038237415.1 Burkholderiales bacterium
CCCGGGTCCCGGGTTCGCCATATATATAAAACACCCCTCCCCCTACACCCCCCCCCTCCCGGTCGGCCTGGGGGTGGGGCCCCACCACTTCCGGCCCGGGCACCCCTCCCGGGGGGGGCGCATCCACGACTCCAAAAGCTACGCGGTGCCCCAGGCCTTGGGTCAGACCATGGGCGGTGGCACGGTGGGCGAGGTGGTCGAATCCCGCAACCCGCGTTTTGCCGTGGGCGACAAGGTGGTGGGCATGGGCGGCTGGCAGGAGTACAGCGTGGTCGATGCCAACCAGGTCGGTGCCCTGCGCAAGGTCGACACCACCCACATTCCCTTGAGCGCTTATCTGGGTGCGGTCGGCATGCCCGGCGTCACCGCCTGGTATGGTTTGGTAAAGATTTGTGCCCCCAAGGCCGGCGAGACCCTGGTGGTCAGCGCCGCTACGGGCGCCGTGGGCAGCGCCTTTGCCGCCTTGTCCAAAGCGCGCGGTTGTCGCACCGTGGGCATTGCCGGTGGGCCGGACAAATGCAAATACGCGGTGGATGAGCTGGGCTTTGACGCCTGCATCGACTACAAGTTGCACAGCAATGCGGCGTCACTCTCCAAAGCCATTGCCGAGGCTTGCCCCAACGGCATCGACGGCTATTTTGAAAATGTGGGCGGCATGGTGCTCGACGCGGTTCTGCCCCGCATGAACGCCTTTGGCCGCATCGCCGTGTGCGGAATGATTGCGGGCTATGACGGCCAGCCCTTGCCGCTGAACTACCCTGCCTTGATCTTGACCCAGCGCCTCACGGTGCAGGGTTTCATCGTCAGCGAGCACATGGAAATCTGGCCTGAAGCGCTCACCGAACTGGGCACGCTGGTGGCGACGGGCAAGCTCAAGCCCCGCGAGTCCATCGCGCAAGGCATTGCCGCCGCTCCCGAAGCGTTCCTGGGCCTGCTCAAAGGCAAGAACTTTGGCAAGCAACTGGTCAAATTGATCTGAACCCGTCTAATCCAATAACCGGGTAACGACCATGACCGACCTGATCCTGCACCACTACCCCACCTCGCCGTTTTCTGAAAAGATCCGGCTGGTGTTGGGCTACAAGAACCTGGCCTGGAAGTCGGTCATCATCCCGTCCATCCTGCCCAAGCCCGATGTGCTGGCACTCACCGGCGGCTACCGCAAAACCCCGTTTCTGCAGATCGGCAGCGATGTGTATTGCGACAGCGCACTGATCTGCGATGTACTGGAGCACCTGCAACCCACGCCCACCCTGTATCCGGCAGAGCACAAGGGCCTGGCCCGTGTCGTGGCCCAGTGGGCGGACAGCACCTTGTTCTGGGCCTCGATGGCCTATAACCTGCAGCCCAAAGGGGCCGCCGCCATGTTTGAAGGCGCGCCGCCCGAAGTGGCGCAGGCCTTTGGTGCGGACCGCGCCGCCATGACTGTGGGCATGACACGCCTGCGTCCGGCCGATGCCACGGCAGCGTACAAGTCGTACCTGCGTCGCATCGCCAACATGCTCGATGACCAGGACTTTCTGTTGGGCAGTGCCCCCTGCGTAGCGGATTTTTCCGTCTACCACCCGTTGTGGTTCTCGCGCAAGCGCGTACCGGTGATGGCGGGCATTCTGGACGCCACACCGGGCGTGCTGGCCTGGATGGACCGCATGGCTGCCATCGGCCATGGTCCCATGGAAAAGTATTCTGCTATTGAATCGATAGCTGCTTGCGCAGCATCTACGGGGGCTGCAGTCCAAAATGACACCACATTTCAGGACGAACACGGCATTGCGCTGGGCAGCCAGGTCACCGTGTCCGCCGAAAGCTTTGGCCCTGAACCCACCGAAGGTGAACTGGTGGCCGCCACCCGCACCCGCTACACCCTGCGTCGCACGGACGAACGCGTTGGCACCGTGCATGTGCACTTCCCGCGCATTGGATTTGTTTTAAAGAAAGCCAACACATGATCACTGATTTCAACAACAAGACGGCCGTCTTCACTGGCGCGGGATCGGGCTTCGGTCTGGAATGTGCCCGCATCGGTGCCAAGCTGGGCATGAACCTGGTTCTGGCCGATGTGCAGCAAGACGCGCTGGACAAGACCGCTGCCGAGATGAAGGCTGCCGGCGCACAGGTGCTGGCCATGCGGGTGGACGTATCCAAAGCCGCCGAGATGGAGGCATTGGGCGCCGCGGCGTTCGCCCGTTTTGGCGCACCGCACTTTGTATTCAACAACGCCGGCGTGGGGGCAGGGGGCCTGATCTGGGAAAACACCTTGCAGGACTGGGAATGGGTGCTGGGCGTCAACCTCATGGGTGTGGTGCACGGTGTGCATATCTTCACCCCCATGATGCTGGCCGCAGCCAAAGCCGATCCCGCCTACCAGGGCCACATCGTCAATACCGCCAGCATGGCGGGCTTGCTGAACGCGCCCAATATGGGCATCTACAACGTGAGCAAACACGCCGTGGTGAGTTTGTCCGAGACCCTGTACCAGGACTTGGCCCTGGTGACGGACCAGGTCAGCGCCAGCGTGTTGTGCCCGTTCTTTGTGCCCACCGGCATCAGCCAGAGCCAGCGCAACCGCCCGGACGACCTGAAGACCGCTGGTAGCAAGCCGACCCAAAGCCAGCTCATCGGTCAAGCCATGAGCGACAAGGCGGTGGGCAGTGGCAAGGTCACGGCAGCCGAAGTGGCGCAAATGGTGTTTGATGCCATTGGCGCCAACCGGTTCTACATCTACAGCCACCCCAAGGCCATTGGCTCGGTGCAGACGCGCATGGAAGACGTGCTGCAGGCGCGCAACCCGACTGATCCGTTTTCGCACAAGCCCGAGCTTGGCGTGCAACTGAAAGCGGCGCTGCGCGGCGAATAGCGCCCGCCGTCAGTTTTCATTTCGGCTTGCCTGCGCCTCATTTGCGGGCCCGGGTGAAAGCCTGGGGCGCAAGTCGTTGCCGATGCCAAGGGCGGCGCAACCCTGAGCCAGCGTTAGATAACGCGGTTGCGTCCGCGCTGCTTGGCGACGTAAAGCGCCTTGTCCGCATCGTGGTACAGCACCTCGAAGCTCTGCTTCTCGCTGGCAGTGGTGCCAGAAATGCCGATGCTCACCGTGATTGCCATACGGGTGTCGTTCCAGGTGGCCGCCTCGCCCTCCAGCCGCATCCGTATCTTTTCTGCCAACTTGCGTGCCGCTTCAATGGATGTGCCGGGTAGCAGCACAATGAATTCTTCGCCCCCCAGGCGGCCCACCAGGTCGGTACTGCGCACCGTGGTGCTGGCAACCATGGCGGCGTGCTTCAGCACGGCATCCCCTGCCGGGTGTCCCCAGGTGTCGTTGACGCGCTTGAAGTGGTCCAGGTCCATCAGAAGAATGGCCGTGGCCGTGCCTTGGCGCTGGGCGCGATCCAGCTCTTTTTTCGTCAGTTCAACAAACGTATTGCGGTTGAAAAGCCCGGTCAGCCCATCCAGGCGCGTGAGGCGTTCGAGTTCGCGCTGTTTCTCCTGCAGATCGGTATTGGCGTTCTCCAGCAGTTGTTGCTGCAGGGTGATAGTGGTGAATTTGCGCCACAGCAATACCGACAGTGCAAACCCCAGAACACACGCCGCCACGCCGTTCAAGCGGTTGGACAACAGCAATACCGGATTGACTTGCGTCAACCCCATGGCGAAAAAGTAACCCGCGTAGGAGGCGGCATACAGGCCCGCTGCGACCAAGGGCCTCAAATAGATGGCCAGTCCGGCAATCATGCAGACAATCAGGAAAGGCGTGATGTTGGGCGTAATCCATTGGTCAATGGCTACCACCGCAATGCAGAAAACCATGCCAATCACAACCACCAGGCGGGGCAGCACTTGCCCCCCCCAGGTCCGGCTGTCATGCTGCAAGCGGTGAGCGAGTACGGCAGAACCCGCCATGAACAATCCCATGATCAGATGAGCCGTCAGCAGCGCCAATTGCCAGCTCTGAATCGTTTCGTCGTCCGACGGGTTGAACACCAGTTGGTACAGAAAAACGGCTGCGTGAATGGCGTTCAAAAGAGCCACCAAAGGTGTCAGCCACCGCATCCTGTCGAGGTTGATGGCTGCCGCTTCACCCGTCACACGGGAGTTCTCTGCCCGCCAGAGACCCATCAGACGGCGCAATTCTTGGGTGGCTTGTGATTGGGTCAGCATGCAGGGAGTGTAACTTTGTGTAACCAGCGTTTTGCATACTCCAGCGCAATACGGTAGGTGTTGAGTTGCACCTGAACGGTTTCCTCAATATGGACACCGTAGCCTCCGGCCATTACAAAAGCCACCGGCAGTTGGCGCTCAAGGCACCAGTCAAAAATCCGGCGATCGCGGGCTTGCAGCCCATCCATGGTGAGCTTGAGGCGGCCCAAGCGGTCACCCTCGTAGGGGTCTGCGCCCGCAAGGTACATCACCAGATCGGGTTTGAACTGTCCCTCCAGGGTCTGCAAGGCGTTCTCCAGTGCGCTCAGGTACTCAGCGTCCCCGCAGCCATCGGGCAAAGCCACATCGAGGTCGCCTGCTTCCTTGCGAAACGGAAAATTCTTGTCCCCATGCAAAGACAGGGTGAACACGCTGGCATCGTCTTTGAAAATGCTGGCGGTGCCGTTGCCCTGGTGCACGTCGAGGTCGATTACCGCGACCTGCAGCGGTGCGCGCCGTTCGCCATTCGCTGCACGGCTACGACCCCATTCGGCTTGCATCACCCGTGCAGCCACAGCCACGTCATTGAAAACGCAAAAGCCACCGCCCTTGTCGGCATAGGCGTGGTGGGTGCCGCCAGCCAGGTTGGCTGCGACTCCGTTTGCCATCGCGCTGCGCGCTGCCGCAATGGTGGCCCCCACTGAACGGCGCGCCCGCTCGGCCATGGCTTCGCTCCAGGGGAACCCAATCTCCCGCACCATGGCCGGTGAGACTGTGCCGTCCGCGATGGCCGCCACATACCCGGGGCTATGCGCAAACGCCAGTTCGCCATCGCCCGCGCTGGGGGCTTGGGTAAGTTGAACCTCGGGGAGGTGCTCCGCCAACTGGTCCCGCAGCATGCGGTACTTGGCCATCGGAAAGCGGTGCCCGTTGGGCAGCGGGAGAACAAACTGGTCGCTGTAAAAAGCCTGCATGGCCGTGTCCCGCGTTTCAGCCCATTCGATCAATAGGTCCCGATGTAGTCTTTCTTGCCCACTTCCACGCCGTTGTGGCGCAGGATGGCGTAGGCCATGCTGTCGTGGAAAAAGAAGTGCGGCAAGCCGTAGTTGAAGAGGTAAGACTGGCCGGTAAAGCGCTTTTCTTTGGGGGTGCCGGCTTGCGTCACGATTTCACGGGTGGCGGCATCGGCAAATTTGGATTCATCCAGGCTGTTCAGGAAAGCCAGCACGGTAGTGATGCGTGTCTGCAAGTCAGCAAAAGTCTGCTCGGCGTCTTCCAGTTTGGGCACCTCCACACCGGCCAGCCGGGCGGACACGCTTTTCGCAAAGTCGCTGGCGACCTGCACCTGGCGCAGCAGCCCGAACATGTCGGGAAACAGGCGGGCCTGCAGCAGGGCGTTGGGATCAATCTTTTTGTCGGTGGCGTGCGCTTCAGCCTTGCGCAAGACCTCTTGCAGGCCCCCCAGCATCTGCTTGAAGACAGGGATGGAAGCGGTGTAGATAGCGTGGGTCATCGGTGTTTGTGAACAAAAGGGAGTAAGCGTAGCAGGGTTGCGGTGCCGAGGCCGCCAAAGGGACACTGCCAAAAAAGGGAGCGGGGTCACGTGTGGCAAACTGATGACCTTGATTCCGTTTCGGGTGCCACAGTCGGGCATTCATTCTTATTCGTTAGTGACAGTTGGTTCCTTTATGCAGAAAATCATCGCGCAAATCGCGCAAGAAATCCGTGTTCGTCCCCAGCAAGTAGAAGCCGCCGTGCAATTGCTTGATGGCGGTGCCACCGTGCCGTTTATCGCCCGCTACCGCAAAGAGGTGACGGATGGGCTGGACGACATCCAGCTACGCGAGTTAGAGGCCCGCCTGTCGTACCTGCGCGAACTGCGCGACCGCAAAGAAGCCGTCATCAAACTCATTGACGAACAGGGCAAGCTCACGCCCGCGCTGATTTCCGCCATCCACCTCGCCGCCACCAAGCAGGAGGTGGAAGACATTTACCTGCCGTTCAAGCTCAAGCGCCGCACCAAGGGCCAGCTGGCACGCGAAGCCGGGCTGGAGCCGCTGGCCGATGCGCTGTTTGCCAATCCCTTGCTGGTGCCCGCTGACGAGGCGCTGGCGTATGTCATCCCCATGCGGCCGGTAGTGGAGGGTGAGGACAAGCAACCTGACTTTTCGACCGTGCCGGCGGTGCTCGATGGCGTGCGCGACCTGCTGAGCGAGCGATGGGCCGAAGATCCGGCCCTGGTGCAGGACCTGCGGGAATGGCTGTGGACGGAAGGTCTGCTCCAGAGCAAGCTGATGGATGGCAAAGACGAGGCCAACGCCGATGTCTCCAAGTTTCGCGACTACTTTGACTACGACGAGCCCATTGGCCGGGTGCCCTCGCACCGGGCGCTGGCTGTTTTCCGGGGCAGGGCGCTCGATATTCTGGACGCCAAGCTGGTTCTTCCTGAGTCAAATCTGCCTCCAGCCCCCGTCAACGCTGCGCAAGCAGCTATCAAAACAGGAGCAGCGGGCGCCTCTGCCAGAGCGATACCTGCCGTATCGCTGGCCGAGGCCCGCATTGCGTTGCGTCTGGGCTGGAGCCACCAGGGCCGCGCGGCCGACGACCTGCTGCGCAAATGCGTATCCTGGACCTGGAAGGTGAAGCTCAGCATGTCCACCGAGCGCGACCTGTTTACCCGGCTGCGGGAAGAGGCCGAAAAAGTCGCCATCAAGGTGTTTGCCGACAACCTGCGCGACTTGCTGCTGGCCGCACCCGCGGGCCCGCGCGTGGTGATGGGGCTTGACCCCGGCATTCGCACTGGCGTGAAAGTGGCCGTGGTGGACGCCACCGGCAAACTGGTGGAAACCGCCACGGTGTTCCCGCACGAGCCGCGCAAGGATTGGGACGGCTCACTGCACACGCTGGGCGCGCTGTGCATGCGCCACGGCGTGAACCTGATCGCCATTGGCAACGGTACGGCCAGCCGCGAAACCGACAAGCTGGCCGCCGACCTGATCAAACTCATGGCCAAGGGCAATGGCCCGGCTATTGAGAAAGTGGTGGTGAGCGAGGCGGGCGCCTCGGTCTATTCCGCCAGCGAATTTGCCTCGCAGGAAATGCCCGATGTGGATGTGAGCCTGCGCGGCGCGGCCAGCATTGCCCGCCGCCTGCAAGACCCCTTGGCGGAATTGGTCAAGATTGACCCCAAGAGCATTGGTGTCGGCCAGTACCAGCATGACGTGAACCAGAGCGAGCTGGCCCGCACGCTGGACACTGTGGTGGAAGACTGCGTGAACTCGGTCGGTGTAGACCTGAACACCGCCAGCGTGCCATTGCTCTCCAAAGTGTCGGGCCTGTCTGGCACCGTGGCCAAGGCCGTGGTGCGCTGGCGTGAAGCCAATGGCGCATTTGGCAGCCGCCAGGATTTGCTCAAGGTGACCGGTCTGGGTGCCAAAACATTCGAGCAGGCCGCAGGTTTTTTACGCATTCGGGGTGGCAGCAATCCGCTGGACATGACCGGCGTGCACCCGGAAACCTATGCCGTCATCGAACAAATCATTGCCAAAACCGGCAAGCCTGTGGCCGAGATCATGGGCCGGGCTGACATGCTCAAAACCCTGCGGCCCGAGCTGTTTGCCAATGAAAAGTTCGGTGTCATCACCGTCAAGGACATTCTGGGTGAGCTGGAAAAGCCCGGCCGTGACCCGCGCCCCGACTTCAAGGTGGCCCGCTTCAACGACGGCGTGGAAGACATCAAGGATTTGAAGGAAGGCATGATTCTGGAGGGCACCGTGAGCAACGTGGCCGCCTTTGGCGCTTTCATCGACCTGGGCGTGCACCAGGACGGCCTGGTGCATGTGAGTCAGCTCAGCCACAAGTTCACCACCGACGCACGCGAAGTGGTCAAGACCGGCGACATCGTCAAAGTGCAGGTCGTGGAAGTGGATGTGGTGCGCAAGCGCATTGCCCTGACCATGAAGCTGGGGGCAGCGCCTGCACGGCAAGGCGGCGGCGACCGCAGTGAACGTGGATCGGGCGATAACCGCTACCAGTCGGCCGGGCGGGGTGAGCGCCAGCAGGGCAGCCATAACAACAGTGGCTCACTGGGTTCATCGGCCATGGCCTCCGCCTTTGCCAAGCTCAAGCGCTAGCCAATCTGTAGCAAAAATGATGTGGGCAGATACATAATGGAATCGTCCCCCAAAGCGGGTTGTGGAGGCTGTTTTTCATGAAACTCAGTGCGTTGCTGGAACAGCAGTTTGTTTTGCCCAGCATCCCCAAAGTGGTGGCGCTGCTGCTGAGTGAGCTTGACCGCAATGAGGTTGATCTGCGCAAGGTCACCCAGCTCATCAGCACGGACCCGGCGTTGACTACCCGGCTGCTGCAGCTGGCCAACTCTGGCTTTTTCAAGCTTGGCGGAAAAATCAGCAGCGTCTCGGAGGCCTTGGCACTTTTGAATCTGGCGCATGTGCGCTCCATGGCCCAGGTCGCGGCGAGCGGCGCTTCGCTCAAGGGCATCCCGGGCATCAATCTGCAACAGTTCTGGGACTACAGCCTGAACGTGGCCAAGGTGTCGCGGTCTCTGGCAGGGCTGGTCCGCCAGAACCAGCAAGCGGCCTTCACCTGCGGTCTCATCCACGCCATTGGTGAGCTGGCCATGCCTCTGGCCATGCCTGAAGAAATCGCCCGACTGAACAAGGAAGTGGCCCCGCTGGATTTGCGTCGCGCAGCGGCGGAGCGGCGTGCCTTCGGCTACTGCTATGCGTCGGTAGGAGCGGGCCTGGCCCGGATGTGGCAGTTCCCGCAGCCCATGATTGACGCACTGGAACACCAGTACGCACCGTTTGAAAGCAATGTGTATGAGCCACTGGCGGGCGTCATCCATCTTGCTGCCTGGCGGGCGCGCGGCAAAGAAGCCAAACTGAACGAGCGGGCGTTGGCGGTGACGTTTCCGGGCTCCGTGGGTGTGGCGCTGGGGCTGGACATTGACATGGTGCTGCAGCAAGACCCGTTTGACTGGGCCGCGCACCGCTAGTCGGTCGTTCACCTTTCAGCTTTGTTCCATGCACGCGCTCCACATTCATGCAGGCCCGCTAGCCCTTCAGGCGCTCGCCAAAAACGGGCTGCAACCGGGCGATGTGGGCACCATCCCGGGTGCGGCCGGGGGACCTAAAGGGCTGATCCTGGGGGCATTGGACCGCTTCCTGTTTGGCGAATGGTTGCCACGCTCGGAGCAGCCGGTCAATCTGGTCGGGGCTTCCATCGGTGCGTGGCGCATGGCCACCGGTTGCCTGAATCAGCCTGTGGCTGCGTTCGAGCGGCTGGAGCATGACTACATTCACCAGCATTACGAACTGGCACCCGGACAGAAGCGACCCACCGCCGCGTTTGTGAGCGAGTTGTTTGGCAAGAACCTGCGGGCTTTCTATGGCGAGCGGGTGAATGAAGTATTGAGCCATCCACGCTACCGGCTGCACATCATTACCTCCCGTGGGCGCCATGTGTTGAACAGCGAACATCGTGTGCGCACGCCTTTGGGGTATTTGGGTGCTTTTCTGACCAACACCGTGCACCGCAAGTCCATGGGCGCCTGGCTGGAGCGGGTGGTTTTTTCCAGCCGCGACGCCATGACAATGGGCGCGGCCTGTGCGCCCCTGCCATTCGCCACCGATGACTACCGCACGCGCCAGGTGCCCCTGAGCGCGGCCAACTTCAATCTGGCATTGCAGGCCAGTTGCTCGATCCCTTTTATTCTCAGGGCCGTGCACAACATTCCCGGTGCGCCGCCCGGGGCCTATTGGGATGGTGGAGTGACCGACTATCACCTGCACCTGAACTATCCTGCCGCCGGGCGCGATGCTATGAAATCAGGAGCTTGTGGCGCAATAGACACGGGGGCTGGAGGCCTGAATGAGCACCAAGGCCTGGTGTTGTACCCCCACTTCCAGAAAGCCGTGGTACCGGGCTGGCTGGACAAGAAACTGACATGGCGTCACCACGCCACGCACCACCTGGACACCATGGTGCTGTTGGCACCCAACCCGGAATGGGTCAAAACCTTGCCCAACGGCAAGCTGCCGGACCGGACCGATTTCACCCATTACGGCAATGACCTGGCCGGGCGTATCAAGGCCTGGACTGCAGCGTGCAGTGCCAGCGCCCAGTTGGTAGACGAGTTTGCGGCGTGGCTGGAGCGCCCCGACATGGGCCGGGTGCAAGCGCTTTAGCGGCCCCTCACATCGCCTGCATCAGCATGTCACGGTAGTCTTCTGCCGTTGCCAGACGGGGCCCGGTCTTGTGGCAATGGTCTGCCAAAGCGCCGGTGATGATGGCGTCAAACTGCGCAATCTGCACCCCCATTTCGGCCAGCCCGCTGGGCAGGCCAAGACGGGCGTTCATGTCCTTGATCGCAGGGCCGATGTCGCTGGCGGAGGCCAAACCCATGGCGTGTGCCATGCGCTGCAGCCGCTGTTCCTTTTGAATCGACTCGGAGCTTGCGTTAAACGCAATGACGGCTGGCAGAAATAGGGCATTGAGCGTGCCGTGGTGCAGGCGCGGGTCCACGCCGCCCAGGCTGTGGCTGAGCGAATGCACACAACCCAGCCCTTTCTGAAAGGCCATCGCGCCCTGCATGGAGGCGCTCATCATGTTCAGGCGGGCATCGCGGTCGTTACCGTCCTGCGTGGCGCGCGCAATGTGCGCCCAGCCGCGCTGCAGACCGTCCAGCGCAATGCCGTCGGCCGGCGGATTGAACGCGGGCGCCATGAAGGTTTCCATGCAGTGGGCTATGGCGTCCATGCCCGTTGCAGCGGTGAGTTTGGGGGGCAAGCCCAGTGTGAGCTCCGGGTCACAGATGGCGGTTTTGGGCACCAGATGCCACGAGTGAAAACCCAGCTTGCGGTGATCGTCCACGATGACAATGGCGCCGCGTGCTACTTCGCTGCCGGTTCCGCTGGTCGTGGGCACTGCGATGATGGGAGCCACACGCTCGGTAATGCGGGGGGAGCCACCCAGGATGGTGGCGTAGTGCGTGAGTGGGCCTTCGTGTGTGGCGGCAATGGCCACGCCCTTGGCGCAATCGATGGCCGAGCCGCCGCCTACCGCAATCAGGCCATCGCACTGGTTGGCGTGGTACATCGCTACCGCGGCGCGCACGGCAGCTTCGGTGGGGTTGGAGGGAGTCTGGTCAAACACGACCACGGGAAGGGCGGGTGACACCGCGTTCAGTGCGTCCAGCGCCTTTTGCAGGACTCCAGCAGCCTTCACGCCCGGGTCGGTCACGATCAGGGGGCGGGTGATTCCCACCCGTTCGCACTCTTGGCGTAGCAGTTTGACCGCGCCAAACTCGAACTGGATTTGTGTCACGTAATAGATAAATGCCATGGCGTGCTGCGGTGTAGGATTGAAAAGCAGCACTTTAACAAGAAGATTTTTATCCATGAGTCACCACCGTAACCCGAGGGCCTTGCTCACACCGGCCATGCACCACGTTCTGGAGCGCATGGACCGCACCGGAAACATGCCCTTGCATGCGCTCAGCCCCCGCCAGGCGCGGTTCGCCTACGCTGCAGGTTCCGGCGTGCTGGAGTTGCCAGCCCATGCTTTATCCCGGGTAGAAGATTTTCAGATCACCGCCCGCGATGGGTTCGAGGTGCCCGTACGCCTGTATGCACCCTCGCATGAAACCTTGCCGGTGCTGGTGTATTTTCATGGGGGTGGCTTCACCATCGGCAGCATCGCCACGCACGACGGGCTGTGCCGCCAGCTCAGTCACCACGCAAATTGCGCCGTCCTGTCGGTGGACTACCGGCTGGCCCCTGAGCACAAGTTCCCCACCGCAGCCGACGACGCGTGGGACGTGGTTCAGTGGGTTGTCCACCACGGCGCAGGCCGTGCGCTGGACACCCATCGGATTGCCCTGGGGGGTGACAGCGCAGGTGGAACCCTGGCAGCGGTGTGTGCCATTCTGGCGCGCGATGCGGCAGTGCCAGTGGCCCTGCAGCTACTTTTTTACCCGGGTACGGCAGCGCACCAAAACACGGATTCCCACCGCACATTCGCCCGGGGTTTTGTGCTGGAGGAGTCGCACATCACCTATTTCTTCAACCACTACATCCGCACCCCAAGCGACCGCGATGACTGGCGATTTGCCCCCCTGGACGGTCTGACCGAATTCGGTCAACTGGCCGAACTGGTGGGTGTTGCGCCGGCGTGGCTGGGTCTGGCGGAGTGTGACCCGCTGGTGGATGAAGGCGTGCAGTACGCCGACCGCCTGCGCATGGCGGGTGTGGCGGTAGACCTGGAAATTTACCGCGGCGTGGTGCATGAATTCATCAAAATGGGGCGTGCCATCCCTCAAGCGGCCCAAGCCCATCAGGACGCAGCCCGCGCGCTGCAGAAAGCATTCATGAAAGCACCTGCACCATGAGTTTGCCGCGCTCAGATTTTCGTTTTTCTCACCGCATGCGGGTGCGTTGGTCCGAAGTGGACATGCAAAAGATCGTGTTCAACGCCCACTACTTGATGTACTTTGATACCGCCATGGCTGACTACTGGCGTGCCCTGGCCTTGCCCTATGAAGCAGCCATGCAGTTGCTGGACGGCGATATTTTTGTCAAAAAGGCGAGCGTGGAGTACCACGCATCCGCCCGCTACGACGACCGCATCGAGGTTTGCCTGCGCTGCGCGCGCATTGGCACATCGTCCATCGTGTTTGAAGGTGCTATTTTTCGGGACGACACGCTATTGGTTACCGGAGAGCTGGTGTATGTTTTTGCCAATCCAGCAACCCAGAAATCGATGCCAGTACCCAAAGCGCTGCGCGCTATTTTTGAAGGCTATCAGGCGGGCGAGCCCATGACCGTCCTCGCCATGGGCGACTGGGATTTGCTGGGCGCTCGCATCTCGGTGTTGCGCACACAGGTCTTTGTGGAAGAGCAGGGCATTGACCAGAGTCTCGTCTGGGACGCAGCGGACGCCACCGCGCTGCATGCCGTGCGCTGCAACCAACTGGGGCAACCGGTCGCCAGTGGGCGGCTGGTGCAACACGCGCCCGGCGTGGGCCGCATTGGCCGCATGGCGGTGGACCGGGTGCTACGCGGCTCCCGCTTGGGACGCGACGTGCTGGAAGCACTGATTCAGGTATCCCGGAATCGGGGCGATCATCAGGTGATGCTTCACGCCCAGTGCAGTGCCAGGGGTTTTTACACAGGCTTTGGCTTCGTTCCGCAAGGCCTGGAATTTGAAGAAGCAGGGATCGCGCACATCGAAATGGCGCTCGCGCTGGACTCAGAACCCCAGTGAAGCCAGCAAGTCGTCCACGTCATCCTGCTTCAGTGCCGCATCTCCCGCTTGCGGGCCCTGCAACTGGTGGGTTTCACCGGTGAATGTAGCCTCGGCTGTTGCGTCGGTTGGGGGTTTCACTGGTGCACTGTCAACCAACAACTGGACCAGCTGCATTTCAGTTCGGCTGATGATGTCGATAACCTTCTTGATCACCTGGCCCGACAGGTCCTGAAAGTCCTGCGCCATCATGATGTCGCTCAGCACGTTGCCTTCTTTTTCAGCAAAGGCAGCGGTGCGTTCGGCAAACTTTCCACACACCACCAGCAGTCCGCGCGCATGCTCAAGGCTCATGTCTGGCTGGACGGCCATGCGATTGAGCGAGTGGGCCAGCTCGTGTCCGCGTTTGGCCAGGTCATCACATTCCGGTTTTCCTGCATCCACAAGGTTCAGCACCTTGTTGGCCGCTTCTTCCGTCATTTTTCCTACGTGGGCCAGACGGTCACGCGCATCGGGCATTTCACCCACGACTGCGTGCAAATGACTGCTGCCGCCCAGAACAGAAAACGCCTCGTGCATTTCCCGGGTGATGGAACCCAGGCGGGTAAAGGCTTCTTCTTTTGATAGCGGTGTGGACATGTACGAAACCAATCCCTTCTTTTCTTGATGCTCTATTTTGGCGTCGAAGCGATTATGAATGCTGCGCCACCCCTTCGGCCCCCGCCGTTTAAAGTTTATCGCTCGCCACCGGCTCGTGTTTTAAATGTCTTCGAGCAAAGCGTAAGGCAGGGGAAGCAGGCGAAGGGTGGGGCGGCCATCACCACCGAGCCGCAGGGTGCCACCTTCCACTGCCGACAACTGCGCAGAAACGATGGCATCAAATCCTCCCTGCGGATTGACTACCGCCTGTACCACCGAGCCAGCGGGCTGGCTGTCGTCTGCTTCTGCAAACACTTCATCACCTGCCGCCAAGGCGACATCCGCATGGGCCAAAAATGCCCGGCGTTTGAGAGTGCCCCTGAACTGGCTGCGTGCCACGACTTCCTGGCCGGGGTAGCAACCCTTCTTGAAATTGACTCCGCCAACTGACTCGTAATTGAGCATCTGGGGCACAAATGCCTCAACCACGGGGCCCGTAATAGTGGCAACCCCACTGCGAACTTCGCTCCACTGCCAAAGTTCCAATGGCATGGGTACTCCGGAAGGTACGGGAGCCGCAATGGGCGCCACCCAGAGTTGGCGCGGTGCTCCGTCCGCAGGATACAGATTGACCACGGAAACATCACCAAAATCGGCCTTGGCCCACGCCGATGTTGCGCTGTCAGCTATTGTTTTAATAGCATCTCCTGCCAGGCCAAACAAGGCATATTCGTCAGTGGCATCACCCAGCCGGGCTTTGGCCCGCATCACAAACATCGAAAGGCGTTTGAGCGTGGCGGGCAAAATATCACGACTACAAATCAAAAGAATCTCTTCCGGGCTGCGCTTGAACCCGATAAAACTGGCCTGCGCACGCCCTTTGGAAGAACAAAACGCGGCCAGTCGGGCCGTGTCCAAACCCAGCAATGAGAAATCCTGGGTGAGCTGTCCGTGGATGAACTTGGCAGCATCTTCGCCAACAATTTTGATGACGCCCAGATGTGTCAAAGTAGCTACCCCGTTCAGGGTCAAAGCTTTCGCACTGTCAGTCACGGTATGGAACCTCTCTGTGTTGATGCACTGAATTATGATTCCTCCCATGATTTCACTAGGTATGTAAGGCTGTGCGTCTCTTTATTGTTATTGTTTTGGCCGTTGTCCTGGGATTGGGTGGCGCCAGCTATGCCTGGCTAGACCACCGGTTCGACCTGCCCGCCGCCACGGTGGATCTTTCCATTGAGCCGGGTACCTCAGCGCGAGAGGTGGCCATAGCGGTTGCTGAAGCGGGCGTACCTGTCCATCCGGCCATGCTGTATTGGTGGTTCAGGCTGTCCGGGCAGTCCCGACAGATCCGGGCTGGCAGTTACGAACTGGACCGCGAGACCACGCCCAGAAGCCTGTTGCGCAAACTCGTCCAAGGGGAAGAAGCCTTGCGCAGTGTCACGCTCGTCGAGGGGTGGACCTTTCGCCAGGTCCAGGCTGCCCTGAAAAAGGCGGAACAACTCAAACCGGATTCGCAAGGGTTGCCACCGGACGTTCTCATGCAGAAACTGGGCAAACCGGGCGTGCATCCAGAAGGGCAGTTTTTCCCTGACACCTATACCTACAGCAAGGGCTCCAGCGATCTGGCAGTGCTGCAACGCGCCATGCGTGCAATGGACAAGAAACTTGCCTCAGCCTGGGCTGTGCGCGACCCCAAGTCACCCTTGCAGAGCCCCGAGCAGGCGCTGATATTAGCCAGTATTGTCGAAAAAGAAACCGGCTCGCCTAATGATCGGCCTGCGATCGCCGCCGTGTTCAGCAATCGGTTGCGCATAGGTATGCGTCTGCAAACCGACCCCACCGTGATTTACGGTCTAGGCGAGACATTTGATGGCAATTTGCGCAAGATTGACCTGCAGACGGATACACCGTGGAACACCTACACGCGTGCCGGACTGCCCCCAACTCCGATCGCGATGCCAGGAAAGGCGTCTTTGCTGGCAGCGGTCCAACCGGCAGCATCGAAAGCGCTGTACTTTGTTGCCAAAGGGGATGGCAGCAGCCATTTCAGCGCCGGCCTGGACGAGCACAATAAGGCAGTCAATAAATACCAGCGTGGGCAATAAGGTCGTGAACAAGACAGTGAATCAGGTAACGAGCGGGCTTTTTATCAGTTTTGAGGGCATTGATGGCGCCGGCAAATCCACCCATGTGGAACGCCTTGCCCAAGCCTTCAAGGAACAGGGCAGGGTGGTCACCCTAACCCGCGAGCCCGGTGGGACGCCCTTGGCCGAGAAACTTCGCGCCCTTATTCTGAATGATTCCATGGATGCCATGACGGAAGCGCTGCTGGTCTTTGCAGCGCGGCGCGACCATTTGAAGTGCGTGATTGAACCCGCTTTGGCACGAGGTGATGTGGTCTTGTGCGATCGTTTTACCGATGCCACCTTCGCCTACCAGGGAGGTGGGCGTGGTTTTGACTGGCAGGTCCTGTCGGTTCTGGAGCAATGGGTTCAAGGGTTGTCCGCGCAGGGTGACTCGTTGGTTAATTTCCCGTTGGTGCAGCCCCACATGACCGTGTGGTTCGACTTGCCCGCCGCAGTTGCGGCCAAACGGCTGACGACCGCCCGCATTCCGGACAAATTTGAGTCGCAACCGTTGGAGTTTTTTGAAAAAGTAGCCCATGGTTACGGGCAAAGGCTTGCCCAGGATCCCGCGCGTTTCGCCAGAATCAACGCCGACCAGGCACCCGATGCGGTTTGGCTGGAGGTGGATCGCGCGGTGCGCGCCAAGGGTTGGTTGCCAGCATGCTGAACATTACACGAAGGGCATTGCAGCCCTGGATTGCGGATCAAACCCGGCAATTGCTGGCCCAACGGGGGCACGCTTGGTTGCTCCACGGCCCTTCGGGTTTGGGCCAGTACAGCCTCGCCATGGAATTGGCGCGCGCGTGGCTGTGCGAACAGCCCAGCGAGCAGGGCGCGTGCGGCTCCTGCGGAAGTTGCCATGCCATTGATGTGCGCACGCATGCCGACCTGTGTGTACTGATGCCTGAAGTCACCATGCTGGAACGGGGCTGGCCACTGAGCGAAAAAGCACAAGCGGAAGTGGACGACAAAAAACGCAAACCCAGCAAGGAGATTCGTGTGGACGCCATGCGCGACGCTGTCGAGTTCTCCCAGCGTACCAGTGCACGCGGGCGAGGCAAGGTTGTTTTGGTGTTTCCCGCTGAGCAAATGAACAACATTACCGCCAATGCGCTGCTCAAGACTTTGGAAGAACCACCTGGGGATGTGAAGTTTGTACTGGCCAGTGAATCGGCGCACCAGCTATTGCCCACCATTCGCAGCCGCTGTCTTGGCCACACCATGCGGTGGCCCGACGCGCAAACAAGCCAAGACTGGATGATGGCCCAAGGCATACCGGCTCCTCAATCACATCTGTTGCTCAAAGCCACCGGAGGCCGCCCCGATGACGCACTGGCGTTTGCGAGCTCCGGCCGAGACCCGACCGCCTGGGCCGCCCTGCCAGGTGCCATGGCGCGCGGTGATACGGGTTTTATCAGGGACTGGACTGTGGCGCAGACAATGGACGCCCTGCAAAAACTTTGCCATGACTTGATGGCTCACCAAACTGGCGCGACACCCCGATTTTTTGAAGCGGCAGATCTGGGCGGCCCGGTGTCTCTTGACGCGCTGAGCAACTGGAGCAAGGCGCTTGCACGGACAAGAAGAACGATGGAGCACCCCTTCAACACCGGGTTGATGCAGGAGGCGCTTGTCGCACAAGCCAAAACGGCCCTAAACTCCGACCATTGAGCACCAGACATGTCTACACCCCCTGCTTCTACACCCAGACCCAGCGTCATTCAGTTGTCCATCAAGGAAAAAGCAGCTCTCTATGCTGCCTATATTCCGATGTTCACGGAGGGCGGCGTGTTCATTCCGACTTCCCGTGAGTATTCACTGGGCGATGATGTGTATGTTTTGCTTTCATTGCCTGAAGACATGCAGCGCTACCCCGTGGCTGGGAAGGTTGCGTGGGTCACGCCCGCCAAGGCAGCCGGCGGGCGCACGCAGGGTGTGGGAATCATGTTCCCCAAGGATGAGAAGTCCCGTACGCTCAAGCTGAAAATTGAAGAAATACTCGGTGCCCACTTGGTATCTGACCGTCCCACCCAAACCATGTGATTGCCTGCCAATCGGCCATCGGGGCTGATGGGGTGCGACATCTATCTATCCATGTTTACAGACTCCCATTGTCATTTGACCTTTCCTGAGCTGACTGCGTCACTGGCTGACATTCGGCAGTCCATGTCTGACGCCCAAGTAGACCGCGCTCTGTGCATCTGCACCACCCTGGAAGAGTTTCCACAAGTGCACCAACTGGCGACCCGATTTGATAATTTTTGGGCAAGTGTGGGGGTGCATCCTGACAATGAGGATGTAACGGAACCCAGCTTGAACGACCTGTTGGAGCGAGGGGCACTTCCTCGGGTGGTCGCCATTGGTGAAACCGGGCTGGATTATTACCGTCTGGGTGATCGTACCGTTGCCGACATGGAGTGGCAGCGTGAGCGCTTTCGGGTGCATATTCGTGCGGCCCGGCAGCTCCAAAAACCGCTGGTAATTCACACCCGCAGCGCCTCTGACGACACACTTTCGATTTTGAGGGAAGAGGGGGAAGATGGCACTGTCGGGGCTGCCGGCGGCGTCTTTCATTGTTTTACGGAAAGCCAAGCGGTAGCCAGGCAAGCGCTCGATCTGGGTTTTTACATCTCCTTTTCTGGAATCCTGACCTTTAAAACAGCCCAGGAAATACGTGATGTCGCGGCTTGGGTACCTTTGGATCGCCTATTGATCGAGACGGACAGCCCCTATCTGGCACCTGTTCCTTTCCGCGGGAAAACCAATAATCCGTCTTATGTCCCGTATGTGGCCAAGCAACTGGCGTTGCTCAGAAACTGCAGTGTGGAGACCATTGCCGAGGCCACCAGCCATAACTTTACTGCGCTTTTTCGTGGTGTTTCATTATGAAGTACTACTTTAGGTTAATTGTATATCTGCTTGTTTTTATTGGATTTTCTAATTCCATTGCGGGGTCGTATGACGATTTTTTTGTCGCCATAGCTCGCAACAACCCTGAAGCAGTGCAGTCACTATTGAATCGCGGGTTTGACCCGAACACGTTGAGTCCCAAAGGCGAATATGGTTTGATGCTGGCCCTGCGGGACGGATCACTCAAAGTGGTTGATGTGCTTCTGGATCAACCTGCCACCAAGGTTGAAGTCCGTACAGCCCTGGATGAGAGCCCTTTGATGTTGGCGGCCTTGAAGGGGCACATGGCGATTTGCCAGAAGCTCATTGCCCGCGACGCCGATGTCAACAAACCCGGCTGGACGCCTCTGCATTACGCCGCAACTGGCGGACATATTCCGATCATGCGGCTTCTTCTGGAGAACCACGCCTATATCGATGCAGCGTCTCCCAATGGCAGTACGCCTTTGATGATGGCGGCAAAGTATGGGTCGGCATATGCCGTCCAGTTACTGCTGGAGGCTGGAGCCGATCCATCGTTGAAGAACGGCCTTGGACTTTCGGCAATCGACTTCGCCCGGACGGCGCAGAGAACCGACTCCGTGGAGACTATTGCGTCGTTCATTCGAGCACAGAGGCCTAAAGGCAGCTGGTAATCGTACTTTATACGATGTATATTATGTTAAGTTATGTGGCGGCGCACGTAGTGGCAATCCAACACTACCTACAAAATTGAAAATCCCACGGTTGGCACACTCGCATCCGCAAACGACGCACCAAGAGCCAGCTCTCCCCGGCCATGTAGAACGCACTCATCGCGGCGCAGCAGTACATCCGAACCCGTAGCGCCTGAGAACCGGATCCAGCTTCCGTAGCTGCTTGCGTCGACAAAGACCACGCTACCGTTGCGCCACTCCAGCCGCGCATGGGTTCTGGAAACACGTGGGTCGTTGACCACGAACTCCACGTCCCGGATACGACCAATCTGAATCGGTAGCTCAAAAGACTTAAACCGCTTGGTTGACCCCATCCAGGTTAGTTCAATTTCACGCCCCAGTGCATCGACATCACCACTGGCATACAACGGGTCGAGTTCACCTTGCATTGTCAGAAAATCGGTGGCTACCTCTTCGCGCCATTCAATTTGATAAACGTTGCACGGCTCCGCACGTCCACGGATATTGATTGGACCCAACACGCGAAATGTTATTCCGGCCAGTTCGTCAACTTCATTCAATGAAGCCGCACTGGCCCATATTTGATGGGGTCCGCAAAGATCACAAAGCCTTGCAGCAACATTCACCGCGTCGCCATAGCAATCACTCGCGACTATTTCAACCTCACCACTTGCGACCCCAATTCGCATCGCCATTCGCAATTCAGGCTGGGCACGCATCAGACGCTTGGTATGAAGTCGTTGCAGATCCACTACGGCATTCACCGCACGGTGACCATCTGGAAACATGGCTAACACCCCATCGCCTAATGTCTTGACGACTCGCCCCCCATGTCGCTCGCACTGCGTTGCGATCCATGACGTGATTTCAGTAACTATCTCAGTCGCGCGGGCGTTTCCCAAGGCCTCAAACACCGCCGTGCTGCCATGCAAATCTGTAAAGACAACTGTCGTTTGAACACCCATTCCAGATATATCCGTTTTTTTTGTGTATGGCCAGAGTTTAGATCATTGCGAAGACATCAGGCGCATTGACCAAGACATTGAATTTGACGCTAGATGTTGCGAGAAAACTCGACACTTTTTTGGGTTTCCAAAGGTGTATTTGTGGCCAGGCACGTGGGTAGGGAAACCAAGGACAGTCATCAATTTGACCGAGCAATCGAAGCAATAAAGCACCTTAACTTAGCAACCAAAACTCACGTTTTAGATATAGTTACTGCCGTAAGTCATTGAAAACAATGTTGTTTATTTGTATTTTTTGAAAAATTCTATTGCTGATCTTGAAGATACTGCTTAAGGTAGCGTTAACCACTCAGCTAAAGACATAAAACAATGCGATGGACCACCTCCAACTTCATGTTCAGCGTGCAAACACTGTTCAATGGGAATGCCTCAAACGACAAAGCGCAATGCAAAGCTGCAATGCAGCACATTCGCGAAGCAATGTTGGATAGCTTGTCGCAGCCGGGCTCTGTGGCGGACCACACAGTGGAACTCAAAGTGGTCCACGCCAATGACTTACAGGAGCTTTGGTACCTGCGTGGGGATCTGATGGCTGCGATGGCGGCTGTCGATGGCGAAGCCGTGGCACGACGAAAACTGATTCAAATCAGTGAAATGTTCAAGGGATTTCTGCCCAAAGGATTAACCTCACGCCCTAGCCCATTGAGCCATTGAGCCACTGATTGGGGCGGTAGGACCCGTTCAGGCGCGATGACCCCAGTAAATCAGGGCGTCTCGCCCGTCTACCGCGAGGTCAACCTTGGCACCTACCGGTAACAGCACTTTGGTCGCCACATGCCCGTAAGGCAAATTAGTCAATATTGGCGTCTTGGTCTGGCTGCGCAGCCAGTCGATCACCGACTGCAGTTTGAATCCCTTGTCGTGTGCGGTCAGCTTGAAATCGGTAAATTGCCCCATCAAAATAGCCTTTTGACGAGACAGAACACCTGCATGGAGTAACTGCGTCAGCATGCGCTCAATACGGTAGGGATGTTCCGCCACATCCTCCAGAAACAGAATGCCACCCTTGATTTCAGGAAAATAAGGCGTACCCAACAAGGACGTCAGCAAGGTCAGGTTACCGCCCCAAAGAATGCCATTATTGGCCCGAAAGGCCAGTGCACTGGGTCCCTCATCACGAGCTGGTTCCCGGTGTTGACGCCAGCCGGAGCCTTCGCCCTGCCCCATTAACAGGTCATTGAAGCAGTCTTCCATGATGTCGTCCGGAACGGCCTCTTCGCCGTGCCCATGGCCGTCGAGAAGCTCCGGCTTGCCGCCCACGCCGAACCCCTCGCACAACGCAGGCCCGGCCCATGTAACGCTACCGGTTTTCGCCAGCAGCGCCAGTTGAAGCGATGTGAAATCACTGATACCAACAAACTGCGTCCCACGCTCAATGGCCTTGGCGAGCACCTTGTAGCGGATGCTGCCCAAAATACGCGTCAAGCCGTAGCCGCCACGCGAAATCAGCGCAACATCCGCACCACTGGCAGCCGCACGGTGAATGGCCGCCACACGTGTGGCATCGTCGCCGGCAAAACGCTGGTGACTGGCTAACGCGTCCGGGTCGACCTCCACCTCATGACCCAGGGTTTTAAGGCGTGATATGCCGCGCTTGAACGCGGCTTTGTCCCGCACGGCGCCCGAAGGCGAATAGATGTAGATGTGTTTTTTCACTGCGCCATTATCGGGCAGCGTGCGCGCAACCAGTCCTGCAACTGCAGGGAGGTCAGGGGTTTCGCATACAGATAACCCTGGCCTTCATGGCAGCCCAACCGCAGTAAAGCCTCGGCCTGCACCGCTTCCTCGATGCCTTCGGCGATCACCGTCAGGTTGAGGTTACGTCCCAGTTCAACGACCATGGAGGCGATATGTCCGCTTGACACCTCCTGGCTGAGTTCCGAGACAAACGCCCGATCAATCTTGAGCCGGTCGATCGGCAACTGGCGCAAGTGACTCAGCGAGGAGTACCCCGTACCAAAATCATCGATGGCGATCGATATTCCAAGTTCGCGCACCGCAAGCAGTATCTCCAGCATGAAATCCGGGTCCTCCATAGCCACAGACTCGGTAATCTCCAACTCGAGGCATTCGGGTCTGATGCCGGTATCAACCAACGCCGCCTTGAGCTTTACCAGGAACTCGGGATGACGGAACTGAATCTGGGAGACATTGACCGACATTCGCAAATCAGGCAGCCCCATGGCTTGGAGACCCAAGAGTTCGTGACAGGACACACGGAGCACCCAATCACCAATGGCGACGATCATGCCCGAGGCTTCGGCTAAGGGAATAAAGCGATCCGGAGGCACAAACGTACCATCTTCATTGCGCCATCGCAGGAGTGCCTCAACACCCACCACATTGCCATTGATCAGATTGACTTGAGGCTGGTAGACGACGAAAAGCCGCTCGCTTTCAACGGCATGGCGCAGCGCTTGCAAGAGCCGAACGCGCTCACGAATATCGAATCCCATTTCGGCGGAAAATATTACGAAGCTGCCGCGGCGATTTTTCTTTGCCAACTTGAGCGCAATGTTGGCATCTTTGAGGGCATCTCGCCCGACAATGCCATCGCACAGAAGCCGGGTCAGCCCCATGGTCGCAGTCACCACCATGGAGTCATCCTGAACAACAAAGGGTGTGCGGAACATGGCCAATATGGACACCGGGTCTACCACCTTGCTGGAGCCCATCAGCCCGAACGTGTCGCTCCCAATGCGTGCCAATACCACTTGGGTACCCAGCTCCATTTTGAGCCGCTCGGCCACGGCCTGCAGCAGCCGGTCGCCTTGCTGATGACCCAGTGCATCGTTTATTTCAGAGAAGTCATCCACATCCAGGATGGCGATGACATCGTCGTCAAACGCTCCGGACGAAATGCGTTCGTCGCTCAGATCGATGAACTTGTTGCGATTGGGCAGACTGCACAGATGGTCGTAAAAGGCGAGCTCGTCGAGCTTGCGAATTTGCTCATACGCACGCAGAGCGGCGGTTATCGTTGCATATAGTTTGGTGCGCGTGAGCTCGGACTTGGTTTTATAGTCGTTGATATCGAAGTCGTGGATGGTTTCGATTTCAGGGGCATACCCGGGTTGCCCGGTCCTCAGAATAATGCGCAACTCAGACAGCTTGAGTTCTTGCCGAATGGTCTTTATCAGGGCCAAACCGGCGTCCTCACGCTCCATGACCACATCGAGCAACACCACCGCAATTTCGGATTCCACACGCAACAGCTGGGTTGCCTCGGCGGCTGAATAGGCGTGCAAGAACTGGAGAGGTCGCCCCAGAATCTTCACCCCAGCCAAAGCGAAAGTGGTTGCACGATGCACGTCTGGCTCGTCGTCGATCACCAAGAGACGCCAAACCGGCTCATCGGCGACACCATCCACGCTATCGTCGTCCAGGAATTGCAGCGTATCTGATTGAGTTTGCATGCCGACTACAGTCTTGTCATTTGTTGAGCCATTGTGCACCATCACCTTGAGGAAAATACCGGCAGAAATACCGGTTTGAAAAAACTTCTGGGTGCTTTGTCTCGAATAGATGCGAGCTATGCGGGATAACCCCTATTAACCGTGCGAGGCGTTGAAATATCCAACGGCCGCTTCAGCAATGACGCCTCCATGCTCTTGCACAAAATGCCCTGCCTGGGCGATTAACATGGGCTCAGGACAACCCCGTATCGTGGTCTGCAATTCCGTCATAACCGGCAATCCAAGGACGGGGTCCTGGAGGCCGATAGCCATCATTGTCTTGCCCGTCCAGCGTTTTTGCCAGAACTCTCGTGCCTCGCATGAGACTTGCGCGCCCTCGGACTCAGGCTGCGCGGGAACCATGGGCGGAAACGCTCGGGTTGCAGCGCGGTGGCCCTTGTCGGGAAAGGGCGCCATGTAGGCGGCGCACTCTTCAACCGTCATCTGGGGGTTACCCCGGGCGAACAGGCGGGCAATATCAAACTCCGGATTGCGGGCGCACATCTCTCGCCACCCCAGAAAGCCTGGAGACAACTCCGCATCCCCGGTGGCCAGTGTCGTATTCATGACCAGCAGGCCAGCGTAACGCGCAGGTGCAGCCATAGGCAGTGTCAAGCCAAGAATGCCACCCCAATCCTGCACGACCAGCACCACGTTGCGCAGGTCCAGTCGTTCGATCAATTCCAGCAGAATCTGACGATGGATGGTGAAGCTGTGCGCCGATTCTCTTTTCGGCTTGTCGCTTTTGCCAAAGCCGATCAGGTCAGGCGCCACCACGCGATGCCCGGCAGCCAAAAACACCGGAATCATCTTGCGGTACAGATAACTCCACGCCGGGTTGCCATGCAGACACAGGTAGGTCAACCGTGCGTCTTGCGGGCCCTCGTCCAGATAGTGCATCCGCAAGCCCGCAAGCGAAGGCAGATCGCTCAGGTAATGGGGCTCCCACGGAAAACCGGGCAGGTTATTGAAACGCGGTTCGGGGGTACGAAGCGCATCGTCACGCAGGGGGTGCTGAATCATTTTCTTTTCCTCGCGCCTGACTTGAAAAAAGTTCTGAAGTTCGAAGGAGCAAGCGTCCGCCAGCACGCCACCTTGGACTTGAGTCTGGTGGTTGAGTTGTTTCTGTCCAAACAGATCAATGACCGACCCTGCCGCGCCAGTTTTGGGATCGGTGGCTCCGAACACCACCCGCGCTAGCCGAGCATGCAACATGGCACCACTGCACATCGCGCAGGGCTCCAGCGTGACAAACAGCTCACAACCATCGAGTCGGTAATTGCCCAGCACTTGCGCCGCCGCACGGAGGGCCACCATTTCGGCATGCGCAGTCGGGTCATGTGAAGCAATGGGCCCGTTGCGGCCCGTGGCAATCACCAATCCGTCCTTGACCACCACAGCTCCCACTGGAACCTCGCCAGCTGCGCCGGCGTCGCGCGCCTGCCCAAGGGCAAGTTGCATAAAATCGGCATCACCCATAGCTGCTATATTTTCAATAGCTGCTTGCGCATATTCCACGGGGGCTACAACCGTAATTGGTTCGATTATTTGTCATCGGGCATTGGCCGGGCTTGCTGTACTGCCGCCTCGGCTGCAGCTTTGAACTGCTGCTGTATTTGCTGGGATTGTTGTTGCACTGTGCCCTCCGTTTAGATTGAAGTGGTGGCTTCCTGGGCGCTACCAGGGCCGGCAGGCAGTCTGATGTCGTTGACAGAGCTTAGTTGTTTCTTCGCCAGCATTCCGGTGATCGCAACGACCAACAGCAAGCCCAAAATGCCAAAAATCATTCGCATTGCTTTATCTCCGGTACAGCCATGCCCAGACGGTCCATCCATTGCCCAAGGGCTTGTTCGTTCGCATCGCCAGCGGCGTACACGGCGCGCATGGCGGCATGGGCTTCGGGCCGATGCTGGTTGAGCTTCAACTTGCACTCCAGACGGGTTACCAGAAGCTCAAACCCGACTATTCCACCCAACATTTTCTGGGCGAACTCGTCGCCCAAGCCACGCCATTGCGCGGCGTAGGCAGGCTCGTGGTCGCCAATCAATTTCTTCAGCAACCGGTCTTTCGCTTCCGGCTGCTCCACCAGTGTTGCCTGCACCGTGCAATGCACCGCCACATAGTTCCAGGTGGGTACACGGGCCAGATCGGGATAAACCTGGGGCGACATGTACGCATGCGGTCCCAGAAAGGTCACCACTGCGGTCGGCCGACTGTGCAAATAGCGCCAATGCGGGTTGGGTTTGGCCACGTGGCCCAGCAGAACCCACTGGTCACCCCGCTCCTCCAGGTGCAGGGGAAGGTGCGTTACAAAGGGCACACCCTCCTCGTCCACACTGATCAGACTGGCAAACGGATGTTCACGCACCATGTGCGCCGCATGTACCCGATCCTTCGCACTGAACTGGGGAGGCAGGTACATACGCGTTCTTTCAGGTCAGGTGATGGATCATTCCCACTCGATCGTCGCGGGCGGTTTGCTGGAGACATCGTAGGTCACGCGGTTGATACCCCGTACTTCGTTGATGATGCGGCTCGACACTTTCTTGAGCAGAGCATAGGGCAGTTCAGCCCAATCTGCCGTCATGAAATCGCTGGTTTGCACGGCGCGCAAGGCCACCACATAGTCGTAGGTTCGGCCGTCACCCATGACGCCCACGCTTTTCACCGGCAAAAACACGGTGAACGCCTGGCTGGTGAGCTGGTACCAGGTCTTGCCTGAGGCCGCATCCTTGAAGTTATGGAGCTCTTCGATGAAGATGGCGTCGGCACGGCGCAGCAAGTCGGCGTATTCCTTTTTGACTTCACCCAGAATGCGCACACCCAAGCCGGGTCCGGGGAAGGGATGACGGTAAACCATGTCGTGGGGCAGGCCCAGTGCAACGCCCAGTTCGCGTACTTCGTCCTTGAACAGTTCGCGCAAGGGCTCCAGCAGTTTGAGGCCGAGCTGTTCTGGCAAGCCACCCACATTGTGGTGACTCTTGATGGTGACGGCCTTTTTGTTGCCGGCACCACCCGATTCGATCACGTCGGGATAAATGGTCCCCTGAGCCAGGAAGGTTGCTCCTTTTTTGGTAGCATCTCCCGCAGTCAGGGTGAGGGCTGCAGCCTTGAATACCTCTACAAACTCGCGACCAATGATCTTGCGCTTGGCTTCAGGATCACTCACGCCTTTGAGATGGCCGAGGAACTGGTCGGCGGCATCCACCCGCATCACTTTGGCATGCAGTTTGCCGACGAACATGTCCATCACCATGTCGCCTTCATTCAAGCGCAACAGGCCATGGTCCACAAACACACAGGTGAGCTGGTCACCAATGGCGCGGTGAATCAAGGCGGCGGCGACCGATGAATCCACGCCACCCGACAAACCCAGAATCACTTCTTCGGAGCCGACCTGGGCGCGAATTTTTTCAACCGCCTCGGCAATGTAGTCGCCCATGATCCAGTCGGGGCGTGTGCCGCAGATGTCCAGCACGAAACGATTCAGAATGGCCTGCCCCTGAATGGTGTGCGTCACCTCGGGGTGAAACTGCACGGCGTAGAAGCGGCGGGCCTCGTCCGCCATGCCGGCGATCGGGCAAGCGTCGTTGGATGCCATCACGCTGAATCCCTGGGGCAATTCGGTCACCTTGTCGCCATGACTCATCCAGACATCCAGTATTCCGTGACCCTCTGACGTGGTGCTGTCCTGAATACCATCAAACAACCGGGTGTGACCGCGAGCCCGAATTTTGGCAGCACCAAACTCCCGTGTGTGCCCGGCCTCGACTTTGCCGCCCAGCTGCTGCGCCATCGCCTGCATACCGTAGCAAATGCCCAGCACCGGAATTCCCAGCTCAAACACCGATTGAGGTGCCTTGTCCGTCGTCTCTTCGTAAATGCTGGCATGACTGCCAGACAAGATGACACCTTTCAAATTGCCGTCCTTGGCGTAATCGCGAATCCAGGCGTCGGTCACATCACAGGGATGCACTTCACAAAACACATGGGCTTCACGCACACGACGGGCAATCAGCTGCGTCACTTGGGAGCCGAAATCAAGAATGAGAATCTTCTGGTGCATAGAAATGAAAAAGCCAGCCCGAAAGCTGGACCCTATTTTTTGAAGCGAGGGATTGAGGCCTTAGGCCAAGGGCGGACAACGTAAAACTTGACCTGGGTATATTTTGTCCGGTGAGGTGAGCATTGGCTGATTGGCTGCAAAGATCACAGGGTACTTATTGGCATCGCCGTAAACCGCCTTGGCAATCTTGGACAGATTGTCGCCGCTTACCACGGTGTGATAGGTGGCCTCATCAGCCGGTTCGGCTGTTTGCATTTCGTCATTGACCCCAGCAACACCGTGAACATTGCCGCAGCACAGAACGATTTTTTCCCGAACTTCCTGACTCGCAACCAGACCGGTCACGGTGACAACCTGATCGGCTCCACTGAATGTGATGACCAGATCATCTGCTGGCAAGTCCTGTGATCGGATGTAGTTCTTTATTGCCTCTGAAGCCGATACATTTGCCGCCGCGGCCTTTGCTTCGTTGGTAGGCTCAGCGACTGCCTCTGCCACTTCTGGCGAGTGGCCAAACAGTTTTTCTCCTGCGCCCTTGATGAACGAGATGATGCTCATGAAATCCTCCTGGTAAAGACTCACAATATAAACGGAAGACTACGATGCCCGTGCTACCCGTTTGCAGCCCTGCGTGCATAAATGCTCAATCGGCCCGATAGTTTGGTGCTTCTTTGGTGATCTGCACATCATGCACGTGGCTCTCACGGATGCCCGCGGTGGTGATTTCCACAAACTCTGCCTTGTTCTGCATGTCTTCAATCGTGGCGCAACCGCAGTAGCCCATGCTGGCCCGGATGCCGCCGGACATCTGGTACACGATGGAGACCATGGACCCTTTGTAGGGCACGCGACCTTCAATACCTTCGGGCACCAGCTTGTCAGCGTTGGGGTTGCCGGTACTGGATTCCTGAAAATAACGGTCTGCACTGCCCTGCTGCATTGCGCCAATGGAGCCCATGCCCCGGTAGCTCTTGTAGCTGCGGCCCTGGAACAGGATCACTTCGCCGGGTGCTTCTTCCGTACCCGCGAACATGCCGCCCATCATCACGGTACCAGCACCGGCTGCAAGTGCTTTGGCGATGTCTCCGCTGTAGCGGATGCCTCCATCGGCTATCAGCGGAACACCCGTGCCACGCAATGCAGTGGCCACACTGTCGATGGCCATGATTTGCGGCACACCTACACCGGCCACGATACGTGTCGTGCAGATGGAGCCGGGGCCAATACCCACTTTGACCGCATCCGCACCGGCTTCAACCAGCGCCAGTGCAGCAGCACCGGTGGCAATGTTGCCGCCAATCACGTCCACTTGCGGGTAGTTCTTCTTGACCCAGCGCACGCGCTCGATCACGCCATGGCTGTGGCCGTGTGCCGTGTCCACCACAATGGCGTCCACACCGGCACGCACCAGCGCTTCCACGCGCTCTTCAGTGCCCTCGCCCACTCCGACTGCGGCGCCCACGCGCAGTTTACCCAGAGCGTCCCGCGCTGCATTGGGAAAACTGGTTTGCTTGGTAATGTCCTTGACCGTAATCAGGCCCTTGAGTTCGAACGCGTCGTTAACCACCAGCAGACGCTCAATTTTGTATTGATTGAGCAACACTTTGGCTTGGCTGATCGTCGTGCCGTCCGGCACGGTAATCAACTTCTCCCTGGGCGTCATGATCTTGCTCACGGGCAGGTCGTAGCGGGTCTCGAAGCGCAAATCCCGGCCGGTCACAATGCCGACCACTTTGCTGCCCTCGCAGACGGGGAAACCGGAGACGCCCAGCTGTGCAGACAAATCCATCACCTGGCGTACCGTGTGGTTCGGGGTAATGACGACCGGGTCACGCAGCACTCCGGACTCATAGCGCTTGACCTTGGAAACCTGCGCAGCCTGCTCTGCTGCCGTCAGGTTTTTATGAACGATGCCGATGCCGCCTTCCTGTGCAATGGCAATGGCCAAACGTGCCTCGGTAACCGTATCCATGGCCGCTGAAACCAGGGGCAGGTTCAAGGCAATGTTGCGTGAGAATCGGGTGGCGAGTGATGTGTCCTTGGGGAGGACCTGGGAGTACGCTGGCACCAACAACACATCGTCGAAGGTGAGCGCTTTGCCGAGGAGGCGCATGTCAAAGCTCCAAATGTCGAAATTGTACCCGTCGCGCCCTTCGTAAATTGGATGAGGTGCCGATAAAGTGGTGGTGAAACCCGACACTTCGACTGAATTCCCAGGCCAATGAAGCCCTTGAACGATACACTTCATCCATGAAAATTCTTCAACTACTTTTGATTGCAGCCCTGACCGGGGCCTGTGGTGCCGCTTTCGCCCAATGGCAGTGGATCGACAAGGACGGCCGCAAAGTATTCAGCGATCGCGCGCCTCCCGCTGATATTCTGGACAAGAACATTCTCAAACGCCCAGCGGGCCGGGCACCAAGCGCACCACCCGCCGAAGAGAATGCCGGATCGGCCGAGGCTGCAGCGCCAGCATTGCCTGCCAGCGGCAGCAAAGTTGCCACCATTGACAAGGAGCTGGAAGCCAAGAAGAAGCAGGCTGCCGACGTCGAGGTTGCCAAGCGCAAAGCGGACGAAGAGCGTGTGACCAAGGCCAAAGTCGAAAACTGTGCCCGCGCCAAACAGGCCAAGACCAGTTTTGACTCGGGCGTACGCATCTCACGCACCAACGCTGCGGGTGAGCGCGAGATCATGGATGACGCCGCGCGTGCCGCCGAGGCCAAACGCATTCAGGGCATTATCAACACCGACTGCAAATAGGCACGGGCCAGTGGGTTGCGGCTAGTAGCCTGCTTTTGCGCCAACACGGCGCTTGGCAAACAGGCCTGCCGCTTTTTTTGCACCCTGGCGCACAAAACGTTCCCGACGGGCCACCTTGGGGTCTACGGTCAGCGGACGGTAAAGTTCCACGCGGTCATCAACCCGCAACAAATGATCAACAGGCACTTTGCGGCCCCACACTCCACACTCCAGCGCATGCACTGCTGCTGGCGTAAGCCCCTCAAGCAAGGCGCTGGACCGAACAGCATCTCCCACAGTGGCGCCCTGCTCCATCAGCACGGTGACTTCGCGCACCTCACGGGGCTTCGGAGAGTAGACAACCACAACCGGGAATGGCATCTCAGTCTCCGTACACCTGCTGTGCGCGCTTCACGAACGCATCGACCAGACTGGCGGCGATCCGGTCAAAAACGGGCCCCACCAATTTACCCAGTGTGACGTTGTCGAATCCGTAGTTCAGCGTCAGCTCCACCTTGCAAGCGCGCTGCGTGCCGTCCCCAATCGGGTAGAAATTCCATTGCCCATCCAGATGCGAAAACGGACCGTTAACCAAAACCATGTCAACGCGGCTAGCCTCCGTGTGGGTGTTGCGGGTAGTAAAACTCTGGCGTACACCCCCAAAGGACAGACCGACCTCCGCGGTCATTCCGCTTTCGTCCTGATCCACCACATTGGCATGGTCACACCATGGCAGAAACTCAGGGTATTGGCTTACACGGGTCACCAGGACATACATTTCCTGTGGGCTGTACCAAATAAGAACGGACTTGTGAACAGTTTTCATAGAATGGGGGTCTGCGCGGGATTGTAGTCAAGCCCTGAGGCACCCCCCCCCCTTCATTTCCCGTCTGTCACCCCCATTTGAGTCCCATGGCTAAAAAACCCGCTATCAACACCCGCATTGCCGACAACAAGAAGGCCGCGTACAACTACTTTTTCGAAGAGCGCTTTGAGGCCGGTCTGGTGCTGGAGGGCTGGGAGGTCAAATCGCTGCGCGAAGGCAAGGTCCAGCTCACCGATGGCTATGTGGTCGTCCGTGGGGGCGAGTTGTTCATCATCGGGCTGCAGATCAACCCGCTGCATACGGCATCGAGCCATGTCAACCCCGACAACGTGCGTACCAAAAAGCTCTTGATGCACAAGGAGCAGATTCAAAAGCTGATCGGCAAGATAGAGCAAAAGGGCTACACCCTGGTCCCCATCAATCTGCATTGGAAAGATGGCAAGGTGAAGTGCGAAGTGGCGCTGGCAAAAGGCAAGGCGGAGCACGATAAACGCGACACCATCAAGGACCGCGAAGGAAAGCGTGAAGTGGACCGCGCCATGAAATCCCGCACCCGTTGAAATATTTCTTGCACCCGGGAATAAACCAGGTGCATTGGGCGTTCATCCAGTTGCAGACAGTTTTCTGCGCATTGCACTACTGGAGAAAACCCATGAAATTTCTTGCCATTGCGACCTTGACCGCCGCCCTCTTGGGCGGCTGCGCCTCTATGGATATGGCTTCCCCTGCCAAAGTTGCCGACGGCGTGCTGACCGGACCCAACGGAATGACGCTGTATACCTTTGACAAAGACACCCAAAACAGCGGCAAATCCGTGTGCAACGGCCCTTGCGCCACCAACTGGCCACCTCTGATGGCGGCTGATACGGACAAGGCCAGCGGCGACTACTCGGTCGTCACCCGTGACGACGGCAAAAAGCAGTGGGCCCTCAAAGGCAAGCCCCTGTACTACTGGGCCAAAGACACCAAACCGGGCGACAAGACCGGTGACGGCGTGCTGACCGTATGGCATACCGCCAAGCCCTGATGGCCATGTGCTGACTTCCGGTTCGCTTTAGGGCCTACCATCCGGGCATATGGACCGAACCGACCTCATCGCCCAGATACCCGGTTTGCGTCGCTATGCGCGCGCACTCATGGGAAACACGTGGGCGGCTGACGATCTGGTGCAGGATACGCTGGAGCGTGCCTGCTCCAAGTGGCGCCTGTGGGCCGCTGGCAGTGATCTGCGCGCCTGGTTGTTTACGCTGATGCACAACCTGTACGCCAGCAATGGTCGCCGCGTCGTAAGGAGTCAGCAGGCGGGAGTGCGGGTTGATATCCACGATGTTGCCCATGAATTGGTGGCACCTGACCAAGCCACCGATTTGGCACTCGATCTGCAGCGGTGCCTGTTGCTGCTGCCTGAAGAGCAGCGCACGGTTTTGTTATTGGTGAGCCTGGAAGACATGAGTTATGAAGACGTTGCCCGGGTCACGGGCATTCCCATGGGTACCGTCATGTCGCGCCTCTCACGGGCACGTGCGAGATTGCAGTCGCTCATGGATGCCCCGGCTTTGACACCCGAAAAGAGTGCTGTACCCGGTGCCGCGGTGTCACCGCTACGCCGCATGAAATGACTGTCAGGACAGAAATGATGGACAGGAACTCTTCCCCCCTCACCGAAAGCGAACTGCATCGGTTGGTGGATCAACAGGCACATGGCGCAGAGCTTGCAGCGCTGCAAGCCCGGCTATCGCAGGACCCCGCCGCGCAGGCGACGGTTTCCCAATGGCGGCAACAGCGCGACTTGCTGCGTTGCCTGCATCAGGACGTTCTGGATGAGCCGATTCCACCGACCCTGATGGCGGCAGCCCGGCAGACAGTCGACTCGCAGCACGCCCTTCAACAAGGTTGGCGATGGGGCGGCATGGCCGCCGCAGTCGTACTCTCTTTTGGCACTGGCTGGCTGACGCATAACGAGTGGCAGGCCCAGCGTGGGGGTGCCTTGGCCAAGACAACGTTGGGCGCGGATTTCGTGCGCCAGGCGAGCTACGCCCATGCGGTATATGCACCCGAGGTGCGACACCCCGTAGAGGTTGCCGCAGCCGAGCAGGAACACCTGGTGCAATGGCTGTCCAAGCGGATTGGAAAGCCGATCAAGGTGCCCAATCTTTCCGCACAGGGTTATGAATTGGTCGGAGGGCGCCTTCTACCGGGTGATGCAGGGGCACGTGCGCAGTTCATGTTCCAGAACGCCACAGGAGTTCGGGTTACCCTGTACCTCGGCGCCATCACCCCGAAGGCAGACGCCAAGACTGACGGTATTGACGGACAGGAAACCGCGTTCCGGTTTGCTACAGAGGGCGCACTTCCCAGCTTCTATTGGGTGGACCAGGGCTTTGGCTATGCCCTGACGGGCCCGCTGAAACGGGACACCCTGATGCAACTGGCACAAACGGTCTATCAGCAGCTTTGAGTTACTGCAAGGCGCGCAGGGGATGCGCATCAGCAGCCCAAGGGCTCATGAAAAACGGCTCCACCATGGCGGCCTTGACATCTTCAATGCGTGCAGGGTTCCAGACCGGTTTGAAGTCCTTGTCTACTGCCAGCGCGCGAATACCTTCTACCGTTTCGCTCGACGCACCGGAGCGCTCCAAGTGCACCGTGTGAAAACAGTGGTGTACCAGATCACGCTCCATGCGCAGATCATCCGCCAATGTCATGGTGCGGGCACGCCGGATTTGCTGCAGCACGACGTGCAGCATCAGCGGACTTCGGTGGCGCAAGGTGGCGGCCACAGCGCGCGCCGGCTTGCTGCCCTGGGCTTCCAGCGCCGCCACGATAGACGCGACGCTTCCCAGCCGGAATGCCGCCTCAATCTTTGAGTCAATTGGGGCCTCAGCCCCCATGGATACTGCGTGGTCAGCTATCACATTGGTAGCAATCCAGTGCTGCAATGACTCCAGCGAACCCTGCGTCTGCAGGGTGGCCCAGAGCGCAGGCAATTCAGCGGAAGGCACACACACATCTGCCAGTCCCCAGGCTACGGCCTGTTCGCCGGAAATGGTATCTCCCGTCAACGCCAGATACTCGCCCACATGACCGGGACAACGACTCAAAAAATAGCCCCCGCCCACGTCGGGAAAGAGGCCAATGCCGGTCTCTGGCATGGCCATCCTGGTGCGTTCCGTCACGATGCGCAGGCTGGCCCCCTGGCTGATACCCATGCCGCCGCCCATCACCACGCCGTCCATAAAGGCCATGTAGGGCTTGCGGTAGTTGTGAATCAGGTGGTTAAGGGTGTACTCCTCGTTGAAAAATTCACCGAGAGCGGGATCGTTGGCCAAGGCAGCCTGGTGGAAAAAACGGATGTCGCCACCTGCGCAGAATCCACCGAAAAAGCCTTCCGGGGTACCGGGACGGCCCACTTTGTTGGTGCCGCGAATCGCGACCGCAAAGATTGCCGGATCGTCTTGCCAAAGCAGTAATGTGGCCAGAAGCGCACGTACCATGGGCAGGTTCAGCGCATTGAGCGCTTTGGGGCGGTTCAGCGTGATAAGGCCCACGCCGCCAACCACTTCCGTCTGGACTTCAGTCAATTCAGGGTTCATATTTCGTTTCTCCTTTGATTCCATCCCAGCAACTCGTTGGTCACCAGGGCACCGATCACCAATGTCCCGCCCAGCATTACCGTCGGGCCAGGTGCTTCACCCGCCCCGAGCCAGGCCAGCGCGATGCCAAAAACGACTTCCAGCAACGCCAGCAGCGACAGCTCGGGGGCTTTGAGCACACGGGCACACATGACCGACAGCACGCAGGGAATGGCCAGCTGGCCCACCCCCAGATAGGCCAGAAGGCCCAAATCGTGGGTGGTCGCCTGAAAGGGCAGCGCCAATGGCAGTGTGACGATGCAACTGATCACGGCGCCAACGAACACGGCCGGGACCAGGTCCACGTCATGGCCCTGCGTGTGGGCGTTTTGGGTGACGGTCCAGTTGGTGGCACCGGCAATGGGCACGCACAAGGCCACCAGGGTACCGATGAGTTGGTCCCCTGAAACCTGAGCCCCGTACATGTAGGCAATCCCCGCGCCCGCAACGGCAATGGCCATCCAGGTTCGCAGGGGAATGCGATGCCCAATGAAAATCCGGGCAATCAGTGCGGTCAGCAAGGGGCCAATCGACATGGTAACCAGCACATTGGCAACCGTTGTCAGGGTCAATGCCACCATGTAGGCGGTGAACATCACGGACCAGCACACACCAGACACCCAGAAGGCAGTGCCCGCATGGCGAATGTCTGCAAACACCCTTCGCCCCCGTATCAGAGGCAGGATCAGCACCAGTGAGAGCGATGTAAAAAACGCCCGCCAAAACGTGATCTCAAAACTGCGGGCACCGTCCAGATGACGGGTCACCACGCCCGCAGTGGACCACATCAGTGCCACCGCAGCCATCAGGACGACGGCGCGGTTGTGGCTGAGCTTCATGCCCGGTCGATGGGCTGAGAGGTTAGCGTCCAGCGCGCTTGCGTTCACTCTCGGTCAGGTGGCGCTTGCGCAGACGCACCGACTTGGGCGTGATTTCGACCAGTTCGTCGTCTTCAATGAATTCCACGCCGTATTCCAGCGTGAGTTCAATCGGCGGCGTGATCTTGATCGTGTCTTCCTTGCCGCTGACGCGGAAGTTGGTCAGCTGTTTGGTCCGCGTGGCGTTGACCACCAAGTCATTTTCGCGGCTATGGATACCGACAATCATGCCTTCGTATACGGGATCGTTGGCGCGCACGAACATGCGGCCACGGTCGTCCAGCTTGCCCAAGGCGTAGGTGAAAATTTCACCCGCGTCCATGGAAATCAACACGCCATTCTTGCGGCCGCCAATTTCGCCCTTGTGTGGCTCGTAGCTGTCGAAGATGTTGGAGATCAGGCCCGAGCCGCGCGTCAAGTTCAAGAACTCGTTGGTAAAGCCGATCAGGCCACGCGCTGGAATGCGGTACTCCAGGCGCACGCGCCCACGACCATCCGGCTCCATGTTCACGAGGTCACCCTTGCGCTCACCGAGCGCCTGCATCACGCCGCCCTGGTGTTGCTCTTCAATATCGGCCGTCACCAACTCAATGGGTTCGTACTTTTCGCCGTTCACTTCCTTCATCACCACGCGTGGCTTGGACACCGCCATCTCGTAGCCTTCGCGACGCATGTTTTCCAGCAAAATGGTCAAGTGCAGTTCGCCGCGGCCCATGACTTCAAAGATGCCTTCTTCGCCCGTTTCCTTGACGCGCAGTGCCACGTTGTGTTGCAGTTCTTTTTGCAGGCGGTCCCAAATCTGGCGGCTGGTGACGTACTTGCCTTCACGGCCGGCCAGCGGGCTGGTGTTCACGCAGAAATTCATCGTCAGGGTCGGCTCGTCCACCTTGAGCATAGGCAGCGGCATCGGGTTGATCGGGTCGGTAATGGTGACGCCAATGCCGATGTCCGTCAGGCCGTTGATCAGCACGATCTCGCCTGGGCCCGCTTCCGTAGCCTGCACACGCTCCAGGCCCTGGAATGTCAACACCTGGTTGATGCGGCCTTTGACGGGCTTGCCGTCCGGGCCTTCCATGACCACCACTTCCATCATGGGCTTGATGGTGCCCTGGCTGATGCGTCCGACGCCAATACGGCCCACGAAAGTGGAAAAATCGAGCGCGGAAATTTGCAGTTGCAGCGGTGCCGCAGGATCACCGGTCTGGGCGGGTACATGCTTCAGAATAGTGTTGAAGAGGGCCGACATGTCGGGACCCCACTGTTCACCCTGTTCGCCCTCTTCCAGCGAGCTCCAGCCGTTGATGCCGGATGCGTAGACCACAGGAAAATCGAGCTGTTCGTCTGTGGCGCCCAGCTTGTCGAACAGGTCAAAAGCGGCATTGACCACGAAATCAGGACGGGCACCTGGCTTGTCCACCTTGTTCACCACCAGAATGGGGCGCAGACCCAGAGCCAGTGCCTTCTTGGTCACAAAGCGGGTCTGTGGCATGGGGCCTTCCTGCGCATCAATTAGCAGAACAACGCCGTCGACCATCGACAAAGCCCGTTCCACTTCACCGCCAAAGTCCGCGTGTCCGGGGGTATCAACGATGTTGATGTGGGTACCTTCCCAGGTCACTGCGCAGTTCTTGGCCAGAATGGTGATACCACGCTCTTTTTCGATCGCGTTGTTGTCCATGACGGTATCAACAATTTTCTCGTGCTGGGCAAAGGTGCCGGATTGGCGCAGCAACTGGTCGACCATGGTGGTCTTACCATGGTCGACGTGGGCGATGATGGCGATGTTGCGGATCTGTTTAATGCTCATGGTTCACTTTCTCTTGAATCTGTTCTTCGTAGCCTTCTGAGGCCACATTCGTATCAGTTGTCATGCCAACCGTCTGCTGAGCTTGAACTTGCGCAATGTCAAGCGGGCTCAGCAAACGCCCCGGTATCAATTCACCTGCTTTGGTATGGGCAGTGCCCAGCAGAGCCGGTGGGTGCGTGCCGTATACGGCCACACGCTCATCATCAGGCCAGTTTCCACGTCGGCGAACGCCGCTCAAAAACCGTCCTGCATTTTCCGCATCCAGCGTGACAACCGTGTGATTCGCCAAAAGCGAATCCACTGGCATCAAACACGCCAAGCGTTCTTCCTCCGTCATGGCCTCCAGCGCCTCCAGCGTCACGCATTGCGACACACCAAAGCCACCAGTCCCCGTTCTGCGCAGCGCGGTCAAATGCGCGCCGCATCCCAATGCTTCTCCAATATCCTCACCCAGTGTGCGGATGTAGGTCCCCTTGCTGCATTTCACTATCATATTGATAGCTGGCTGCGCAGGTTCCACGGGGGCTAGAGCCACATTTAACTCAAAAATTGTGACGGCACGTGCCTCCCGCTCCACTTCGATTCCCTTGCGCGCATACTCGTACAAGGGCTTTCCGTCCTTCTTCAGCGCACTGTGCATTGGCGGCGTCTGGCGTATCGGTCCGGTAAACCCGGGCACCACGCGCGCTATGTCTGCCTCCGTCACCTGCACCGGCCGCACTGCGATGACCTCGCCTTCTGCATCACCTGTACTGGTTTTCTCACCCAAGCGTGCGGTCGCCGCATACTCCTTGTCGGCATCCAGCTGAAGCTGACTGAACTTGGTGGCCGCACCAAAACACAAGGGCAGCACACCGGTGGCAAGAGGATCCAGCGTGCCGGTATGGCCTGCTTTTTCCGCCCGCAACAACCACTTCACTTTTTGCAAAGCATCATTACTGGACCAGCCCAATGGCTTGTCCAGCAACAGCACCCCGTGCACCGGGCGCCTGACAACCCGAATGCGCGTGCCCCCACGCTCATTCACTGCGTGTAAATCGCTGCCCCCCAAGGGGGCTTTCGCACCTTGGGTCGGCCCGGCGGTGCTCACGGCTATTCCTCGTTTTTAGATCGCGAGGCAACAGCCTGCGCGATCAAGGCATTCATGTCCGCTGCCTTTTCAGTCGTGCGATCGAACTGAAAGTGCAGCGTGGGAACGGTATGAATATGCAGGCGTTTGAACAAGCCAGCACGCAAGAAACCTGCCGCCTGGTTCAACCCTTCTGTCGTCGTCACCGGGTCGCCCTTGAGCAAACTGTAGAACACCTTGGCGTGAGCGTAGTCGGGCGTGACCTCCACAGCCTGAATCGTCACCATCCCGACCCGCGGGTCTTTCAACTCGCGGGCGATCAACTCCGTCAGATCCCGCTGGATCTGATCAGCCACGCGGAAACCGCGGTTGGGGGTGGATGATTTTCTACGAACCATAGTTCATTACCAATTACAGCGTCCGGGCGATTTCGCGGATTTCGAAGAACTCCAGCGCGTCGCCTTCCTGGATGTCGTTGTAGTTCTTGATGGTCAAGCCGCACTCGAAGCCTTCCTTGACTTCCTTGGCGTCGTCCTTGAAGCGCTTGAGCGAATCCAGCTCGCCCGTGTAGATGACCACATTGCCGCGCAACAAGCGCAGTTTGGCGGTGCGACGTGCAAAGCCTGAGGTGACCATACAACCTGCGATAGAGCCAATCTTCGACACTTTGAGCACTTGGCGAATCTCGGCGGTACCGATGACTTCTTCCTTCTTGTCTGGCGTCAACATACCCGACATGGCCAGTTTCAAATCGTCCACTGCATCGTAAATGATGTCGTAGTAACGGATATCAACACCGTTGTTCTCTGCCAGCTTGCGGGCTCCGGCGTCGGCACGGATGTTGAATCCAATGATGACGGCCTTTGCGGCGATAGCCAGATTGACGTCGGACTCGCTGATGGCGCCCACCGCGGTGTAGACCATCTGCACTTTGACTTCGTCTGTCGACAACTTGACCAGCGACTGTGCCAAAGCTTCCTGCGAACCCTGCACGTCGGCCTTGACAATGATCGGAACCAGTTTGACTTCGCCGGCGTTGATGTCGGTGAACATGTTCTCCAACTTCGACGCTTGCTGTTTGGCCAGCTTGGTGTTGCGGAACTTGCCTGCACGATAAGTGGCAATTTCACGGGCACGGCGCTCATCGGCCATGACAATGAATTCGTCGCCAGCGCGCGGCACTTCGGTCAAGCCCTGGATCTCGACCGGGATCGATGGACCCGCGGTCTTGATGGTTTTTCCGTTTTCGTCCAGCATGGCACGCACACGGCCAAAGGTCTGTCCTGCCAGCACCACGTCGCCCGTTTTCAGCGTTCCGGACTGCACCAGAATGGTCGCCACAGGTCCGCGTCCCTTGTCCAGACGCGCTTCGATCACCAAGCCCTTGGCCATGGCATCTACCGGCGCGCGCAGCTCCAGCACCTCAGCCTGCAAGAGCACTTGCTCCAGCAGTTCGTCGATACCCTGACCGGTTTTGGCGGACACGGAAACAAAGGGTGAACTACCACCAAACTCTTCCGGGATCACCTCTTCAACCACCAGCTCGTTCTTCACGCGCTCAGGATTGGCATCGGGCTTGTCGATCTTGTTGATCGCCACCACGATAGGCACACCAGCAGCCTTGGCATGCTTGATAGCCTCTTTGGTCTGCGGCATGACGCCGTCGTCCGCAGCGACCACCAGAATCACTATGTCGGTTGCATTGGCTCCACGGGCACGCATGGCCGAGAAGGCCTCGTGACCCGGAGTATCCAGGAAGGACACCATGCCGCGCGGTGTTTCCACGTGATAGGCACCAATGTGCTGGGTAATGCCACCGGCTTCACCCGACGCCACTTTGGCGCGGCGAATGTAATCGAGCAAGGAAGTCTTGCCATGGTCTACGTGGCCCATGACGGTAACCACCGGTGCCCGCGGTAGCGCCTCAGCATGCTGCTGTTGCACTTCGTCGTCAGTAAACGCTTCTGCGTCATCCAGCTCCGCAACTACCGCTTTGTGGCCCATTTCTTCCACCACAATCATGGCGGTGTCCTGGTCCAGTGGCTGGTTGATGGTGACCATCTGACCCAGCTTCATCAGGTGCTTGATAACCTCAGATGCCTTGACGGCCATCTTGTGTGCCAATTCGGCCACGGTGATGGTTTCAGGCACATGCACTTCCAGCACGCGTGCTTCCACCGGTGCCGACATGGGCTGGTGATCGTGGTTGCGGTCATTGCTGCCACGGCGGCCCCTTGGCCCGGTGCGCCAATTGGTCGAGCGACCGGCACCCGCACCGGTGTCACCACGGGTAGGAATAGCTTTCTTCTTGGCTGGATCGCCTGCCCAACTGGAGGACAATTTGGCCGATTTCACTTCCTTGCCCGCTCCAGCAGGAGTGGTGCCCGCAGCGCCAGGCGCTGCCGGCTTCGCCGGCTTTGCCACTGTGCTTCCGGCTGCTGGCTTGTGCAAAGTGCCTTTAACGCCAGCTACCGCCGGCTTGACTTCTTCGGGCTTATGGGCCACCAGCACGCGTTTAGGCGCAGACATCATGGAGCGAATCGCAGCCGCTTCGGCTTCGGCCTTGCGACGACGCTCGTTCAGGTCCACAGCACGCACGGCCTCTTCATCGGCACGGGCCTTGGATTCGGCGGCGGCTTTTTCTCTCGCTTCAACCTGCGCCGCAGCACGGGCTGCCGCAGCTTCGATGGCCTCAGCGCTGGCTTCTGTCTTGCTTGTAGAGGCCTGACTCTTCTTCTCTTGTTCTGCGGCGGCATAGCTTGCGGCACGCTCTTCCGCGTCGCGTTCGCGTTTTTCTTCCGCTTCGCGCAGGCGACGCTTTTCCACCAAATCTTCTTCCTGGCGGCGGATCAACTCCGCCTGGCGTCGCGCTTCTTCTTCGCGGCGTCCGAGCTCGGCGTGGTCAATCACCGGCTCAGCCGACTCTCGAACAGAAACTTCCCGCTCCTGTGCTTCAACGGGCTGCTCGACTTCGTCGTCACGGCGTACAAACGTGCGTTTTTTGCGCACCTCCACCTGAATGGTGCGTGCCTTGCCTGTTGCATCGGCCTGTTTGATTTCTGTGGTCTGCTTTTTCACGAGCGTGATCTTCTTGCGCTCGGAACTGGCCGTTCCGTGGCTACTTTGAAGATAATTCAGCAAGCTGTGCTTGTCGGCATCGGTCAGGACATCCGAGGCAGCCGCCTTGGCTACCCCGGCTGACTTCAGCTGCTCAAGTAGCGTGTCAGTGGATTTTTTGAGTTCACTTGCAAACTCGGCGACGGTCGTACTGGACATTTGTTGTGTAACCTTTCATGACCATTACTCTTGAGAAGCGGCGTCATTGGTAAACCAATGTTCGCGCGCCTTCATGATCAAGGTCTTGGCTTCGTCCGCAGACTGGCCGGTGATTTCTGTAAGTTCGTCAACGGCCAAATCGGCCAGATCGTCGCGGGTGTGCACGCCGCCGTCTGCCAGTTTGCCGATCAATTCGGGAGTCAGGCCTTGAAGGTCACGCAAATCCTGCGAGACTTCTTCAACACTTTCCTCATGCGCAATCTCCATCGTCAGCAGAGCGTTCTTGGCACGGGTGCGCAGCTCATTGACGGTGTCTTCATCAAAGGACTCAATCTCCAGCATTTCCTGAAGCGGCACATAGGCCACCTCTTCGAGACTGGTGAAGCCTTCGGCAATCAGAATGTCGGCGATTTCCTCGTCCACATCGAGTTTTTCCATAAACAGCTTGCGACCGATATCGGTTTCACTGGCCTGCTTCTGGGCAGACTCTGCCGCATCAAGGATGTTGATTCTCCAGCCTGTCAGCTCGGACGCGAGACGCACATTCTGTCCACCACGACCGATGGCAATCGCGAGGTTTTCCTCGTCCACCACGACGTCCATGGCGTGGCGCTCTTCATCGACCACGATGCTGGACACGTTGGCCGGAGCCAGCGCACCGATCACGAACTGCGCCGGATCTTCGCTCCACAACACAATGTCGACACGCTCGCCGGCGAGTTCATTGGTCACGCCATTGACGCGGGTTCCCCGTACACCCACACAGGTACCAATGGGATCAACCCGCTTGTCATGCGACAGAACCGCAATCTTGGCGCGCGAACCAGGGTCACGGGCGCAGGATTTGATCTCCAGCAGGCCTTGTTCAATTTCGGGCACTTCCTGGCGGAACAGCTCAATCATGAATTCTGGTGCGGAACGGGACAGCAGAATGGGTGCACCACGCAGCGTCAGATCCACTTCCATGATCATGGCGCGAACCCGGTCCCCGGTACGCAGGTTTTCCTTGGGGATCATCTCGCTGCGGCGCAGACGGCCTTCAACGCGACCACTCTCCACAATGAGGTCACCTTTATCCATGCGCTTGACCGTGCCGACGAAGATTTTTTCACCGCGGGACATGAAGTCGTTGAGCAACATTTCGCGCTCGGCATCACGGATTTTTTGCAAAATCACCTGCTTGGCAGCCATCGCACCAATTCGGCCGATTGGCACCGAAGGAATGGACTCCTCGATGTGCTCATCCACCTCGATGTCGGCGATCTGCTCTTTTGCTTCAAACAGCAGTATTTCCTGGTCAGGCAGTTGCAGACCAGCCTCATCGGGGACCACATGCCAACGACGAAAGGTTTCGTAGTTACCACTATCGCGGTCCAGGGCGACGCGAATATCCACGTCGCCGGGATACAGCTTTTTGGTCGCTTGGGCCAAAGCCGCTTCCACGGCGCCCATCACCACATCACGTTCCACGTTTTTCTCACGTGAAATTGCTTCTATCAGCATTAACAGTTCGCGATTCATGCCATGACTCTCCTGAATACTCGAATTAACCAATACAAAACTAAAAAATTCTTGATGCAAACCCAATGGGGTCTGCAAGCTGTCAAGCCGTGTCTGCGTCCGCCACACCATCGTTGGCATCCGCCGCACCGCGACCCTTGAAACTCACAATGGGTGCGAGACGCGCGTCACGCAATTCATCAAGCGCAAAACCCAGTGCCTGCAATGGCGGAGGAACACGCTTCTTGCTAACTTTCTGACCCGGCTTGACTGCCGGCGCATCGCTCCAGACGATTTGCCATCCAACGCTGCCGTCGGCAGCGACAAGCTTCTCCAGCTCGCCGCGAAATTTCTTGCGGCTGGGATGCACTTGGCCTGCCGCAGCCTCGCCCATCGGGGCCTTGAGGTTGAGGTCAATGATGTGACCCACAAATCGCTCAAAATCCTGCGCATGCCGCAAAGGGCGATCTATGCCAGGGGAAGAAACTTCCAACCGCTTGTATTCGATACCATCCACTTCCAGCGCAAAAAGCAACTGGCGATTGACTTTTTCACAATCTTCCACGTTGATGAATTGCTGTGGCGCAGCGACACCGTCGATCGGCGCAACCCAGGGCAAATCAATCGTGATGCGCAGCAAGCCCCCGGCGGAGCGTTCAATCTCCACCAAGTCATATCCCAGACCGCTAACGGTTTGTTCAACAATTTCCTGCAATGCCACGTGAAATCAGCCCATTCAAAAACAATCGCCCAAAAAAAACGGGCGGTAATTACCCGCCCGTTTGGTCGTGAGCCCGGATTGTACTCCAAAAACCCCTTAAAGCCCTTGATTCTTAAGGAGTTATTCAGCGGCCGCCAGCAATATACGGGTGTATTCCTGCTGGGGGCGCTCGAAGACTCGCGCAACCGGGCCACTTTCGACGATTTCCCCACCGCGCATGACCAGAACCTGGTGAGCCATGGCGCGTATGACCGCCACGTCATGGGTGATCAACAAATACGCCAGGCCTCGCTCACGTTGCAGCCGCTGAAGCAGTTGCAGAATCTGCTTTCCCATGGTGACATCCAGCGCACTGGTCGGCTCGTCAAGGACCAGTAGCCGGGGCTGCACAATCAAGGCCCGCGCGATCGCAATGCGCTGGCGCTGGCCTCCCGAAAACTGGTGGGGATAGCGCTGCAACAGGCCGGGAAATTGGGTTTCATCCAGCCCCACTTCGCTCAAAGCCGCCCATACCCGGTCCCTGCGGGCATCTGCGCTCAACCCGGGTTCGTGCACCAGCAAGCCTTCACCCACAATCGCTTCCACCGTCATGCGGGGTGACAGAGAGGCAAATGGATCCTGAAACACCACCTGAACGCTTTTTCGCAAGACCCGGTCACGGGCCGTTCCCCAGCTTTGCCCCAGCACCGCGAGCGTCCCGCCGAATTTCAGCAAACCCAGTGCCGCCAACGCCAGGGTGGATTTACCGGATCCCGATTCACCCACCACGCCCAGCGTCTGGCCACAGGCCAGATCCAGATCCGCGCCATACACCGCAACGAATTCGCCGCTTTTAAACCAGCCACGAATGCCGGGCCGGGGCACCGGATAGGCCACACGCACACCGCGCGCGCTCAGTGCTACGGGTGCATTTGCGACGGGCTCGACGACGTCGCGAACCGGCCGGCTGTCGAGAAGGCGCCGGGTGTAGGGGTGCTGCGGCTTGGCGAATATATCGGCAACCCGGCCCTGCTCAACGATGTGGCCGTTTTCCATGACGGCCACCCGATCTGCAAAGCTGCGAACCAGATTCAGATCATGGGTGATGAGCAATACCGCCATGCCCCGTAATGTCTGTTGCTGGGTCAACAAATCCAGAATCTGCTTGCGCACCGTCACATCCAGCGCAGTCGTCGGTTCGTCCGCAAGCAACAACTGGGGATGGCAGGCCAGTGACATGGCAATCATGGCGCGTTGGCGCTGCCCACCTGACAGCTGGTGAGGATAGGCGCCCGCACGACGACCAGCCTCTTCAATGCCGGTATCTGCTATTAATTCGATAGCTCTCCGCGCTGATTCCACGGGGGCCAGCCCCATTTTCAGCTGAAGAACTTCGGCAATTTGTTCACCAATGGTGAAGAGGGGGTTCAGGGCCGTCATGGGCTCCTGAAAGATCATGGAGATGTCCTGGCCGCGAATCGCCTGCATTTGTCGGGCAGGCAATGTGAGCAATTCCGCAGACGCGCCCGGAATGGGCCCGAAGCGGGCGTTGCCCTTGACCAGAGCGCCCTGCGCCAAGCCCAACAAGCTGAGTGCGGTTACGGTCTTGCCTGAGCCAGACTCTCCCACCAACGCCAGTTTTTCTCCCGGAAAGATCTCGAAATCGATGCCATGCACGACCTCCTGGCCGCCAAAGGACACCGTCAAACCTTGAACCTGGAGCAGCGGCGTCAGCGCACTCAACGGTTGCGGTGCAGACGGCATGACGTCAGGCCCGATGCGGGTCATTGCTCCGCCTTTCGGGGGTCCAGTGCATCGCGTAGCGCATCTCCCATCAGAGTCAATAGCAACAAAGTAATCACCAGCACAGCGAAGGTGGAAAGAGAGATCCACCACGCATCAATGTTGTTCTTGCCCTGCGACAGCAGTTCACCCAGAGAAGGTGTTCCAGGCGGCACACCCAAACCGAGAAAGTCCAGCGAGGTCAATGCCAGGATGGCACCGCTCATGCGAAAAGGCAGAAAGGTGACCACCGGTGTCATGCTGTTGGGCAAGACGTGACGCACAATGATCTTCCAGTCAGAAACCCCGAGCGCCCGTGCGGCCCGAACGTAATCCAGCTGGCGGTTTCGAAGGAATTCCGCGCGGACGTAGTCGCTCAAACCCATCCAGCCAAACAGGCTCAGCAGCACGAGCAGCAGTGCAATGCTGGGCGCAAAGACGGCGCTGAAAATAATCAGCAAATAGAGCTCAGGCATGGCGCTCCACACCTCGATAAACCGTTGAAAGGTCAGGTCGGTTTTTCCACCAAAAAAGCCCTGAATCGCACCGGTAATCACCCCAAGAACAACCCCTGAGAAGGTGAGCGCCAGCGCAAAAAGCACGCTGACCCGGAATCCATAAATCAGTTGGGCCAGCAGGTCGCGCCCCCGGTCGTCTGTGCCCAGCCAGTTGGCTCGGCTCGGACCCGAGGGATTGGGTTCAACGGCGAAATAATTGAGCGTTTTGGGGCCATAGCGGTTGGGCGCAAACAAAGCCCAGTTTCCTGTCTGCTGCAGGCGCTGGCGAATGAAAGGATCGAGATAATCGGTGGGCGTGTTGAAGTCACCGCCAAACGTGGTCTCGGGATAGTCCTTCCACATCGGAAAATAGGTTTGCCCCTGGTACACCACCACAAGCGGGCGGTCGTTGGATACCAGCTCGGCAAACAGGCTCACCACCAGCAGGCCGCAAAAAACCAGCAAGCTCACATAGCCCAAGCGGTTGCGCTTGAAGCGTTGCCACGCCCTTCTGGACGGACTGGGATAACGCAATGGAGGGGTGGGATCAATCGAACTTGACACGCGGATCCGCCCAGACGTAGCACAGGTCGGAAACCAGTTTGGTCACCAATCCGATGAGGGTAAAAAGATAAAGCGTACCCATCACGACGGGATAGTCACGGCGAATCACGCTTTCATAGCTCAGCAAGCCCAGACCATCCAGAGAAAACAGGGTTTCGATCAAGAGTGAGCCGGTAAAAAATGCCCCCACAAAGGCCGCAGGAAACCCGGTAATGATCGGGATCAGCGCATTGCGCATCACATGCCTCCACAACACCTGTCGCTCGGATAGCCCTTTAGCGCGGGCTGTCACCACGTATTGTTTGCGGATTTCTTCCAGAAAAGCGTTCTTGGTCAGCATGGCAGTGACGGCAAAACTGCCCATCACCATGGCGGTGACCGGTAGCGCGATGTGCCAGAGGTAGTCGACGATGCGCGCACCCCAAGTCATTTGCTCCCAGTTGGATGAAGTCAGGCCTCGCAGCGGGAACCACTGCAACTGGCCGCCAAAAATAACCAGAAGCGCCACGCCCAGCACAAATCCGGGAATGGCATAGCCCACCAGAATCAGCAGGGTCGTGACCAGGTCAAAACGGGTACCCGCGCGGACCGCCTTGGCCACGCCCAGCGGCACGGCAATCAGATAGCTGATGAAGAAGGTCCACAAACCCAGACTCATGGACACCGGCAGTTTTTCCCAGATCAAGTCGGATACCGCGCGGTTCTGGAAAAAGCTCTTACCCAGATCAAAGCGGGCGAATTGCACCAGCATTTGCCAGAAACGCTCCGGCGCAGGCTTGTCAAAGCCATACAGCGCCTTGGCCTGCTCAATGCGCTTGGGGTCCACCCCTTGCGCACCGCGGTAGCTTAGCCCGCCTTCGGCACTGGTGCCCGCGCCTGCCTTGGCCTCGGCCAGGTATTGCTCGACCGGCCCACCGGGCACAAACTGCACCACAGCAAAAGTCACCAGCAACACCCCCAACACGGTGGGAACCATCAGAAACAACCGTTTCAAGGCGTAATAGAACATGGCTTATTTGGCCCACCAGGTGTCGATGGCCCAGGTCTCGCCCTGCGAGTAGGGTGGCATTTGCGGGGGCATGGCCAGACGCCATGCGTTGTAGGCAATGCGGTGCGTGCCAGCCGACCACTGCGGGACCAGCAGGTGGCTGTGGCTGATCACCCGGTCCAGTGCACGACAGGCCGGCAGTAAATCGGCTTTGCGTTTAGCGCCTGTCATGTGCGCAATCAGCGCGTCCACCGCGGGACTCTTGATACCGCTGTGGTTGCCGGAGTCTTCCTGATCCGCGGCCTTGCTGCCAAAGAGATCAGCGAACTCCTGACCCGGGCTATTGGTTCCCTGGTAGGCCAATGAGGTAATGTCAAACTCGAATTTTTGCAGCCGCTGCTGGTAGAGGGCGAAGTCAACAGGACGAAACACCAGCTTGACACCAATCTTCTCCAGATTGCGCGCCCAGGGGCTGACCACGCGGGCTCCGGCTTCGTTGCTGTCGAGGTATTCCAGGGTCAACTCCTCGTTTTTGGCATTGCGCAGTGCGCCGTCACGGTACACCCAGCCCGCCTCCTTGAGCAGTGTCTGCGCCTGGCGCAAGTTCTCGCGCAGGCTGTGCGCCCCATCGGTGCGGGGGGCTTGTGCCATGGGGCCGAATACAGCGGCGGGAATCTGATTGCGCAACGGCTCCAGCAGCGCCAGTTCCTGCGCATCGGGTACACCACTGGCCTGGCAGTCGGTATTGCCAAAAATGCCTTGCACCCGCTGGTAGGCCCCATAAAACATCTGGCGATTCATCCATTCAAAGTCCAGCGCCAGCCCCAAGGCCTGTCGCACCCGAACATCCTTGAGCTTGTCCCGCCGGGTATTGAGGACATAACTCTGAAAACCGGTCGGCAGACGGTGCCTGAACTCGGCCTTGACCAGTTCGCCCGAATCAAAGCGCTTGCCATTGACCCGACGCGCCCAGTCACCCGCCGAGAAGAACCGCATCAAATCAAACTCCCCGGCCTTGAGCGCTTCCAGGCGAGCGGTGTTGTCCTTGTAGATCTTGACAGTGATGTGGTCGAAATTGGCAGTACCCCGGCGCACATTGAGATCCCGGGCCCAGTACTGGGCATCGCGCACATAGGTAATGTCTTTGCCGAAATTAACGGGGCCAATGCGGTACGGTCCGCTCCCAATAGGAATGTCCATGACGACCTGGTCGAAGGGTTTGGATTGGCCGTTTTCCATCCCCCATTGGTGACTGAAGATGGGCAATCCGCCCACCGTCAGCGGCAGTTCGCGGTTGGGCCGTTTGAAGCGAAAACGCACGGTTGTCGCATCCACGACGTCTGCGCCCGCCACGTCTTCCAGCAGACTGCGGTAGCCAGGCGAGGCAAAGGGGCCCACCAGGGTGTCAAAGCTGTATTTGACATCGCGCGCCAGCACCGGCGATCCGTTGTGAAACCGGGCCTGCGGACGCAACTGGAAGGTGGCGCTCAGGCCGTCAGCTCCCACGGTAACGTCCTGTGCCAGCAGACCGTAGCCCGCAGAGGTTTCATCCAGCGCGCCGGCCAACAAGGAGTCGAACATCAGGCTCGCCAGATAAGCGGGCGCTGATCCCTTGATGGTGAAGGGGTTGTATTTGTCAAAGGTGGAGGTTCGCTGGTTGCTGACCAGCCGCAATTCACCGCCTTTGGGCGCGTCGGAATTGACATACGAGAAGTGGGGAAAGTCGGGCGGATACCTGAAATCCCCCCATAGCGAATAGCCATGTGCGGCCCAAGCTGGTTGGCCGATCAAGCACACTATCAGTGCCGTCAACAGGATCAGCAGGTTTCGCATGCGACAATTCTGCATCAAGACACGCAATTTATAAGAGGATGCAATGGGTTTTTTAGCTGGCAAAAAATTATTGATCACCGGTGTATTGTCCAACCGCTCCATCGCCTATGGCATTGCCAAGGCCTGCCGTGCGCAGGGTGCTGAACTTGCTTTCAGCTATGTGGGCGAGCGTTTCAAGGAACGCATCACCGAATTTGCGGCCGACTTTGGCTCCACGCTGATTTTTGATTGCGACGTGGGCAGCGACGTGCAGATTGAAAAGCTCTTTACCGACTTGGCCCTGGTGTGGCCCAAGTTTGATGGCTTTGTGCACAGCATTGGTTTCGCCCCCCGCGAGGCCATTGCCGGCAATTTTCTGGACGGTTTGACCCGTGAGAACTTTCGCATAGCGCATGACATCAGCGCGTACAGCTTTCCGGCCATGGCCAAAGCGGCCCTGCCCTATCTGAACGACACCGCATCCTTGTTGACGCTGACCTACCTGGGCGGTGTGCGCGTGGTGCCGAGCTACAACACCATGGGGCTTGCCAAGGCCTCACTCGAGTCGTCGGTACGTTATCTTGCGGATGCAGTGGGCCCCAAAGGCATCCGCGTCAACGGACTCAGCGCCGGTGCCATCAAGACGCTGGCTGCCAGCGGTATCAAGGACTTTGGCAAATTGCTGGGCATTTCCGCAGCGGCCTCGCCGCTCAAACGCAATGTGACGATCGATGAGGTAGGTAACGTGGCTGCATTCCTGCTCAGTGACCTGGCCTCCGGCATGACGGGTCAGATCTCTTACGTGGATTGTGGTGTTAGCCAGACTGCCGTGGCCGTGGTTGAAACAAATTAATTAAACAAAAACCGCTGCTAGCCCCCGTGGAATATGCGGGAGCAGCTATCAAAAAAATAGCGCTTTGATGGCGCTATTTTTTTGTGGGTGGAAGGCTTACTTCACGCAATCCGCGTAATAACGCTTGATGCCATCGGCACCCTTCTCTTCCACCAGACCGTGAATATCGGTTTCAAACCCGGGGCACTGGGTGTTGAACTCGCGTGAGAATTTGAGATAGTCAACAATCTTCTTGTTGAACACCTCGCCCGGAATCAGCAGCGGAATACCCGGTGGGTACGGCGTGACCAGACCCACGGTGATACGGCCTTCCAGGTTATCGATCTCAACCCGCTCGGTCTTGCGCAGCGCAATGTGGGCGTAGGCGTCACTAGGCTTCATGGCTGGCGTTAGGTCGCTCAGGTACATGTCCGTGGTCAACCGGGCAATGTCGTACTTCGCATACAGCGCATGCAGGTGGTGGCACAGATCCGCCAGGCCCATCTTGTCGTATTGCGGATGCGCCTTGCAAAACTTGGGCAAGATTTTCCACATGGGCTGGTTCTTGTCGTAGTCGTCCTTGAACTGCTGCAACGCGGTCAGCATGCTGTTCCAGCGGCCCTTGGTGATGCCGATGGTGAACATGATGAAGAAACTGTAGAGCCCGGTTTTCTCCACCACCACGCCGTTTTCCGTTAAAAACTTGGTGACGATGTTGGCCGGAATGCCGGTCTTGGCAAATCTTCCGTTCAAGTCCATACCCGGCGTAACGATCGTGGACTTGATGGGGTCCAGCATATTGAAGCCGGTGGCCATCTTGCCAAAGCCATGCCAGTTGGCCTTGGCGTTTTTGGATTCACCCTTGATGATCCAGTCGGTCGCGCGGCCAATGCCTTCGTCCACCAGTTTGTCTGGTCCCCAGACCTTGAACCACCAGTCAGCGCCATACTCTTCATCCACTTTGCGCATGGCGCGGCGGAAGTCCAGCGCCTCGGCAATGCTTTCTTCCACCAGCGCGGTGCCTCCTGGCGGCTCCATCATGGCGGCCGCCACATCGCAGCTGGCGATGATGCTGTACTGTGGCGACGTGGAGGTGTGCATCAGGTACGCCTCGTTAAACAGCGGGCGGTCCAGCTTGACCGTTTGCGAGTCCTGTACCAGTACATGGCTGGCCTGGCTGATTCCTGCAAGCAATTTGTGAATGGACTGGGTCGCATATACCACCGCGTGCTTGGGGCGAACGCGCTTTTTGCCCATGGAGTGGTAGCTGCCATAAAACGGGTGAAAGGCGGCGTGCGGTAGCCAGGCCTCATCAAAATGCAGGTTTTCGACGTAGCCGTCCAGCATTTTCTTGATGGTTTCGGTGTTGTAGAGCACGCCGTCGTAGGTGGACTGGGTAACCGTCATGACGCGCGGTTTGACGGCCTTGGCATCCACGCCCTGCAGCAAAGGGTTGGCGGCAATCTTGCGCTGGATGGATGCGGGCTCGAACTCTTCCTTGGGGATGGGGCCAATGATGCCGAAGTGGTTGCGCGTGGGCTTCAAAAACACGGGAATGGCCCCGGTCATGATGATGGCGTGCAGGATCGACTTGTGGCAGTTGCGGTCTACCACCACCACATCACCCGGTGCCACGGTGTGGTGCCAGACAATTTTGTTACTGGTGCTGGTACCGTTGGTCACAAAGAAGCAGTGGTCCGCATTGAATATGCGGGCCGCATTGCGTTCGCTCTCGCCAATGGCGCCGTTGTGGTCCAGCAGTTGACCCAGCTCTTCGACCGCGTTGCATACATCGGCGCGGAGCATATTTTCACCATAGAACTGGTGGTACATCTGACCTACGGGGCTTTTCAGGAAAGCCACGCCTCCTGAATGTCCGGGGCAGTGCCAGGAGTAGGAGCCGTCCTCTGCATAGTCTAGCAATGCCTTGAAAAATGGGGGTTGCACGCCTTCGAGGTAGCTTTTGGCTTCCCGGATGATGTGCCGTGCCACAAACTCGGGCGTGTCCTCAAACATGTGGATGAACCCGTGCAATTCACGCAAGATGTCGTTCGGAATATGGCGGGAGGTTTTGGTTTCTCCGTACACATAAATGGGCACATCCAGATTCTTGCGTCGCACCTCTTCAATGAAATGCCGCAAGTTCAGCACGGCGGGGTCCAGATCCGGGCCGGGTGTGAACTCTTCGTCGTCAATGGACAAAATGAAGGCGCTGGCCCGGCTTTGCTGCTGCGCAAATTGACTCAGATCACCATAGCTGGTCACGCCCAGCACCTCAAAGCCCTCGGTTTCAATCGCATGGGCCAGCGCACGAATGCCCAAACCAGACGTATTTTCAGAGCGAAAGTCTTCGTCGATGATGACAATGGGAAAGCGGAATTTCATGGCAAGCTCCAACCGGAAGCGAAAAAAGGAAGAAAACAGGCGCGAAGTGTAAGGACTAAATGTGTCCTCTTCACTGACCGCTACCCCTTTTGCCTCAAAATATCACGATAGCAACACATGCAAGGACCCTATGGCTGATTCAACAATCTGGTGGCTGTTTGCAGGTACTGCCGTCGGTATCGAACTGGTTACCGGCACGTTCTACCTGTTGATGTTGGCATTGGGGCTGTCAGCCGCCGCCATTTCCGCCCACATGGGTGCGTCGTCCACACTGCAAATCGTGGTTGCCGCGGTGCTTGGTTCCGGCTCGGTGCTGGCTTGGCGCCGGTACAAACAAAGCCAGCCGCCTGCGGCCCCAGCCAGTGCGAACCACGATGTCAATATGGACGTGGGCGAGACGGTTCAGGTAGCTTCTTGGAATGCGGATGGAACCTCCACGGTGAAATACCGCGGCGCCAATTGGGCCATATCCAGTGCCAGCGAAGCCCCGCTTGTGGCGGGACCGCACCGCATCGTGGAAGTGGTTGGTAGTCGACTCGTTGTGCGAAAACTGTGATGCCTGAGCCAATTTTTGGCTGAAATTAACTCTCTACAAAAAGGATTCGTGATGACACTTGGACTTATTTTGCTGGTAATTGCCGTCATCTTCATTACCCAATCGGTGAAGGTTGTCCCGCAGCAGCACGCTTGGGTGATCGAGCGCTTGGGCAAGTACAACGGCACACTGACGCCCGGGCTCAGCTTTTTGATGCCATTCATCGACCGGGTGGCTTACAAGCACATTCTCAAGGAAATTCCCCTGGATATCCCCAGCCAGGTGTGCATTACCCGTGACAACACCCAGCTTCAGGTGGACGGCATTTTGTACTTTCAGGTGACGGATGCCATGCGTGCAAGCTACGGCTCCAGCAACTACATCATGGCCATTTCGCAACTCGCCCAGACCTCACTGCGCTCCGTCATCGGCAAGCTGGAATTGGACAAGACCTTTGAAGAACGAGACATCATCAATGCCCAAGTAGTACAGGCGATTGACGAAGCGGCCCTGAACTGGGGTGTGAAGGTTCTGCGCTATGAAATCAAGGATCTGACGCCTCCCAAAGAAATATTGCATGCCATGCAGCAGCAGATTACCGCTGAACGTGAAAAGCGCGCGTTGATCGCCGCATCAGAAGGCCGACGCCAGGAGCAAATCAACATAGCCACGGGTGAGCGAGAGGCGTTCATTGCCCGCTCCGAGGGCGAAAAACAGGCCGCCATCAATAACGCACAAGGTCTGGCCGCCTCCATTCTGGCGGTGGCTGAAGCCAACGCCCAAGCCATTGAACGCGTTGCTGCCGCCATTCGACAGCCGGGTGGCGAGCTTGCGGTGCAGCTCAAGGTTGCGGAAAAGGCGGTCGATGCCTATTCAAAAGTTGCAGCGGACGCAACTACCACCTTGATTGTTCCCAGCAACATGACAGAGGTGGCTGCGCTGATTGGTTCCGCCATGAAAATGGTTCAACTTCCAAAATAGCGGCTCATCAGGTCGACGCCAAGGGCTGAACCAGCACGATCTGCCAAGTCGACTCATAGGGCGGTACGTGGCACTCGACAATGTTCCCGGGAGCCACTTGCAGTGTCAGCCCGCAGACATCAGCATGAATGGGCAAAACAGCGCAAGCCCGGTCCACCAATATGACCGTGAGCACCGTTTTTACGCCCTTTGTCAGCAAATACTGTACGGCTCTGAACAGCGAGAACCCACCTTAGAGAACGTCATCCACGATCACAACAGTTCGACCTGACAGATCCATGCTGGCGTGCTCCGGCTTCTCGGTCAGTTGGGTTTGCGGGTGTAACAAGGTCAAGTCATCTGCGTACCGTTTGATCGACAGGTCGATGCGATCAATAGCCACGGCGCAACACACCAACCACTGACACCCGCTCAACCACGATCAGCTTCGACGCGATGGAGGCCGCCATGGCGTCCATCACGCAATCCAACTGCTTTTGTCCATAGAGGGTTGTGCGCAACTCGGCATTCATCCTGACCTCCGCTATTGACTCGCATCAAAAAATGGGCGCCTACAAGACCATTACAGCTGGATTGTCAGGGTGTAAATCATCGCTGACTTGATAAGACACAAGTCATCCTCACTTCCTTGGTCTCTAATACATTCCTTGGACGCAGTCATGCCCCACGTTCGCCACTCCGCTGTTGCAGGTGCCTTTTACCCCGGGCAGAGGCAGGCTTTGGTCACAACGATTGCCGGCCTGCTGGCGACCGCCCGGTTGCAGGCCAAGGGCGTCATAGCGGCGCCCAAGGCACTCATTGTTCCCCACGCAGGCTACGTTTACTCCGGACTGACCGCCGCGACGGCTTACGCGCAGCTTGCTGCCGTGCGTAGCACCGTCCGCCGAGTGGTTTTGCTGGGGCCTGTTCACCGGGTTGCTGTGCGGGGTTTGGCCTTGGCCGGTGCATCCGCCTTTGATACCCCGCTGGGCCCCATCAAAGTGGATCAAACCGCAGAAGCGATGGTCGCTCATTTGCCCCAAGTCGTGACCAGCGTAGCAGCACATGCCCTGGAGCACTCGCTGGAAGTACAGCTGCCATTTCTGCAAACCATGCTCGATGACTTCAAGCTGGTGCCGCTGGTAGTGGGTGACGCCACCCCGGCTGAAGTGGCAGAGGTACTGGAAGCCCTCTGGGGCGGTCCGGAAACGTTGATCGTGATCAGTTCAGATCTCTCGCATTTCCTGCCTTACCGCACAGCACAGGCCATGGACCAGGATACCGTTGAGCACATTCTGAACCTGGACGGCCCGCTCACGCATGAGCAGGCCTGCGGTGGCACGCCCATTGGCGGGCTCTTGTTGGCGGCACGGCGCCACCACTTGCAGACCCATCTGCTCAGTCTTTGCAACTCCGGCGACACTGTGGGCGACCAGCAGCGGGTTGTGGGATACACCTCAATCGCATTTTTGGAGGCTCCCAATGCCATCCAGTAACCACGGTCAAACCCTGCTGTCCATTGCGCGCGCATCGATTGTCTGTGCACTGGATGGCTCCCGGGCCGCCGACGAAGGCGCACCTTGGTTGCATGAAATGGGGGCCTGTTTCGTAACACTGACGCAGCAGGGCGATTTACGTGGCTGCATCGGCACGCTGGAAGCACGTCGCTCGCTGCTGGCAGATGTCCGGGCCAATGCAATAGCGGCGGCCTTCCATGACCCGCGTTTTCCTCCTCTGGTTGAGCGTGAGCTGAATAGGACAGAAATTGAAGTCTCGCTACTGTCCCCCATGCAGGCTTTGAGTTTCTCCAGCGAAGCAGAGGCATTGGCGCAATTGCGGCCAGAGGTCGACGGTCTGGTGTTTGAGTTTGGAGCCCGGCGCAGCACATTCCTGCCACAGGTCTGGGAGCAGTTGCCCACACCAGACGCTTTCATGGCCCATCTCAAACGCAAGGCCGGACTCCCAGGCGGATTCTGGTCCGAGGATGTCCGTTTGCTGCGCTACACCGTGAGCAAGTGGAAGGAGTTCGACCAGCAGCGACAGAACCCCATCCACCCCAAAATGCAATCGATATGATGAAATTGGACGCGTACCACGCCCGTTACTGGCACCAGATTGAGGACGGTCGTATCCAGTGCGACCTGTGCCCACGTGACTGCAAGTTGCATGAAGGTCAGCGTGGGGCCTGCTTCGTACGCATGCGCGAAAACGATCGCATGTTGCTGACCACCTATGGAAGGTCCTCTGGATTCTGTATCGATCCGATTGAAAAAAAGCCGCTGAACCACTTCTACCCAGGTAGCAGCGTGTTGTCCTTCGGCACCGCCGGCTGCAACCTGGCGTGCAAGTTTTGCCAGAACTGGGATATCAGCAAGTCGCGCGATATGGATCGCCTGATGGATCAGGCATCACCGGATGCGATCGCTGCGGAGGCTGAAAAATACGCCTGCAAGAGCGTCGCTTTCACCTATAACGACCCCGTAATTTTTGCCGAATATGCCATGGATGTGGCCGATGCCTGCCATGCGCGTGGCATCCAGACCGTGGCCGTAACGGCTGGCTACATGCATGATCAGGCCCGACGTGATTTCTACGCAAAAATGGACGCGGCCAATGTCGACCTCAAGGCTTTCACTGACGATTTCTATTTCAAATTGACGGGATCGCATCTGCAGCCGGTACTCGACACTCTGGTTTACCTGCGGCATGAAACCAAAGTGTGGTTTGAGATCACCACGCTACTGATACCAGGCCATAACGATTCAGATGAAGAGCTCACGGCCCTTAGCCGCTGGATCACGAAAGAGCTGGGATCAGACATACCCCTTCACTTCTCCGCCTTTCACCCGGATCACAAAATGCCGGATGTACCTGCCACACCACCCGCCACGCTGGTGCGTGCGCGCCAGATTGCCATGCGTGAAGGCCTGCAATATGTCTACACAGGCAACGTGCGCCACCGGGAGGGTGACACGACTTTCTGCCCGGGATGCCACACAGCATTGATCGAGCGCGACTGGTATCAGATCAAGCAATATCGATTAACCGAAGTGGGGCATTGCCCGGTGTGTGCTTTACCCATAGCTGGACGTTTTGCCAGCGAAGCGGGGAACTTCGGTTGTAAGCGCATCCCGATAGTGATCGCCACTGCGTGAGTTTCAACAGCCGGAAGGCTGTCACCGCATTGGAGCACTCACCAATGGAAAAAGCCCCGTAACTCAATGAATTACAGGGCTCTTCTTTTTCTGGCGG
>JBBRYR010000018.1:0-55221 GCA_038237415.1 Burkholderiales bacterium
CCGCAATGGCGGTGAACTCGGCCAGCACGGCTTCTTCCACCAGTTCAGTCAGCTCTTCGATGATGAACGCGCCCTGTGACGGGTTCTCGTTCTTGGCCAGACCCCATTCGCGGTTGATGATGAGCTGGATGGCCATGGCGCGGCGCACCGAGTCTTCGGTGGGCGTGGTGATGGCTTCGTCAAACGCGTTGGTGTGCAGGCTGTTGCAGTTGTCGTAAATGGCGATCAGCGCTTGCAGCGTCGTGCGAATGTCGTTGAACTGAATCTCCTGCGCATGCAAACTGCGACCGCTGGTCTGGATGTGGTATTTGAGTTTTTGTGAGCGCTCGTTGGCACCGTATTTCTCCTTCATGGCCACCGCCCAGATGCGGCGTGCCACCCGGCCCATGACGGTGTATTCGGGGTCCATGCCGTTGCTGAAGAAGAAGCTCAGGTTGGGCGCAAAGTCGTCGATGTGCATGCCGCGCGCCAGATAGGCTTCGACAAACGTGAAGCCGTTGGACAGCGTGAACGCGAGCTGGCTGATGGGGTTGGCACCGGCCTCGGCAATGTGGTACCCGCTGATGGATACGCTGTAGAAATTGCGCACGTTGTGGTGCACAAAATACTGCGCAATGTCACCCATCACCTTGAGTGAAAACTCGGTGCTGAAAATGCAGGTGTTCTGGCCCTGGTCTTCTTTCAGAATGTCGGCCTGCACGGTGCCGCGCACATTGGCCAGTACCCATTCGCGGATTTTGGCGGACTCCGTATCCGTGGCCTCGCGGCCGTTGTCTGCGGTGAATTTTTCCAGGTTCTGGTCAATCGCCGCATTCATGAACATGGCCAGGATACTGGGGGCCGGACCGTTGATGGTCATGGACACGCTGGTGGCCGGGTTGCACAAATCAAAGCCGCCGTAGAGCACCTTCAGGTCGTCCAGCGTGGCAATGCTCACGCCGCTGTTGCCCACCTTGCCGTAGATATCCGGGCGCACATCAGGGTCGTTGCCGTACAGCGTGACCGAGTCGAACGCGGTGCTCAGGCGCTTGGCCGCCATGCCGGAGGACAGCAATTTGAAGCGCTTGTTGGTACGAAAGGCATCGCCCTCCCCGGCGAACATGCGTGTGGGGTCTTCGCCCTCGCGCTTGAAGGCAAAGGTGCCTGCGGTGTAGGGGTAGCTGCCGGGCACGTTGTCGAGCATCAGCCACTTCAGAATTTCGCCGTGGTCCTCGTACTGCGGCAGGGCCACTTTGCGGATGGTGGTGCCGCTCAAGCTCTTGGTGGTGAGTGCGGTGCGGATTTCCTTGTCGCGGATTTTCACCACGTATTCGTCACCTGCATAGGCGCGCTGCATTTCGGGCCACTGCGCCACCAGTTTTTTGGCGGACGGGTCTTGTGTTTCCTCACGTTGCACCGCGAGGTCAATCGCCGCTTCCGCGGCGCGGGCCTTGCCGGGCTTGCCCACTTCGAGCATGGCCGCCGCCGCACGCAGTTGCTGAATTTCCCGCGCCAGGCGGGCCTGTGCGCGGGCATGCTGCTTGTAACCGCGCACGGTGTCGGTAATCTCAGCAAGATAACGGGTGCGCGCTGCGGGCACCACCGGCGTCTGGTTGGAACTGAACCGCACCGTCACTTTGGGCAACAGGCCACTCTCGTTTACCGGCAAACCCAGTGCCTGCAGACGGGCCAGCAAGGCCTGGTACAGCGCGGTCACACCATCGTCGTTGAAGCGCGCAGCCATGGTGCCAAACACCGGCATCTGGTCGGCAGGCGTATTCCACGCCTCTTTGTTGCGCTGTACTTGCTTGGATACATCGCGCAGCGCATCGCTGGAGCCCTTGCGGTCAAACTTGTTGATGGCGACGAACTCGGCAAAGTCCAGCATGTCAATTTTTTCCAGCTGACTGGCGGCGCCAAATTCGGGCGTCATCACATACATGGGCACGTCCACATGCGGCACGATGGCCGCGTCGCCCTGGCCAATGCCCGAAGTCTCGACCACGATCACATCAAACCCAGCCACCTTGCAGGCTGCAATGACGTCGGGCAAGGCTTTGGATATTTCGGAGCCAAAGTCCCGTGTCGCCAGGCTGCGCATGAACACGCGCTGGCCCGAGTCGTCGGCGCTGGTGCGCGGCGTTTGTGTCCACGGGCTGATGGCGTTCATGCGGATGCGGTCACCCAGAAGTGCGCCACCGCTCTTGCGCCGTGACGGGTCAATGCTGATGACCGCAATGTGCAGCTGGTCGCCCTGGTCCAGTCGCAAACGGCGAATCAGCTCGTCGGTCAGCGACGACTTGCCCGCACCGCCGGTGCCCGTAATGCCCAGAACCGGTATCTTTTTGATAGCAGCTTGCGCACGCAGGGCGGGGCTTAGCGGGTGATTTTCTCCTAAAGCTTCCAGCCCCGTGATGAGTTGGGACAGGGCGCGCCAGGCCCCGGTGCCGTGACCATCAATGCCATCCAGGGTTGAGGGAGCCAGCTGGGTGAGGTCGGTGTCGCAACGCATCACCATCTCGCCGATCATGCCGGCCAGGCCCATGCGCTGGCCGTCCTCGGGGCTGTAAATGCGGGTGACACCATAGGCCTGCAACTCGGCAATCTCGCTGGGCACAATCACCCCGCCGCCGCCGCCAAACACCTGAATATGCGCGCCACCCCGTGCCTTGAGCAAATCCACCATGTACTTGAAATACTCGACGTGTCCGCCCTGGTAGGAGCTGATGGCAATGCCCTGCGCGTCTTCCTGCAGGGCGGCCGTCACCACCTCGTCCACGCTGCGGTTGTGACCCAGGTGAATCACCTCGGCGCCCATGCCCTGCAGGATGCGGCGCATGATGTTGATGGCCGCATCGTGCCCGTCAAACAGGCTGGCGGCGGTTACAAAACGCACCTTGTGGGTGGGGCGGTAGTTGGCAAGGGCCTTGTAGTCAGCAGAGAGGTTGGTCATGGCAGAAGCTTTCAGCGGTTTGTCTCAGGATTTTTGTTGGAAGAAGATCAGGCAATGGTGAGTCCGGCCAGTGCCGGATCGTCGGGTGGATAGCGCAGGTCGAGTGACTGGAGCTTGTCGCGCACCAGCGTGGCGATCATCAGGTTGCGGTGCGTTTTTGATTCGGAAGGCACCACCGTCCACGGTGCCCAGGGCGTGCTGGTGGCACCCAGCAGCCCCGCATAGGCTTCCTGGTACTCGGCCCACTGTTTGCGCACCTGCAGGTCACCCAGGCTGAACTTCCAGCGCTTGGTCGGGTCGTCCACCCGCTCCTGCAGCCGCCTGCCCTGCTCTTCAAAGCCGATATGCAACATGAATTTCAGGATCACGGTACCCGTCTCGGCCAGCATGCGCTCAAAGTCGTTGATGTGGGCGTAGCGCTGGCGCGTCTGCTCGGGCGTGACCCAGCCGTTCACCACGGGGACGAGCACGTCTTCGTAATGGCTGCGGTTAAAGATCTTGGTCTCGCCTGCCGCGGGCATCTCGTGGTGAATGCGCCAAAGATAGTCGTGCGCGCGCTCGTCTTCGGTGGGTGCCTTCCACCCTACAGCGTGCACCCCCAACGGGCTGGTGCGGCCAAACACCGAGCGAATGGTGCCGTCCTTGCCAGCGGTGTCGGTGCCCTGAAAAACGACCAGCAGCTTGTAGCGCTTGTCGGCCCAAAAAAGATTCTGCAGCACATCAAGCTCCATGGCCAATGCATCCACAGTCAGCTTGTCCTGCACTTTGTCCGTGCCAGAGAATGGCTTGGCGGACGGGTCCAGCGCGGACAGCAAAAACGGCTTGCCATGCCCATCCACTGACGGCTGCCACGGCTTCAGCAGGGCTGCGCTCTGCTTCGCGCCATTGGCAGGTGAGGAATCTTTCGGCATGACAAACCTTTCAGTTGACGTTTACGTAAACGTCAACATTATCACCGCACTGCGGTCCAAAGCACAGCCCCAACGGGATCTCCCATAAACTACCCTCGTATTGCATCGGGAGTTGAGGCAACCCCATCACAGCACGCACTGCCACCAGCGAGGAAACCATGCAACCCATTCAGCTTTTTGACCCGGCATCGAGTACCTATACCTATGTGTTGTTCGACGAAGTAACGCGCGATGCTGTCATCATCGACCCCGTGGATGACCAGCTGGAGCGCGATCTCGCCACCCTTCGCCAGTACGGGCTCAGGCTGCTGTGGACAGTCGAAACCCACGCCCACGCAGACCACATCACCAGCGCCGCACAGCTGGCCGAGCACACCGGCGCAAAAACGGCCGCCCCCCAGGGCTGCGGCATTGACACCGCCGCCATGCAAATGGCCGATGGCGACATCCTGCGTTTTGGCGGCGAAGCGCTCAGGGCCTTGCACACGCCCGGGCACACCAGCGGCAGCATGAGCTACCTGTGGCGTGACCATGTTTTCACCGGTGACACGCTTCTTGTCAATGGCTGCGGCCGCACCGATTTCCAGTCCGGCAGTGCCGAGGCTTTGTACGACAGCATCACACAGGTTCTCTTTGCGCTGCCCGATGCCACCACGGTGTGGCCGGGCCACGACTACCACGGGCACACCCATTCGACCATTGGCGCCGAGAAATCAGGCAACGCGCGGATAGCCGGCAAGACCCAGGCGGAATTTGTCGCCATCATGGCGGCCCTGAACCTGCCCAAACCCAAGCGGATAGACGAAGCCGTACCCGCCAACCGGGTTTCCGGCGTGCGCCACGATGCGGGCGGCGGTGATGCGCAAACGGTGCTTCCGGCATCCGGCTACGCGGGTGATGTGTCAGCGGCTCTGGCCTGCGCCTGGTGGCAGGCCGGCGACGCCGTACTGGTGGATGTGCGCTCGGATGCCGAACGCGAATGGGTCGGGTTTGTACCCGGCGCGGTTGCATTGGCCTGGAAACAATGGCCTGGCATGGCCATGAACCCTGCATTTGATGAGAGCCTTCGCGCAGCCGTTCCTGCCGGGGGAAAAGTGGTGTTGCTGTGCCGCAGTGGCGTGCGGTCCATCGCGGCCGCCAGACGCGCGACCGAACTGGGCATGGAGGCCTACAACATCCTCGAAGGTTTTGAAGGCGACCCTGACGCCCATGCGCACCGCGGTGCCAAGGGTGGATGGCGCATGCGTGGCCTGCCGTGGCGGCAGGGATAATAGGCACCCATGACCTTTCTTGCCCTGGACATTGGTAATACCCGCCTCAAGTGGGCACAGTACGCATCCCCCCAAGCCGACGCGCCCCTGCTGGCCCAGGGAGCCGAATTCCTGGAAAACATCGACAAGCTGGCAGAAGGCGCCTGGAGCGGCCTTGCCGTACCCGCACAAGTGCTGGGGTGCGTGGTCGCGGGCGATGCGGTCAAACGCCGTGTGCAAGAGCAAATGGAATTGTGGGATGTGGTGCCCCAATGGGTGGTTGCGAGCGAAGCCGAAGCGGGCCTGCGAAACGGCTATGACCATCCTGCCCGCCTCGGGGCCGACCGCTGGGTCGCCATGATTGGCGCCTACCACCGCATGCTGGCTCAGGGTGCGCCGCGACCCATGGTGGTCGTGATGGTCGGCACAGCCGTCACCGTGGAAGCCGTGGACACCAACGGCAAATTTTTGGGCGGCTTGATATTGCCCGGCCACGGCATCATGCTGCGCGCACTCGAATCAGGTACAGCTGGTCTGCACGTGCCCACGGGCGAAGTGCGGGAGTTCCCCACCAACACCAGTGACGCACTCACCAGCGGAGGCACCTACGCCATTGCCGGGGCGGTGGAGCGCATGGTGCAGCATGTGCGCGCCCATTGCGGATCCGAGCCCAAATGCATCATGACCGGTGGCGCCGGCTGGAAAATGGCTCCCAGCATGGCCGGGCCGTTCGAGCTGGTCGACAACCTGATTTTCGACGGACTGCTGCACATGGCCAAAGGCCGGTTCGCCTCCTGATCCAGAACCTGCGCCCTGCGTCGTTACATATCCAGGAGCTGAGAAAAGTCCGTATTGCTGGAGCGGGGGTTCTCATTGCCCAGCACCGCACTGGACTCAAACGTGTGATCGACAATTCTGGCGTCGGTTTCGCCGGGCAGGGTGCCTTTGACGATGGCACGGTCCACTATGCGCATCAGCATGGTTCGGGCCACCTCAGGGGACTCGCCATGCAGATCGAAGGTCGCATTGATGACCAGACGAACCGTGGTGAGGTCCGTCGGGCGCTGCGGACTGCGCCGCACATTACCGCTGTCCTGAAGCACTTCGCCATCGGCGCCAATGAACAAAATCCGCGATGCCACTTTGGGCGACAAAACGTGGGACAGGCCTTCGGCATTGACCACCAGCATCGTGCCATTCTCAAAGTCACGCGACCAGGCGGTCTTGCCTCCCTGAAAGCCGCGGATGGAAAAACCGTATTCCCGCGGTGACACGAAGAACCGACCCGTGACATCGACGGATGGGTCGTCAATTTCCAGGTCATCGTGGACAAAAGTGAATCGGTCGCTCCCGGGCGGATTCGACCTGCGGACAGCGGTAGGCAGGCCCGTCGCTTTTTCGCGTGGATTCAATTCGCTCCAGTTGGTCATCGACTGCTCCCTTTTGCGCTTTAAAACCCCATCATACTAAGCTGCATCGGGCACAGCGAGCCATACCTCCGCAAGGCGAACCCAGTAAGTTGCACCCAGGGGAATCAGCTGGTCATTGAAATCGTAGCTGGGGTTGTGCAGCATGCACGGCCCGCCGCCAGGACCACCACTGGCATCGTGCGTGCGGTGCGCGCCATCGCCATTGGCAATGAAGCTGTAACAGCCCGGCTTGGCCATCAGCATGTAGGAAAAGTCTTCGGCACCCATGGTGGGCTCCTGCGGGTCCACATGGTCCTCGCCCACAATGCTGGCCATGACCTTGCGGGCAAACGCAGCCTCATGGGCAGAGTTGATGGTGGGCGGGTAGTTGCGCGCAAATTCGAAAGTGCAATCCATGCCAAAAGCGGCGGCTGTGTGGTTGGCCATCTCGCGCATGCGCTGCTCGATCATGTCCAGCACCTCGATCGTGAAAGTACGCACCGTACCCTGCAACTCGCAGCTGTCGGGAATGACATTGGTAGCCTCCCCCGCGTGAATCATCGTGACCGAGATCACACCCGCATCAATAGGCTTCTTGTTGCGGCTGATGATGGTCTGGAACGCCTGCACCATCTGGCAGGCCACCGGCACCGGGTCCAGCGCGAGGTGGGGCATGGCCGCATGGCCGCCCTTGCCACGAATCGTGATTTTGAATTCGTTGCTGGACGCCATCACCGGCCCGGCACTGGCGGCAAACTTGCCCACCACGGAGCCCGGCCAGTTGTGCATGCCAAAGACGGCTTGCACGGGAAATTTTTCGAACAACCCGTCCTTGATCATTTCGCGGGCACCGCCACCACCCTCTTCCGCTGGCTGAAAAATCAGGTACACCGTGCCATCAAAATTACGATTCGTCGCCAAGTGCTCGGCTGCAGCCAGCAGCATGGCCGTGTGGCCATCGTGTCCGCACGCATGCATCTTGCCGGCGTGCTTGCTGGCATGGGCAAAGGTGTTGAACTCCTGCATGGGCAGCGCGTCCATGTCGGCCCGCAGGCCGATCGCGCGGTCTGATGTGCCCGCCTTGATAGTGCCCACAAGGCCCGTTGTGCCCAATCCCCGGTGCACGGGAATGCCCCATTCGGTCAATTTGGCCGCGACCACATCGGCGGTGCGGACCTCGGCAAAACACAGCTCGGGGTGCGCATGCAGGTCGCGGCGAATGGCAGCAATAGCCGGTGCGGCAGACACCAGCGCCTCAATCAATTTCGGTTTTATGGCGGTCATGGCTCCATATTACGCTGCAGGCTTTACCATTGTTGGCATGAATGATTCAACTGTGATTGGTGCCTGCCCCCACGATTGCCCGGACACCTGCTCCATGGTCACGACCGTGCAGAACGGCATCGCCATCAAGGTGCACGGCAATCCGGCCCACCCCCACACCGACGGCGCGCTGTGCACCAAGGTGTCGCGCTACACCGAGCGCACCTACCATTCTGAGCGCATCCTGTACCCGCTCAAGCGCACCGGCCCCAAGGGCTCAGGACAGTTTGAGCGGGTCAGCTGGGACGCCGCACTGACCGACATTGCGGGCAAGCTCACATCCATCGCCGCACGCGGACCCGACGCCGCGCAGGCCATTCAGCCCTACAGCTACGCGGGCACCATGGGACTGGTGCAGGGCGAGAGCATTGCGGCGCGCTTTTTCCACACATTGGGCGCATCCCTGCTGGACCGCACCATTTGCGCGGCCGCTGGTGGCGAGGGCATTACCCAGACGCTGGGTGGCAAGGTGGGCATGCGGGTCGAGTTTTTTGCCGAAGCCAAACTCATCCTCATTTGGGGCAGCAATTCCATTGCCAGCAATTTGCACTTCTGGCGCTATGCCCAGGTGGCCAAACGCAACGGTGCCAAGCTGATCTGCATCGATCCGCGCAAGAGCGAAACGGCCGACAAATGCCACGAACACATTGCCTTGCTGCCGGGTACCGACGCCGCGTTGGCACTGGCGGTGATGCACCAGCTGATTACCCACCAATGGCTGGACCTCGAATACCTTGAAAAGTACACCCTGGGCTGGGACGCCCTGCGCGAGCGCGCCCTGCAATGGCCGCCCGAGCGCGCTGCCGAGGTTTGCGGCATCCCGGTGGATCAAATCTTGTCTCTGGCACGCGACTACGGCGAATGCGGCCAACGCGGCGCGCCTGCCGCCATCCGCATGAACTACGGGCTGCAGCGGGTGCACGGCGGCGGCAACGCGGTGCGCGCCATTGCCAGCCTGCCCGCGCTCATTGGCGCCTGGAGACACCGCGCGGGCGGTGTGCTGCTGTCCAGTTCAGGCGCCTTCCCGGTAGACAAAGCCACCCTGCAGCGTCCTGATTTGCTGGCGGGGCGCACGCCGCGCACCGTCAACATGGCCACCATTGGCAACGACCTGCTGCGCCCGGCCTCGCCCGGGTTTGGCCCGGCCATTGAAGCGCTCATTGTTTACAACAGCAACCCGGTGGCCATCGCGCCCGAGTCCAGCAAAGTGGTAGCAGGCTTTGCCCGGGAAGACCTTTTTACCGTGGTGCTGGAGCACTTTCAGACCGACACTGCCGACTACGCTGACTACATCCTGCCGGCCACCACGCAGCTGGAGCACTGGGATGTTCACTCCAGTTACGGCCACACCGACGCCCTGCTTAACCGCCCCGCCATTGCGCCGCTGGGCGAGGCCAAGCCCAACACCCAGATCTTTCGCGAGCTGGCTGCCCACATGGGCTTGACCGACGCTTGTTTTGCCGACGACGACGAAGCGCTATGCCGGATGGCCTACGGTGCGGCAGTAGATTTTGGGCTGCTGCTGAAGCAGGGCTTTGCGACCCTTGCGCAGGCAGAAGCGCCGTTTGCCCAGGGAGGCTTCCCCACACCCTCCGGTCGTTGCGAGTTTTTCAGCGCCCGCCTGGCCGCGCAGGGACTCGACGGCCTGCCCAGCCATGTGCCCAACCACGAGGCACCGGGCACCAGCGCGACCTATCCCCTGGCAATGATCTCGCCACCGGCCCGCAACTTCCTGAATTCGACCTTCGTCAACGTCAAAAGCCTGCGCGACATCGAAGGCGAGCCGGTTCTGGAGATGCATGCCGCCGACGCGCTGGCCCGCAGCATTGCTTCGGGTGATGTCGTACGGGTGTTCAACCCGCGCGGGGAGTACCGCTGCAAGGCCATCGTGTCCCAACGCGCACGCGCTGGCGTGGTGAACGGTCTGGGCATCTGGTGGCGCAAGCTGGGGCTCGATGGCACCAACGTCAACGAACTGACCAGCCAGAAACTGACCGATATGGGCCGGGGACCCACCTTCTATGACTGCCTGGTGGAAGTGGAGCGGTCCGCGTCCGCCTGATGCGGGCGCAGTTCCGCGACATGGCTCCTTAAATGAACAAGGCCCGGCAGGTCAATAACAAACCGGAGGGCGACGTCAGCCTGTCTGCTGACACCACACGCAGATATTAGGGCCAGCTTCGCGTCGCGGGTGGCGGCCGCAGACGGTGCTTGGCGGCCCCGCATGGCAACTGCGGCGGCAAGAGCCTGGTGAACCGGACCGATTTCGATCCCGTTTCGCACGGCAACCATTCCATAGATCAAATCACACAGCGGTTGTGGAATCAGATCCCGCGCGGCCATCAAAGCCGCTACGAAGTTCAGTGATGACTTGGGCAGTTGATCCACCCGGATCTGCAGTGCCCGAAGCAGCGGGTGTGAGTTGATGCCAAAGTGCATTTTGCTTGTATCAGGCGTCATACCCAGCCCCCCTATGGTTTCAGTTCCTGCAGGTTACAGATTCATTACTGGAGTTGTCCCCTATTTCGCCAGGCTACTTGTTGACGATTCGCAAATAACACCATCCCACCTATAATAATGACCAACTGGTCAGCAAAACGCTGGCCTGTTTTGTTCTACGCACACAATCCCCCATGAGCGACGCCACACAAGCCCCCACACCCCTCGCGGCGACCCCCTCTCTGCCTGCCGCCCCAGCCGCCCGCCCCAACAACCGCGCCCGGCTGATCGTGCTGGTCACCGTGCTGGCCATTGGTGGCTGGATGGGCTGGAAGTGGTACTGGGCACTCTCGCACATCAGCACCGACAACGCCCAGGTGGACTCGCATATCGTGCCCGTGCTGCCCCGCGTCGGCGGTTTTGTGGCCGAGGTGGTGGTGCAGGAACACCAGAGCGTCAAAGCCGGTGACCTATTGGCCCGCATTGACGACCGCGACTACCGCGCGCGGCTCGCCCAGGCCGAAGCCGACCTGGCTTTGGCCATCGCCGGTGCCGGCAGTGCCCAGCAAACCGGCCAGGCCGGTGCCCAGGTGTCTGCCGCACGCGCCAACGCGGCCGCGGCGCGCTCGACCGTTGAGCAGGCGCTGGCCAATGCCGACAAAGCCCAAAAAGACCTGGAACGCATGCGCGATCTGGTAGCCCAAAAGATGATGTCGCCCCAGGCGCTGGATGCCGCGCAAGCCGCGGCCCGCGCCGCCTTGGCCCAGGTAGAAGCCAGCAAACAAAGCGCCAACTCGGCCGGTGACCAGATCACCGCCAGCAGCGCCGCGCTGACCGCCGCCCAGGCCAAAGTGGAGGCCGCCCGCGCCGCGCGCGACCTGGCTGCCAACCAGCTGGCTGACACGCGCATCGTGGCCCCCACCAGCGGCGTGGTGGCCGCGAAAAATGTGGAGCCTGGCCAGCTGGTGCAAGCCGGCCAGCCCCTGCTCTCCGTGGTGCCCCTGGCCGACTTGTGGGTCACGGCCAATCTGAAAGAAACCGAACTCAAGGATGTGAAGCTTGGTGCTGCGGCCCGTGTCGAAATTGATGCATATCCCGGCCTGGAGGTGCAAGGCAAAGTGGAGTCCATCAGCCCGGCAACAGGCGCCCGTTTTGCGCTGCTGCCGCCCGACAACGCCACCGGCAACTTCACCAAAGTCATCCAGCGGGTGCCGGTGCGCATTCGCATCCAGCAGTCCGAGGATGCGACACGCGTGCTGCGCCCCGGCATGAGCGTGACCGTGGTCATCACCACCCGCTAACCTGCCAAGGCCCGCGTGAAACCGCTCGTTCCTTCGCTGCGGCGGGTTCAAACCGCCGAAGAAATTTACCGCGCCCGCATCATCATTGCGCTCACGGTGACGCTGGCCGCCGTGCTGGAGCTGGTGGACACCAGCATCGTCAACGTGGCCATTCCGCACATGATGGGCTCGCTGGGCGCCACGCTGGACGAAATCACCTGGGTGTCGACCGGCTATGTGGTGGCCAATGTCATCGTGCTACCTATCTCCAGCTGGCTGGCCAACTGGTTCGGGCGGCGCAACTACTTTGCGCTGTCGATCATGCTGTTTGTTTTCTCCAGCTTCATGTGCGGCAATGCCGACACGCTGGGTGGCCTGGTGTTCTGGCGCATCGTGCAGGGGCTGGGTGGCGGGGGGCTGATATCGACCGCGCAGGCCACGCTGTTTGAGACTTTTCCGCCCGAAGAGGCGGGTACCGGCATGGCCATCTTTGGCCTGGGCATCATGACCGGCCCGATGCTGGGGCCCACGCTGGGCGGCTACATCACCGATGCGGCTTCATGGCCGTGGATTTTCTACATCAACATTCCGCTGGGCGCCATCTCGCTGTTGCTGGCGCTGATGTACGTGCCCGAGCAGAAGTTCGGCAGCCGCGCCGAGGAGGTGGACTTTGGCGGCCTGCTGCTGCTGACCATTGCCATTGGCTGCCTCCAAACCATGCTGGAGCGCGGCGGCAAGCTCGACTGGTGGGACTCGCGCGAGATCGTTTTCTATGCGGTGACAAGCGTCAGTGCCATGGGCCTGTTTGTGTGGCAAGAGCTGCGCCATCCGCATCCGGTGGTGGATTTGCGTATTCTGAAGAATAGCCAGTTTGCGGTGTCGCTGGTACTGAGCTTTGTGGTGGGTGCAGCGCTATTCAGTACGGTGTTTATCTTCCCCGTGTACGTGCAAACCTTGCTGGGATTTACCGCATGGGAAACCGGCATGGTGGTGCTGCCAGGCGCCATTGCCTCGGGCGTAACCATGGCGGTGATGGGCAAGCTGATGCCCAAAATCCGCTTCGACCTGCGGCTGGTGGTGGTGGCCGGCGCATTGGTGTTTGCCTATTCGATGTGGGCGCACTCCTTGTTCACCATTCAATCGGGAACCGACGACTTCTTCTGGCCCATGGTGTTGCGCGGCATTGGACTGGGTCTGGTATTCATTCCGCTCAACAACATGGCGCTGGGCAACCTGCCGCCCCAGCAGATTGCCCCGGCCAGCGGCCTGTACAGCCTGCTACGCCAATTGGGCGGCTCAGTGGGTATTGCCATGTCAGCCACGCTGTATTCGCAGTTTCAGGAAACCAACCGCGGCGAGTTGCTGCGCCACGTGGGCCAGTTCACCGACGCCGCCACCTACCGCCTGAGCCAGCTGGAGCACCTGATGCTGTCGCACGGGTTCAGCGCTCAGGTTGCGCACCAGAAAGCCCTGATGCTGATGGACGGCATGCTGCGCAAGCAAGCTGCCATGCTGGCGTTCGAGCGGCTGTTTCTGGCGTTTGGCGTGATGATGCTGGTGGCCCTGCCCCTGCTGCTGGTCATGCAGCGCCCGCGCATCAACCGCCAGGGACCGTCTGGCGACCATTGAGACCGGTCGTTCACGATAAAATCAGCCTGTAGCCCGCGTGCAATATGCGCGAGCAGCTACTAATTTGATAGCATATGAAGCCCGGAACCATCCGGGTCTGCAAGGCGATGGCATGCTAGTTGCGTAGTTGACATCACCCAGACTGTGAAGATGCTTCATGCAGAACGACTTTCCCCTCCCCCTTGACACTTTTTTGCCCTACATGCGCGATGTCATTCGCTGCGAGCAGTCTTTGCATGAGCTCAACCTCATGTGGCGCATGATTGAGTCGTCCGCCAAGATGAACTGCCCGGTGGAGGCCAAAACCATACTGCCCACCATGGCTGCGACGCGTGCGGGTTTTAACCGGCTGGAGCGGGAGCTGGTCTCCAGCCTGGTAAGCGAGAAAGTGTCCAACGCACTGGACGCCATTGGCACCAAGGCCCAGTACGTGATTGACATCGTGGTGCGCAATCTTTTCGAGCGCACGGCCGACGTCGGATTTCTGGCAACCGACCGCGAACTGTGCGCGTTCGTGGCCGGACTGCACGACGCGCCAGATGCCATCCGGCTGAGGCTGCGCGCCTACCGCCGAAAATACACGGTCTACGACGAGATCATCCTGCTCGATACCGCAGGCAATGTGCTCGTCCAGATTGACGAAAGCACACCGATAGAAGGCAGCGTGGACCCGCTGATTGCCCAGGCTCTGGCGAGCGACACTTATGTGGAGACCTTTCGCTTCACCGACCTGCGGCCAGGCAAGTCCAAATCACTGATTTACGCCCGGCGCATGCTGCACCCGGATACCGGCGCAGTCGTGGGTGTGCTGTGCCTGTGCTTTGGTTTCGAGGAAGAAATGGCGGGCATCTTCCGCTCACACCGCGACCCCGAAGGACGCTCCAACATGCTGCTGCTGGACGCACACAACCGCGTCATTGCCAGCGCCGATACCGGCTGGATTGCGCTCGACGCCGTGGTGCCGGTCAACCGCACGGCCAGCCCGCAACTGATGGTGTATGGCGGGCGTGAATATCTGGTGCGAACCTTTGCCGCCGGAGGCTACCAGGGCTATGGGGGGCCCCAGGGCTGGCAGGGGCAGGTCATGCTGCCGGTGGAGCTGGCGTTTTCCGGCCGTGTGCGCAACACGCTGGCCCAGCTCGATCCGGCCGTGGCCAATGGTCTGCTATCGCACGCGAGTTCCTTCAGCCCGCCTCTGTTTGAGATCATGACCGCCACCGAAACCATTCAGCGGGTGGTCTGGAATGGGCAGGTGATTACGGCCGGGCAGCCTGGCGAGCGGCAAAAATTGAAATCGATTCTGGAGCAGATCAGTGAGACCGGCACGCGCAGCAGTGAACTGTTTTCGCAGTCCATCCGCGATCTGTACGAAACCGTGCTGGAGTCCAGCCTCAGCCACGCCGAGTTTGTGTCGCGTCTGCTGGTAGACCTGCTGGACCGCAACCTGTACGAGCGAACCGACGATTGCCGCTGGTGGGCGCTCACGCCCGAGTTGCGCAGCGCGCTGGCCACCCCCCTGCAGACCGCCGACAGCGTGCGGCGCATCACCGGCATCCTGGAATACATCAACAAGCTCTACACCGTCTACACCCGCATCTTTGTGTACGACCAGGGCGGTGTGATCCTGGCCAGCACGGGCCCGTCGTCCGGGGACGCGGCCGATGGGGGCGTAGTGGGTCAGTCGGTGGATGCCGCTACGTTGAACCAGGTGCTGGCCTTGCCCACCGAGCAGTCCTACCACGTCACGCCGTTCCAGGCCTCGCCGCTGTATGACAGCGAGCCCACCTACATTTACCACGCCGCCATCCGTGATCCGGCAGACGAGGCGCGTGTGGTCGGGGGCATCGGCATTGTGTTTGATTCATCGCCCGAATTGCTGGCCATGCTGCGCGGGGCTCTGGAAGACAAGGCCGGCGTCACCGCCTTTTATGTGGACCGCAATGCCCGCATTCTCTCCAGCACGGACCCCGCCAAGCCAGCGGGCACCACGCTGGAGCTGCCCGCCGATCTGCTGGCCCTGGCCAACGGCAGCAGTGTCGCCCGCACCGTGGTCTACGACGGGCACTACACCATACTGGGTTGCTCCGTATCCAGCGGCTACCGAGAATTCAAGGTCACGGATGGCTACCGCGAAGACGTGCTCTCGGTGGTCTTTACCCAACTGGGGGCCGTGCAGGAGGGCGCCTCAGGGCATCACGCCACCTTCGCGTTGGCAGACGATTCGCCCCCTGCCGGCGGGCACGAATTTGCCACTTTTTACAGCGCAGGCACACTCTTCGCCCTGTCAGCCGAGCATGTGCTGGAGGCGAGGCCCGCCAGTGAAATAACCCACGTCAGCACGATCGATCACCCGGAGCGCATCGGCATGCTGGTTCCGCGGAGCAACCACACTGAGCACCCGCACCCGTTTGTCTGGGCCTACGATCTGGGTTTTTTGATTCATGGCAGGCGGTCGACGGTGGATGGTCGAAGCCAGGTCATCATCGTGCGTTACGGCATGCGCACCATTGGACTGCTGGTCGATGCGCTGCACGCCGTGCCCGAGTTCAGCGCGCAGCACATCATGCCGTCCCCCTTCGCCGGCCAGGCCCATGGAAAGCTGGTGCCCCGGTTGATCAAAGCCAATGGAGGCACCCTCTTGATCCAGGAAATCGATGTTGAAAACCTGGTTGAGGCTCTGACGGGACAGCGCACCCCCACAAAGGCGCTCAGGGTGGCCTAGCAGGGTTGCACTCTTTCAGTGCAGCGCACCAATACAATCTACCCGAACATGGACATAGCACCCACATTGCGGCTCTCACTGGAGTCGGCACTCGCAACCGATGCGATCGAAAGCGCGGCGGGCTTCGGTCGCTGGTGGCTCGACGGACGGACCGCCCAAATGCTGGTGTCGGGCGTGGCCGCGCGATTTCTGGATGTCGATGTGGGGTGGCACGCTTCACTTGAAGCGTGTTTTGCGCAAGTCGTGCCTGACGACATGCTGATGCTGAAAGCGGCCCTGGAGCGGCGCGACACGCCAGGGGTTCCAATCGATTGCGAATTTCGCATCATCAATGAAGTCGAGGGTTTGCGCTGGCTGCGCATCAAGTCGGTATTGGCAAATCCATCCAGCGCGGGAATGCCCCTGGTCCACAGTGGCGTTCTGACGGATATTACGTCCTCCAAACACGCGGCCATGCGGGAGCGGTTCAGTTTTGAGTCGACGCAACTCGTCATTGGAACGCACAGCGAGACCGAAGCGGTCAGCCAGGTGATTCAGCTCGTCTGCGAGAACCTGGGCTGGGAGTGGGGTGCCTACTGGTCGATGGAAGCAGATTCGATGGGCATACACCAACTTGCGTGCAAGCACTATTGGCATACACCGGATCAATCCCTCAAGGCGTTCACACAGGACAGCTGCTCAATCACAATGGCGCCGGGTGAAGGCCTGGTCGGTGAAGTCTGGTCCAGTGCACGTGCATGCTGGGTAGAGGACGCACCCAATGACCCCGGCTTCTTGCGCCGCAAGAGCGCGCAGGGAAGCGGTCTGCGATCGGGCTACGCATTTCCGGTCTCGTATGTCACGCCTGACGGCCAGCGCCAGAGCCCGGGTGTGCTGGAATTTTTCAGCAGCTTGTTCCGGCAGCGCGAAGCGCAATTGCCCAATTTGTCGGCATCGATTGGCAGCCTCATAGCGCAAACCGTCCAGCGTCTTGAACAGCAAGCGTACGTCCGCCATCTTGCGCAGATCGATGACCTGACCGGGTTGAACAACCGGGGGCATTTCCACCATCTTCTGGAAGCGGCCTGCACGGGCGCCACGGCGTCGCAGGCATCGTTTGGTGTGCTGTATATCGATCTGGACCGCTTCAAGCCCATCAACGATGCGTTCGGCCACGATGCCGGCAATGGGGTGCTGCACGCGTTCGCGCAGCGCCTGCTCGCGCTGGCGCCCAAAGGCTGCCATGTGGGTCGCCTCGGGGGTGATGAGTTCGCGATCCTGACGGCGCCCATGACCGGATCCATCGTGCAACTGCGCACGCTGGCCGAGTCTGTCTTGCAAGCTGCGCTGACGCCATTCCAGTTTGAAGGGCACACGCTGACGGTGTCCGCGAGCGTGGGCATCAGCATGTTTCCGGTCAACGGGTGCACCGCGCAGGCACTTTTACGGGGGTCGGACGCGGCGATGTACCGCGTCAAGCAAGGCGGACGCAATGCTGTGGGCTTTCTGAACAGCCTGTCCAAAGCGATGGATGTGCAGCAGTCGTCTATGGCACGACAACTGGCGATGGAAGCCGAGTTGCATCGCGCCTTGGTCGACGATGAATTTTTCCTGGAATACCAGCCCGTGTTTGACTGCAGCCGTGACCGCATGGTCGCAGTGGAGGCCTTGGTTCGCTGGCGTCGGCCCAATGGCGAAGTCGTCCGCCCCGATGTGTTTATTCCGATCGCAGAGCGGAGTCACCTGATTGTGCAGATTGGGCGCTGGGTGCTTGAGCATGCCTGCCGCGACTTGGCCTTGCTGCACGCATCAGGGTTTGCGCACTTGCAGCTCAACGTCAACATGGCCGCATCCGAATTCATCAACGCCAGCTTGCCGGACGAGTTGGCCGCTGTGGCGCACGCATGTGGCATTCCATCGCACTGTCTATGCCTTGAGTTGACGGAAAGCATGGTGATGAAGGAACCCGATAAAGTGATTCCGGTAATGCGCCGATTGCGCCAACGCGGTTTCAAGATCAGCCTGGACGATTTCGGTATGGGACATTCATCCCTGTCGCGCCTGAAAAATCTGCCCATCACCTCGCTGAAGATTGACAGGTCCTTTGTCAGCGGCCTGCCGCAGAATTTGGGGGACGGGGCCATCGTGCGCACCATCCTTGATCTTGGAAAGCACATGAAGCTGCAGGTGGTTGCCGAAGGTGTGGAAACAGATGCCCAGATGAGCTTCATGCTTCAGTTCGGCTGCAATTTCATTCAAGGTTTTTTGCTGAGCCGCCCCACGCGCCTTGCCGCTTTGATGGGCGCGCACAAGCCCAATGGAGGCGACCCGCTCGTACGGCTTGGCTGACCCAGAGTCTTGCTATTCATTCAATAGCTGCTAGCGCATATTACACGGGGGCTACAGGCACTATTGGTTCAAGAAAAGACCACTGCAACCGACCCCTGAGCCAATACCCGAAGTCAGAGCGTCATGCTAGGGCTTGTATTTCGATGTAAATTGCGGTTCGCCCATCTTGGCGTGCCCCATCGAGGTGCCAGCTGCACTCGATTCGAGTCGGACCCACACAATGACCACCAATCGCAGAACCTTTGTAATTCAATCCCTCGCTGGCGCAGGCCTTTTGGCTGCCGCCACGCTGAGCACCCAGGCGCAGGCGCAAGCCGCATTGCTGGAATCTGATCCGCAAGCCAAAGCACTGGGCTACGTTGCAGACGCTACCAAGGCAGACAAAGTCAAGTACCCCAAGTACGCAGCAGGCCAGGTATGCAACAACTGCGCGTTGTTCCAGGGCAAGGCGTCTGACGCGGCCGGTGGCTGCCCGCTGTTTGCTGGCAAGCAAGTAGCAGGCAAAGGCTGGTGCAGTGCCTACGCCAAGAAGGCTTAATAGTTAAACCTTAGTGCTGTCCATGTGCCCGACGAGTCGCGTGACTTGCGGGCATATTCACCGCTGCCAGGCGACCCACCGGGCCAGCCGCTCGAAAGCCATATCCGTGGTCACCGCCAGAAGGCCGACCAGTAGCGCGCCCTGAATCACATACGCGGTGTTGAAGCCGCTCAAGCCCACAATAATGGGCGACCCCAGTGTTTTTGCGCCCACGGTAGAGGCTATGGCCGCAGTACCGATATTGATGATCACGGAGGTACGAATGCCTGCCACCCACAACGGGAGTGCCAGTGGCATTTGCACCCCCCACAGTACCTGGGCCGAGGTCATCCCCATGGCCTGGGCCGACTCGTTAACCGGCTTGGGAACGGACTCCAGCCCCGCGATAGTGGACTGCACGACCGGCAAAAGTCCGTAGAGCGCCAGAGCGATCAGCGCTGGCAGTTCACCAAACCCGACCACGGGCACTGCGACCGCCAGCACGGCGATGGGCGGGAAAGTCTGGCCCATGGACACAATGGATTCCACCAGAGGACGAAATGCCCGGCCTGCAGGACGCGTTACGGCAACACCCGCGGCAATACCCACCGCCACTGAAAACGTGCTGGACACCAGCACCAGCCAGACGTGTTGCCACAGCAATTCAATAAACGGCTCCTGCCGGTAAACAGGCCTGTCCAGCTCCGGAAACAGCGCCGCAAACCACCCCTGTGAATGCGGCAGCCACAAGGCCAAAACCAGCAGTAAGGCCACAGCCCACACCAGACGGTCGCGCAGCAGGCGCCTGGTCCGAGAGGCCCCGTCTTCGCCAGGCTCAGCCATGGCGCACAGGCAACAACAAGTCAGCGGCCTGCACGCTGCCCACCACTTGCCCGTCGCTATTGCGCACGCCCAGCACCGCCACTCCGGCCGCGGCCATGCAGGACACCGCTTCCCGCACGGTGGCGGTGATCGCGATGGTGGGCATTTCAGGCGCTGCGGGTGCGCTGCCGACATAGGGCTCAATGGCGCGCAAGGACAAGAGCTTGATGCCCCGGTCGGCGCGCCCGATGAAATCGGCCACAAAGTCGTTTGCCGGCTTCGACAGCAACTCCAGCGGCGAGCCGACCTGCACCACCCGGCCCCGGTCCAGCACCACGACTTTACTGGCCAGCAGCAGCGCCTCGTCAATATCATGGGTCACCAGCACGATGGTCTTACCCGATACCGCGTGCACGCGTTTCATCTCCAGCTGCAAGGCGGCTCGCGTCACCGGGTCCAGTGCACCAAAGGGTTCGTCCATCAACAGCACTGCCGGGTCTGCTGCCAGCGCGCGCGCGACACCCACCCGCTGCTGCTGACCGCCCGAGAGCTGGTGTGGGTAGCGCGTGCGAAAAATCGCAGGATCCATGGCGAAAAGCGTCAGCAACTCGGTCACCCGCTGGTCGATGCGGCTGCGCTCCCAACCCAACAATTGAGGCACGGTAGCAATGTTGCGCTCAACGGTCCAGTGCGGAAACAGGCCGACCGACTGAATTGCATATCCCATGCGCCTGCGCAAGTCGCGCACGTTGAAACTGTAAATCTCCTTGCCTTCGAACAAAATCCGGCCCGAGTCGTGGTCCAGCAGCCGGTTGATCAACTGCAAGGCCGTGGTCTTCCCCGAGCCGGAGGGACCAATCAGCACCACAAACTCCCCGCGCGCGATGGTCAGGTTCAAACCATCGACGGCCTTGATGCCGTCATACGACTTGCTGATATTCTGAAACTCAATCACGCGGCAGGCCCCTTCAACACGGCAGAAAGCGCCTTGAACACCCCATCGGCCAGCACCGCGAGCACCACAATGGGCACCACACCTAGTAACACCAGTTCGTTGGCTCCACTGAAGAGTCCCTCGAACATCAGGGAACCCAGACCGCCAGCCCCCACCAGGGCCGTCACCGCAGCCAGTCCAATGGTCTGCACCACCGCGGCACGCAGCCCCAGTAGCAAAACGGGCAAGGCCAGCGGCACTTCCACCCGCCAGAAGATGGCACCCACCCCCATGCCCATACCGCGTGCAGCCGTCTTGACCGCACCGGGCACCTGCTGCAGCCCGGCAACCGCGGATCGCACCACGGGCAAGAGTGAATACAGGAACAAGGCCAGTACGGCGGGCGCCAGCCCCACGCCGCGGATGCCCGCACGGCCGAGCACAGGGTAGCTGGCTGCCATCCATGCCAAAGGCGCCATGAAAAGGCCAAAAAGGGCAATGGAGGGAATGGTCTGAACCAGGTTGAGGAATGGAAACAGCAAGGAGCGCACGCGCGCGTGGCGGTAAGCAGCCCAAGCCAGTGGCAAGCCCAACAGCACGGTCGGCACGATGGCGGTGGCCACAATTTGCAGATGCCGCAGCACGGCATTGGCAAACACATCGCTTCGGTTGGCGTATTCCTTCATGATCGACAGTTCATCGCCGTACCCCAGACCGACCACGATCGCCATAGGGACCGCAACCGACGCCAACAACGCCATGCGCGAAAGGAAGCCGATCTGCAAGCGTTCCACGGCATCCAGACACAGAAGCCAGGACAGGGCGATCAGACTCCAGAACCCCGCACCCAGCGCGGTGCGCGCCAGTGGGGACTCCGTCAACGCTGTCGCGCTGGCATGGTGGCCCGCAAGCCAGACAAGCGTCGCCATCCAGACGGCGGCAATCCCGACCACGCCCCAATGAACCCAGCGCCGTGCAGACCCAAAAATAGCCGCGACCATTGCCGCAACGATGAGCACGACCCAACCTGCGGGGAAAAGGCCCCTTGCAGGAGTTTGCAGCAATTCCGCCAGGTAGACCGGGTCACCCGAAACGAGCCGGTTGGGGGCGACCCGCAACAGCGGAAGGGCCATCGCAGCCCACAAGCCCAACACGTTAATCAGCGCCAGAACGGGATTGAAGCTCACATCATTCCCACTAAGCCCCGCGCCAGGCTACTTGATAAAGCCTTTGGACCGCAGGTAATCGCCCGCGACTTTTTTCGGGTCTTGTCCTTCCAGCTGGATACGCGCATTGAGTTGCTGCAAGGTAGGCCCATCCAGCGACTTGAAAATCGGCGCCAAAATTTCGGCAATTTTGGGTTGACGCTTCAAGGCCTCTTCGCGAATCAGGGGGGCCGGTGCATAGACGGGCTGCACACCTCGGGGGTCTTCCATGATCAACAAGCCCAAGGCCGCCAGTGGACCATCGGTGCCGTAGGCCATGGCGGCGTTCACGCCTGACGTCTTTTCCGCAGCGGCCCGTATCGTGGCCGCTGTGTCACCCCCTGCCAGTACCAGCGTCTGCTCCGGACGCAATTTGAAGGAATAGGCCGACTGAAAAGCGGGCAAGCCATCCGGGCGCTCCATGAACTCCGCGGAAGCCGCCAGTTTGAAGGCGCCGTTACCCGCCACATAGCGGGAAACGTCATCCAGCGAACGCAACTTGTTGGCTGTTGCCACATCTTTACGCACGGCAATGGCCCAGGTGTTGTTCGCATTGGCGGGCTCCAGCCAGACAATTTTGTTGCGTTCAAAGTCCATTTTTTTGGCTAGCTCATAGCCTGACCGCAGGTCTTTCCAGGCCTTGTTGCTCTCATCGCCCAGCATGAAGGCGCCGTTGCCGGTGTATTCGGGATACATGTCAATCTCGCCAGCAAGCAATGCCGTTCGAACCACTTTGGTATTACCCAGTGAGACGCGGTTTTCGGTCTTGATTCCGCTGGCTTCCAGCGCCAGCACCATTACATTGCCCAAGAGCTTGCCCTCGGTGTCGATTTTGGAGCCGATGCGTATCGGGCTGACTTGCTGCGCATGCAGCCCCAGGGCCAATACGGAGCCCGCCAGCACCAGTAACGCGCGTTTTGAAAAGTGTGTCATGTCAATCCTTTGTGCATACAAGGCAGCAGCATATTCCAGGATTCAACTTTGGGTTGGCCCAAGGACTAATCGAGAGGCGTCCAGTCCAGCAACTCGGACAGGCGACGGACGATCCAGGCTGCCTCGGTTCCACTGACCCCCGATTCAACACCGGTCAAGCCTTGAAGGCATCGCTGCAAAACTGCGTCTTCAGTGATGCCCAAACCAAACAACTGGTCTTTGGCCGTTTCCGTGAGCATGCACGCAAGGTCTTCGCAGAATTCATAGCGTTGCGCAATGACTGCACGCGACGCGTTGGGCTTTGAGCGCCCGGGATCCAGGTACAAAGCCACAAACGAATGAGGAATTTCTATCTGGTTGTCTTCTGACATGAAATGAATTGGTGCGGCTGGCGGGGATCGAACCCACGACCCTTGGCTTCGGAGGCCAATACTCTATCCACTGAGCTACAGCCGCAAACCGAAGGCTGCATTGTAGGTGCTTTCAAAGAGGTGACCGCTATAATCGGGCGCTGATTACAAAGCCCCCGACTTTTTGAGGACACCATGAGCGACAACAGCCCCGCAACTGTTCACGATGAGGACCATACTGGCCCCATCAAAAATCCCAAGCAATTGTTGCTGGCAGTATTTTTCTCGTTTGTTATTCCAATTTTCATCATCATTGGCCTGGTTTATTTCGTCACATCGGCCAACAAGCCAGCTGCCGGTGCTGTAAACCCTGAAAAGGACATCGCAGAGCGCATTCAGAAGATTGGCATGGTCGAAATTCGCGATGCCAACCGCGAGATGAAGACGGGCGAGCAAGTGTTCAATGCCCAGTGCACTGCCTGCCATACAGCCGGCGTAGTTGGCGCACCCAAGTTTGGCGATGCAGCCGCCTGGGGCCCCCGGATCAAGACGGGCTATGACGCATTGTTGAACTCTGCACTCAAGGGCAAAAATGCGATGGGCGCACAAGGCGGCGGTGATTTCGATGACTTTGAAATTGGTCGTGCCGTGGTTTATATGGCCAATGCAGGTGGTGCCAAGTTTGCAGAACCGGCTAAACCCGAAGCAGCGAAATAATTCGGTAACTGCACTCCCAAAAAAGCCGGCGACTTACACCGGCTTTTTTTGTGCATGCAGGGAATCCGGGCTGGTGACATACCCATAGATTGCAGACAAATCACCGCGCGGTATTTCCTCCACCATCCACTGCCCCGAATCTACCGCCACGGACGCCAGCACCATGTCCTGCGTGTGCACAAGACCCAAGCCCAATGGGGTTTCCAGATACAACCATCCCAATTCGTCCATCAGGCATCGCGTGCAAAGCGTAGCCTGGCCAGTGTGGGCTCGCAATGAAAAATCGGGCTGCACGCGCCAGACCCAGGGTGTTGCCTCCAGTTCCACATACACCCGTTGCGGGCCGTTCTGGAAGAACCACTGTCCGCGGTCGTCGCACGCGTAATTGCGCTGGATGAAATCAATGAGTTTTTCGTGCTGCAGCAGCGAACCTTTGGCACCAGGCCGTCCGCTCGCAAAAGCGCCCAGCGCCTGCGCGCCGTCGTCGCGCATGTACCAGTTGCCCCGCCCATCCAGCCCCAGCCAGCCATAGCAGTCGGGCACATTGGGCCATTTGGCCATGGCTTGTTTAACGATGTCGTCCATGGTTCTCATCCTCTATGGCCTGTATTGGGCGGGCAAACTGCATCAGCCAGCCGCCCACCGCATCGGGCATGGCGCGGACATGGCCCGGCGGACGACCATGGGGAAAGCCCACGTGTCCCCCGTGCGCTGGCTGCCACAGTGTGACATGCCTGCCTACTTCATGCGCAGCCGGAAGGCTCCACGCCGGCACAAAGGGGTCGTTGAGGGCATTGACCACCAGCGCAGGAATCCGGATGCGATGCAGGTGCGGCCGGGCGGATGCCCGCTTCCAGTAGTCTTCCGTATTTTTGAAGCCGTGCAGAGGCGCCGTGAACAGGTTGTCAAACGCGTAAAGGTCTTTGACGGCCATGAGGGCGTCACGCTTAAACAGTCCGGGATGCTGGTCGAGTTTTCTCAGCGCCTTGGGCTTCATGGTGTTCAAAAACATGCGGGTGTAGACCTGCCGGTTGAATCCGCGGCCAATGGCATGGCCGCCTGCAGCCAGATCAATCGGCGAGCTGACGGCGGCCACGGCCGAGACGACCCGGGCGGCTTCCTCACCCATTTCCTGCGCCCACCGCAGCAACGCGTTGCCCCCCAGCGACACACCCACCGCGACGATCGGGCCGGTGTGCATTTGCCGAAAACGCTCCAGCACCCAGCCAATCTCTTCAAAATCTCCGGAATGGTAGGCGCGCGGTCCCAGATTGAGCTCGCCACTGCAACCCCGAAAGTGCGGCACGGCAAAAGCCATGGTGTGTTCGCGTGAAAAATCGGCGAACGCTTCGGCGTAATGGCTCCCGGATGAACCTTCAAGACCGTGGAACAGTACGAGCAGTACCTCGCCCGGCGGGCCGGCCAGCCAGTCGACATCGATGAAATCTGCATCCGGGGTGGTCCACCGCTCACGGCGGTACACCGGTGGTGGGCCAAACACCCGGCGTGCGTACAAGGCAGGCCATATCGTCTGCAAATTGCCACCGGGCAGCCAGGAAGGCGCTATATATTTCATAGCTACTCACGCTGATTGCACGGGGGCCAATGGCACTTTTGACTCAATGCAACACCTGCGTAGTCTGGTTGACCTCCTGGGCCTCGCTCTCGTCACCGGGGCTTGCGTGGTGGACGACCATCCGCCAGCCCTGGGGTGTCTTGTGGTAGACGTTGGTGGCCTGAACATAGGCCTGAATTGGGCCTTCTGGCGTCATGACCTCGACCCGTTCCAGCAGGTTGTGCACCGCGGCAGCAAGAGAATCGATACGGCGTATCGACTCTGGCCGTGCCAGTATGGCTCCGCCATTGGAAAACATGGCGTCAAAAGCCGCACGGACCGCGCTGAAGCCCACCACCCGCGGACCGCCCGGATGAATGCAAACGACGTCGTCTTCATCCGCCCAGCAGGCCATGAGTTTTTCAATATCCGCCGACTGCAGCGCTTCGTAAAAGGTGGCTTCCACCTCATCCGGGGTTCCACCGAGGGTGGCGACTTGCTGGCGTGCTTTGGGCATGGGTTCTTTGTAGGTGTCGCGGAGTGAATCATTTTGCCGTGTTTGGCAGCGGACGCATCCCCCTGTATGCTAGCGTGGTCATATTTGTGGGAGATCAGAATGCAAAAGTGGATTTTGGCTTTGCTGGCGGCGCTTGCCCTGACGGGCTGCGGCTACAACGATTTTCAGCGGCTGGATGAGCAGAGCAAGTCCGCGTGGAGCGAGGTGCTCAATCAGTACCAACGGCGCGCCGACCTTGTGCCCAATATTGTGGCCACCGTGAAAGGGGAAGCGTCCTTCGAGCAGGACACCCTCACGAAGGTCATCGAAGCCCGGGCCAAGGCGACATCCATTCAGGTAACGCCAGAGACTTTGAACAATCCCGAGGCGTTTCAGAAGTTCCAGGCGGCCCAGGGTGAACTCAGCAGTGCACTGAGTCGCCTGATGGTGGTCAGCGAACGCTATCCCGATCTCAAGGCCAACAAGGGATTCAGCGACTTGCGGGTACAACTGGAAGGGACTGAAAACCGCATCACGGTGGCACGCAATCGCTACATCCAGACCGTACAGGAATACAACGTACTGGCACGCAGTTTCCCCACCAACCTGACGGCGATGGCCTTCAGTTATCAGCCCAAGCCGGCCTTTTCTGTCCAGAACGAGGCGGCCATTTCGTCACCACCCGTCGTCGACTTCAACAAGAAGTAGCCACCCCGTGCGGTTTCGCTGGCTTTTCACACTGCTTTGGATGCTGGCTACTTCGGTGGCCAGTGCGCAGGGCGTGTTGCCGGTTCCACCCCTTACCGGGCACGTCATCGACGGAACCGGCACACTCACCGCGGATCAACGGCAAGCTCTGGAAACCAGGCTCATTGCGTTCGAAGCCTCCAGTGGTTCCCAGGTGGTCGTGCTGATGGTTCCCACAACCCTGCCAGAGGACATTGCGAGCTACGCCAACCGCGTTGGCAATGCGTGGAAGATTGGACGCAAGGAGATCGGTGACGGGCTGTTGCTGATTGTTGCCAAGGACGACCGCAAACTTCGCATTGAAGTGGCGAAGTCACTGGAGGGTGCCATCCCCGACCTAGCCGCCAAGCGGGTCATTGACGACGCCATCACCCCGCGGTTCAAACAGGGCGACTATGCCGGTGGTCTGGACGCCGGTGCGGAGCAAATCATGGCGCTGATAAGGGGTGAAGCGCTGCCTGCGCCGGCCAAGCCTGTGAACGGCAGTGGAGCCATCGCTGGTTTTCAATGGCAGGACCTTGCCATCTTTCTGTTTTTCGGTGTGCTCGTTGTCGGATCCATTGCCCGGCAAGTAGCAGGCAACAAGCTCGGTGCCTTTTTGACGGGCGGTGTCGTTGGAGTGATCGCAATGGTCATGACCGCAAGCCTCTGGATTGCCATCCTTGCAGGTGTGGTGGCCGTGGTCTTCGCATTGGTCTCCGGCATGCGGGGAGGCCGCGGTGGGCCGGGCGGCATGGGTGGTTTTGGTGGTTCGGGTACTGGCGGAGGATCGGGTTGGGGTTCCGGTCGAGGTGGCGGCGGAGGCGGATTTAGCTCGGGCGGAGGCGGCAACTTTGGCGGCGGCGGCGCGTCGGGGAATTGGTGATGATCGAGCAGCTCAAACGCGTTTTCAAACACCGTTGGACGGACGATTCGGCTCGAACGATTCCGCCCGCCATGGTCGAGCGCCTCATGCACAAGGTGGCTGCCAGCGAAGCGCGCCACAGTGGTGAAATCCGCATTTGTATTGAGGCTGGCTTACCCAATAGCTACTTGCTGCGAGATGAACCCACGCGCACACTGACGCTCCAACGTGCAGTGATGCAATTTGGCAAGCTGCGGGTGTGGGACACCGAGCACAACAATGGCGTACTGATCTATCTTTTGCTGGCGGAGCATGCGATTGAACTGGTAGCGGACCGTGGACTCAACCAATACGTATCAGCAGTTGAGTGGCATGCCACGGTGACGCGCCTGGGTGCAGCCATGCGTGCCGGCCGCATTGAAGAGGGCCTGAATCAGGCCTTGGAAGATGTTTCAGATCAGCTGATCCGGCATTTTCCCGTGAAGCCAGGAGAAGCGAACGTCAACGAGTTGCCAGATCGCCCCAGTTTGTCCTAAAAATGCAAAAGCCGCCCTGAGGCGGCTGTTGTAACGGGTAAATTGCGGATTACCGCTTTTGGCGGTACTTGCGCAATGCCGCAATCTGTGCGGCCATAAGAGCCAGCTCAGAGGTTGCCTTGGCCATATCAATTTCGCTTTTGGCGTTCTTGAGGGCGTCTTCCGCAGCCGCCTTGGCTGCATTGGCTTTCTCGTCATCGAGGTCTTTGCCGCGAACCGCTGTATCCGACATCACGGTCACGCAGTTGGGTTGCACTTCCAGAATGCCACCGGCCACGAAGATAAATTCCTCGGTGCCATCGGCTTTTTCAATGCGTACCGAACCGGCCTTGATGCGGGTAATCAGTGGCGTGTGGCGGGGGTAAATGCCAAGCTCTCCAGCCTCTCCAGGAAGGGCCACAAACTTGGCCTCACCGGAGAAGATGGACTCTTCTGCACTAACCACATCAACATGGATGGTGGACATAGGGTTTCCTTTTGCCGTTCAGGGACAGTCAGGCGATTAAACCTTCTTGGCCTTTTCGATGGCTTCGTCGATCGTACCGACCATGTAGAAAGCCTGCTCAGGCATGTGATCGCACTCGCCATTCACAATCATCTTGAAACCACGGATGGTTTCCGACAAGGGAACGTATTTGCCTGGCGAACCGGTAAACACTTCAGCCACATGGAACGGCTGGCTCAGGAAACGCTGGATCTTGCGGGCACGTGCCACAGCCAGTTTGTCTTCTGGAGCCAAGTCATCCATACCCATGATGGCGATAATGTCGCGCAGTTCGCGGTAGCGCTGCAGCGTACCCTGCACGGCGCGCGCCGTGTTGTAGTGGTCTTCGCCCACCACGTTAGGTGACAACTGACGGCTGGTCGAATCCAGTGGGTCGACCGCAGGGTAGATACCCAGCGAAGCGATATCACGAGACAGCACCACAGTGGAATCCAAGTGCGCAAACGTGGTCGCAGGCGATGGATCGGTCAAGTCATCGGCAGGGACGTAAACGGCCTGGATCGATGTGATGGAGCCCACCTTGGTCGACGTAATACGCTCTTGCAGGCGGCCCATTTCTTCAGCCAGTGTGGGCTGATAACCCACGGCGGAAGGCATCCGACCCAGCAAAGCGGACACTTCCGTACCGGCCAGTGTGTAACGGTAGATGTTGTCCACGAAGAACAACACGTCCTTGCCTTCGTCGCGGAACGACTCGGCAATGGTCAGACCGGTCAACGCCACGCGCAAACGGTTGCCTGGGGGCTCATTCATCTGACCGTAAACCATGGCCACTTTGGATTCTTCGAGGTTCTCGAGGTTCACCACGCCGGAGTCGGCCATCTCGTGATAAAAATCGTTACCTTCGCGGGTACGCTCGCCCACACCAGCGAACACGGACAAGCCACTGTGTGCCTTGGCGATGTTGTTGATCAATTCCATCATGTTCACGGTCTTGCCCACGCCAGCACCACCGAACAGACCCACTTTGCCGCCCTTGGCGAACGGGCAAACCAGGTCAATCACCTTGATGCCGGTTTCCAGCAGCTCTTGCGAGGGGCTCAGTTCATCGTAAGCGGGAGCTTTGCGGTGAATGGGCATGGTCAACTCGGCGCTGACGGGACCGCGCTCGTCAATAGGCGCACCGAGCACGTCCATGATGCGGCCCAGGGTTGCCTTGCCGACGGGAACCATGATGCCTTGGGCCGTATTCTTGACGATCATGCCGCGACGCAGGCCGTCGGATGATCCCAAAGCAATGGTACGCACGATGCCGTCACCCAATTGCTGTTGCACTTCGAGAGTCAGCGTCGAGCCATCCATCTTGAGCGCGTCATAAATCTTCGGCATCTGGCTGCGCGGGAACTCCACGTCCACCACGGCACCGATACACTGAACAATTTTTCCCTGAACGCCTGCGTTCACATTTGCTTGAGCCATTACGTTTGCTCCAAAAATAAATTCGTTTAAACCGCTGCACGTGACCCGAGGGTCACACCGCTGCTGCACCAGCCACAATTTCCGAAAGTTCTTTCGTAATTGCCGCTTGCCGCGTCTTGTTGTAGATCAGCTTGAGCTCGGCAATCACATTGCCGGCGTTGTCGGTCGCAGCCTTCATGGCCACCATGCGCGCCGCATGTTCGGAAGCCATGTTTTCAGCAACCGCCTGCAGCACCAGTGCCTCGGCATAGCGCACCAGCAACTCGTCGATCACTGTTTGTGCGTCCGGCTCGTAGATGTAATCCCAGCCAGGCTGCGAACCACTTGCCTTGGTCTCTGCCTGCATTTTTTCTGCAGACAGGGGCAACAACTGCTCGACCACAGGCTCTTGGCGCATCGTGCTGACAAACTTGTTGTAGCAGAGATAAACCGCAGAGACTTCACCCTTGGTGTAAGCATCGAGCAGCACCTTGACAGGGCCAATCAGCTTGTCCAGGTGCGGCTTGTCACCCAGGTGGGTGACGTGGGATACGACTTTTGCACCGATGCGGCTCAAAAATCCCAACCCTTTTCCACCGATCGCAACCGACAGCGGTGATTTGCCTGCACTTTGTGTTTCGCGTAACTTGAGAGTTACGGCACGAAACAGGTTGGTATTCAAACCGCCACACAAGCCCTTGTCTGTCGACACCACGATGTATCCCACTGACTTGGCGTCGTGGGCTTTCATGAATGGATGAACATACTCGGGGTTGGCTTTACCCAAGTTGGCGGCGATGTTACGAACCTTTTCGCTGTAAGGACGGGCAGCGCGCATGCGCTCCTGTGCCTTGCGCATCTTGGACACGGAAATCATTTCCATGGCCTTTGTGATCTTCTTGGTGTTTTCCACCGATTTGATCTTGGTGCGTAGTTCCTTGCCTGATGCCATATTTGCCCCTTTTGCTTAAAGTGATTCGTGACTCTGAATGGAGACGGTAATGTCTACGGAGTCAGAATCAGGCAAATGACTTTTTGAAGGCCGTCGTAGCAGCGGTCAATTCGGCTTCAGCCTCTTTGTCCATCGCCTTGACAGCTTCCAGCTTGGCCAACAGGGCAGCGTGCTTGTCTTTCAGATAGCCGTGCAAACCATGCTCAAACGCCAGAACCTTGTTCACTGCGATGTCATCCATGAAACCCTTGTTCACTGCGAACAGCGTGGATCCCATCAGACTGATTGGCAGCGGGCTGTACTGCGCTTGCTTGAGCAACTCAGTCACGCGGGCACCACGATCCAGCTGCTTGCGGGTCGCTTCGTCCAAGTCAGAGGCGAACTGGGCAAAAGCGGCCAATTCACGGTACTGGGCCAAGTCGGTACGGATACCACCGGACAGGTTCTTGATCAGTTTGGTCTGAGCGGCGCCACCGACGCGAGAAACCGAGATACCGGCATTGATAGCGGGGCGGATGCCGGCGTTAAACAATGAAGTTTCCAGGAAAATCTGGCCGTCCGTGATTGAAATCACGTTGGTTGGAACGAAAGCAGACACGTCGCCAGCTTGCGTTTCAATGATTGGCAACGCAGTCAACGAACCGGTCTTGCCTTTGACTTCGCCTTTGGTGAAGTCTTCAACATACTTTTCGTTCACGCGTGCGGCACGCTCCAGCAGACGGCTGTGGAGATAGAACACATCGCCAGGATAGGCTTCGCGGCCTGGTGGGCGGCGCAACAGCAACGATACCTGACGGTAAGCAACCGCTTGCTTGGACAGATCGTCATACACAATCAGCGCGTCCTGGCCACGATCACGGAAGTACTCGCCCATCGTGCAGCCGGAGTAGGCCGATACGTACTGCATGGCGGCCGATTCAGACGCGGTTGCAGCCACCACAATGGTGTACTCCATCGCGCCAGCTTGCTCAAGGGAGCGTACTACGTTCTTGACGGAAGAAGCTTTTTGACCGATAGCCACGTAGATACAGGCTACGTTTTGGCCCTTTTGGTTGATGATGGCATCAATCGCCACAGCTGTTTTACCGGTCTGGCGGTCACCAATGATCAACTCGCGCTGACCACGGCCCACGGGCACCATGGAGTCAATGGACTTCAGGCCGGTTTGCATGGGCTGATCAACCGATTTGCGGGCGATAACACCTGGCGCGACTTTTTCGATCACGTCGGTCATCTTGGCATTGATAGGGCCCTTGCCATCGATAGGCTGACCCAGTGCGTTCACCACGCGGCCAAGCAACTCAGGACCAACCGGCACTTCCAGAATACGACCCGTACATTTGACGGTATCGCCTTCCGAGATATGCTCGTACTCACCCAAAATCACGGAACCGACGGAGTCGCGTTCCAGATTCAAGGCCAGGCCGTAAGTAGGCAAACCGTCGCTGCCGGCCGGGAATTCGAGCATTTCGCCCTGCATCACGTCGGACAGACCATGAATGCGGCAAATGCCGTCGGTCACGGACACAACAGTACCTTGATTGCGGATATCTGCGCTAGCGGACAGTCCTTCAATACGGCTCTTGATCAGTTCAGAAATTTCTGCTGGATTGAGTTGCATGACTCTTTCCTTCTTTCGTTAAATTAGGCCAACAACCCAAGGCAATGCCTTCAGGCTGTGAGGGCTACTTTCATTTGTTCCAGACGGGCTTTGACAGAGGTATCGAGCACCTCGTCACCGACCACCACGCGAATGCCGCCAATCAGCTCGGGTTGCAGTACAACCGATGCGTTCAGCTTGCGGCCAAAACGCTTTTCGAGCATGACAGCCACTTCAGCCAATGCCGACCCGTCAATCGGGAAGGCGCTGTACACCACTGCATCAGAAGATCCGCTTTGGGCGTTCTTCAATGCGCGAAACTGGGAAGCAATTTCAGGCAGCGCGTTCAAACGGCCGTTTTCGATGACGGTGCGCAAAAAGTTTTTGGCTTTTTCTGGCAACGCCGTTTTCGTAACGGAACCGATCAACTCAAAGACCTGATCGACCGTTACCTTCGGATTGTCAGCAAACTGCAGCAATTGCGCATTTGCAGCAATCGACCCCAGCTCGTCAACCCAGACAGCAGCAGACGACAGCTCAGTCGCCGAAGCCTTGAAAAGCGCTTCGGCGTAGGGCCGTGCAATAGTGGCAAGTTCAGCCATGGTGACCCTTTAAAGCTCAGTCTTCAGCCGGCCAAGCAGCTCGGCATGAACGCCAGCATTGACTTCCTTGCGGAGAATCTGCTCAGCACCCTTGACCGCCAGTGCTGCAACCTGCTCGCGCAGGGCCTCACGGGCCTTGACCGCCTGCTGGTCGGCTTCCACCTTGGCAGCAGCGATGATCTTGTTGCCTTCTTCAGTGGCTTTGGCCTTGGCCTCTTCCACCATGGCCTGACCTCGACGCTCTGCATCTGCCAGACGCGCAGCGGTTTCGACGCGCGATTTGGCCAGTTCGTCTTCTACGCGCTTGTTGGCAGACGAGAGCTCGGAGCGGGCTTTGTCAGCCGCTGCCAGTCCGTCAGCAATCTTGCTGGCACGCTCATCCAATGCTGCCGCGATAGGCGGCCACACGAATTTCATCGTGAACAACACAAGCAATGCGAAGACGATGGCTTGCGCCACCAATGTTCCATTAATGCTCACAGTAGATCTCCCTCAACGAGGCGTTGTGGATAGGTCTTACTTGACCAGGCGTGCGATTTGAGCCAGGAACGGGTTAGCCGTTGCGAACCACAAAGCGATACCGGTACCGATAATGAAAGCCGCGTCGATCAGACCGGCCAACAAGAACATTTTGGTTTGCAGTTCACCCATGAGTTCGGGCTGACGCGCAGCGGACTCAAGGTATTTGCTACCCATGATGCCGATACCGATACAAGCGCCCAATGCGCCCAGACCAATGATCAGGCCAGCAGCCAAGGCAACAAAACTAATGACTTCCATGATGACTCCTTAAGATACTAAAAAAGAAAACAAAAACAACTCAAACCAAACTCAACCAAACCGAAACTCAGTGCGAGTCATGCGACTGACCGATATACACCAGCGTCAGCATCATGAACACGAAAGCCTGCAGGGTAATGATCAGGATGTGGAACACTGCCCACGCCCAGCCCGCCACCACATGCAAGAGCAACAGCATCAAACCCGAAGGCTCGAATGAAAATGCCCAAGCGCCACCCAGCAGGGCAATCAGCATGAACACCAACTCGCCAGCGTACATGTTGCCAAACAGTCGCATGCCGTGTGACACGGTCTTGGCGACAAATTCGATCAACTGCATCGCAAGATTCACGACACCCAGAAGCACGGCAAAAATCGGGTTCTTGCTGGTGCCAAACGGAGCCGATACCAACTCATGCGCCCAGCCGCCAACACCCTTGATCTTGACGTTGTAAACCAGGCAAACCAGCAGCACCGACACCGACATACCCATGGTGACGGACAGGTCAGCAGTAGGGACGCTGCGCAAATACGCATGCTCCGGATCATGACCTGCTGCTTCAAAAATAAGGGCCCAAATGGATGGCAGCAAATCGAGCGGCAACAAGTCCATCGCGTTGAGCAGGAAAATCCAGACAAAAATCACCAGCGCCAGCGGAGCAACCAGCTTGCGGCTTTTGGCATTGTGAACAATACCCTTGGCTTCCGACTCCACCATCTCGACCAGTATCTCTACTGCAGCCTGGAAACGCCCCGGCACACCGGCGGTGGCTTTACGCGCAGCGCTCCACAACAGCAGGCAACCCACGACACCAATGACGATAGAAAAGAACAACGAATCGATATTGAAGACTGAAAAGTCAACAATTTCTGTTTGCGGCTTGTTTTGCCAATGGGTCAGGTGGTGAACAATGTATTCACTGGCTGATGGTGCATGCGCTTCTGCGGACATATATAACTCTTTCAAGCTCTCAAATCTGTTTAGGCTTGGGGCGCATCAACAACGCCAGCCAATACATTTTTAAAGTCACAAACAGGCCAGCCAACATGGCCAACCAGCTCAAATCAGGAATCAGGCGCGGTGCAGCAACAATCATTGCGACACTCACCGCCATCTTTACCGCTTCCCACACAAAAAATCCGAATCCTGCGGTTGCAGCATTCAACGAAGAAAACTGACTCATCAGACCCCGGGCAAACAGCGCCGCCGGAATTATCACCGCAATTGCACCGTAAGCTGCCGACCAACCCACCACTGCCTTGCCCGAAATACCCCAGGCAACCAGCGCGACCAACAAACCCGCCACGCACTGCAAACCCACAACCGACCAAGGCGACAAAGCCGGGTCGCTTTGACGCAGCGCCTGCGCTTCTTGTCGCGTCAACCGCTTGATTTCCGGCTCTTCGGACTCATCTGCATCGAAACCGTGTGCAAGCGCCATTATTGACATCTCAAATTACAGCCAGGTTACAGAAGGGTTACGGTCAGCAACCGCTACAAAGCCTTTGATTATACGTAGAAACCCGCGTCCGCCAGACAACTTCTTGGTAGAAGTTGATGGAATACCCCACAGCGATAATCAGCCCATGACATTCCTGCCGCCCTTGCCGTGTTATCTCAATGGCGAATTCACGCCGCTTGCGGATGCCAAAATCAGCGTCATGGACCGGGGCTTCATCTTCGGCGATGGCGTGTACGAGGTGGTCCCCGTCTATGCCGGTCAGCCTTTCCGGTTTTCACAGCATATGGCTCGGCTGGAACGAAGCCTGACCGAACTCCGCATACCCAACCCCCTGTCCGCAGCGCAATGGCGGGCAGTTGTATCCCGATTGATCGCAAGCTACGCCGAGTCGATGGGAATGGAGGCCCAGCGCACGGATCAACTGGTCTATATCCAGATTACCCGGGGCGTCGCCTTGCGCGACCACGCGATGCCTGCGCACATTACGCCCACGGTCTTTGCCATGACCAACCGGATGCCGGTATCGACTGCCGAACAGCGGGCCAACGGTGTGGCGTGCGTGACCGCCGACGATTTTCGGTGGGAGAAAGCCCATATCAAGAGCACCAGCCTGCTGGGCGCCGTGTTCGCCCGCCAGATCGGCGTGGATGCCGGCGCGGTGGAAACCGTGATGTTTCGGGGCGATTTTCTGAGCGAAGCGGCAACCAGCAATGTGTGGGTGATCAAGAACGGCGAGGTGCTGGGCCCGCCTCCGGACAATCTGGTCCTGGAAGGCATTCGCTACGGACTGATTGCGGAAATCTGCCAGGAGCTGGGCCTGCCCTTTGCGTTGCGCCGCCTCAGCCGTGACGAAGTGGCGTCAGCAGACGAACTACTGCTCTCCAGCGCCACCAAGGAGGTGCTGGCCATCACCCTGCTGGATGAAAAACCCGTTGGAACGGGCCGTCCTGGCCCCATCTACCACCAGCTGTATGCTGCCTATCAGGAGGCAAAGCTGCGGCCAACCGAAGCATGAACAAATGACAACCACCCAACCACCGCCCCCCCCTTCGCCCGACTCCCCCGCGCCGCGTAAGAACTCGCTCATTGAATACCCATCGCAGTTCCCCATCAAGGTCATGGGCATCAAGGTGGACGGGTTGGTGCAGGCCATCACCCACGTGGCCCACCAGTTTGATCCGGCTTTTGATGCGACCACCATCGAACTGCGCGAGAGCAAGGGCGGGAAATACCTCGGCATCACCATCACCGTCACAGCCACCAGCCGCGAGCAGCTCGACGAGCTCTACCGCACGCTGAGCACACATCCGATGGTGAAAGTGGTTTTGTAAAAACCCGACCGAACCGCCATGCCGATGGACATTCGAACGCTGGGCCGCGTGGACTACCTGCCCACCTACGCGGCCATGCAGGAATTTACAAGCCAAAGAAGCCTGCAGCCCCCGTCAGATTTACCTGACCAGCTATGGATTTGTGAGCACCCACCGGTCTACACACAGGGCCTGGCTGGCAAAGCTGAGCATATTTTTCTGCCCGGAGACATCCCGGTCATACAGACCAACCGGGGCGGGCAAGTGACCTACCATGGCCCGGGGCAGGTAGTGGTGTATCCGCTGATCGACCTCAAGCGCGCGGGCTATTTCGTCAAGGAATACGTGTACCGCATTGAAGAAGCCGTCATTCGCACGCTGCTGCACCTGGGAGTGACCGGCCACCGGGTCACGGGCGCACCGGGCATTTATGTGCTGCTGGACGACCCCACCGGCCATGCGCCGCTGGAACGACACAACGGGCCCGAGCCCGACTTTTCGGGCCTCGGCAAGATCGCGGCGCTGGGTATCAAAGTCAGCCGCAACTGCACCTACCACGGGGTCGCGCTGAATGTGGCCATGGATCTGGAACCCTACTCCCGTATCAACCCTTGTGGGTACTCCGGACTGCAGACGGTGGATCTTTCTACAATCGGAGTCTCCGTGGGCTGGGATGAAGCCGCCCACGTTTTGAGCCAAAAGCTCGCAACCTACCTGGCGCCGTGACCCCGTGCGCACCGTTCACACCATGAGCCAAAACCACGACACCCCCGCCGCCAGCCCCACCGTGCGCGAAGCCCAGTCGCAGGCCGACTACAACCCGTCTGCCAAACAAAAGGCGGGGGCCAAGCTGTCGCGCATACCGGTCAAGGTGGTGCAGGGCGAGATTCTGAAAAAACCGGACTGGATCCGCGTCAAAGCGGGCTCGCCCAGCACCCGCTTCTACGAGATCAAGGAAACCCTTCGCGCCAACAAACTGGTCACGGTATGTGAAGAGGCCAGCTGCCCCAACATTGGCGAATGCTTTGGCAAGGGAACGGCCACCTTCATGATCATGGGTGACAAGTGCACCCGCCGCTGCCCGTTTTGCGATGTGGGCCACGGCCGCCCCGACCCGCTGGATGTGAACGAGCCCGAAAACCTGGCCAAGACGATTGCCGCACTCAAGCTCAAATACGTAGTCATCACCAGCGTGGACCGCGACGACCTGCGCGACGGTGGCGCCCAGCATTTTGCCGATTGCATCAACCGCATCCGCGCGCTTTCGCCCACCACACAGATTGAGGTGCTGGTGCCCGATTTCCGCGGCCGTGACGACCGCGCGCTGGGCATTCTGAACGCCGCGCCGCCCGACGTGATGAACCACAATCTGGAGACTGCACCGCGCCTCTACAAGGAAGCCCGCCCGGGTTCGGATTACCAATTCAGCCTGAACCTGCTCAAGAAGTTCAAAGCGCTGCACCCCGGCGTGCCCACCAAGAGCGGCATCATGGTCGGCCTGGGTGAGACCGACGAAGAAGTGCTGCAAGTGATGCAGGACATGCGCGATCACGGCATCGACATGCTGACCATCGGCCAGTACCTTGCCCCCAGCACCAGCCACCTCACGGTGAAACGCTATGTGCACCCCGACACCTTCAAGATGTTCGAGGCCCGCGCGTACGAAATGGGCTTCAGCCACGCCGCCGTGGGCGCCATGGTCCGCTCCAGCTACCACGCGGATCAGCAAGCCGAAAATGTGCTTCGTTTTTGATAGCGTTCTGCGCACTGTCTACGGGGGCTGGCGCCTGATTTGATGCATAAAGATCCAGATACCAAACATCTCTGGTTCAACCCCAACCGGCTGGAAGATTTCACATCCGAGGCGACCTGGGAGCGCGGAAGGTTCCTCTACGTCTCCCAAAAGGTGCGGGATCTGCGGATTGCGCCACAGACCGACCATTGGCTGCTGCAAGGCGATGTGCAAGGCAGCCAGCGCATGCCTTACCAGCTGTCCATTGAACTCACCCTGACAGCGGACGGCGAAATGGATACCTGGGACAGCGATTGCACCTGCCCGGTAGGCTACAACTGCAAGCACGGCGTCGCCCTGACCCTGAAGGCGGCATACCAGGGCCTGCACATGCTCGGTGCCGATGCCGCGTACACCGCCGTGCGCAGCGCCTCGCGCACCCCTCCCACGCCTGAAGAACTGGAAACATCCCGCAAAGCAGCCCAGGCCCGCGCAGACGAAGTTGACCGCCAGCAGGCCGAGGCCCAGCTGCTCAACTGGTTTCATGACCTCGACCGCGCGGGTGGCAAACACACGCCGGCCACCGACAGCGCGCGCAGCCCGAGCCGCCCGGAGCAGTACCTTTTTTTGCTGAAATCTGCGGGGCCACGGACACAACCCCAGCAGTTGCAACTGGAAGCGGCCGTGTCGTACCCGAAGGCCGGCGGTGGCTGGGCCAAACCCAAGTCGGTGCGCACCCAGCCCCACCCGGGTCTGCCCGTCTATGACCAGGCCAGCGATGCCGACCGCGAGATACTGCAACTGCTGCTGGCCATGCCGAACAACAGCCACAGCTACTACTCGGCCTACAGCGGCAGCCCCAGCGCCATCCTGCACGGCCAGATTGGCTTGCTCGCTTTGCAGCAGGCTGCCCATACGGGCCGCTTGTTCGCGTGTGATGCGGACGGCAACCCCGGCCCCGCCATCCAGTGGGGCCCTGCGCAAACGCTGGACTGGAGCTGGCACGAGGTGGCTGCCGCTGCCGGCGGCGCAAAGGGCTCTGGCAACTCGGGCGACACGCGTGGTTGGGCCTTGCGGGCCAAACTGCATGCCAGCAATGACGCCAAGCTGTTCCTGAACACCCCAGCGCTGTATCTGGACATGGTGCACGGCCAGTGTGGTGCGGTTCACGTCCCCGGCATACCCGACGCCCAGCTGGCGGTGCTGCTCAAAGCGCCACCGTTCAAGCCTTCTGCTCTGGAAAAGCACCAGGTGCATCTGATGCAGCGGCTGGGCCATCTGCCCCTGCCGCCGGTGCTGCAAAACCTGACCCAGATCACGGGCGTTGCGCCCAAAGCCTGCTTGCATTTGTCGCCCAGCCCGCCAGACCTGGCACCCCAGCGCGGCCTCATCCAGGCGCAGCTGTGCTTTGACTATGCCGGGCACCGTGGCTGGTGGGCCGGGCAAGGTACTTCGGTCGTGGTGGAGAGCCCTCAGGGCCGGGTGCTATTGCAACGCAACACCGAGGCCGAGCTGGACGCCATCACCCGACTGATGGAGTTGGGCCTGAAGTCCAGCGACGATGGCCGGTTCAGCCTGCAGGGCCATGGGTCCAAACAGACCTGGCTGTATTGGGCGGACCACGATTACCGGGCCCTGCGCGATGCCGGCTTTACCGTCACGCTGGATGACCGGCTGAAAGGCTGGATCACCCACGCCGAGGCGCTCCGGGTACAACTGCAAGGCCATGACGCGGAAGACCAGGCCACCTCCCCGTGGTTTGACCTGTCACTGGGCATGGAAATCAACGGCCAGCGCCATAACATCCTGCCCTGGCTACCTGACCTGATTGCAGCGGCCGCCACCGGTCCGCTGGATCCGGACACCGGCCAGCCCAACATTCCGCCGTTTGTGTACCTGCCCGCCTTGGGCGCGCAAGGCTTTGTCCGCCTGCCCACCGACGCCCTCAAGCCCTGGATGGCCGCGCTGCTGGAGCTGGTGGGCGACCGCACCCACGACTTCACACAGGAGAGCCTCAAGCTGTCGCGCATGGATGCCTTGCGCACCAGCGCCTCCTTGGGCGAAGGGACCGTATGGGACGGCGCGCAGGCGCTGCGAGGCCTCGTTGCGCAACTCCACGATCACACGGAGATGGCGGAAGTGCCCGTGCCAGGCAGCGTGCAGGCCAGCCTGCGGCCCTACCAGCAGCAGGGCGTGAACTGGTTGCAGTTTTTGCGTACCCACAGTCTCGGCGGCATATTGGCCGACGACATGGGCCTGGGCAAAACGCTGCAGACGCTGGTGCACATCCAGATTGAAAAAGACGCAGGCCGCCTCACGCACCCGGCACTCATCATTGCGCCGGTCAGCCTGATGGGCAACTGGAGACGCGAAACCGAGCGCTTTTGCCCGCAGCTGCGCGTGCTGGTGCTGCACGGCAAAGACCGCCACGAGGTGGCCGACACCATGGGCGAGCACGACATCGTGATTGCGCCCTACTCGCTCCTGCAGCGCGACCGCGACCGCTGGCTGGAGGCGCAATGGCACCTGGTGGTGCTGGACGAAGCGCAAAACATCAAGAACGCCAGCACCCACGCCGCGCAAGTGGTCGGCCAGCTGAAAACGCGCCACCGGCTGTGCCTGTCTGGCACACCCATGGAAAACCATTTGGGCGAAATCTGGAGCCTGTTCCACTTTTTGATGCCAGGGTTTCTGGGCAGTCAGGCGCGCTTCAAAGAGCTGTTTCGCAACCCCATCGAGAAGCTGGGCGATTCGGAGCGGCTCACCCAACTGCGCGCCCGCATCACGCCCTTCATGCTGCGCCGCACCAAGGCAGTCGTGGCCAACGAATTGCCGCCCAAGGTGGAAACCGTGATGCTCGTGGAGCTGTCGGGCAAGCAGGCCGACCTGTACGAAACCATCCGTCTGGGCATGGAAAAATCGGTGCGCGAAGCACTCAACACCAAAGGCCTGGCCAAGTCGCAAATCACCATTCTGGATGCACTCTTGAAGCTGCGCCAGGTGTGCTGTGCCCCCGCCTTGGTAAAGCTGGAGGCGGCACAAAAAGTCAAAGAGTCTGCCAAGCTGGAGCAACTGATGGAGATGCTTCCCGAGATGGTTGCCGAGGGTCGGCGCATTCTGCTGTTCTCGCAATTCACCAGCATGCTCACCCTGATTGAGGCCGAGCTGAAGAAACGCAAGATCGGCTGGGTCAAGCTCACCGGTCAAAGCCAGAAGCGGGACGAATTGATTGAGCAGTTCACCAGCGGCCAGGTGCCGATATTTCTCATCAGCCTGAAAGCCGGTGGCGTGGGCTTGAACCTGCCGCAAGCCGACACCGTGATCCACTATGACCCATGGTGGAACCCCGCCGTCGAAGCCCAGGCCACCGACCGCGCGCACCGCATTGGCCAGACGCACAGTGTGTGGGTGGTGAAGCTGGTGGCACAGGGCACGATTGAGGAGCGCATTCTGGCCCTGCAAGAGCGCAAAGCAGCGTTGGCGGATAGCATGTACAGCGGAGCGGCGGCACGCAAGGAGCCGCTGTTCAATGAGAATGATCTGGCGGAGTTGCTCAAGCCATTGGGGTAACGAGGTTCATTTTTTACAGAAAAAACAACCGCAGCCCCCGTGGAATATGCGCAAGCAGCTCCTGTTTTTATAGCAAAACACACAAGACACACCATGTACCAAGCAGCCCCCCAACGTTACGACACCATGCCCTACCGCACCTGCGGCAAGAGCGGCCTGAAACTGCCCGCCGTGTCCCTGGGCCTGTGGCACAACTTTGGCGATGCCACGCCCATGGAGACGCAGCGCACCATGCTGCGTACCGCGTTTGATCTGGGCATCACCCACTTTGACCTGGCCAACAACTACGGCCCACCCTACGGTAGTTCGGAAACCAACTTTGGCGAGCACCTGCGCCGCGATTTCAAGCCCTACCGCGACGAGCTCATCATCTCCAGCAAAGCGGGTTGGGACATGTGGCCCGGACCCTACGGCCAAGGCGGTGGTTCGCGCAAATACGTGCTGGCCAGCCTGGACCAAAGCCTCAAGCGCATGGGCCTGGACTACGTAGACATCTTCTATTCGCACCGCTTTGACCCCGACACCCCGCTCGAAGAAACCATGGGTGCGCTGGCCAGCGCCGTGCAGCAGGGCAAGGCGCTGTATGTGGGTATCAGCAGCTATTCAGCCACCAAGACGCGCGAGGCTGCGGCCATCCTGCGGTCCATGGGCGTGGCGCCGCTGATTCACCAGCCGTCCTACAGCCTCATGAACCGCTGGGTGGAAGAAGATTTGCTCAATGCGCTGGATGAGACCGGCATGGGCTGCATTGCATTCAGCGCGCTGGCGCAGGGCCTGCTGACCAACAAATACCTCCATGGCATTCCGGCCGACTCCCGCATCAACCGCCCCGGTGGCGGCTCCCTGAAGGCAGAGCACCTGAATGCGCAGAACATCAAGCATGTGCGCGCGCTCAACGACATCGCCATGGCGCGCGGCCAAAGCCTGGCCCAGATGGCCACGGCCTGGGTGCTGCGCGATGCGCGCGTGACATCGGCGCTGATTGGCGCCAGCCACCCGGAGCAGATCACCGAACTGGTAGCGGCCATGCAAAACCTGCATTTTTCCGCCGCCGAGCTGGCCGCCATCGACCAGCATGCCGTGGACGGCGGCATTAACCTCTGGCAACGCCCGTCAACCGACCAGCGGCCGGGCTGATCAGGCCTTGTCGGGTGCCATTTTTTCCCAGGCGGTAATAGCCTCAGCGGCATACATCAAGGCTGGGCCACCGCCCATGTAGACGCACACCGACAACATTTCTTCCAATTCTGCACGCGTGCATTCCAGCCGGTGCAGGGCCTTGACATGAAAGCCAATGCAACCCGAGCAACGCTGCGTGACGCCAATGGCCAGGGCTATCAGTTCCTTGTGCTTGGCGCTCAGCACACCATCGGTGATGGCGGCGCGCGCCAGTTGGCCAAAGCCCGCCATGGCATCCGGCTGCGCCTTGCGAAAAGGTGCCAGACTCTCGTTGATATCCTGAATCAAACCACTGTGATCAAACGTACTCATTGCCCATCCTTGTGTTGCGCCGCGTGCAAGGCTGCAGCGTGAAAGCCAATCTCTATGCACTGGGTGCCATCGCGCTGTGGGCCACGCTGGCCGCCTTGGGCGTGTCGCTCGCCCATATTCCGCCCTTCCTGTTGACGGGTCTGGCATTGCTGATCGGTAGTGTGATCGCACTGCCCCTGTCCGGGTTTGACCTGCGTCAATGGAGAATCCCGGGAACGACGCTGGCGCTGGGCGTCGGCGGCCTGTTTGGTTATCACTTCCTCTTTTTCATCGCGCTGCGCAATGCCCCTGCGGTGGAGGCCAATCTGGTCAACTATCTGTGGCCCTTGCTGATGGTGGTGCTGGCGCCGGTGTTTCTGGCGGGAACGCAGCTGCGTACCGTGCATGTGGTGGCCGCGCTGTTGGGGTTTATCGGCGCAGCCATCGCCGTTCTGGGTAGCCAGGGCAATGGGTCAGCGGGCGCGTCTGGCCTGGCGGGCTGGTCCTGGGGTTTCTTGCCTGCCCTGGCATCGGCGTTTATTTGGGCCAGCTATTCGCTGCTGTGCCAGCGCGTCAAGCCATTCCCGACAGCCGCAGTTGGCCTGTTTGGGCTGGTCTCGGGCTTGTTGTCCCTGCTTTGTCACTGGGCACTCGAACCCGCTGTGGTCTTGAACGGACGCGACTGGCTGCTGATCAGCGTCTTGGGGCTGGGTCCGCTGGGCGCTGCCTTTTTTCTCTGGGACCAAGCGCTCAAGCGGGGCGATGCCCGCCAGATTGGCATCCTGAGCTACCTGACGCCACTGGCCTCCACCGCACTGCTGATGGCAGTGAACGGACGCGCCTTAACCTGGAACATTGCGCTGTCTGCCGCCCTGATCATCGGCGCGGCACTGCTGGGCACAAGAACCCGTTGAAGCCCCCGTATTCATTGCGCAAGCAGCTACTGATTTAATAGCAAGAGGTGGCAACCAGCACGCAAAAATGTTAGTTTGCCGCCATCACCAAAGCTGGGTCTTCCGCCTCCAGCACCCGCCTGGCCCACGGCTCCAGCTTGCTGGTATCGGCCCGCAAGATCTCCTGTTTGACCGCCAGAATCTGCGCCGGATGCATGGAGAAACTGCGCAAGCCCAAGCCCAGCAACAGACGCGTCAAACTCACGTCCCCAGCCATCTCACCGCACACACTCACGGCCTTGCCTTGCGCACGGCACTCGGAAATGGTGTCGGCCACCAGGCGCAACACCGCCGGGTGCAGGGGGTCGTAGAGATGGGCAACCGACTCGTCTGCGCGGTCAATTGCCAGGGTGTACTGAATCAGGTCGTTGGTGCCGATCGACAGGAAATCAAAGTACTTCAAAAACAGCCGCAGGCTCAACGCAGCCGCAGGAATTTCGATCATCGCCCCAATCTTGACCGGGCCGTAGGCCACGCCCCGGTTGTCCAGCATGGCGCGCGCATGGTCAATGTGCGCCAGCGTCTGGCGAATCTCGCGCGCATGGGCCAGCATGGGCACCAGCAAATGGACCTGCCCATAAGCGGCGGCACGCAATATCGCCCGGAGTTGGGTCAAGAACATGGCGGGATCGGCCAGGCTCCAGCGAATGGCGCGCAAACCCAAGGCGGGGTTCAGGTGTGCGTCGTCGCGCAGGGCTACGTCCAGCGGCTTGTCCGCCCCTACGTCCACGGTGCGAATGGTGACGGGTAACCCTTTCATTCCTTCCACCGCGGACTTGTAGGCCTGAAACTGCTCCTCTTCGTCAGGCAGTCGGCCCTGACGCCCCATAAACAAAAACTCGCTGCGAAACAGCCCCACACCCAAAGCACCTGCCCTGAGTGCGCCCGGTGCATCGTCGGGCATCTCGATATTGGCAAGCAGTTGCACTTTTTCACCATCCATGGTGACCGCAGGCGTGTGCAGCAGGCGCTGCAGGCGTCCCCGCTCCAGTTCCAGCTGGCGTTGCTTGAAGCCGTACTCGGCCAGGATGATGGATGAGGGATCGACTATCACCACCCCGGCATCGCCGTCGATGATGACCCAATCGTCCTGTCGCACCAGCTGGCTGGCAAGCCGCGCACCGACTACTGCCGGAATGTCCATGCTGCGCGCGACGATGGCGGTGTGGGATGTTTTTCCGCCCACATCGGTAATGAAGCCGGCAAACACACTTTGCTTGAACTGCAGCATGTCGGCGGGCGACAGGTCGTGTGCGATCAGGATCAGCGGGACGTCCACGGTATCGTCGAGCAGCAGGTCTTGCTGCGACGATTTGCGCGACGGGCGGTGACCAGGGGGATGTGCTGCGACCGGCGACCCCGTCCCCTTCATCGCACGCAGAACCCGCTCGGCAATTTGCTCCAGATCGGCCTTGCGCTCGCGCAGGTACGCGTCTTCCATCTCATCAAACTGGCGGGCAATGATCTCAAGCTGGGTGGTCAGCGCCCACTCGGCGTTGTACAGGCGGTCTGTAATCCAGTGTTTGACTCCGTTGACGAGTTCCTCATCCTGCATCAACATGAGGTGCACGTCCAGCAGAGCGCTGAGCTCATGTGGCGCCTCTTTGGGCCCCATGCGGGTGATGGTTTCCTGCAGCCGGTGAATTTCGTCGATGACCGCGTCACGTCCCGCGCGAACCCGGTCGATCTCTGCTTCTACTTCATCTGCTTTGATGAAATAGTGCGCCACATCGACGCGACTCGACGCCACCAGCACGGCCCGCCCGATGGCAATGCCGCGGGAGACTGTCAGGCCGTGGATCGCAAATGTCATTCACCTTCACCAAATTTGTCAGCAATCAAAGCCAGCAATGCATCCATAGCTTCCTGGGCGCGCTCACCCTCCGTATCCAACTCCACCTCTGACCCAAGTCCCGCCGCCAGCATCATCACGCCCATGATGCTCTTGGCGTTGACGCGGCGTTCGCCCTTGGCTATCCACACCTCACAAGGAAAACTGCCTGCGAGTTTGGTCAGCTTGGCCGACGCCCGGGCGTGAAGGCCCAGTTTATTGTTGATGGTCGTGGTTGTTTTTATCATGCGGTTTTCTAACCTGGTTTTGTGGAGCCGTCACCGCGACTTGCATGATGCATTGCGCGCCACCGGCAAGCGCACGTGTTACCAGCACATCCAGTGGCTCCTGACGGTAATTGACGGTGCGCAGCAGCATGGGCAGGTTGACACCGGCCACCAGCTTGGAATGAATTCCATCCACCACTTTTTGGGCAACGTTACAGGGGGTAGCGCCGAACATGTCGGTCAGCACCAAGGTATTCGGGGTATTGAGTTCGGCCAGAAGAATTTGCGCAGCCGCACGGGAGGCGTCGGTCGGTTCGTTGGGGTGAACGTCCAAAGCCAGAACACTGCTGGCTGCATCCGGATACACATGCAACACGCAGGCGCGCAAAGCGCTGGCAAGCGGTGCGTGGGCGATGATGAGGATGCCGGTGTTCATAGATTGTCAGGCGATCATTATGGCTTTTTTGTCAAGACAAAATACACGCAGATACCGAGGCGGCACCAGCCATGCGACACGCAGGCATTTTCACTGAAGTCTGAGTTCTGAAAACAGGGTTTCTGTCATGTCGGCTGTGAGCCGCGGCGCATAGACTGCGATGTGAAAGACATCAGCCCCGGATGAGAACCAGAGAAGGCGCGCCTGCAAGGCATCGCCGTTGGGTTTTTGCCCTTGCGCCTCTACCATCACGGGTTCGATACCCGGGATCGTCGCCAGTGGAGCAGCCGTCGGCTTTGCGGCATTGGCAGCCGGATGGGCCCCCGCAAAAGGACGCTCATTCGCCGCAGTGGCCCGCATGTTTTCCAAGGCTGCCGCTCGCCATGCACGTAAGAAAGCGGCGACCTGTGTCGGGTCTCTTAACCGGGTGTGGCTGACGGCGAACAGCGCGCCAGACGATTCGCAACCCATCATGTCCAGCGCCACGTCCTGCGAAGCCAGATGAACACTCCGTTGGCCTTGGTCGGGTTTGCAGGGCAGCCAGACGGCCAGCCGATCCAGACGTACTTCGCGCCAATTCAGCGCCGGGCTGCAGGCGGCCAGGAAAACAGCCGCAGCCCCTATAAACTTGCTCAGCCTCACTGTAGCGCGCCAAAAACCTTGGTCAGGATGGCGCTGCCGTATGCCACCGGGTTTTGGCGAATCTTCTTCTCTTCTTCTGAAATCATGAAAAACAGTCCGTCAAGTGTCTTTCCTGTGACGTATTGCTGAATATTGGCGTCTTCTTTTTTGACCAATCCGAGTTCTGCGGCCTTGCCGGCCAATTGGTTGTATTTGTCCGCCAGCCCCACCTTTTCAGTGGCCTTGGTCACCACGGGCAGGAACTTGGTTGCGAGCGCGGGGCGCGTTTTGGAAGCGAAAAACTCGGTCACTGCGGTATTTCCTCCCGCCAAGATACCTTTGGCGTCGGTCACGCTCATGGTGCGAACTGCATTGACCAGCAGATCCTTGGCCATCGGCACGGCGGACTCCGCGCCCCGGTTCATGGCGGTGATGAGTTCGTCCACACGTGCACTCTGGCCGAAAGTACGCATCAGATTGGCAGCATCGTTCAGGTAACCAGGCAAAGGAATGCGAACTTTTTCGTTTCCCAGGAATCCATCTGGGGCGCTGAGGATACCGACGGCTGATAGCGCCCCTTTTTCGAGAGCAGTTTTGAGTCCTTTGGATGCATCTGCATTGGAGAGGTCCGCAAGTGTCAACGCATGCGCCTGGCGCAGAGCGAGAGCCCCCAACAAGGCCACCGCAGACAGGGAAACAGAATTAAACTGGCGACGATCCATGAATGGCACCTTTTTATGAAACAAAAAATAGTCTGGGCCGCCATCGTAGCTTCTTGCGCGGTACTGGCAGGCACTTATTTATGGAGTGGCAACGCAGTTGCTCCTGCTTCCACTTTTGTGTTGCTGGATGGCTCCAAAAAGCAGACGGCTGATCTGAAGGGCCGGGTCACGCTGGTGAATTTCTGGGCAACCAGTTGCGTGACGTGCGTGGCGGAGATGCCCAAAATTATTGCCACCTTTGATAAATATAAAGGCATGGGTTATGGCACCCTTGCGGTAGCCATGGAGTACGACCCCCCTAGCTATGTCGTCAACTTTGTTCAAACACGCAAACTCCCATTTGACGTAGCCATTGACAACACGGGGGCGGTCGCAAAATCATGGGGCGATGTGAAGCTGACGCCAACAAGTTATCTGGTCAACAAACGGGGCGAGATTGTCAAACGGTACGTTGGGGAGCCCAACTTTGCTGAATTGCACCAGTTGATTGAGAAGCTGCTGCAGGAGTCCTGAGCGTATGCGGGCCTCTGCTCAGGCCAACCGGGCGCTCCTCGTCTATCCGTCAAAAGAATTGGAGATGGACGGAGTACGGGATCTCTTTCGGGAATACGCACAGTCCCTCAAGGTTGACTTGTGTTTTCAAAACTTTGCGCGTGAGCTCCAGACGCTTCCGGGGGAATATCGCCCGCCTCGAGGCGCGCTGGTTGCGGCGATGGTCTAGGGCCACATGGCGGGTTGCTGCGCCATGCGCCCGTTGGACGACGTGAACTACCCCAACGAATGTGAGATGAAACGGCCGTTCGTTCGACCAAACTACCGACGACTGGGGTTAAAAGACATACCGCCGTATTACTTCAATCCGATAGCAGGAGCCCACTACCTGAAAGCGGACTTGTAGGCGGTTGATGCCAGAGGCGAGCAACCGCCATTGCGTACGGCGTTCAGGCCTTCACTTGACCCAGAAGCGTCGTCGCATCACTGACCTCAAATTGACCCGGGCCTTCAATGTTGAGCGCCACAACTTTCCCATCCTTTACCAGCATGGAATAGCGGTTGCTGCGTAAGCCCATGCCGCGACTGGTCAAGTCCAGCGTCAAGCCAGTCGCCTGCGCGAAAGCGGCACTTCCATCAGCCAGCATGCGCACTTTTCCGTCTGTCTTCTGGTCTTTTGCCCAAGCACCCATGACGAATGCATCATTGACACTGACACACCAGATCTCATCGACGCCAGCGGCGGTGAAAGCTGCTGCACTATCGACGTAACCCGGTACATGTTTTGCCGAGCAGGTTGGCGTGTATGCACCAGGCAACCCAAACAATGCAATAGTCTTCCCAGCCGCAGCACGGGGCACGTCGACGGGATTAGGTCCGATGCTGCATCCGTTTCCTTCCACCTCCACATACTCCATCAGAGTTGATGCGGGAAGGGTGTCGCCTACTTGAATCATATTCGCTCCAGAAAAATCGTTTTCACAAATAAAAACGGCTCACAATTGTGAGCCGTTTTTTAGAGACCTGCGGTCTGAAAGGTTGAACCCTCTCAGACAGCGATAGCCTTCTGAACCAAACGGGTAGCAACCCAGTTCTTGGTCTTGGAGATCGGCCGGCTTTCGGTAATCTCGATGGTGTCACCCATTTTGTACTCGCCCTTTTCGTCGTGGGCGTGGTACTTGCTGGATTTACCAACGATCTTGCCGTAGAGTTCGTGTTTGACACGACGCTCAATCAACACAGTGACCGTCTTTGCACGCTTGTCGCTGACCACCTTGCCAACCAAGGTGCGCTTGAGGGATTTTTTAGCTTCCGTCATTTATCGCTCCTTATTTGGCGGATTTGTCGGCGCTTTGCTTCTCGACAAGAATAGTCTTGGCGCGAGCAATATCACGGCGCGCAGAGCGCAGCAAAGCGTTATTGGTGAGTTGTTGCGTGGCTTTCTGCATACGCAGGCCAAAGTGTGCTTTTTGCAGCGCTTTGACTTCCGTCTTCAGACCATCAACGTCTTTTGTGCGCAGTTCAGTAGTTTTCATTGCTTCAATCTCCTGATTACTGGCCAATCATGCGAGCCACAAAAGTGGTGCGCAAAGGCAGCTTGGCCGCAGCCAAACGGAATGCCTCGCGCGCCAACTCTTCAGTCACGCCGACGATTTCAAAAACGATCTTACCTGGCTGAATCTCAGCCACGTAGTACTCGGGGTTACCCTTGCCGTTACCCATACGCACTTCAGCAGGCTTCTGGGAAATTGGCTTGTCAGGGAACACACGGATCCAGATACGACCACCACGCTTCACGTGGCGGGAAATTGCACGACGTGCAGCTTCAATCTGGCGGGCCGTCAGACGGCCACGATCCGTGCATTTGAGACCGAAGTCACCGAATGCGACCGAGCTGCCTCGGGTCGCAATACCGGTGTTACGGCCTTTTTGCTCTTTGCGGTATTTCCGGCGAGCGGGTTGCAACATAGTTATTCTCCTTTGCCGTCAGCTGTTGCAGCTGGCGCGGCGACTTTGCGTACGCGCTTAACGGCGGGTTGATCGGCGTCAGCACCAGATGCCACAGCCGGCTTGTCACTGCCATCGGCCGGTGCCGTATTGCCGCCAACGGGGCGACGATCGCCACGTGGTGCAGGACGGTCCGAACCAGGGCGTGCGCCGCCACGGTCATCACGGCGTGGGCCGCGAGGACGACGTTCTTCTTCGGCACGGGGCTCAACGGCAGCCGGCAGATCATTACGACCCAACGTGTCACCCTTGTAGACCCAAACCTTGACACCAATGATGCCGTAGGTTGTTTTTGCTTCAGAAGTACCGTAGTCGATGTCCGCACGCAAGGTGTGAAGTGGCACGCGACCTTCGCGGTACCATTCGCAACGAGCGATTTCAATACCGTTCAGACGGCCAGACGACATGATCTTGATGCCGAGGGCACCCAGACGCATGGCGTTTTGCATGGCGCGCTTCATGGCACGGCGGAACATGATCCGCTTTTCGAGCTGCTGCGTAATCGAGTCAGCAATCAGCTTGGCATCGATTTCGGGCTTGCGCACTTCTTCGATGTTGACTGCGACGGGAACGCCCAATTGCTTGGTCAGTTCACGCTTGAGGTTCTCGATGTCTTCGCCTTTTTTGCCGATCACAACACCCGGACGAGCCGAGAAAATTGTGATCCGGGCATTCTTGGCTGGACGCTCGATGAGCACCTTGGAAACCGAAGCGTTTTTCAGCTTGAGCTTCAGGTATTCGCGAACCTTGATGTCTTCTGCCAGCATGCCGGCAAAATCTTTGTTGCTGGCGTACCAGCGTGAAGACCAGTTACGGCTGATTGACAGACGAAAGCCGGTGGGGTGGATTTTTTGTCCCATATCTTCCTGGCCTCTTTCAGTTACCAACCGTCACGTACACATGGCACGTGGGTTTTCTGATTTGGTTGCCGCGGCCTTTGGCGCGGGCCGTGAAGCGACGCAACGATGCACCTTGCTCGACGTAGATGGTTTTCACCTTCAGTTCGTCGATATCTGCACCGTCATTGTGCTCAGCGTTGGCAATGGCGGACTCCAGAACCTTCTTGATAATCACAGCAGCTTTTTTCTGCGTGAACTGCAAGATGTTCAAGGCTTGATCCACCTTCTTGCCGCGAATCAAATCCGCGACCAAACGGCCTTTGTCGACCGATAAACGAACGCCACGAAGGGTTGCACGAGTTTCCATGGTCACCTCCTTATTTCTTTTGGACTTTTTTGTCCGCAGGGTGACCCTTGAAAGTACGGGTCAGAGCGAACTCACCCAACTTGTGGCCAACCATTTGATCAGTGATATAGACTGGCACGTGCTGCTTGCCGTTGTGCACAGCAATGGTCAAGCCGATGAAATCGGGCAGGATCATGGAGCGGCGCGACCAAGTCTTAATCGGCTTTTTGTCCTTGGTAGCGACGGCCTTTTCGGTTTTGGCTACCAAGTGATGGTCAACAAAGGGACCTTTTTTGAGAGAGCGAGTCATTTACGTTCCCCTTACTTCTTGCGACGCGACACGATCATGACCTGCGTGCGCTTGTTGTTACGGGTACGGTAACCCTTGGTCAGATTACCCCAAGGATCGACTGCATGACGGCCTTCGCCAGTCTTGCCTTCGCCACCACCGTGCGGGTGGTCAACCGGGTTCATCACCACACCGCGAACGGTTGGGCGAATACCCATCCAGCGCTTCACACCGGCTTTGCCGAGTTGACGCAGGCTGTGCTCTTCGTTGGCGACCTGGCCAATGGTTGCGCGGCAGTCAATATGGATCTTGCGAACTTCGCCCGACCGGATACGAACCTGAGCGTATGTGCCTTCACGTGCCAAAAGCGTTGCAGACGTGCCCGCCGAGCGGATCATCTGGGCACCCTTGCCAACTTGCAACTCGACGCAATGGATGATGGAACCCACTGGAATGTTGCGAATAGGCAATGTATTTCCAATGCGGATTGGCGCTTCAGAACCACTCATGATCGATGCACCGACTTCAAGGCCACGGGGGGCAATGATGTATGCGCGCTCGCCGTCTGCGTAACACACCAAAGCAATGTGCGCGGAACGGTTAGGGTCATACTCGATACGCTCGACTTTTGCGGGAATGCCATCCTTGATGCGACGGAAGTCAACCACACGGTAGTGGTGCTTGTGACCACCGCCTTTGTGACGGGTGGTAATGTGCCCGTTGTTGTTACGACCGGCATGTTGGAATTGCGGCTCCAGCAATGCGGCGTGCGGCGCACCTTTGTGAAGGTGGTCTCGCGAAATCTTCACCATGCCACGACGGCCTGGTGAAGTTGGTTTCATTTTAATAACAGCCATGATTACGCAGCCTCCCCGCCGAGGTTCAGCTCTTGACCCGGCTTGAGTGTCACATATGCCTTGCGGACATTGTCGCGACGACCGACCGATTTGCCAAAACGCTTGGTCTTGCCCTTGGTGTTCATTACGGATACACCCTTGACTTCAACCTTGAACATCAATTCCACAGCGGCTTTGATTTCATACTTGGTCGCGTCCTGCAGCACCTTGAAGGTAACTGCATTGCTTTTCTCTGCGACCATAGTTGCCTTTTCAGACACGATGGGTGCAACGAGAACCTGCATAAGACGGCCTTCGTCAAACTTGGAAAGATTAGGACCGTGGCTCATGCGAACATCTCCTTGAGTTTGTCCATTGCAGCCTTGGTCACCAGCACCTTGCGGTAATGCACCAGCGACACCGGATCGGCGTAACGGGGCTCAACCACGAGAATGTTGACCAGATTGCGGGAAGCCAGATACAGGTTTTCATCAACCTCGTCAGCAATCACCAAAACCGACTGCAAATTCATGGCTTTGAACTTGTCTGCCAATGGCTTTGTCTTCGGAGAGTCGACTTTCAGCGAATCAACAACAGCCAGACGGCCTTCACGGGCCAACTGGGACAAGATGGCCGCCATACCAGCACGGTACATCTTCTTGTTGATTTTCTGGGTGAAATTTTCATCAGGCATGTTCGGGAAAATCCGACCGCCTCCGCGCCACAGTGGCGAAGAAGTCATACCGGCACGGGCACGGCCCGTTCCCTTTTGCTTGAAAGGCTTTTTGGTTGAGTGCTTGACCTGCTCGCGATCCTTTTGAGCGCGAGTGCCTTGACGGGCATTGGCCTGGAAAGCAACGACCACTTGGTGGACGAGGTCTTCGTTGTAAGCACGACCAAACACGGTCTCAGGAGCTTCGTATTTCGAAGTGGCCTGACCTTGGTCATTCAGGAGTTCGAGCTGCATCAGTTCGCCCCTTTCGCGGTTACGCTTTTAGCTTTGACAGCTGGACGCACGGTGACAAAACCACCAGCCGAACCAGGGATAGCACCCTTGATCAACAGCAATTGACGGGCTTCATCGATACGGATGACGTCCAGATTTTGCGTGGTGACTGTATCAACACCGAGGTGCCCCGTCATGCGTTTACCTGGAAACACGCGACCTGGGTCCTGTGCCATACCAATCGAGCCAGGCACGTTGTGCGAACGGCTATTGCCGTGCGACGCGCGCTGCGAACTCATATGGTGGCGCTTGATGGTGCCGGCGAAGCCTTTACCAATGGAAGTGCCTTGCACATCCACCTTCTGGCCAACTGCAAAAACCGCAGACACCGGAACAACAGAACCAGCTTTGTACTGGCTTGCTGCGTCGGCTGTGATACGGAATTCCTGGATTATTTCACCAGCTTCGACACCTGCTTTTGCGAGGTGACCAGCGATCGGCTTGGTAACACGCGAAGCTTTTCGCGAACCAAATGTCACCTGCAAGGCAACATAGCCGTCGTTCTCCTGGGTTTTTATCTGTGTCACCCGGTTGTTCGACACATCTACCACCGTAACAGGAACTGCATCCCCGTCGTCAGTGAATAGGCGCATCATGCCAACCTTGCGACCCAGCAACCCTAAGTGATTGCTAAGACTCATTATTTTCTCCGTAACTCTCGCCGCTGCAACTTCAATTGGCTGCTGCGTTTTTACCGAGAGACTGTTAATAAAACTTCATGGAAAATGATTGCTCAAATTCAATGAAGCCTGCGAGTATAACGCGACCCTGCTTAATATGCAAGCCCTGCCTCACACTCAACCCATGGACATCCGCCACCCAAAAGGGCTACGAATGTCACTCATCACTTACTGCAGCTTGATTTCGACGTCGACACCGGCGGGCAAGTCGAGCTTCATCAGTGCATCCACTGTTTTGTCGGTGGGATCAACAATGTCCATCAGGCGTTGGTGCGTCCGAATTTCAAACTGATCCCGACTGGTCTTGTTCACGTGAGGTGAACGCAGAATGTCAAAACGCTTCATGCGGGTTGGCAAAGGCACGGGGCCCTTGACAATCGCGCCGGTACGCTTTGCCGTGTCCACAATTTCAGCGGCCGATTGGTCGATCAATTTGTAGTCGAATGCCTTCAGGCGGATACGGATTTTTTGTTTGGTAGCCATGGTAATTCCTTGGTTTAATGCGAATTACGCAATGATTTTGGCAACCACACCGGCACCAACCGTACGACCGCCTTCGCGGATCGCAAAGCGCAGGCCTTCTTCCATGGCGATCGGGTTGATCAGCTTCACAGTGATCGACACGTTATCACCCGGCATCACCATCTCTTTGCCTTCTGGCAACTCGATCGCTCC
>JBBRYR010000019.1:0-53478 GCA_038237415.1 Burkholderiales bacterium
GCAAGGCTGCGGCGGAATTCATTGAAATCCTTGCTCTGCGCCACAACGGTTTGCGACGCTTCCCCTGTCGAGATGGATTGTGCTTGCTCAGCGCTCGGCACACTCATCACCGAGCCCGAGCGGATGCGATTGATGTTGCTGTTGACGAAAGCGTCCGGGTTTGCGCGCAGAAGGGCGACGAGCATTTGATCAAGTGAAACCCCCGCTGGTTTCGTATTTGCTGCGATCTTGCTGGCCGTATCGCCATTTTTCACCACGACCTGCTTGGTCGATTCGACCGGTGCTCTGGCTGGCGCTGTGGCGACAGATTTGGAAGGTTTGGCGACGGCAGTGCTTCGGCTTGGCTCACTTGCCGGGACGGGCGACTGCGCAGACGGTGATCGGTTGCCTGTAGATGGCGCCGCGACGATCTGGGGCAGGGTGGGTGCCGCGGCCGCTCTGCGCAGTGCCGGTGGATCAAAAAGCATGGTGTAGTCACGCACGATCCGTCCTGAAGACCAACTGGCCTCAAGAATCATGTCAACAAACGGGTCGTTGATCGCTCGATCCGTGCTTATCCGGATGTATGCCCTGCCATCAGGTCGGCGTTGCAAGCTGGCCTGCAGTCCGGACATGGCTGGGTTGTACTCCAGTCCTGCAGCAGTAAATGCCTCGGGTCCCGCAACCAAAGTTTTGAGAGATGCGGCTTCCTCCGCATTGATATCGGGTACGTCGATTTCGGCGCGCAAGGGCTCACCCAAGGCGGATTGAACCGTGATGCGTCCGAGCGATAACGCCAGTGCACCGGTTCCGGATAGTCCAAGTAGCGTAATGGCCGCCGCCGCAAGGGCGGTTTTTTGCCAACGATGTGACTTAGCAATCAATTTATAAGCCTCCGGTGCTCACGCGAGCCACAATTACTTCCTTTTTTTGGATGGCAAAAACCCAACCAAAAAAACCTAAAAAGTACCTTAACATCAATGTCTTAGCCTGACAAGCTAAGAAAGGTTTTAACTTGTAAGGCCTTGTTCCTGCGCTACCCGTAACGGTGCTTTGTTGCCAAACGACAACGTTGCGAGTCACCTTGCCTTCGCCTCGCGCCAGGCTGCATAACGCGGTCAGTTGCCCTTAGGCCTCCAGCAAAACCCGAAGCATCCGGCGCAATGGTTCTGCGGCACCCCACAGCAATTGATCGCCAATTGTGAAGGCTCCAACGTACTCAGGGCCCATTGCCAGCTTGCGCACGCGACCGACCGGGATGCCCAATGTGCCGGTAACGGCCACGGGCGTCAGGTCACGCATGCTGGCCTCGCGGTTGTTGGGTACCAGTTTGACCCATGCGTTGTCGCCTGCGATCAACGCTTCGATGTCCGCCAGGGGCACGTCCTTCTTCAACTTGAACGTAAGGGCCTGGCTGTGGCAGCGCATGGCTCCGATGCGTACACAGAATCCGTCAACGGGTGTTGCGACGGTGCCAAATGCCGGGCCTTGACCCAGGATCTTGTTGGTTTCTGCTCCGGCTTTCCATTCTTCCCGGCTCATGCCATCGCCCAAATCCTTGTCAATCCAGGGAATGAGGCTCCCACCCAAAGGTACACCGAAGTTGGCGGTCTCTGCAGTGGTCAGGGATTGCTGCTTGGCCAGCACTTTGCGGTCAATTTCCAGAATCGCCGATTTGGGATCGTCCAGCAAGGCGCGGACTTCTGCGTTGAGCGTGCCAAACTGCGTCAGCAACTCGCGCATGTGCTGGGCACCGCCGCCAGAAGCCGCCTGGTAGGTCATGCTGGTCATCCACTCTACGAGTCCGGCTTTGTACAGTGCACCCACACCCATCAGCATGCAGCTCACGGTGCAGTTTCCACCGATCCAGTTGTTGCCGCCTTGGGTCAGCGCATTCTTGATCACCGGCATATTGACCGGGTCCAGGATGATGACCGCATCGTCGTTCATGCGCAGAGTCGATGCCGCATCAATCCAGTGGCCATTCCATCCCGCAGCCCGCAGCTTGGGGAACACTTCCGTGGTGTAGTCGCCACCTTGGGCGCTGATGACGATGTCACAGCGTTTCAGGGCATCAATATTGAACGCATCCTGGAGCGTGGTTTCGTTTTTGGCCCATGCAGGTGCCTTGCCGCCGGCATTGGATGTGGAGAAAAACACGGGTTCAATCAGGGCAAAGTCACCCTCCGCCTGCATGCGGTCCATAAGAACCGAGCCGACCATACCGCGCCAGCCTACGAGGCCTACCAGGTTTCCTGTTTTCATGATGTTGCCCTTCAAGATGTGTAAATTGTGAAAATTTCATCTGTCCGGCTCGTCTGGCCGGGAGGGCACGACGAACCAGACTGTGTCAGTCTTTAATGGTTGTCGTAGTGGTGGTCACGAACTGCATCCATGCAAAGGCAGCCAACGCGCCAAGCCCCCCCGAAGGCGGGCAGTTGGAACCGTAGGACAGTGCACAGTGCATTGACAAATTGTAAGCGAAGCGATTACAGGGCCCTGACGACCGCATCACCCATTTCGCGGGTGCTGACCCGTTGGGTGCCGGCGCTGAAAATGTCAGCGGTGCGTAACCCTAGGGCCAGTACTTTTTTGACCGCGTTCTCAATGCGCAAGGCGGCGTCTTCCTGATTCAGGCTGAAACGCAGCATCATCGCGGCGCTGAGAATAGTCGCCAGCGGGTTGGCGATTCCTTTGCCCGCAATGTCCGGCGCGCTGCCGTGGCTTGGCTCGTAGAGCCCCTGGTTGCTGGCGTTCAGGCTGGCAGAGGGCAGCATACCGATGGAGCCGGTCAGCATGGCGGCTTCATCCGAGAGGATGTCGCCAAACATATTGCCGGTGACCACCACGTCAAACTTCTTGGGTGCGCGCACCAGTTGCATCGCGGCGTTGTCCACGTACATGTGGTCCAGTTCCACATCCGGGTACTGTTGGCCCACTTCCGTGACCACGTCTTTCCAGAACTGAAAAGTCTCCAGCACATTGGACTTGTCCACGCTGGTCACGCGTTTGCTGCGTTTGCGCGCTGCCTGGAAGGCCACATGGGCGATGCGTTCTATCTCGGGGCGGGAGTAGCGCATGGTGTCAAACGCTTCCTCGGCACCGGGAAAGTGTCCATCCACTGCCGTGCGGCGACCCCGCGGCTGCCCGAAGTAAATGTCACCGGTCAGCTCGCGGATGATGAGAATGTCCAGCCCGGCAATCAATTCAGGCTTGAGGCTGGAGGCGTCCACTAGCTGCTCATAGCAAATGGCAGGACGGAAGTTGGCGAACAGACCGAGGTTTTTGCGCAGACCGAGAATGGCTTGCTCAGGCCGCAGGGGGCGATCCAGCGTGTCGTACTTCCAGTCACCCACTGCGCCGAACAACACGGCGTCGGCCTCTTTTGCCAGTTTAAGGGTGGATTCGGGCAGCGGGTGACCATGGGCTTCATAAGCCGCGCCGCCTACCAGGGCGGTCTCCATCTCGAGCGGAAGGCCCAGCACGTTCAACACCTTGACGGCTTCCGCCACAATTTCTGTCCCAATGCCGTCGCCCGGCAGTACTGCAATTTTCATGTTGTCCTTGATGTGCTACTAAATTGATAGCTGCTTACGCACGCATCGTGTGGGCCAGCCACGGTTTTTGTGCCAAACGCTCGGCCTCGAAGGCCTTGATTTTGTCGGCATGCCGCAGGGTCAGGCCAATGTCATCAAAACCGTTGAGGAGGCAGAATTTGCGAAAAGCCTGGACTTCAAAGGCAATTTCCTCGCCTTGGGGTTTGACGACCACCTGGCGCTCCAGATCGATGGTCAGGGTATATCCCGGGAAAGCCAGCGCCTCGTTGAAAAGCTGGTCCACTTGTGCCTCGCTGAGTACGATGGGCAGGATGCCATTTTTGAAACTGTTATTGAAAAAAATATCGGCGTAACTGGGGGCGATCAGGGCGCGAAAGCCATATTGCTCCAACGCCCACGGCGCATGTTCTCGTGACGATCCACAGCCGAAGTTTTTGCGCGCCAACAGAATGGAGGCACCCTGGTAGCGGGACTGATTCAGGACGAAGTCCGGATTGGGCTTGCGACTCGCGGGGTCCTGGCCGGGAAATCCTGCATCCAGATAGCGCCATTCGTCAAACAGATTCTGGCCAAACCCCGTGCGGCGGATGGATTTGAGAAACTGTTTGGGGATGATGGCGTCCGTGTCTACATTCTCACGGTCCATTGGCGCAACCAAACCCTTGTGCACTGTGAATTTGTTCATTTCTTCTTCACCACTTCCTCTATTTTTTCGCCGGCTTTGTGCAGGTCTTGCCCGACACCTTTGACGGTATTGCAGGCGGTAAGCAAAAACACGCTGGACAGGGCCATCAGCGCAATCAATGACTTCATTTGTGTTCCTCTGGTCTAGTGCTAGTCAGCTGAATTTCCGGATGTCAACAAAGTGACCATGGATGGCAGCAGCAGCCGCCATCGCCGGGCTGACCAGATGGGTGCGTCCACCTGCCCCCTGACGGCCTTCGAAATTCCGGTTGCTGGTGGATGCGCAGCGTTCTCCGGGCTCCAGCCGGTCAGCGTTCATGGCAAGGCACATGGAGCAGCCTGGCTCGCGCCATTCAAACCCGGCGGCCTTGAAAATTTCATGCAGGCCCTCGCGTTCCGCCTGTTCCTTGACCAGGCCGGAGCCAGGAACCACCATCGCCAGCTTTACGTTCTTGGCCACTTTCTGGCCCAGTTTCTTCACTATGGCGGCCGCTTCGCGCATGTCTTCAATGCGGCTGTTGGTGCAGGAACCAATGAACACTTTATCGATGAACAGGTCATCCAGCGCTTTACCCGGTTCCAGTCCCATGTATATCAATGCCCGCTCAATGGCACCGCGCTTTCCTGCATCTTTTTCCTTGTCGGGATCAGGAACCCGGCCATCGATGCCCAGTACCATTTCTGGCGATGTGCCCCAAGTCACTTGCGGCAGTATTTGTGCGGCATCCAGTTCGACTACGGCGTCGAAACGGGCGCCGGGGTCCGTGTGCAGGGTCTTCCAGTGGGCTACGGCCTGGTCCCATTCCACCGCAGCCGCGTCACCGCTGACGGCGCTGTGGCCCGGTGCCAGCGGACGGCCGCGGACGTATTCAATGGTTTTCTCATCCACGGCGACCAGTCCCGCGCGGGCGCCAGCCTCGATGGCCATGTTGCAGACCGTCATGCGACCTTCCATGCTCAGGGCGCGAATTGCCGAGCCACCAAATTCAATGGTGTAGCCGGTCCCGCCAGCAGTGCCGATTCGGCCAATGATGGCAAGCACAATGTCCTTGGCAGTACAGCCACGTTGCAGGACGCCATCCACTTTCACCAGCATGTTCTTCGCTTTTTTCGCCAACAGGGTCTGGGTTGCCATGACATGCTCCACCTCGCTGGTGCCAATGCCGTGGGCAAGGGCGCCAAATGCGCCATGTGTGGAGGTGTGGGAATCCCCGCAAACCACCGTCATGCCCGGCAAGGTAGCCCCGTTCTCTGGCCCGATGACGTGGACGATGCCCTGGCGTTTGGACAAAAACGGAAAGTAGGCCGCTGAACCAAACTCCCGGATATTGCTGTCGAGCGTAACGACTTGTTCCTTGCTGGTCGGGTCGGTAATGCCGTCGTATCCGCGATCCCATCCCGTGGTTGGCGTGTTGTGGTCGGCTGTGGCTACGATTGAGCTCACACGCCAAACCTTGCGACCGGCCTCACGCAGACCTTCAAAAGCTTGCGGGCTGGTCACTTCATGAACCAGATGGCGGTCTATATATAGAACTGCCGTTCCGTCGTCTTCCGTATGGACGACGTGTTCGTCCCACAGTTTGTCGTATAAGGTGCGCCCGCTCGATTGTGATTCCATGTGTCCCATTCGGTAATTCCTTGGCAATCCCCGATTTTATGCGCCTTGCGCCCGGGTTGCGATGCAAACAAAACGCCCGCCGACGTTGCCGTCAGGCGGGCGATAGGGTTTAGGGCAACTCAGCGCTGCGAAATAGGCTGCACGTCACGGCGAACCGATCCGGTAAACAACTGACGCGGACGACCGATCTTGTATTCTGGGTCGCCAATCATTTCGTTGAGCTGGGCAATCCAGCCAACTGTGCGGGCCAGGGCGAAGACCGCGGTAAACAGGCCTACGGGAATGCCAATCGCGCGCTGCACAATGCCGGAGTAGAAATCCACATTCGGGTAGAGCTTGCGGGACACGAAATAGTCGTCTTCCAGAGCGATCTTTTCCAGGGCCATTGCCAGCTTGAACAGGGGATCGTTTTCCAGACCCAGTGCGGCCAGCACTTCCTTGCAGGTTTCCTGCATGAGCTTGGCACGAGGATCGTAGTTTTTGTAAACACGGTGACCAAAGCCCATCAGCTTGACGCCGGAGTTCTTGTCTTTGACTTTTTCCATAAACTCGCCCACCTTGCTGATGCCACCCATTTTCTGGATGTCTTCGAGCATGTTCAGGCAGGCTTCATTGGCGCCGCCGTGGGCAGGGCCCCACAAACAGGCGACACCGGCAGCAATGGCGGCGAAGGGGTTGGTGCCAGAGCTTCCGCACAGGCGAACCGTAGAGGTGGACGCATTTTGTTCATGGTCGGCGTGGAGCACGAAAATACGATCCAACGCCCGCTCAATGACGGGGTTGACCACGTACTCTTCGCATGGCGTAGCGAACATCATGTGCAGGAAGTTGCCCGCGTAGCTCAAGTTGTTCTTGGGGTACATGTAAGGCTGACCCGCGCTGTACTTGTACGCCATGGCCACCAAGGTCGGCATCTTGGCGATCAAACGGATCGCAGAGATTTCACGGTGTTCCGGGTTGTTGATGTCGGTGCTGTCATGGTAGAAGGCCGACAAGGCACCCACCAGACCGGTCATGATGGCCATCGGATGGGCATCGCGACGGAAACCACGCAAGAAGAACTGCATCTGCTCATTCACCATGGTGTGATTGCTCACGCGCTTGACGAACGCTGTCTTGGAGGCCACATTTGGCAGGTTGCCGTACAGTAGCAGGTGGCAGGTTTCCATGAAATCGCAGTTGGTAGCCAGCTGCTCAATGGGGTAACCGCGGTACAGCAACTCGCCTTTGTCGCCGTCAATGTAGGTAATAGCCGATTGGCATGAAGCCGTAGACAAGAAACCCGGGTCATACGTGAACATGCCGGTTTGCGCGTAAAGCTTGCGGATGTCAACGACGTCCGGTCCGACGCTGCCCTGGTACACAGGCAATTCGACACTGGGGCTGCCGTTGCTGAACGACAGGGTGGCTTTGTTATCTGCTAATTTCATTTTCGACCTTTCAACGGGTTTCTCTCAACATACTTAAAACTTCTCGGACATCGTCTCGATCCAGACTGGTGTCGACCTGCGCAAGCGATTTCCGCGCCAGGTTGACGTCCAGCAAGTCGTTGTCACTCAGATCCATCAGCGCGTTCAATGCCGCTGCTTGGCCAACCGTTAACGAGTCACTGAACCGATTGAAGAACCGCTCAATGAACAGGTCGTTTTCAAGCAATCCCCGGCGACACCGCCATCTCAGCTTGCTCAAGCCTCGTTCATCCAGTAACTCTTCGTTCGCTTGCATAGATCGTCCAGGTTCTCAGACCGTACGCAAAACCATCATTTCCTTGATCTTGCCAATCGCCTTGGTGGGGTTCAGTCCTTTCGGACAGACATCCACGCAATTCATGATGGTGTGGCAGCGGAACAGGCGGTAAGGATCTTCCAGATTGTCCAATCGCTCACCGGTGGCCTGGTCGCGGCTATCCGCCAGGAATCGATAGGCCTGCAGAAGACCAGCTGGGCCCACAAATTTGTCAGGATTCCACCAGAAGCTAGGGCAACTCGTAGAGCAGCTCGCGCACAAAATGCACTCATACAAGCCATTGAGCTCTTCGCGCTCTTCGGGGCTTTGCAGGCGTTCCTTTTCGGGCGGCACCGTGTCGTTGATCAAATAGGGCTTGATCGAGTTGTACTGCTTGAAGAACTGGGTCATGTCGACGATCAAATCGCGGATCACTGGCAGGCCAGGCAGGGGCTTGAGCACAATCTTGCCGGGCAAGGTCAGCATATTGGTCAAACAGGCCAAGCCGTTCTTGCCGTTGATGTTCATGGCGTCGGAGCCACAAACCCCCTCGCGACAGGAGCGACGGAAGGAGATGGTCGGGTCCACGGCTTTGAGCTTCATCAGGGCGTCCAGCAACATGCGCTCGTGTCCATCGAGGTCGACCTCGATGTCTTGCATGTAGGGCTTGGCATCCTTGTCCGGATCGTAGCGATAGATGGAGAAAGTGCGTAAAGTCATATTCAGTATCTCGCTTTAGAAGGTACGGGTTTTCAGTGGCACGGAATCAACAGTCAATGGCTTCATCTGCACGGGCTTGTACGACAGGCGGCTGCCTTCGCTGTACCAGAGCGTGTGCTTGTGCCAGTCGGTGTCGTTGCGGCCGTTCGGATGTTCCGGTGTATCGCCGTAATCATTCACGGAATGCGCGCCACGGCTCTCCTTGCGGGCGGCAGCCGACACGATGGTGGCTTGCGCAGACTCAATCAGGTTTTCGACCTCCAGCGCCTCAATGCGCGCGGTGTTGAATATCTTGGATTTGTCCTTCAGTCCAATCTTGTTGACGCGGTCGCGCAAGGCGGCAATCTTCTTCACCCCTTCGTTCATGGTGTCCTGGGTGCGGAACACGCCGGCATACTGCTGCATGGCCGCGCGTAAATCATTGGCCACGTCCTGCGCATATTCGCCATCCGTTGCATTGTCCAGCCGTGCCAGGCGAGCCTGGGTCTTGTCGGCAGCGCCGGCCGGCAATTCCTTGAAGCTGGTGCTCTTGTTGAATTCAACGATATGGTTGCCTGCTGCGCGGCCGAATACCAACAGATCCAGCAAGGAGTTGGTGCCCAAGCGGTTTGCGCCGTGTACGCTGACGCAGGAGCATTCGCCCACGGCGTACAGACCATTCACCACCTGGCTCTTGTTGTCGGCGTCTTGAGTGACCACCTGGCCATGGATGTTGGTGGGAATGCCGCCCATTTGGTAATGGATGGTGGGCACCACGGGAATCGGCTCCTTGGTAATGTCGACATTGGCGAAATTATGGCCAATCTCGAACACCGACGGCAGACGTTTTTTGATGGTGTCGACGCCCAGGTGGGTCATGTCCAGATTGATGTAGTCCTTGTTAGGGCCGCAACCACGGCCTTCCTTGATTTCCTGGTCCATGCAGCGTGAAACAAAATCGCGTGGCGCCAAATCCTTGTAGGCTGGCGCATAGCGCTCCATAAAGCGCTCGCCATTGCTGTTGCGCAAAATTGCACCTTCGCCTCGGCATCCTTCGGTCAGCAGCACGCCAGCACCGGCAACGCCGGTCGGGTGGAATTGCCAGAACTCCATGTCTTCCAGCGGGATGCCGGCGCGTGCCGCCATTCCCAAGCCGTCGCCAGTATTGATGAAAGCGTTGGTCGAGGCTGCAAAAATGCGACCCGCACCGCCTGTGGCGAGTAAAACGGTTTTTGCGTGCAGCACGTGCAAGTCGCCCGTTTCCATTTCCAGAGCCGTTACGCCGACGACATCACCCTCTGCATCACGGATCAGGTCCAGCGCCATCCACTCGACGAAGAAGCTGGTTTTGGCTTCCACGTTTTTCTGATACAGGGTATGCAGCATGGCGTGACCCGTACGGTCGGCCGCGGCGCAGGCGCGCTCCACTGCTTTTTCACCATAGTTTGCGGTGTGACCACCGAACGGACGCTGATAAATGGTCCCGTCCGGGTTGCGGTCAAACGGCATGCCCATGTGCTCAAGGTCATAGACGACCTTGGGTGCTTCACGGCACATGAATTCGATGGCATCCTGGTCGCCCAGCCAGTCGGATCCTTTGACAGTATCGTAGAAGTGGTAATGCCAGTTGTCGTCGTTCATGTTGCCCAGTGAGGCTCCGATGCCCCCCTGCGCTGCAACGGTGTGCGAGCGCGTGGGAAACACTTTGCTCAGCACGGCAACATTGAGACCGGCGCGCGCCAGTTGAAGTGATGCGCGCATACCGGAGCCACCAGCGCCCACGATAACGACGTCAAATTTTCTTTTAGTAACGGAATAAGTCATGAATTAAAGCCTCAATCGTGCAGTGGTTTCAAAGGCGCCACAGGACTTGAATGGCCCAACCCGCGCAACCCACGAGCCAGACAATGGAAAAAACTTGTAGTGACAGACGCACAGAGACGGGCTTGATGTAGTCCATCCAGATGTCGCGGATGCCAATCCATGCGTGGTAGAGGAGGGCGATGATCACGCACAGGGTGATCACCTTCATCCATTGAGCTGAAAAAATTCCTGCCCACTTGTCGTAGCCGATGGGGCCTTTGGAAAAGATGACTTGCGCGAGGAGAATGACGGTAAAAATCGCCATCAAAGCTGCGGTCACGCGCTGGGCAAGCCAATCGCGCAAACCGTAATGTGCGCCCACAACGATGCGTTTGGAGCCGTAGTTAACTGCCATGGTGAATATTCCTCAATGAGTTGCAACTGGATGGATGATTGCTGCGCCGGGCTTGGTCAGTAAAGACCAAACAGCTTTGCGCCCAAAAGAATTGTCAGCCCGGTACCCAGAGCCAATGTGACGATGGCGGAGCTCTTGCCGAATTCTTTGCTGACTGCGTGGTTGATATCCATCCAGAGGTGGCGAACACCTGCTATGAAATGGTGCAGGTAAGCCCAGATGATGGCTAAAGCCACCAGCTTGATGAACCAGCCAGGAATAAATCCGATTCCCGCGTTGAATACGCTAGTGAACCTCGCAAAAGAAATCTCAGACGAAACGGACGTGTCAAACATCCAGATGATGAACGGCATCAGGATGAACATGATGGCGCCACTGACCCGGTGCAATATGGAAACCCAGCCAGCCAGCGGCAACCGGTAGGAGGGCAGGTCCGTCAACGCATTGATGTTGCGAAACTCTGGGCGTTTTTGGCGGGGAGTGGAACTAAGCTCAGTCATGTGTGGGCTTTCTTTGGAGGTAACTGTTTGTAATTATTGATGCGGTCGAGCAAAATTCTATTGCACTGCAGCAGGCTGACACTGTACTTGCAGTCAGCCATATTTCAATTTAAAGCATTTCGATAGTAGTGTGTGTCGGTCAAGTACAGGCCGCGTCGCATCTCCATGGGGGCATCGTTGTAGGTGTAGGCGATGCGCTCTACGCTCAACAAGGGTGTCTGGGGTCCGATCATTAGCAATCCGCATTGCTCTGCGTCGGGCAGGATAGCCCTGATTTTCTCTTCGGCGCGGACCATGCGCACGCCAAATTCGGTTTCAAACAGAGCATACATGGGGCCGTCATAGTCGGTCAGTCGCTCAGCCGTAAGCCCTTTGAACGGCATGGCGGGCAACCACAGATCTTCAAGAATCGTGGGGACTGCCGAGAACGACAGTACCCGGCGCACCTGCAGCACCGCGTCACCCGACCGGATTGCCAGTGCTCGGGCAACATCTGCGGATGCACGGGATTTCTTGCAATCGATGATCTGGCGTTGCGCCGGTCCTTCGCTATTTGGGTCGCCGTTATCCGGAACGAGCTTTAGAAAACGATATTGAACCTGGTGTTCTGCATGGGTTGCAACAAAGGTGCCTTTACCCTGTCGACGAATCAGCAGGTTTTCCGCCGCCAGTTCATCAATGGCCTTGCGAACGGTGCCCTGGCTCACCTTGTACCGTGCGGCAAGGTCGATTTCGCTGGGTATGGCTTCACTCGGCTTCCACTCGCCTGACTGCAGGCTTTTCAGCATCAGCACCTTGATTTGCTGGTACAGCGGACTGAAGGCGGGTGTTGGCTGCGCCGTCGCCAGAGCGCCCGCGTCCACCAGGTTGGTGGCGGCGCTGTTGCTGGGAAAGGGGGGCGTTGCAGACATAAAAAAAGGTTTTGGAGTCAGCTGCGAGTCAGTCTGGAAATTAGCAACAATCATATCTTATATAAGACATAAGACAAGTTGACTTTGGCACAAATTCGGGGGTAAACTCGCTCGCATTCTGCGGGACTCAACCTTTCGCCTGGGTTCCCGGACAGTCGCCGTTTTTACAACACTTCCTGGAGTTATCACCATGAGCAAAAAGCCCGTTCGCGTTGCCGTCACTGGAGCCGCTGGCCAAATCGGATACGCCATTCTTTTCCGTATCGCCTCTGGCGAGATGCTGGGCAAAGACCAGCCAATCGTTCTGAGTTTGCTGGAAGTGCCTTTCGAGAAAGCCCAGCAAGCACTGCAAGGCGTGATGATGGAACTGCAAGACTGCGCATTCCCGCTGCTGGTGGGTATGGAAGCCCATAGCGACCCGATGACGGCTTTCAAGGATGTGGATTACGCACTGTTGATCGGTTCACGTCCCCGTGGCCCTGGCATGGAGCGCGCTGAACTGCTCGCGGTGAACGCCGAAATCTTCACGGCACAAGGCAAGGCCCTGAATGCAGTGGCCAGCCGCAACGTTCGTGTCCTGGTGGTGGGTAACCCTGCCAACACCAACGCTTACATCGCCATGAAGAGCGCTCCCGATCTGCCACGCAAAAACTTCACCGCGATGCTGCGTCTGGACCACAATCGCGCCTTGAGCCAGCTTGCTACCAAGACGGGTAAAGCCGTGGCCGACATCGAGAAGCTGACGGTCTGGGGCAACCATTCCCCCACCATGTATGCTGATTACCGCTTTGCTACCGTTGGCGGCGCCAGCGTCAAGGACATGATCAATGACCAGGACTGGAATGCCAATACGTTTCTCCCCACCGTCGGCAAGCGTGGCGCAGCCATCATTGCTGCACGTGGCGTATCGTCCGCTGCGTCGGCTGCCAATGCAGCAATTGATCACATGCGTGACTGGGCGTTGGGCACCAACGGCAAGTGGGTCACCATGGGTGTTCCGTCTGATGGCCAATACGGTATTCCCAAGGACACCATGTTTGGCTTTGCTGTGACCTGCGAGGGCGGTGAGTACAAAGTGGTCGAAGGTCTGCCAGTGGATGCGTTCAGCCAGGAATGCATCAACAAGACCCTGAAAGAACTGCAAGACGAGCAAGCTGGTGTAGCCCACCTGCTGTAAACCGTGGAACATCCGCGTGACGTTCTTCTTGGCGCACAGGGTGCTGCGGGCTTGCTGCCCGTATGCGACCACTACAGCGGTGTCGAAGCGCGGATGGTCAAAAGCCTGCAATTGCAGGCCGAGATGATGGAGGAGTTCGGTGTCTGCGTCTTTGACGTGACACTGGACTGCGAAGACGGGGCTCCCGCTGGTGGCGAGGAAGACCAGGCAAATCGGGTTGTAGCCCTCGCCAATGCTGCGCAGGCAGCTACTAATTTGATAGCGAATGGGCCATTGCGCCGGATCGGTGTGCGGCTTCACGCGGTAGACCACCCGGCTTTTGACGCGGATGTGGAGATCGTGCTCGGCGGCGCAGCGCAGTCCCTGAGCTACGTGATGATTCCCAAAGTGGAATCGCTCGCCGATGTGGAGCGCGCACTGGCCGCAGTAGATGCCGCCGTACCGCCCAAGCAGCGCGCAGATGTATTGCCTTTGCATGTGCTGATTGAGTCGCCCCACGCGGTACACCGGGCGTTCGAGATCGCAGCGCATCCACGGGTGCAGTCCCTGAGCTTTGGACTGATGGATTTTGTGTCTTCCCATGGTGGGGCGATTCCCCATACAGCCATGGATGTTCGCGCTGCGGACGATATGAGCACACTCGATCAGTTCCACCACCCGCTGGTGGTCCGTGCCAAGGTGGAAATTGCCAGTGCGTGCCATGCCTACGGCAAAGTTCCCTCGCACTGTGTCGTCACGGATTTGCGCGATGCCATGACGACTGAGCGGTCCGCACGCAGGGCGGCCACCGCGCTCGGATACACACGCATGTGGAGCATTCATCCCAGCCAGATCAGGCCCATTTTGGCGGCCTTCACGCCGTCTGCTGAAGCGTTGGAATTGGCGGCACACATTGTGCTTGAAGCCAGTCGACAGGATTGGGCGCCTATTGCCGTGAAAGGCAAACTGCATGACCGTGCCAGTTTTCGGTATTTTTGGCAGATTCTGGAGCGTGCGCACCAGACGGGGTGTGTCCTGCCAGAGCCGGTGCGGATGTACTTCACACGGCTGTAGTAATTGAAGAAATTTTTGTTGTTTTAGAAGGAGTCATTACCATGTTGCAAGCTTACCGTGACCATGTGGCCGAACGCGCCGCACTGGGTATTCCCCCGCTGCCTTTGTCTGCCAAGCAGACCGCGGAGTTGATTGAATTGCTCAAGTCCCCGCCCGCTGGCGAAGAGGCGACCCTGCTGGACCTCATTACCCACCGCGTCCCCGCCGGTGTGGACGATGCGGCCAAGGTCAAGGCCAGTTATCTGGCCGCTGTAGCCCATGGCAGTGAAAAATGTGCCTTGATCTCGCGTGAACGTGCAACCGAGTTGCTAGGCACCATGCTGGGTGGCTACAACATCAGCCCCCTGGTGGACTTGCTGGACGACGCGGTCGTGGCCGCCCAAGCGGCAGAAGGCTTGAAGAAAACCCTCTTGATGTTTGACCAGTTCCATGACGTCAAGGAAAAAGCCGACAAGAGCAACGCTTTCGCCAAGGCTGTGCTGCAAAGCTGGGCCGATGCCGAATGGTTTACCAGCCGCCCCGAAGTGCCACAAAGCATCACTGTCAGTATTTTTAAAGTCGCCGGTGAAATCAACACCGATGACCTGAGCCCTGCGCCCGACGCCTGGAGTCGCCCTGACATCCCATTGCATGCGCTGGCAATGCACAAAAACGCGCGTCCTGGCGTCACGCCCGAGCAAGATGGCAAGCGTGGCCCGGTCAAGTTCATTGAGGACCTGCGCGCCCGCGGCGACTTGGTGGCCTATGTGGGTGACGTGGTCGGTACCGGTTCCAGCCGCAAGTCGGCTACCAATTCCGTGCTGTGGTTCACGGGGGAAGACATTCCCTTTGTGCCGAACAAGCGCTTTGGTGGCGTCTGCCTGGGCTCCAAAATTGCCCCGATTTTCTACAACACCATGGAAGACTCTGGCGCACTGCCCATCGAGTTGGACGTGAGCCAGATGGCCATGGGGGACGTGGTCGAATTGCGTCCTTACGACGGCAAGGCGCTCAAGGATGGCAAGGTGATCGCCGAGTTCAAAGTCAAGAGCGACGTGCTATTTGACGAAGTGCGCGCCGGTGGCCGTATTCCGCTGATCATTGGTCGCGGCTTGACTGCCAAGGCCCGCGAAGCACTGGGCTTGCCCGTTTCCACCTTGTTCCGCCTGCCCACCAATCCGGCCGACACCCACAAGGGTTTCACGCTGGCACAGAAGATGGTGGGCCGTGCTTGCGGTTTGCCGGAAGGACAGGGCGTTCGCCCCGGTACCTATTGTGAGCCCAAGATGACTTCAGTCGGTTCGCAAGACACCACCGGCCCCATGACCCGTGATGAGCTGAAAGACCTGGCTTGCCTGGGCTTCAGCGCCGATCTGGTCATGCAATCGTTCTGCCACACGGCTGCTTACCCTAAGCCGGTCGACGTGAAAATGCACCACGAGTTGCCCGAGTTCATGAGCAACCGTGGCGGTGTTCCCCTGCGTCCCGGCGACGGCATCATCCACAGCTGGCTCAACCGCATGTTGTTGCCTGACACCGTCGGCACGGGTGGCGACAGCCATACCCGTTTCCCAATCGGCATCAGCTTCCCTGCTGGCTCCGGTCTGGTCGCTTTTGGTGCAGCTACCGGCGTCATGCCGCTGGACATGCCTGAGAGTGTCCTGGTGCGCTTCAAAGGCAAGTTGCAGTCGGGCATCACCTTGCGTGACCTGGTGAATGCGATTCCCTTGTACGCCATCAAGGCGGGTTTGCTGACGGTGGCCAAGCAGGGCAAGGTCAATATTTTCTCGGGCCGTATCCTGGAAATTGAAGGTCTGCCTGATCTGAAGGTGGAGCAGGCGTTTGAGTTGAGTGATGCGTCCGCTGAGCGTTCGGCTGCCGGTTGTACCGTGCACCTGGACAAGGCGCCCATCATTGAATACATCAACAGCAACATCACCATGCTCAAGTGGATGATTGCGACGGGGTATTCGGACGTGCGCACCATCAACCGCCGTATCAAGGCCATGGAAGCCTGGCTGGCCAATCCACAATTGCTCAAAGGCGATGCCGATGCAGACTATGCAGCCGTGATCGAGATTGATCTGGCTGACATTCACGAGCCTATCGTGGCCTGCCCGAATGACCCGGATGACGTCAAGACCCTGGCCGACGTTGCGGGTTCAAAGATCGATGAAGTGTTTATCGGCAGCTGCATGACCAATATTGGTCACTTCCGTGCGGCCTCCAAGCTGCTGGAAAACAAGCGGGACATCCCCGTCAAACTGTGGATGGCGCCGCCCACCAAGATGGATGCCAAACAGCTCAGCGACGAAGGTCACTACGGCGTTCTCGGCAGTGCTGGCGCCCGCATGGAAATGCCGGGATGCAGTCTGTGCATGGGAAACCAGGCCCAGGTTAAGGAGGGTGCTACCGTGTTCAGCACTAGCACCCGCAATTTCCCGAACCGTCTGGGCAAGAACAGCAATGTGTATCTGGGCTCGGCCGAGCTCGCAGCCATTTGCTCCAAGCTGGGTCGTATTCCGACCAAGGAAGAATACATGACCGACATGAGCGTGTTGACGGCTGCCAGCGACAAGGTGTACCAGTACCTTAACTTCGACAAGATCGCGGATTTCACGGACATCGCTGCAACCGTCAAGGAAGACGCCATCGTCTGATTCTGACAATTCCACGGTCGTCTGGATCGAGCTCCGCAGTGAAAGCTGCGGAGCTTTTTTATTGGTGCAACGGATAATCCAGCGTATGAATTTTCTAGCTGCATTTCCTTTTTCGCTGCAAACGGTTTGCTTGCTGATTGCCAGCAACGTCTTCATGACGTTTGCCTGGTACGGGCATCTCAAGAATATGGCGACTGCTCCCTGGTACCTTGCTGCGCTGGTCAGTTGGGGCATTGCGCTGTTTGAGTACCTGTTGCAGGTTCCGGGCAATCGCATTGGCTTTCAGCAAGCCGGTTTTTCAGTGGCACAACTCAAGATATTGCAGGAAGTCATCACACTCAGCGTATTCGTACCTTTTGCCATGCTCTACATGGATGAGCCGTTCAAGCTGGACTATCTCTGGGCCGGGCTTTGCATGGTGGGGGCGGTGTACTTTATTTTTAGAAGCTGATTAGGGTCATGGTCCCTCTTTGAGCGCCTGCGGTTAAACTGCCTGCAGTCACAAAACGGTCAGATTATTGACACATTTCTTGGTTAGGAGTTTGCGATGCTGTTTGGAAAGCTTTTGCCCCGAGAGGGCAATTTTTTTGAGATGTTCAATCAGCATGCGGATCGGATTGTGGAGGCAGCCCATGCATTTTCCAAACTGGTTGCCAACTACAACGACCTGGACTTGCGGGCCAAATACAACCAGGAAGTCGACGATGCGGAGCGTGCCGCCGACCGTGTGACGCATGAATGCAATAAAGCCATTCACATCACCTTCATCACGCCGATTGACCGCGAGCAGATTCACACGCTCATCAACACAATGGACGATGTAGCGGACTTGATTCAGGACTCCGCAGAAACAATGGCGCTGTACGACGTGCGCCATATGACGGAGGAAATCACCCGTCTGACAGACCTCAGTGTCAAGTGCTGCGAGCGTTTGCGTGATGCGGTCAAACTTTTGGGAAATATTGCGGATCAATCCACCGCCGAGGCCGCATTGAAGACATGCGAAGAAATCGACAAACTCGAATCAGACGCAGATCGCGTGATGCGCACGGCCATGAGCAAGTTGTTTCGGGAAGAGCCGGATGTGCGTGAAGTCATCAAACTCAAGGCGATCTACGAGTTGCTGGAGACCATTACGGACAAATGTGAAGACGTAGCCAACGTCATTGAGGGCATCGTCCTCGAAAACTCCTGATCTGGCTGGCGATACGACGATGGAAACTGTACAAGCGTCCCTGTGGGTGGTTATTTTGTTGGTGGTTCTGGCGTTTCTGTTTGACTTCATGAATGGATTTCATGATGCCGCCAATTCGATTGCCACCGTGGTGTCAACGGGTGTTTTGAAGCCGGGGCAGGCTATTCTTTTTGCGGCATTTTTCAATGTGGTCGCGATTTTCGTTTTTCACCTGTCCGTCGCGGCCACAGTGGGCAAAGGCATTGTGCAACCGGGGGTTGTTGACACCCATGTGGTGTTCGGCGCCCTGGTGGGAGCCATTAGCTGGAACGTCATTACCTGGTATTACGGCATTCCCAGCAGTTCATCGCACGCCTTGATTGGGGGCATTGTGGGAGCCGTGATCGTCAAGGCGGGTGCAGGCGCACTGGTTTCCGCAGGCATTCTCAAGACGGTGGCCTTTATTTTTGTATCACCGTTATTGGGTTTTTTGCTCGGGTCCATGATGATGGTGATCGTCGCCTGGGTCTTTCGCCGATCACGGCCTTCGCGAGTGGATAAATGGTTTCGACGTTTGCAGTTGGTGTCCGCAGGTGCCTATAGCCTGGGGCATGGTGGCAATGACGCCCAGAAAACCATTGGCATCATCTGGATGCTGCTGATCGCAACCGGTTACACGGCGGCGGCAGATAAATCGCCGCCTATGTGGGTTATTGTCTGTTGCTACACCGCGATAGGCGCAGGTACCATGTTTGGAGGGTGGCGGATTGTCAAAACCATGGGGCAGCGCATCACCAAACTTAAACCAGTGGGTGGATTTTGTGCTGAGACCGGTGGCGCGATCACCCTGTTTCTGGCTACTGCGCTGGGTATTCCCGTGTCGACGACGCACACGATTACAGGAGCCATTGTTGGCGTAGGCTCCACCCAGCGCGCCAGCGCCGTCCGCTGGGGCGTCGCTGGCACCATCGTCTGGGCCTGGGTTTTAACCATCCCTGCCAGTGCATTCGTTGCTGCTGTTGCCTATTGGATCAGTCTCCAGATTTTTTAGCGCTTTCTGGCTGGGAAATCTGTTGAGCTGCTTCCACCTGGTACTCGAAGTAGCGCTGAAAACTGAATGCAATCGTGGCCATCAGAACTGACGTTCCAATGAAAAGCGATGTTGCCAATGCGCCTATGGTGAACCAGTTGGTCCGGCCATCAATACCATCACGCGGGGCACCCGGGTTGAATCGCTGATTCCAATGATCGACGTCCATGAGACCAAAAACAATCGCATTGAGTGCACATCCAGCTATGGTGAAACCCAGCAGCGGAATTAACGCCCAACTCCATTGGTCATCCAGGCCGAACTCCCGTGCGCGGACAACGCCGTAAACCCCCATCAGAGTTGGTATGGATAACAGCCAGCCCAAGCGGTCGGATCTGCCCCACAAGTAGAACCGGTGAAGCCCTAGGGGCCCACCGACAAATGCAAGCCAGGTCGCAACGGTTTTATTTTTCATTCCACTGATTGTGCCGGAGCGCAGGTGCTGCCCATGCCAATGGATTTGTCCATCAGAACGACATCCAGCCAGCGATCAAACTTCCAGCCACAGTCGGCGAGTACGCCAACATGGCTGAAGCCGCATGCCCGGTGCACCCCGATGGAACCCTTGTTGGCCGAGTCGCCAATGACTGCGATCAGCTTTCGCACCCCCGCCCGCTCCGCTTGTGCCATCAGTTCCTCAAGCATGAGTCGGCCCAACCCTCTGCCGTGTGCTGCCGGGGCCAGATAAATAGAGTCCTCGGCCGAAAAACGGTAAGCAGGTCGCGGTTTGAACCAGTTGCAATAGGCGAAGCCCAATACGCCTGTGGCGTCTTCGAGGACCAGGTAGGGCAGGCCCTTGGACAGCACATCCGAACGACGCGATGCCATGTCTTGTGCGTTGGGTGGGGTGGTCTCAAATGTTCCCGTTCCATGGAGCACGTGATGGGCATAGATTGCAGTGATGGCGTTGATATCGGTATCAACGCTTGGGCGAATTTTGGTCATGGACTGGTTAAAGGTTATAATGGAAAGCTATTCAGAGTGTCACTGGCCGGGTGGTCAGTTGCGTGTCTCAACTCTGAATTTAATGGTTGAAAGAAATTTCCGCCACCCAAAGGATAAATCATGGTCGTCATTCGACTCGCCCGTGGCGGTGCAAAAGCACGCCCGTTTTTCAATATTGTTGTGGCTGACAAGCGCACACGCCGTGATGGTCGCTTTATCGAGCGTATTGGTTTTTACAACCCCATCGCAGCAGCCAACGAGGAAAGCATCCGTATCGCTCAGGATCGTCTGACGTATTGGAGAGGTGTTGGTGCCCAGGCTTCCCCCACGGTGGAACGCCTGATCAACCAGGCCGCTAAAAAAGCTGCTTGATCCAAAAAGTGTCAGGCGCTCACCCTGCGTGAGCGTGTGACATGAAATGCCCTATGCCCACGCTACCCGGACTCGAGTCTGCTGCACTGCCAGCCGATGCTATCGAAATCGGGAGAATTGCGGACGCTTGGGGCATTAAGGGCTGGTTCAAGGTCCTGCCTTATAGCGCCCACCCTGAGGCGCTTTTTTCATCCAAGATCTGGTTTCTTCTTCCGACCGAGAGAGGTCTGAAGACGTTTGACGGGACCATGAAGCTGGCTGTCAAAGAGGCGAAGGATCACTCCGGGTCTGTGGTCGCGAGCGCGCAGGGTGTGGACGACCGTTCCACCGCTGAAGCTTTGCGCGGCGCGCGCATCTTTGTGTCGCGTGGGAGCTTTCCCGCTGCGGCCAAGGACGAGTATTACTGGGTTGATTTGATTGGTCTTGACGTGGTCAACCGCCAGGATGAGTCGCTGGGTTCCGTCAAAGAATTGCTGTCAACGGGCGCGCAAACGGTATTGGTGCTGGAGTATTCACAAGACGACAAAGTCTGTGAACGAATGATTCCCTTTGTTGCCGCTTATGTTGATGATGTTGATCTGGCCACACGGCGTATCCGCGTTGACTGGCAGTCCGACTACTGAGCCCGCGGCGCATGCGCTTTGATGTGGTTACGCTATTCCCGGAGCTTTTCGCTCCGTTCCTGATTGCAGGCATTACACGACGTGCCTTCGAATCAGGTCAGGTGGACGTGCATCTTTCCAATCCCCGTGACTTTGCCAGTGGCAATTACCGCCGGGTGGACGACCGTCCGTTTGGCGGCGGACCGGGCATGGTCATGATGGCGGAGCCGATGGCCAAGGCCGTTGAAGAAATCAAGGCCGCGCGTAACGATGGGGCGCCGGTGGTTCTGTTTTCCCCTATTGGGAAGCGGCTGGACCACTCTGCAGTTCAGCGGTGGTCCAGCAGTGCGGGAGCTATCTTGATTTGCGGCCGCTACGAAGGGATCGATCAGCGGTTTATTGATTCCTGTGTCGATGAGCAGATCAGTCTCGGGGATTTCGTTCTTTCCGGTGGGGAAGTGGCCGCCATGGCCTTGCTGGATGCTGTGGCGCGCTTGCAGCCAGGTGTGTTGTCGGACCCGGATAGCCATCAGTTCGACAGCTTTAACCCGGCTCTGGACGGTCTGCTGGATTGCCCGCATTACACCCGTCCTGAAGAGTGGAAGGGCGAAAAAGTCCCTGCGGTCCTGATGTCCGGACACCATGAGCACATAGAGCGTTGGCGGCGTGACCAGCGCTTGCAACTCACAGCCTTGCATCGCCCCGATTTACTGGAAGCCGCCCGAAACGCAGGGCATCTGGGGTCGAAAGACGAATCCGCATTGTCATAGTCAAGTTGAGCTTGCTATAATAGAGGGCTTATCGATCCTCTGTACGGCCAGATCAGCCTTGTGCTTGATTGGTGCCATTTCGGTGCTGGCGCATACACGATCACGAAGGAAATCATGAATCTGATACAAATTCTTGAGCAGGAAGAAATTGCTCGCCTTGGGAAGACTCTTCCCGAATTCGCTCCCGGCGATACCATCGTTGTCAGCGTGAACGTCGTTGAAGGTACCCGCAAGCGGGTGCAGGCGTACGAAGGCGTTGTCATTGCCAAGCGCAATCGCGGTCTGAATAGCGGCTTCATCGTTCGCAAAATTTCCAGCGGTGAGGGTGTTGAACGTACGTTCCAGACCTATAGCCCCTTGATTGCAGGCATCGAAGTCAAGCGCCGTGGTGATGTGCGCCGCGCCAAGCTGTACTACCTGCGCGATCGCAGCGGCAAGTCGGCACGTATCAAAGAAAAATTGCCAGCCAAGAAAACAGCTGTCGCAAAATAAGACGTTCTGTATTGAACAGAAACCGCCCGGCGAAAGCTTGTGGCGGTTTTTTTATGACCCAATTCCCGGTTTTTGATCCGCATAGCGTTCCCGTGGTCGGCATTGACGACCATCTGCCAAAGGTGCGCTCGCAATCTTTGCAACCAATGGCTATGGCCCTTCGGTTTGCCAGTGCGCATGCGTGGACACCTGAGTTGTTGGCAGAGCCGCGCTTTTCCGACCGGGTTCCTGTTCACGCATCGGTGCTGATTCCCATGGTTATGCGTGACCAGGGATTGACGGTGCTGTTAACCGAGCGGACCCAACATCTTTCAAGTCACTCGGGGCAGGTTGCGTTCCCTGGTGGAAAGGCCGATCCGGAAGATGCCAGTGCCACGGTGACGGCCCTCAGGGAGGCTGAGGAAGAGATTGGTCTGGATCGCCGCTTTGTTGATGTGCTCGGCGATCTGCCAATCTACACCACAGGCAGTGCGTTCATCGTGACGCCGGTGGTCGCATTGGTGCGCCCTGGGTTTGCCATCTCACCCAATCCCCATGAGGTTGCAGATATCTTTGAGGTGCCACTGGATTTCCTGATGGATCCGGCTAACCACCGTCGCCACGCCATCGAGTGGGCGGGGCAACGGCGCGAATGGCTGTCCATTCCGTACAAGGACGGAACAACCGAGCGCTATATCTGGGGTGCAACGGCAGGAATGTTGCGTAATTTCTACCGCTTTTTGCTGGATTGAGGTTCTCGCATGGAACAGAGGGTTCAGCTTACGCTCTGGGCAATTCGGGTCGCTATGATTACCCTATGAGTTTCATTTCCATTTTATTGGCGCTACTGCTGGAGCAGGCGAGGCCACTGGCACAGGTGAATCCTGTTCACAACGGCGTAAGAAACTGGGTTCGCTGGGTCATCCGGAATCTGGATGCGGGAATGCCATTCCATGGCTGGCTGGCATGGTGGGTTGCGGTGGCAACGCCCGCCTTGCTGGTCTTTGCACTGCACTGGTTACTGGTGTGGTCGCTGGGCTGGGTGGCTGCAATCATCTGGAGTGTGGTCATTCTGTATTCAACCTTGGGTTTTCGTCAGTTCAGCCACCACTTCACGGAAATCCGGGACGCGCTGGATGCGGGTGATGAAGACCTTGCGCGTGAGCGCCTCGCGCTGTGGATGCGCATCGATGCAAGCACGCTTCCACGCAGCGAGATCGTGCGGCACGTCATCGAGTACTCCGTACTCAGCGCCCACCGCCATGTCTTTGGCGTTTTCGCATGGTATGCCCTGCTGGCCGCGCTGGGTTTGGGACCCGCAGGTGCCGTTTTGTACCGGGTTGCCGGGTATTTTGTCCAATACGTCAACCGACCGTCGCACCCTTCCGGAACACCGGTGAGTACTGCGCTGCAATTGGCCGCCAATACGGCCTGGAACGCCATGGATTGGGTTCCTGCCCGTATCACAGCGCTCGGCTTTGCTTTTGTCGGCAGTTTTGAAGAGGCTGTGGACAGTTGGCGTCAGCATGAAGCCAAATTTCCTGGAGACACCGACGGCGTCATCCTGGCGGCGACTTCCGGAGCCGTCAACGTTCAGCTGGGATCGCGGGAGCGTGCGGGTTCAGGGCAGATACCGCAATCCCTCCATCTGCGCGCGGTCGTTGGCCTGGTTTGGCGCACGGTCGTGATGTGGATGGTGTTTCTCGCGCTGCTGTCGCTGGCACGCCTCCTGGGCTGAGCTTGCCAGGGGAATTCTGAAGCTGATCAGTAGCGCTTCTGGGACAGTTCAGCAAACAGATCGCTATATATTTTGTAGCGGTTCGCGCTGATTTGATCGGGGCGGGCGACTGAATACGCTTCAGACGCCGGTTGCAGCGCGGCAATGACGCCGCACCCCGGTTCGTGCAGATGGCTGCAGTTGTAGAACTTGCAATCCGACGCATGGGCTTTGATATCGGGCATCAAACTCGCGAGGTGCATGGGCTCGATGTGGTTCAGGCCAAATTCCTGAAATCCCGGTGAGTCGATCACTGCCGTCGTCTTGGCATCGTCCACCCAGTACAAGGTGGTGCTGGTGGTCGTGTGTTTGCCGGAATTCAGCGCGGTGGATATGGCATTGGTCAACACCTGCGCTTGTGGAATCAGGCGGTTGATCAGGGTGCTCTTGCCCGATCCGGAGGGTCCCAGCACCAGGGTGGTTTTTCCCTTGAGTACTGCATCCAGATGGTGCTCGGGGTTGGCCTCGCTGTCGCCGCGGGGCTTCAATGCCATGGGCAGCACCGTGTAGCCCATGTCGAGGTACACCTTGAGTCGCTGCCAGGCTTTGTCAAAAGGCACCGCCAGATCGCTCTTGTTGAGCGCAATGATGGGGCGGATATGCTCGGCCTCTGCGGCGATCAAAGCACGGGTCAGTTGGCTCTCGGAAAACTCGGGTTCGGCCGCAATCAGTATCAGGATCTGGTCCAGGTTGGACGCGAAAGATTTGGTGCGGATTTCGTCCTGGCGGTAGAACAGATTGCTGCGTGGCAGCACCTTTTCAATGGTGCCCTCGTCTTCCGATGCCTGCCAGAGTACGTGGTCACCTACCACCGTCTGGCTCTTTTTGCCACGCGGGTGGCAGATCAGTCGCCGGCCATCGGGTGTCTCGACCCAAACGTGGCGCCCATGCCCGGCAATGACCAAACCGGCTTCCAAAGTGGGGGATGTAGCCAAAGTAGAACCCCTGCTCACTCTTGGATCAGAAGTGCGTCAACCTTGGCGGCGCACACAAAATCAGCCATTGAAATACCTTGCACGTCGTGCGTACACCACCGCACACTGCAACGGTTGTAGTGCACCAGCAACTCCGGGTGGTGATGCTGCGAATGGGCTATGAACGCCACGGCATTCACGAATGCCATGGTCTCCAGATAGCCGCCGAGATGAAACGTCTTTTCAATAGCCACATCAGGGCCATCGCCAAACAGCTTCCAGTTATCCAGCTGGGCCAGCTGTGCTATCACTTGTGTAGCGGTCAGCGCACGTTTGGCGGGGGCTGGAGGGGTATTTTGTTTCAAAGTGTGATCCGGATCAGGCTGTAGCGGCAGGGGTTTGCAGCCGTGCCAGTCGCTCGGTTGCGGGCGGGTGCGAGTAGTAAAACTTGACGTAAATAGGGTCTGGCGTCAGGGTCGATGCATTGTCTTCAAACAGCCTCAGCAATGCGCTGGACAGGGCCGTGCCACTGGTCTGCTGAACCGCGTAGGCGTCAGCCTCGAATTCGTCCCGCCGCGACATTTGTGCCATCAGAGGACCCATGAACGTGCCCATCAATGGCAATACCAGCATGAAGAGTAGCAGGGCGAGTGCGTCGTTGGCGCCATTCAGGTTGGGGGCGACCCCCAAGCCAGTAAAAAACCAGGCCTGGTGGCTAACCCAGCCCAATACAAAAAACCCAAGCAGACTGATGCCAAACATGACGACCATCCGCTTGATGACGTGCCGGTGTTTGAAGTGCCCCAGTTCATGTGCCAATACCGCGTCGACCTCGGCTGGGGCCAGTTGGGCCAGCAGCGTGTCATAAAAAACCACGCGTTTGGACGCACCGAATCCGGTGAAGTAAGCGTTGGCATGGGCGCTGCGCTTACTGCCATCCATCACATAGAACCCTTTGGACTGAAAGCCGCAACGGGCCATCAACTGCGTCACCCGGGTCTGGATGGCGGGGTCCTGCAAGGGCTGAAATTTATTGAACAAGGGTGCGATCCAGGTGGGGTACACCAGCAGCATCAGCAAGTTGAACCCCATCCACACGCCCCACACCCACAACCACCACCAGGGTCCGGTCGCGCCCATCATCCACACGACCAGAGCCACAAGCGGCAGACCGATCAAGGCACCCAGCACAATCGACTTTCCAAAATCCTGCAGCCACAGGGCGACGCTGGTTTTATTGAAACCAAATCGCTCCTCGATAACAAAGGTCTGGTAGAGCGTGAACGGCAGATCCAGCAAACCGTTGATGGCAATGAAGGCGGCCAACAGAGCGACTTGTTGTGCAACACCGGTTCCCATCCAGTCGACCAGCAGCTGATTCAAAAGCCACAGGCCACCGAGCAAGGTCCAGCACAGGGCAATCGCGGCGCCCCAAGCCAGTTCTATCAGCCCAAACCGTACCTTGGTCACGGTGTAGTCAGCCGCTTTTTGGTGTGCATGCAGGGTGACTTTTGCGGCAAATGCGGCCGGTACGAGGTTGCGGTTGGTTGCCACATGGCGAATTTGCCGTGTGGCCAGCCAGAATTTCAACATCAGACTCACCGATAGAGCCAATGCGAAAACCAGGGTGGTCGTGAGGGACGCGGAGGTGCTGGTGAAGAGTTCTGTCATGGCGCCAGAGTTTAGGCCATCGGCGACAATCCAAGCCATGGCAGAAAACAACACCCCTCTGAGCAAATCAGATAAGAACCTCGTCTGGCTCGACTGCGAGATGACCGGACTGAATCCTGAATTCGAACGCATCATTGAAATCGCAGTGGTTGTCACCGGTCCCCTGCTGGAGTGCAGGACTGAAGGTCCCGTCCTGGTGATTCATCAAACCGATGCCCTGCTGGACCAGATGGACGCCTGGAACAAGGGTACCCACGGCAAGAGCGGGCTGATCGACAAGGTCAAGGCCTCCACGATGGATGAGGAGCAGGCCCAGGCGGAGTTGATTGCTTTTTTGAGCCAATACGTGCCCAAGAATGGTTCGCCCATGTGCGGCAACTCCATCGGGCAGGATCGCCGTTTTCTGGTCAAGTACATGCCGAAGCTTGAGGCGTTTTTTCATTACCGCAATCTGGACGTGAGCACGCTCAAGGAACTCTCCAAACGCTGGCGTCCCGAGGTTTATGCATCGTTCAAGAAGCAGCAACGCCACACTGCACTCGCCGATGTGCATGAGTCGATTGATGAGCTGGAGCACTACCGCCAGCACTTCCTGAAACTGGATTGATTTCCCTAAAGTGCGATTGAATTAGGTAGAAACCCGAATCCGTGCCATAATTCGAGGCTGCGCTACAAACAGTGGCGCATATTGCACATCTCCCTTCATTCATCGGGTCCGCCTATTTGGGCCCCAAGCGCTGATTGAATTCACCGCAGGTTCCGTTTGATGGTTGATGTTTTTTAACCATTGACGGAGCAGTCGCATACCCTGCGGCACTCGCGTGTGAGTAAAACCATGACTGACGCTTTCGCAGTGTCGGGCGCTTTTGCGCCTGACGAAACCCTTTCCACTATTGTTCCTGCTGATATCGCGGTGCAAGAAACCCCTGTTGGCATCGCTGCCGAACTGGTTTCTGCCGATGCGGTTGACGCCGGTGAGCCAGCCGAGGCCGCCCCCGAATTGCCGAATGGCTTCGTCCTGCTGGGCCTGGCTCCCGAGCTGGTTCACGCCGTCAAAGACCTGGGCTATACCCAGCCGACAACGGTTCAGCTCAAAACTATTCCTTTGGCGCTGCCAAGCGAAAACGCGGACCAGCAAGCCACCCGTTTCATCGACCTGATGGTCTCGAGCCAGACCGGTAGCGGAAAGACCGCCGCCTTCTTGTTGCCCGTGCTGCACACCTTGCTGAAGCAACTGGCACAAGCTGAAATCGACGAGCGTGCTGCATTCGAGCGCGAAGTGGCTGAAGCCGTCGCCAAGGGCGAGGCGCCTCCCAAGCGCCCCAAGCGTAAAGATCCCACCAACGTGCGCAACTTCAAGGCACCAGCACCTGGCGCCCTGATCGTGTGCCCAACCCGCGAACTGGCCCAGCAAGTTGCCAATGATGCGATTGACCTGGTACAGCATTGCCGCGGTCTGCGCATCGCCAACATCGTTGGTGGCATGCCTTACCAGTTGCAAATTGCCAAGCTGCAAAACGCCAATCTGGTGGTGGCTACGCCCGGCCGTTTGCTGGATCTGCAACGTTCCATGCAAATCAAGCTGGACCAGGTTCAGTTCCTGGTGGTCGACGAAGCCGACCGCATGCTCGACCTCGGTTTCTCCGACGATCTGGCTGAAATCAACCAGCTCACCATCGGCCGCAAGCAGACAATGATGTTCAGCGCCACTTTCGCTCCCCGCATTCAGCAGCTTGCTGCCCGCGTGATGCGTGAGCCACAGCGCATCACCATTGACAGCCCAACCGAAAAACACGCCAACATCAAGCAAGTGCTGTTCTGGGCTGACAACGCCCACCACAAGCGCAAGTTGCTGGACCACTGGTTGCGTGACACCACCATCAACCAGGCCATCGTTTTTGCCAGCACACAGATTGAGTGCGATGGTTTGGCCAACGACCTGCAGCAAGAAGGCTTTGATGCCGTCGCCCTGCACGGCGCCCTGAGCCAGGGTTTGCGTAACCGTCGCCTGATGGCCCTGCGCCAAGGCCAGGTGCAAATTCTGGTGGCTACCGACGTGGCTGCCCGCGGTATTGACGTGCCCACGATCACCCACGTGTTCAACTTCGGCTTGCCGATGAAGGCCGATGACTATACACACCGCATTGGTCGTACCGGCCGTGCCGGGCGCGATGGTCTGGCTGTAACGTTTGCTGAAGTGCGTGATCGCCGCAAGATTTTCGACATCGAAGCGACGACTCGTCAACACTTCAAGTCCGAAACCATTCCTGGCTTGGAGCCACAGCAGCGTTTCCCTGACTCACGTCCTGGAACCGGTGCCAGCTTCGGCGGCCGTGGTAGCCACAATGCTGACCGCGCACCCCGCAGCTTCGGCGGCGGTAACCGTGATGGCGGTGGCGGTGGACGCCCCAGCTTCGGCGACCGCAATGGTGGCGCTCCCCGTGACGCAGGACCAGGCAATTACCAGAATAATGGTGGCGGCTTCGGCGGCAACCGTGATGGTGGTTTCAATCGCGACAATGGTCCCCGTGACAACGGTCCACGCGACGGTGGTGACAACGGTGGATTCAACTACGCTCGCAAAGGTGGTTTTAACGACCGCTTCGCTGGCGCAGGTCGCCCTGACGCAGCTCCCCGCGGTGCGGACTTCGCCGCTCGCAAGCCGGCATTCAGCAAGCCCATGGGTGTGAAGCCCGGCAATGCCGGCAAGGTGTTTGTGCCACGTGACGCCAAAAAGCGTGCCGCTCGCACGTTTGACTAATCCAGTCTGACGACTGACTGTCCGATAGCGAACAGGGGTTCGAATCGGTTCGCAAAAATAGGCCCTGCAAGAGGGCCTATTTTTTTGTCTGGCGATCTCAGGTCATGCCATTGCGGCTGGCCAGTTCCACAAACAGTCCCGAATGGTCCAGGTCGGCCAGGCCGTGATCAATGCCTTGGGCATACAACTGCTCGAACAGCTGGGTAATAGGGGCATCGAAACCGATTTCATGGGCTGTTGACAGTGCATTGCGCAAGTCTTTGAGCTGCACTGACATGCGTCCCCGGGGGGCAAAGTCACGCTCCACCATGCGCTGGCCGTGCACTTGCAGAATACGGCTGTCGGCAAAGCCCCCGGTGATGGCTTCCTTGACCTTGGCCATATCTGCACCGCCGCGCTCGCACAGCAACAAGGCTTCAGCGACAGCGCCGATCGTGATTCCAACAATCATCTGATTCGCCAGTTTGGCCAGTTGCCCCGCGCCGGTAGGGCCCACATGGGTGGCGCGGCCAAAGACCTTCAGCACAGGTAGGGCACGCTCGAAATCGGCGACTTTGCCTCCGGCCATGATCGCCAGCGTGCCTTGCTCTGCACCCAACGTGCCACCAGAAACGGGTGCATCCAGATAGTCGATGTGCATTTCACTTAAGCGCGCGGCATGGTCGCGCGCTTCTATCGGCTTGATGGATGACATGTCGACCAGCAGACTGCCGGGCTTCATGGCGGCGGCGACGCCGATGTCAAACAGAACCTGGCCCATCACGCCGCCGTTGTCCAGCATGGTGATGACCAGGTCAGCATCCTTGACCGCCTCGCCCGGTGTGGCATGCACCATCGCACCGAAAGCCGCCAGCCGCTGCGCCTTCTCCAGGGTGCGATTCCACACATGCACCTCGTGCCCGGCTGCGCACAAAAGCCGCCCCATGGGAAAGCCCATCAGGCCAATGCCCAAAACTGAAAGTTTCATCAAAGCTCCTACATCAACAGATGTTCGCCGGCGTTGTCGCCACCCAGCGTGACGTAGTTCACCTTACGAATGTCCATCAGTTTCTTGCCACCGGAATAGCTGATCGAGCTCTGCACATCCTGCTCCATTTCAATCATGGTCTCAGCGAGCTTGCCTTTGATGGGCTCCAGAATGCGCTTGCCTTCCACGTGTTTGTACTCACCCTTGTTGAAGTCGCTGGCCGAGCCGTAGTATTCCTTGTACAGCTTGCCGTCCACTTCCACGGTCTGGCCGGGGCTCTCTTCGTGGCCCGCCAGCATGGAGCCGATCATGACCATGGTTGCGCCAAAGCGGATGCTCTTGGCAATGTCGCCATGCTCCCGGATACCGCCGTCGGCAATGATGGGCTTGGTCGCCACGCGGGCACACCACTTCAGTGCGCTGAGTTGCCATCCGCCCGTGCCAAAGCCGGTCTTGAGCTTGGTGATACACACCTTGCCGGGGCCGATGCCCACCTTGGTGGCGTCTGCACCCCAGTTTTCCAGATCGATCACTGCTTCGGGTGTGGCCACGTTGCCGGCAATGATGAAGCTCGCGGGCAGTTTTTCCTTCAGGTAGGCAATCATGTTTTTCACGCTGTCGGCATGGCCATGGGCGATGTCGATGGTGATGTATTCGGGCGCCAGTCCCAGGGCAACCAGGGTGTCCACGGTGGCGTAGTCTGGCGGCTTCACCCCCAGCGAGATGGAGGCGTACAGGCCTTTGGCCTTCATGTCCTTGACGAACTGCACGTTGTCAAAGTCGAAGCGGTGCATCACGTAAAAGTAACCGTTTTGTGCCAGCCAGATGCAAATCGACTCGCTGACCACGGTCTTCATGTTGGCGGGAACTACAGGGATGCGGAATCGGCGTCCGCCCAGCTCCACGCTGGCATCGCATTCCGAGCGGCTTTCCACGCGGCATTTGCGTGGCAGTAGCAGGATGTTGTCGTAGTCAAAAATTTCCATAGCCCAAGCTCCTTTTTCCCATTTCAAGATAAATCTTCAAACACTGGGCGCTTGGACTGGAACCGGCCATAAAAAAACCGGGTCCCAATTGCTTGGGCCCGGTGACCGATTGTATACAAACCCTGAAAACCCATTTGCCTTTCTACAATCAGGGCATGCTCTTTACCCCTGCCTCTTCAGACGCTTCGTTGTCGCCCCTGCTTTCCAATCTCAATCCCGAGCAGCGCACCGCCGTTACGCTACCCGCCGAACACGCACTCATTTTGGCGGGTGCCGGATCCGGCAAGACGCGGGTGCTCACCACGCGCATTGCTTGGCTGCTGCAAAACGGTTATGTGTCGCCCGGCGGCATTCTGGCGGTGACGTTTACCAACAAGGCCGCCAAGGAAATGGTGACCCGCCTGAGCACCATGCTGCCCATCAATGTGCGGGGCATGTGGATTGGCACGTTCCACGGGCTGTGCAACCGTCTGCTGCGCTCTCATTTCAAGATGGCCAACCTGCCGCAGGCCTTCCAGATTCTGGACACGCAAGACCAGCTTAGCGCCATCAAGCGGATGTGCAAGCAGTTCGGCGTGACGGATGACGACGAGCGCTTTGCGCCCAAGCAGTTGCAGCGGTTTATTGGTGGCTGCAAGGAAGATGGGCTGCGCCCCAATATGGTGGAAGTGCGCGATGACGAGACGCGTAAAAAGGTCGACCTTTATCAACTCTACGAAGAGCAGTGCCAGCGCGAAGGCGTGGTCGATTTTGGCGAGTTGATGCTGCGATCGTATGAGCTGCTGCGCGACAACGACCCGGTTCGCGAGCACTACCAGCGGCGATTCCGCCACATCCTGATCGACGAGTTTCAGGACACCAACAAGCTGCAATACGCCTGGATCAAGATGCTGGCCGGGCAGGGTGCCAATGCAAGCCCCGATACCGTGGGTGGTGCCGTGATTGCCGTGGGCGATGACGACCAGAGCATCTATGCGTTTCGCGGCGCGCGCGTGGGCAACATGGCTGACTTCGTGCGCGAATTCCATGTGCAGCACCAGATCAAGCTGGAGCAAAACTACCGCAGCTACAGCAACATTCTGGACTCGGCCAACGCACTCATCAGCCACAACAGCAAGCGTCTGGGCAAGAACCTGCGCACCGACCAGGGCCCGGGCGAACCGGTGCGGGTGTACGAGGCACCCACGGACTTTGCCGAGGCGCAGTGGATGGTGGAGGAGATGAAACAGCTGGTACGCGACAACGGTACCGAGCCGGCATTCGAGCGCAAGGAGATTGCGGTGCTCTACCGCAGCAACGCCCAAAGTCGGGTGATTGAAACCGCGTTGTTCAATGCGGCCATGCCTTACCGCGTGTACGGCGGGCTGCGCTTTTTTGAGCGGGCTGAAATCAAGCACGCGCTGGCCTACCTGCGTCTGCTGGAAAACCCCAACGACGACACCAGCTTCATGCGGGTCGTGAACTTTCCCGCGCGGGGCATCGGCGCGCGCTCAATCGAGCAGTTGCAGGACATTGCCCGCGCCACGGGTTGTTCGCTGCACGATGCGGTCAGCACCCTGACCGGGCGGGCGGGCGCAGCGATTGCCGGTTTTGTGGCCAAGATAGACATCCTGCGTGAGCAGACGGTGGACATGAATCTGCGCGACATCATGTCGCTGATGCTGGAACAAAGCGGCCTCATGGCGCACTACAAGGCCGAGCGCGAAGGCGCCGACCGGGTGGAGAATCTGGAAGAGCTCGTGAACGCCGCCGAGAGCTTTGTCATGCAGGAAGGTTTCGGCCGTGATGCCGCGGCCATGCTGGCAGGCGCAGCCAACCCGCTGAGCCAAAGCCCGGCCAGTCAGGGCATGGATTTCTCCGATAAAGCCGAACCCGTCAGAGACGCGGGTGCAGGCACGGATGAGTTTGGCGACACCGGCGAGACCCTGTCCCCCTTGGTGGCCTTTCTGACCCACGCAGCGCTGGAGGCTGGCGACAACATGGCCCAGGCCGGGCAGGATGCCATTCAGCTCATGACGGTGCACTCCAGCAAGGGACTGGAGTTTGATTGCGTGTTCATCACGGGCATGGAAGAGGGCTTGTTCCCCCATGAGAATTCCATGAACGACCGTGAGGGTCTGGAGGAAGAACGCCGCCTGATGTACGTGGCCATCACCCGCGCCCGCAAACGCTTGTACCTGAGCCACTCGCAGTCGCGCATGCTGCACGGGCAGACGCGCTTCAACCTCAAGAGCCGCTTTTTTGAGGAGCTACCGGAAGAGTCGCTCAAGTGGCTGACGCCCAAAAATCAAAACATCGGCCGGGGATGGAATGCCGGGTCAGGTTCGGATTTTGCTATGAATTCAGGAGCTGGCTACGCAGGTTCCGCGGGGGCTACAGGCTCTTTTGGTCAAAAAATTGTCCGCAAGGAAGAATCTGCCCATGGTTTGCGCCTGGGCATGAAAGTGTTCCACGCCAAGTTTGGCGAGGGCACCGTCTTGACGCTGGAGGGTGCTGGGGACGACGCACGTGCGCAGATCAGTTTTCCGCGTCATGGTACGAAGTGGCTGGCGCTGAGCGTGGCCAAGCTCACTCCGATTTGAGATGGTGCAAATCCAGAGGATTTGCACCACGCTTCACATCACGCGGCGTTCAATCGTGATTTTTTCCACTTCCACCCGGCGGTTGGGCTCCAGACACTGGATCAGTGCGGCCCGTTTCGTCTCGGTGCACACAACCACGGGGTTGGCCTCGCCCAAGCCTTGCGCCTTCAGGCGCGCGGGATCAATGCCTTTGCTGGCCAGATAGCTCTTGACCGCGTTTGCACGCTGCTCTGACAATTTCTGGTTGTATTTGGCCGTGCCGAGGTGGTCGGTATAGCCGTTGATGTCGACGCTACCAACCTCTCCGTGCTTACCCAGTTCCGTTGCGATTTCGTCCAGTTTGGGTTGTGGCATGCGCAGTACAGCACTGTCAAAACCAAACAGTTCGGTGGCCGACAGCGTGAACTTCTCAAAGCGCGGTGGCGGTGGTGGCGCAACAACTGCCACCGGTGGTGGTGGCGGAGGTGGCGCTACGGCAACGACTTCACGAACGGGCTCGGGTGCAACCGCGCGGGGCACGGGTGTGGGTGACTTGGCGCCGAAGCGGTAGATCAGTCCCACGGACACCAGGTCCACATGGCCGTTGTTGCCAATCGCATCGTTGACACGGTACCGTTCGGCCTCGACACGCATCGCCAGGTTTTCGGTGAATGCATATTGAAGACCCAAGCCGACCTTGTAGTTTGCTTCACTCTTGCTGGGGTTGGGGTTGGTCACTTGCACGGCCCCGGTCCCTGTAAACGCGTCGGATGCTTCGGTGTAGTTCACGCCTACACGACCCAAAACGGACAGTTTTTCCGTAATCGGCAGGGTTCCCACTGCGTCCAGGTTCAGGCCCTTGAGCCGGATGTCACCACTCAGCACGCCGGGTGGCGTTGTGTTGGCGGTGTAGCCGAATTTACCCAGATCGAAGTAGCCGCCTTCCAGTGCGAAATTGTTGTTGAACTGGTAGCCGCCAAAGACCTTGTAGCCGTTGTCACGGTCGCGATCAGCGATTGAATTCGTGATCAGGCCCTGCCCCAGCAGTCCGCTGGTGATTCTGGCATCGTCGATGGTTGCGCTGGACCGGCCTGCGCTCGCCCCGCCGTACCAGCCCGCATCGTCGGCAAACGCCAGCGGTGTAGCTAGCACTGCCAGAGCCATCAAGCCCATCGTGCCGGATGTTGTTGCCAATTTCGATTTACGTGATTTCATGTTCTTCTCCAGGTGGAGTCACCGGCACCCAAAAACGCTTTCGGATACCGGTGAATTGTTTTTGAAAAGTGAGCTTGCTTGAAGGCTTCAAGTCTTATTGGGGCACATTGATGACAGTGTTGACCAATGTCACGGAGGCACCCAGTGAAATTGCCCGGCCTTGCAGCGTCACGATGGCGACGTTTCCAGCGGTAGAGAAGGCGGCACCCGCTTGGCTGATGATGGTTCCCATCATGGTTCCGCCGCCGCCAGCATTGATGGTGGCCGCACTGCCCACTTGCCAGAAGACGTTCTTGGCTTGGGCACCACCCGCCAGGATGATGCTTTGAGGTGCTGCCGCACCTGAACCACCGACAGTCAAGGTTGTCGCCATCTGGAATACCCAGACTGCATTGGCGTCGCCTTGAGCGTCAAGTGTGAGGTCGCTACCTTGAATCATGAACGAACCGGCGGGCGCGGTGTAAACGCCTGGGGCGAGAGTCAATCCAGCCAGGTTGGCGCCCGGATTCGCACCCATCGGCATTGCCACGAGCGCGTTATAGGCCGCCAGTGCATCGGCGCGTGCCTGTGTCGCAATCACAAACGTGTTTGCGGTGCCTTCAGTTGGGCAAGCCACGGTTGGAGGCGGCGCAGCGGTGTAGATCAGACCGTTGACGGAGCCCTTGTTGAGCGTAGTTTCTGTGTAGGTGCATCCTGGTCCGGCATCATGGAATCCGGTTACCGCAGTCGATACGGCAGTGGTTCCAATGTTGCCATTGATCACGGTCAGCAGTCCCGAGTTGGTCATACCGGCATTGCCACCAAATGTGCCGAACGATGCTGCGGCACCCAGCGCTACCGGCTTGATGGGGGGTGCTGTGCAGGCTGCTGCGGCCGTTGTAAAGGTCACTACCTTATCGACCGCCAGCGCATTGCCCGACAGGTCTTTGACTCCGCTGACACCCCCTTTTACCGTCGCTGTGTAATTGGTTGCTGGTGGCCCCGTAAGGTCGGCAGCCGGGTTGAAGGATGCGACATTGGTCTGAGAATCATAAGAAACCACGCCAGTGACCGGGGCACCACCGGCAGTTACCGCCAGCAAAAACGTGCTTGGGGTAATTGACAACGGGTCCATGGGCTCATTGAACGTGGCGTTGATCGTTTGGCTGGTGCAAACGCCTGCTGCAAGGTCTGGCGGGTTGGTTGAAGTGACAGTGGGTGCCGCAGCGTCAGGTCCCACGTCGGTCGTCCAGGTCCAAACGTAGTCACTGGCCAAGGGGTTGCCTGCAAGGTCCTGGGCACCCGTCTTGATGGTCGCGGTGTAGAGGGTATTGGCCTGGAGCGCGCTGGCGGGCGTAAACACGGCGGTGCGGCTATTGGCCGCATAGCTCACAGTACCAACTGGAGCGACACAAGGCAAGGCGCAACTCAGTGTGTAGTTGGCTGCAATGATCGTCGCGGTATTCATCGCCTCGCTGAATACCGCCGTGATTGCGCGGTTAGTTGGAACGTTGATGGCGCCATTCTGTGCATTGCCAAAAGGGTACGCCCCAGTGCCAATAATGCGGGGCGCGATCACGTCTTTGATGGACTGGGCGGTGTACACCGGTGAAGCGTTGCCCGTGCCCAGGATGGGGTCTCGCCCGCCACCGCCTCCGCCACATCCTGTCGCCAAAGCGGTGATTAAAAGTGGAGCACACCACTTGAATTGCTTGAAATAGATTTCGGACTTGTTCCTTGAGTTTTCCTGACCAACGGATAAAAGACACCGCATTCACATGCAAGCCGAATTTCAGCCTGCAAACTGACGATCGCTAAATAGCGCCGTACAGTGGTCGCAGTCTGAGGTTTTGTGACCGAAACGTCTGTGCGTCAGGGCACGTTGGCCGGCTGTCGTGCGTTCGTCACGAATTTGTCACACAGGTTTTCTAGGATAGGTGGTGTTAATTCATCTCATTCGGGAACCACAGACCATGTCACAACTAGACCAACCTTCGCGTCGTACCGCACTCAAATTCATCGCTGCTGCGCCCATGTTGCCCTTGGGTGTGATGGCTTCCAGCTCGCTGTTGTCGGGTTGTGCAACTGCAGCTGCCACTGGTGCAGCGTTGTCAACCGCGCCGTTTGCTTCTGCGGTGTTCTCGTCCATGGCGGCGCCATCGCTGTCGAATCCGGCAGCCATGGCAACCACCACGGTGGCCTCCAGCCTTCAGGTGACTTTGCAGGATGGCACCACACGCGCTTACAAGCTGGCCTACCAACCCTTCTTCATGACGGGTGACCAGGTGCCGGATGGCAAGGGCGGAACGACGCTGGCAGGTGGCTATGTGGACATTTTGAACAAGCCCATCATGGACAAGTCGGTGGCAGGCAAAGAGCGGCAATTCTTCTCGGACTGTCCGGATGGCACTTCGCTGCTGCAACTGCCCCATGCCACCGTGACGGGCATCAAGGGGAAGGCCGTGTTTGCCGTGGTGCAGTTCGAATACACCACCCGCAACCAGGCCAACGCAGAGGCCTATGGAACATTGCCGTCGACTATTGCGGTGCTGACACTGGACCAGGACCAGTCCACCGGCAAGCTGACGCTGGTGAAATATCACCATGTCGATACCTCGCAGGCGCAGGGCTTGTGGATCACCTGCGGCTCCAGCCTGTCGCCCTGGAATACCCACCTTTCCAGCGAAGAGTACGAGCCGGACGCCTTTTTTGTTGCCGAGAACAAGGTGTTCAAGGCCTTCAGCAAAAACCTCTTTGGTGATGAAAGTATTGCCAACCCCTACCACTATGGCCATATGCCGGAAGTGGCGGTCAACCCGGATGGCAGCGGCACACTGGTCAAGCACTATTGCATGGGCCGCATCTCGCATGAACTGGTGCAGGTCATGCCCGACAACCGCACTGTGTTGATGGGTGACGACGCCACGAACGGTGGCTTGTTCATGTTCATCGCCGACAAAGAAAAGAGCCTCTCCGCCGGGACACTGTATGTGGCCAAAGTGGGCGCCGGCTTCTCAATCAATCCATCCGATGCGGGCGCCTCGCTGTCGTGGATCAAACTCGGTCACGCCACCAGCGACGAAATTGAAAAGCTTGCCAACACGCTGAAGCCCTCGGACATCATGACCGTGCACGCCAAAGACCCGGCTGATGCCAGCTTCACCAAAATATTTTTGGGTGGCAAGGCCAATTGGGTCAAGCTCAAACCCGGCATGGAAAAAGCGGCCGCCTTTCTGGAAACCCACCGCTACGCCTACCTCATGGGCGCAAGCATGGGCTTTTCCAAGATGGAAGGCACCACCGTCAACGCCAAAGACAAGGTCGCCTACTCCGCGCTGTCCTACATGCAAGACTCCATGGTCAAGGGTGGCAAGGGCTGGAATGAAGCCAGCGGCATTGCACTGGACAAAGCGCTAGTCGCAGGCGGTGTGATGGCCAGCCAGCTCACGGGCGGGCAAAAGGATGCAAGCGGAGCGGCAATCAGTAGCGAATGGGTGCCAGTGCACACCAAAGCGCTGCTGGTGGGCGAAGACATTGCCGCTGATGCGCTGGGCAACCTCGCCCATCCCGACAAGATATCCAACCCGGATAACCTGAAGTTCTCCGAGAAACTGCGTACGCTGTTCATTGGTGAAGACACCAACTCCCACGTCAACAATTTCTTGTGGGCCTATAACGTGGATACCAAGGCGCTTTCGCGTGTGGCGTCCATGCCTGCTGGCGCTGAGGCTACCGGCTTGCATGTGGCCGATGACCTCAATGGCTGGACCTACATCATGAGCAACTTTCAACACGCCGGTGATTGGGTGCCCGCGTTGCATGGCAAGGTGCAGGCCACGCTGGACCCGCTGGTGCGCGCCAACTACAAAGACCGCTTTGGTGCCGCAGTGGGTTACCTCACTGCCGATCCGATGGGTATCAAGCTGGGCTGATCAGCGCCCGTGCTCTGGCTACTTGAGCATGTCGGCCGGGTGCATCTGCCCGGCCTTTTCATCCATGTAACCTTTGCCGTCTTTTACGCCTTTTTTGCCTGAAATCTGCCACGCGGTGCGCTGGTTGGTCAGGTGGGCCAGGAATTCCAGCTCCTCGTCGGTGTGGTTGATGGCCTTGGCAGGCGTGAGTGACCGGCCCTCTTTTGGGTTGACCTCCCCCCAGAAAGCCTGGTGGTAGTCGGAGCGGCTCACCGTGCTGTCCGAGCCAGATGCGATGTCGACCGTGCCATAGCAGTTGCAGAAATAGCTGCGACCGCCCTGGTCGGCAAAGATTTCGGTGTACACGCCGGTGCCGCGAATGCCAGCGGTCATGGTGGGTGTGATGATTTGCCGGCTGGTGCCTTTGCCCCAGACGCTGACCACAGCACCCGTCAGCAGGCGCAGCAGACTGACGGCGTTCAGGGTGGCACCACGCTCCACGGTCATCATGGAGTTTTGGCGCACATGAAATGCGGAACTGCCAATCACAAAGATCAGGCTGGAGCCGGGCCCGGTGGCAATCTGGTCACCCGTTTGCACCGTCTGGCGCGGCGTCAGACGCTGGCCGTTGACCGTGGCGTCGCCCATCAGCTCCACCACGTTGCCGCGAGACTGTGCTTGGGCGCCCTCCAGACTGCCCGCGGCCGTCCATGCCGCAGCCGCTTGCAAGAAACTGCGACGCTGAAACCACAACAGTTCTTTTTCAGATCGGCCTTGCAAAAGGTGCTGGGTCATGGCGTTTCTCCTGGGGTGGTGTCGAAATTGTCGACAAACGTGAAGTAGATGGAGGTAAAAAACATGGCCGCCATCAGCATGGCAGCCGGGTACAGGACTGCACCCATCATTTCGGCACTGCCCGTCAGGGCTGCAATGATGGAGATCACAAGGCCCATCAACAAAAATACGCCCATCCATGCCATGCTGTACAGCGTAAATGCCCAGAAATTGCGCAAGCAGGCGACCATGCTGAAAAACAGGCTTTTAACCGGGGGCAACCCCTGCCAATGCACCAGCGCCGGAGCATGCCAGAACATCAGGGACAGGGGCACATACAGGCCCATAGACACCAGCATGGCCATCTGAAAGTCGCCTTCCTGCAGCATTTCGGCGGTCATGGTTCCGCCAATCAGGTAAAGCTTTGCGAATTGGCCGCCATCAATCAAAGCCGAGCATCCGAGCACCAGTAGAAAGCCCAGTGCATACAGGGCGCCCAGCGTCAACATGGCACGCAGTTGTTGGCGCCCTGCGCGAAACGCGCTGATCAGTATGGAAGGCATGGGGAAGTTGCCTTTGCTGGCCTCTGCAGTGGCGGCCATCAGGCCCAGCGTGGCGCCCGGTAACAGCACCAACGCCAGCACATTGCCCAGCAAGGGCACCATGCTGAGAATCGACATCACCGCCAGGAACAGAAAAAACAGGCCCGCCAATGCAAGGGGCTGGCGAAAAAAGGTCTTCATCCCCAGCTTGACCCATTGGATGCCCCTGCTGGCCGGGACGATGTTCAGTTTCATGCGGTGGTGTCGGTGGTGTTGAGTGTCAAGGGGAACAGGATACGCTGGCGCAGCACCCGCTCAAAGTGGCCAGGGTCATGGGCCTGGAGCATGGAGGCTTCCCGCGGCAGGTAGAAATCCCACAACCGCGAAATCCAGAACCGCAATGCGCCCGCGCGCGCCATGGCGGGCAACAGCGTGCGCTCTTGCTCCCGCAGCGGGCGGACCGCTTCATAGGCGGCGAGGAATGCCTGGGTGCGCTCGGCATCCATGGCGCCGGTTGCCAGGTCGATACACCAGTCATTGAGGCACACCGCAATGTCAAACAGCCAGGTGTCCACCCCCGCAAAATAGAAATCGAAGAAGCCGGTCAGGGCCGGGCTGCCTCGTCCCTCGCTGGGGGCCTCAAACATCACGTTGTCACGGAACAGATCGGCGTGGATGGGGCCGCGTGGCAAGGCCGTGTACGCTGACATTGTTGCGACGTGGTTCTGGTAAGCCAGTTCGCTTTGCAGCAAGGCTGCTTGGTCGGGTTGCAGATAGGGCAGTATCACCGGCACGGTTTCGTTCCACCAGGAAAGCCCGCGCAAATGGGGCTGGTGCATGGTGAATTCCAGCCCGGCCAGATGCATGCGGGCCAGCATCTCGCCTACCAGCGCGCAATGCACCGCACTGGGAGCCAGCTCACTCTTGCCTTTGAGGCGGTTCACCACGGCCGCCGGCTTGCCTTTCAATGTGTGCACTACATCGCCATCCCGGTTCGCGGCCGGATCGGGCACGGGAATGTCGTGATGGGCCAGATGCTTCATCAGCCGCAGGTAAAACGGCAGCTGCTCGGCCGTTAGCCGCTCAAACAGGGTCAGCACATACGGCGCCTGGTCGGTGGTGACGAAGTAATTGGTGTTTTCGATGCCTCCGGAGCACCCTGCCATGGATTGGAGGGTTCCCAGATGGAGGCTTTGCAAGAAACTGTTGGCCTCCTCGAAGGAGACCTCTGTGTAAACCGCCATGAATCAACGCGCCCGAAAGTCAGAATGTTGTCGCCGATTGTAGAGGTGCCCGGTCAGGCGCAGGAGGCAGGCAAAATGCAGCCATGACTGACAAGAAAACACTGCTGCTGGTGGATGGCTCCAGCTACCTGTACCGCGCCTTCCACGCCATGCCCGACCTGCGCGCCGTGCCCGGCGACCCCACGAGCAGCCCCACCGGGGCCATTCGCGGCATGATCAACATGATGCAAAGCCTGCGCAAAGAGGTGCGGGCCGACTACGCCGCCTGCGTTTTTGATGCCAAGGGCCCCACCTTTCGCAATGCGTGGTACCCCGAATACAAGGCGCACCGCTCTCCCATGCCGGATGACCTGCGCGAACAGATTGAGCCCATCCATGAAGTCGTGGCCCTGATGGGCTGGAAGGTGCTGGCCGTGCCCGGCGTGGAGGCCGACGACGTGATCGGTACCCTGGCCGAGATGGCGTCCCGCCAGGGCATAGAAGTGATTGTGAGCAGCGGCGACAAAGACCTGGCCCAGTTGGTGGACCAGCACATCACCATCATCGACACCATGAACGGCCGGCGCCGCGATGTGGCGGGTGTGACGGCGGAGTTTGGCGTGCCGCCCACATTGATGGTCGACTTTCAGACCCTGGTGGGTGATGTCATTGACAACGTGCCCGGCGTGCAGAAGGTAGGCCCCAAGACCGCTGCCAAGTGGTTGCAGGAATATGGATCGCTGGACGCGCTGGTGGCGCGCGCCGACGAGATCAAGGGCGTGGCGGGCGAGAATTTGCGCAAAGCCCTGGACTGGCTGCCCTTGGGGCGGCGCCTGCTGACGGTCAAGACCGATTGCGATCTGGTCGGCTACGTGGATGGCCTTCCTGCTATGGATTCGATAGCTATTGGCGCAATGGATACGGGGGCTCTCAAGGGTTTTTATGAGAAATACGGATTCAAGGGGCTAGCCCGCGCCATGGAATCCAACGGTGGTGGGACCGGTGCAGGCGCAGACGCCGACGCCGCCCCGCGCAAATCAGCGGTTGCGGCCCCTCAGTCTGCCCGTGCCAACGCCAATGAACCGGGCCTGTTTGATGAGCCCGGTTCCGCGAGTACGCAGGTCAGCAATCTGGCCTACGACACGGTGTTCGACTGGGCGCTGTTCGACACCTGGCTGGCGCGCCTTGAATCGGCTGAGCTGGTGGCGCTGGATACCGAAACCAACTCGCTGGACGAAATGCGCGCCGAGATCGTGGGCATCAGTTTCAGCGTCAAACCCGGCGAAGCGGCCTACATTCCGTTGGCCCACAACTACCCGGATGCACCCACCCAGTTGCCGCGCGACGACGTGCTGGCGCGCCTCAAGCCCTGGCTGGAAGACGGCACCAGGCACAAGCTCGGCCAGAACATCAAATACGACCGCCACGTGTTTGCCAATCACGGCATCGAAGTGCAGGGCTATGTGCACGACACCATGCTGCAAAGCTATGTGCTGGAGGTGCACAAGCCCCACGGCCTGGCCAGTCTGGCAGAGCGCCATGTGGGGCGCACCGGTATCAGCTTTGAAGACCTGTGCGGCAAGGGTGTGAACCAGCTGACGTTCAACCAGGTCGAAGTGGCCAAGGCCGCTGAATACTCGTGCGAAGACTCGGACATGACGCTGGACGTGCACCTGGCCTTGTGGCCACGCCTGCAGCTTGATGCCAAGCTGCGCTCCGTGTACGAACTGGAGATTGCCAGCAGCGAAGCGCTGTACCGCATCGAGCGCAACGGCGTGCTGATTGACGCGCCCACGCTGGCTGCGCAAAGCCATGAACTGGGCCTGCGCATTTTGCAGCTGGAAACCGAAGCGCATGCGTTGGCCGGGCAGGTTTTCAACCTGAGTTCTCCGAAGCAGATTGGTGAAATTTTCTTCACCAAACTCGGCCTTCCCGTCGTCAAGAAAACTGCCACTGGCGCGCCCAGCACCGATGAAGAAGTGCTGGAGAAACTGGCCGAAGATTTTCCGTTGCCCGCCAAGATTCTGGAACACCGCGGCCTGGCCAAACTCAAGGGCACTTACACCGACAAGCTGGCCCAGCTGGCCAACCCGCGTACCGGCCGCGTGCACACGCATTACGCGCAGGCCGTGGCCGTGACCGGTCGCCTCTCCAGCAACGATCCCAATCTGCAGAACATCCCTATTCGCACGCCGGAGGGGCGGCGCGTGCGCGAAGCCTTTGTGGCGCCCGCAGGCAGCCTGATTGCCAGCGCTGATTACAGCCAGATTGAGTTGCGCATCATGGCGCACATCAGTGGCGATGAAGCGCTGTTGCATGCGTTCAGAGAGGGGCTGGACGTGCACCGCGCCACCGCCGCCGAAGTGTTTGGCGTGCCCGTGGACCAGGTGCTGCCCGAGCAGCGCCGTTATGCCAAGGTCATCAACTTTGGTCTGATCTACGGCATGAGCGCCTACGGTCTGGCGCGCAATCTGGGCATCGACAATACGGCTGCCAAGAACTACATCACCCGCTACTTTGACCGCTACCCCGGCGTCAAGCAGTACATGGACGAAACCCGCCTCAGTGCCAAGAGCAAGGGCTATGTGGAAACCGTGATGGGCCGCAGGCTCTACCTGCCCGAGATCAATTCGCCCAACGGCCCACGCCGTGCGGGTGCTGAGCGCGCGGCCATCAACGCGCCCATGCAGGGCACTGCGGCCGACCTCATCAAGCTCAGCATGGTCAAGGTGCAAGAGGTGCTGGACACCGAGAAAAAGGGAACCAAGATGATCATGCAGGTGCACGATGAGTTGGTGTTTGAAGTGCCCGAGGCCGAGGTGGAATGGGTCAAAACCGAGATTCCGCGGCTGATGGCCGGTGTGGCCGATTTGAAAGTACCTTTGCTGGCCGAGATCGGATTTGGACCGAATTGGGACAAGGCACACTGAAACACAGCAATGTGAGGCGGGCTCTGGGTGCCGTGCTCCGCCGATATTTTTGAAAATAGGGATCGTTGGTATACGCAATGATCAAAAGAAGCCGATATAGCGCCATGAACCTGAAAAACTTAAAAATTGCCGCCAAGCTGTGGGTATTCATTACCCTGGTCATCGTGTCCATTTGTGCGGTCGCCGTGGTGGGGCTGATACGCACCACAGCCATTCTGGCCGAGGGGGATGCCGCCCAAGCGACAGCGCTCGGCTTGGTGCAGGTCACCACGGAGTTGAATGGGCTGACCGAGAACAATGCGACCCGCAACCAGGCCATCATCCTGAGCGATGGGCCGGCGATTTCAACAGCCTTCAAGGATGTGATTACCGCGACCGCCAATCAGGTGTCGGAACTGCAAAAGAAAATGGAGGCGATGCCGCTGACGGACGCCGATCGGGCACAGTTGCAGAAAATTGCGGACCTGCGCAAGGCGACTCTGGCTGCGCGAGAAAAAGTGCGTCAACTCAAAGTCGAAGGCCGGACCGAGGAAGCCCTTCAGCTCATGAATGCCCAGTACCTGCCCGCCGCGGCGGCTTTTGCAGGTAGCCAGAAGGAACTGACGGCCTTGCAGCGCAAGCGCGTCCAGGAAGTGGAGGCGGACCTACAGGCGCGCCGCCAGGCCAATAATTTCGGCATTCTGGTGGCGCTGGCGGTTATTGTGGTGGTCGTCTTCGCAGGCACGGCCTGGCTGGTGCGCTCCATCCGAGAACCACTGGAGCAGGCCAATGAGGCGGCAGACCGCATTGCCCGTGGCGATTTGAGTTCCGTGATCGCCACTCGGCGCACCGACGAATTTGGGCAACTGCTGCATTCCCTGGGCGCGATGACCCAAAGCCTGGCCGGTGTGGTCTCGAATGTGCGCCAAGGCTCCGAAGGGGTGGCCACCGCCAGCTCGGAAATCGCCCAGGGCAACCATGACCTTTCAGCCCGCACCGAACAACAGGCCAGCGCCCTGGAGGAAACCGCCGCCTCCATGGAGGAGCTGAGTTCCACGGTCAAGCAAAACGCCGACTCGTCCCGCCAGGCCAATCAGTTGGCCATGAGCGCCAGTTCTGTAGCCGTCAAGGGCGGTGAGGTGGTCGGTCAGGTGGTGGAGACCATGAAGGGGATCAACGAATCCTCGCGCAAGATTTCCGACATCATCGGAGTCATTGACGGCATTGCCTTTCAGACCAATATTCTGGCCTTGAACGCAGCCGTCGAGGCGGCACGTGCCGGCGAACAGGGAAGAGGCTTTGCCGTGGTGGCGTCGGAGGTGCGCTCTCTGGCGGGGCGCTCAGCCGAGGCAGCCAAGGAAATCAAAAATCTGATCAACGACAGCGTGGAGCGCGTGGAACACGGCACCACCCTGGTGGACCAGGCCGGAGTCACCATGGCCGAGGTGGTGAGCAGTATTCGCCGAGTCACGGACATCATGGGCGAGATCAGTGCGGCCAGCACCGAGCAGGCCCTGGGCGTGACCCAGGTGGGTGAAGCGGTGACGCAGATGGACCAAGCCACGCAGCAGAATGCGGCGCTGGTGGAAGAGATGGCGGCGGCCGCCTCCAGTCTCAAGGGCCAGGCGCAGGATCTGGTGCAGACGGTGGCCGTATTCAAGTTGGGTGCAGACAGTCAGCGGTAGAAAGACGCCTGTTGCTGCAGGGGTCTCCATTCTCGCCAAGCGTAGCGCGATATAGCGAGCCAACCGAATAAGCAATGCCAGCATTTTCAGGCGGCATTTGACCTATTCGTGCGGCGCCGCACGGACAAAACGCACCCAAGATGCGACATTGACCCCGTATCCACATTTCCGAACGGGGAACAAAATGCTTACTTCTATCGAGTCGCTCAGCCTGTCCAATCCGGGCCTTCTGAAGGCGTTCAATGACGTTTTTCTGTCGGCCGATTTGGCACCTTCGCCGCCCAGTACAAACCTCCGCCGATTTCCAGTGGGTGAGCTGGCGGACAGCGACCTTGATACGGATTGGGGCGTCCTGAATGCCATGCCTGAAGGCAAAAAAAACTGGATCTAACCCTGCAGGATTTCCGAATTTTTTGGACTTTGGGTCCCCACTGACGGAATCAGCGGGCTGGCAGATCCAGCGTCACACACGTTCCCGCGCCCAACGCACTGCGCACCGTGACGTGACCGTCGTGCAACTCGGCGATGCGTTTCACAATGGCCAGGCCCAGGCCTTTTCCGCCTTCGCTGCTGGCCGGGGCAACGCTGGCGCGGCTTTGGTACAGGCGATCAAAAAGGTGGGGCAAGTCTGCTTCGGCAATACCAGGGCCTGTGTCGGTTACCGAGACCTGAACCCACCCGGCCGCGTCAGTCGCTGTCGCGGGCCTGCGCGTGGCTGAAAGCGTGATGCACCCGCCAGAGGGCGTGAACTTCAGCGCGTTGTCCATCAGGTTAGCCAGCGCGCGCTCCAGCAGTTCAATGTCGACGGAGGCATAGAGCGGAGCCGCGGTGTCCCCAATGCCTGGTAGTTCACATTGCAGCGCAACGCCTTTTTGCGCGGCGCGCTCGCCAAAGCGCAGAGCAATGTCGTCCACCATCTGGCCCAGTTCCAGCACCTCGCAATGCAATTCGAATGTGGGCTCGTCCAGTTGCGCCAGGTCTCCCATGGAACGCACCAGTTGCGCGGCATTGCGGGTGTTGCGCAGCGCCATTTGCACCAGGCGGCAGTCTTCGGTGCGGTCGATGGGAGTGGCTTCGTTGGCCCAGCGTTGCTCCAGGGTTTCCAGGCACGCCACCGTGGCGGTCAGCGGTGAGCGCAGGTCGTGTGAGAGGTTGCTGACACCTTCGCGGCGAAACTGGTCTAGCTGGCGCAGCGCCTGCCATTGCGCGCGCAGCGTGGCCAGCATGGTGTGAAAGCCTTCGCGCAACTGGTCAAATTCGTCGCGTTTTTCGGTGCGCTTGTGCGGTGGTGCGGGGGCTTGGACGTCGCTCGAAAAGAGGGGGCTCGGGTCCTCCAGGCTGGCGGAACTCAAGCCGTCTCGGGTGGCCCGCGCGACCTCGTTGCTGATGCGCCGCAAGGGGCGAATCACCGCCGCAATAATCCACGCGGCCAACAGCGTGGTCAGCGCCACCACGGCGGCCACAGCGCCCAGCGCCGGACCGGCGAAGGCCGAGCGAAACACGGCAAGACGCCCGGCGGGTACCGGCTCCTTATGGGTGACCAGGTAGAGGTAGCCTGCTGCGGATTCGGTTTTGCGAATGACGGAGCGGCTCAATGCGCGCGCGGCAATGACGGCATTGGCGTCCATGCGTTCCGGGTCGTCACCCATGACATAGGGCATGCGGGTATCCGATGTGTTCCCCAATGCCGCAGCCCTGACGGGAGCCAGTGTCACCTTGAACCCACTGGGAAGTTTGGCATTGCCGGTGCTGGACAGCACCGTGCCGTTGGCATCCAGCAGATAGAGCTGCGTGTCGGCTTCAAAGAGCAGCAGGTTGCGCAGCAAGGTGTTTACATCGTCGGGGAAGCGGTCCTGCATGTCGAGCAGGTTGTCGTAGGTCGCAACCACGCGGGTCAGGAACACATTGGCCCGCTCAAACGTTGTTTCCCGCTCAAAGCGGTCAAACGCCAAGGCCACCATACCAATCACGCCCAACGCGGTGAGTAACCCCGTAACAAGAATCGTCAGTGCAATTTTGAAGCGTACGGTCACGGTTGCGCCATCACAAAGGGGCTTCACGCATTTTGTAGCCCGCTCCCCGCACAGTCAGTATGAGCTCGGGGCGCAGCGGGTCGTGCTCCAGCTTGGCGCGCAAGCGGTTGATGTGCGTCGTTACCGTGTGCTCGTAGCCGTCATGGCTGTAACCCCATACCGCCGTGAGCAACTGGCTGCGAGAAAACACATGGCCCGGGTGCTGCGCAAAGTGCAGCAGCAAGTCAAATTCAAGCGCGGTGAAGTCAAGCGCGGTGCCTTGCATGCGCACCTGGCGTTTGGTTGGCAAAATTTCCAGTGCGCCGTTGCGCAGGGTTGCGGGTTGGGCGTGGGCCGTTGCCTGGGCTGCCTGTAACAACTCGGCGCGGCGCAGCAGCGCCTTGACCCGCGCCAGCAGCTCGGCCATGGAGAAGGGTTTGGTGAGGTAGTCGTCCGCCCCCAACTCCAGGCCCAGCACGCGGTCCAGCTCGGTGGACTTGGCGGTCAACATCAGGATGGGCGCATTGCGGCCCTTGGCGCGCAGGGTCTTGCAGACCTCCAGACCGTCCATGCCGGGCATCATCCGATCAAGAACCAGCAAGTCGAAAACCTGCTCTGTCTGGCTGGCCAGAGCCGCCAGCCCATCCGCCACCGCAGTGACCTGGTAGCCCGCATTGCGCAGGTTGAGTACGATCATGTCGCGGATGTCGTCCTGGTCTTCTGCAACGAGTAAGTGATAAGCCATGCGGAATTGTCGGGCAAGCGCGCTGCTTCTTACGCAAATGTTATCGGAATGTGATGTTTGGTGAGCTTGGTGCGATGCGTGCCAACCAAACTTCAATCCAACGCAACCCGCTGCTTTGGAGACCCCGCCATGATCACTGCCATCCCTTCTGCTTCAAGTTCCTCTTGCCAGCCTGGCGCTGTTCCAGGCTTGCCCGGGTTGACGTTGACTGTGTTGTGGGACGACTTGCTGCCCCACCGCGACTACCTGATTCGCTTTGCCAAACGCAAACTGCACGATCCCGCACTGGCCGAAGACCTGGTCCATGACGTCTTTGAAGCGGTTGCTACCGGGCGTGCCAGCTTTGGTGGCCGCTCGGCGCTGCGTTCATGGCTTACGGCGGTGCTCAAGAACAAGATTGTTGACCTGGTGCGCCAGAGATCAGGCACCGAAAGCCTGGACGGCGTGGACGGCGTGGACGGGAAAGAAGGACCCGCCTTTTCAATCGCATGCTCGCAGCCAAGGCCTGACGAAGTCTTGCAGCAGCGCGAGACGGTTCGCCACGTACTTGCCGGTATCGCGAAACTGCCCAAAAGCCTGCGTGATGCCATCGAGCTGCGCGTATTGCAGGACCAGACTGCGCAAGAGGTTTGCGAAGCGCTGGCAATAACCGAAAATAACCTGTTCCAGCGCATGTTTCGTGCCCGCCAGACGCTGGCCGCCAACCTGTCCATGGTTTTGCATTGAACGGAGTACCAGACTTATGAAGCGCCGCCACCTGCTGACCTCCCTGCTGCCCCTTGCCTTGGGCCGCGTTGCGTACGGGCTGACTTTGAGCGACGCGCAATGGCGCGCCAGGCTGCCTCCGCTGGCCTTCCATGTCATGCGGGAGCAGGGTACCGAACGGGCTTTTTCCAGCCCCTTGAATAGCGAGAAGCGGCCGGGCACCTACCGCTGCGCGGGCTGCCAGTTGGCGCTGTTCACGTCGGCAATGAAATATGACAGCGGCACGGGCTGGCCCAGCTTTCATTCTTCACTGTCCGGCGTGCTGGACACGCGTATCGATTTCAAGGCGGTCTACCCGCGCACCGAGTACCACTGCCTGCATTGCGGCAGCCACCAGGGGCACGTTTTCAACGACGGCCCGGCGCCCAGCGGAAAGCGGTATTGCAACAACGGAGTGGCCCTGGAGTTTGTTGCAACCTGAGCAGACGGTTGGGTGGAGTCAGTCAGGGTCAGGGTTTCCCCCTGGAAATAACCCCAGAACGCGTCCATCTGCTGGAGCTTGCCTAAACTCTCTTTTTTCATTTTCAGGAGACAGACGCATGCTTCACCGTGACCAGATGAATGACCTCGACTCACTGCTGCCTGGCAAGACCAGCGCAAGCGGAGCAACCCGTCGCACCGCGCTCAAGGTGGCACTGGGGGTGGGCTATGCCGCTGCGGCTGCGCCCATCATGGCGCAAACGGCGATCAAGACGTCTGCGGATGGACTGACCACCGGAGAAGAAATCTATGACGTGGAAGGCTTTTCGGTACCGTTCTACTATGCAGCGCCCGCAGGCAAGAAGAACCTGCCCGTGATTCTGGTGATTCAGGAAATCTTCGGCGTGCACGAGTACATTGCCGATACCTGCCGCCGTTTTGCCCAAGCGGGTTATCTGGCCATCGCGCCGGAGTTGTATGCCCGCCAGGGTGACCCGAGCAAGTACGGCGAAATGGCCAAACTGATCGCCGAAGTGGTTTCCAAAGTACCCGATGCGCAAGTCATGGGTGACTTGGACGGTGCGGTCAAATGGGCCGGCGAAAATGGCGGCAACCTGAAAAAAGTGGGCATCACCGGCTTTTGCTGGGGTGGGCGCATTACCTGGCTGTATGCCGAGCAAAGCAAAAACGTCAAGGCTGGAGTGGCCTGGTACGGTCGTCTGGTCGGCACACCTTCGGAACTCAGTCCGAAAAACCCGATTGACATGGCGTCCAGCCTCAAGGCGCCGGTGCTGGGCCTCTACGGTGGTCAGGACGGTGGTATTCCTCTGACGACGATCAACCAGATGAAAGACGCATTGGCACAAGCGGGTGCCAAGGGTAATGCGGCCGCCAAGGCTTCGCAATTTGTGGTTTATCCCGATGCGGGTCACGCGTTTCATGCGGATTACCGTGCCAGCTACCGCAAGGACGCGGCGGCTGACGGATTCAAGCGCGGGCTGGAATGGTTCAAGGCCAACGGGGTCGGTTAAGCTGTCCGGTCTTCTGGCAGAAACCGCCCCGAGGGGCGGTTTTCTTTTTGGTGACTATTTAGGGCGTTAGCCCCCGTGCAATATGCGTAAGACGCTATGATTTTAATAGCAATCATCATCGGAACCCTGGTTGCCGGCATTGGCAGCGTGTGGCTGGCGGCCGCCTTGAGTTTTGGTGTGTTGGCCCGTTACACGCAACACATGCTGAGCCTGGCGGCCGGTGCGCTCATGGCCACTGCGTTCATGCACCTGTTGCCCGAAGCCTTTGAGAGCCAGGCCAGCGCTCACGACTTGTTCATGACCTTGCTGCTGGGTCTGGTGTTTTTCTTTCTGCTGGACAAGGCGGAGCTGTGGCACCACGGTCACGAGCACCACCACCTGCCTGACCCCGGCGACGAAACCAATGTGCACAGCGGCCATGGACACGATCACGGACACAGCCATGCACCCCAACCGGGAAGCTGGGCTGTGCTGACCGGTGACAGCGTGCATTGTTTTGGTGACGGCATTCTGATTGCCTCGGCTTTCATGGCCGACATGCGCCTGGGCGCCATTGCCGCACTGGCGGTACTGGCTCATGAGGTGCCGCACCACATGGGGGACCTGATGGTTCTGCGCACTGGCGCCAGTAACAAACGCATGGCGCTGGTCAAGGTGTCGCTAGCCGGTGCGGTAACGGCTCTGGGCGGGTTGGTGGGCTTCTGGCTGGTGGACCAGTTGCAAGACTACCTGCCGTATTTTCTGGTGGTGGCGTCCAGCAGTTTTGTCTATGTGGCGCTGGCCGATTTGATTCCCCAGTTGCAGACGCGTTTGACGCTGCGCCAGACTTTTGCGCAAATCACGTGGCTGGCGTTGGGAATCGGAATGGTTACTTTGCTGAGTGGCATCGCTCACGGGCATTGAAGGCTGGCGGCAAGCTGGCCCAATTCGTCCGCAGCGCGCATGACTGCATCCACCAGGGCACCGCGCAGAGGGTGGGGCGCTGCGACTTGCGGCAACAGCAGGCTCACCTGAAACGCAATCGCCACGCGCAAGGGCCGCACCACCACACCAGGGCCCGACAACTCCAGAGCCGTCAGCGGGTTGACGATGGCCACGCCCAGGCCCTGACGCACCATGGCGCACACCGCCACGGCGCTTTCGGTGTCGAGGCACATGTTGCGGCTGACCTGCGCCTCGTTAAACATCTGGTCGATAGCCTGGCGGTAGGGGTCGCCTGCGGCGAGGCTGATGAAGCGCTCGCCTTCAAAGTCTGTGGCGCTTAGTACGGCTTTGCTGCACAGACGGTGGCCGCGCGGCAACACAGCCACTTCATTGACTTGCAGCAGGGTGCGCAGCTCCACGCCCGTGGGGGGCTGGGTGGCTTCGCTCAGACCGATATCAAAACGTTGCTCGCCCAGCGCCTGCTCCAGCCAGGGAGACTCCAGTGGGTGCACGCTCACCGCGGCCTCTGGCAGGACACGTGCCAGGTGCACCAGCGCCCGGGGCACCAGCGCATGCGCCAAGGCGGGCAGGCAGGCCAGGCGCAGGCGCCCGCTGGTTTGGGTGCGCAGCTCCTGGGCGCGCGCAGCAATCTGCTCCAGCCCGATGAACGAGCGTTCCACCTCCTGCAACAGGGCCAGCGCCCGCACCGTGGGGCGCAGGCGACCCCGCACGCGGTCAAACAGATCGAACCCCAGCAGTTGCTCCAGGCGCGCCAGCTCGCGGCTCAGCGTGGGCTGGCTGCTGGCGGTGACCTCGGCGGCGCGGCTCAGGTTGCCGTGCAGCATGATGGCCCGAAACAGCGTGAGCTGGCGGTGGGTGATGGCCGGTGCGGGCAAGGGGGATGGCGCAGGTGGAGGCAAGGTGTTCACCTGATAACTATATCCAATATGAATGGATACAGTAAATAAATGGCATTGATTGAATGAATTGAAGTGGGCATGATGCAACCCATGAACCCATTTACTCCTTCTACATTGGCCGCTCTGGCCCAGCAATTTGGCACTCCTGTATGGGTGTACGACGCCGCCACCATCACCCAGCGCATTGCCAATTTGCGCGCGTTCGACGTGGTGCGGTTTGCCCAAAAGGCCAATTCCAACACCCACATCCTGCGGCTCATGAAGAGCCAGGGCGTGGTGGTGGATGCGGTGTCATTGGGCGAGATTGAGCGCGCGCTGGCAGCGGGTTACACCCCGGGCTTGCACACGATTGACGGCGTGGGCCATGCCGAAATCGTGTTCACTGCCGACCTGCTGGACCGTGCGACGCTGGCGCGGGTGGTGGAGCTGAATATTCCGGTGAACTGCGGCTCCATTGACATGCTGGACCAGTTGGGCGCGGTGAAACCCGGCCACCCGGTGTGGCTGCGCATCAACCCCGGTTTTGGCCACGGCCACAGCAACAAGACCAACACCGGTGGCGAGCACAGCAAACACGGCATCTGGCACACCGATTTGTGCGA
>JBBRYR010000020.1:0-52987 GCA_038237415.1 Burkholderiales bacterium
AATGGTGCGGGCCAGCTCGGCGTTGCGCGCCTGCAGGCTGCGCTGTGCAAAGGTGGCCTCTTGCGCCTGGCGCTCCAGGCTGCGCTGCTGCTCGCGGCACTGTGTCAGCTTGCGCTGGACTTCAATGACCCGCTCATCGAGCTGCGCATGGCGCTCCTGGCTGTCGGCCAACTGCATGTCCAGCGATTCAAACCGGCCTTCAGCGGTCTCCCGGCGCTCCTGCAGATCGTCCAGCTGGGCATTCACTTCGGCCAGATCGGCCTCAATTTGTGCACTGCGCGCACGCGCCTGTTCGGCCAATTGCGACAGACGCAAGGTTTCAACCTGCAGGGTATGTGACTGCGTTTGCGCCTCGGTTGCCTCGCGGCGCACACTGACCAGGCGCTGAGATGCGTCGGCATAGGCAGCTTCTGCGCGTATCAGTGCGGCGCGGGCTTCGTCCGAAATCAGGATCTGGGCGCGCAGTTCCTTTTCGATATTTTCGATTTCTTGCGCGCGTGCCAGCAGACCTGCCTGCTCGGAGTCCTGCGCGTAAAAACTCACGCTGTGCGCGGTGACCACATGGCCCGATTTAACGTAAATACTCTCGCCAAGCTGCAGCTGGCCGCGCTGGGCCAGCGCGTCCTCGAAACTGGACGCCGTGAAACAGCCCTGCAGCCAATCCATCAGCACGGCCTTCTGGCCTGCATCGTTCAGGCGCAACAGATCGGACAGGCGAGGCAAGGCGGCGGTGCGTTCAGGCACCGCTGCAAGAGGGGGACTGAAAAACGCCAGCTTGGCCGGTGGTGCGTCATTGGCAAAGGCACGTACCATGTCCAGACGGGACACCTCCAAAGCCGAAAGCCGCTCGCGGAGTGCGCCCTCCAGGGCATTTTCCCAGCCTTGTTCAATGTGGATACGACTCCACAAACCCTGCAAACTGTCGAGCCCATGCCGGGCCAGCCAGGGTTGCAGTTTGCCGTCTGTCTTGACTTTTTCCTGCAACGCCTTGAGCGCCTCCAGACGCGCAGACAAGTCGGCCTGACGGGAAGACTCCGCATTGACCCGTTGCTGCTGGGTACGCCGGACCTCGTCGCGCTGCGGCACCTGTTCCTGCAACTCTTGCAGGCGGCCATCGGCTATCGCAGCAGACTCCTGTGCTGCCTCCAGTTGCATCTGCAGGTTTTGCAGCCGCGCCTCGTCGGGTGCAGCCAGTGCATTGCGGTCAGTGGCCAATCGCTCGGCACGCGTGGAGACCTGGCGAGACTGCTCCTCAATGCTGCGCTGCTCGGCAGCCAGCACCTGTATCTGCTGCTGTACCTGCATGACGCTGCCACGCTGGTCATTGGCGGCGGTTTGCGCTGCAGTCAACGCGTCCTCCAGGTCAGGCAATTGCTGGGCCTGCTCTTCCACCTGCGCGGCCAGCAGTTCGGTTTGCTCGTCGCCCAACAAGGCCAGTTCAGCCAGTCGCTCAATCTCACCCAGGGCATCGTCCTTGCGCGTGGCCCATTGCCCGACTTGCTCCTGCAAGGTCTCAAGGCGCTGCTCGACCCGTTGCCGCCCTTCAACCACGAAGCGGATCTCGGCTTCCAGGCGGCCCACGTCGGTGCTGGCCTCATAGAGCAGCCCCTGCGCCTGGTTGACCTGGTCACCCGCTGCGTAGTGGGCCTGGCGCACGGTTTCGAGGTCGGATTCGATGTGACGCAGATCCGCCATGCGGCTTTCGAGCGCATTGACCGCGCCCTGCGCATCAGTCTTGACCTTGGACTGGTCCGCCAGCGCCTCGGCGCGCTTCAGGAACCATTGCTGCTGCTGTTTGAGGCTGACATCCGCCTGCAAGGTGTTGTATTTGAGGGCGACCTCGGCCTGCTTTTCGAGCTTTTCGAGATTGGCATTGAGTTCGCGCAGGATGTCTTCGACGCGGGTCAGGTTCTCGCGGGTGTCGGACAAGCGGTTTTCGGTCTCCCGCCGACGCTCTTTGTATTTGGAAACCCCGGCCGCCTCTTCCAGAAACAGGCGCAACTCCTCGGGCTTGGACTCAATAATCCGGCTGATGGTGCCCTGACCAATGATGGCGTAAGCACGTGGGCCCAAGCCCGTACCCAAAAACACGTCCTGCACGTCCCGGCGGCGCACGGGCTGGTTGTTGATGAAATAGCTGGAGGTACCGTCACGGGTCAACACGCGCTTGACCGCAATCTCGCCAAACTGGCCCCATTGGCCGCCGGCGCGGTGGTCTGAGTTATCGAATATCAATTCCACGCTGGCGCGGCTGGCGGGCTTGCGCGTGTTCGTGCCGTTGAAAATCACGTCCTGCATGGATTCACCGCGCAGTTCGCTGGCGCGGCTCTCGCCCAGCACCCAGCGCACCGCATCCATGATGTTGGATTTACCGCATCCGTTGGGTCCCACCACGCCGACCAGTTGACCCGGCAACAGGAAGTTGGTGGGCTCGGCGAACGACTTGAACCCGGATAACTTGATGGAATTGAGGCGCACGAAAGAAAGAAATTAGGCAGAACGGTCGATGATACCGTGTGCGGTCGTCCAGCCTGCCTTGGTGGCGGGCATCACAAGCACCTCACTCAGTTGCGCAGTGCCGCTTCGATTTTGCTCGCCAGTGCCTCCAGCGAGGGCGGTTTGACAAGATAACCGGATACACCCAGCGGCATGACTTCACCGACGGTGGCCTTGCTGGAGTCGGCGCTCAAAAAAATGACCGGGATGTTGCTGATCTGATTGTTCGACAGTGCGCGCATTTGCCTGACGAAATCAATGCCGCCCATGGGTTGCATATGGATATCGGTCAGTATCAGATCGGGTCTGACTTTGGTCAACTCCCGCAATGCGGCGGCACCATCCTCGTAGGCAAAAAGATCCAGAATGCCAATGCGCCTCAGGGTGCCCAAAATGAAAGCACTCATGACGCGCTCATCCTCAATCACCATAATTCGCGCTCTTTTTATATCCACGTCAACACTCCATCCCAATGCAAATAGCCAGCGTGCCTGAAAAAACTCAGTGTCGGCAATTGACACACGGTCCCACCAGCCAAGTCTATTACGAAAAATTTGCCGACTCTCCGGCGGGTTCGCGCATACTGACTCCCTTTGGCGTACTCGAGGAAATCACCATGACACTCTGTCCGATCGCGGTCGTCACCGGCTGCGCAAAATGCCCGGCTTTCAAGATTTGCCCGCTCAAAGGCATCATCGGCGACCAAGCGAAGCGGTCTGCAACAGAAGCCCCCAAGAAAGCGGCGCGCAAAACAAGGAAATAGCACGATTGCCCGGCGCAGCAATCACTCGGCATCCGGCGGCAACGCCAGATACCCGTCAATCTCGCGCTGCAACGCCTGTAACTCGGGCATGAGCGCCGAGTAGGCCCGCCCCACCTCCATTGCAACACCAGATTTACTCAATTGCTCCACCGTTTCCAGGTGCTCGCACAGGGTGGGAGTACAAAAAATGGGCATGCATCCCTTGAAAGAATGCAGCAATCGGCTGGCCCCGGTCGCATCTTCGGTGTCCAGAAGATGGGCGATCTGCGGGACGTCCCGCTCCAGGAGCTCTTGAAGCATAGGAAGCATACTTCTGAGAGCCTCGACGTCTCCGACCTGTCGCAGTGCACGCGGAACGTCCAGGTACATCAGCGTATCTCCATCCGGGGAAGTGCTCAACATCCATTGCTCCTGGCACGATTACGATCAAAAAATGCCGCATGCGGCAGCCGCCGACAGTGTAGCGACTGCTCAGGGATAATGGTGGCCCATGAACCCGAACTTGTCCCACTTGCAGGCTTACCCGTTTGAGCGCCTGCGCCAGCTGTTTGCCTCCGTCACCCCCAACCCCGCTTACCGCCCCATCAGCCTGGGCATTGGCGAACCGCGGCACCCTACCCCCGCATTGATCAAGCAGGCCTATTGCGACGCCATCATGGCTCCGCAAGGCGGGCTTTCCACCTACCCCGCCACTGCGGGGGAGTTGGGGCTGCGCCAGTCGATTGCCGGCTGGCTGCAGCGCCGCTACAAACTGGAGCTGGATGTCGCGACCCAGATCCTGCCGGTCAATGGCACACGGGAAGCCCTTTTTGCCTTCGCGCAAACCGTGGTCAACCCCGTGCTGGCCAGCGAAAAGAAAGAGCCGGTGTTGGTCGTTTGCCCCAATCCGTTCTACCAGATCTATGAGGGTGCGGCCATTCTGGCAGGCGCCGAGCCTTACTTCGTACCGTCCAACCCGGCACGCAACTTTGCGCAGGCTTGGGATGGGGTACCCGGCGAGGTCTGGGCACGCACCCAACTGCTCTATGTGTGCTCCCCCGGCAACCCCACTGGTGCCGTCATGCCGCTGGAGGAATGGCAAAAGCTGTTTGCGCTGAGCGATGAATACGGTTTTGTGATTGCGTCAGACGAGTGCTATAGCGAGATCTACTTCCGGGAAGAGCCTCCGCTTGGGGGGCTGGAAGCTGCTGCACGCCTGGGTCGCCCCGACTTCAAGAACCTGCTGGCTTTCACCAGCCTGTCCAAACGCAGCAATGTGCCCGGCATGCGCAGCGGTTTTGTTGCAGGCGACGCCCGATTGGTCAAGCAGTTCCTGCTATACCGCACCTACCACGGCAGTGCCATGAGCACGGTCGTGCAGGCCGCGAGCATCGCCGCCTGGAACGACGAACAGCACGTGCGTGACAACCGCGCACAGTACCGGGCCAAGTTCGCCCAGGTGACACCCCTCCTGGCGGATGTACTGGATGTTGCCCTGCCCGATGCCGGCTTCTATTTATGGGCTGGCGTGAAAGGCAGTGACACCGATTTCGCCCGCGACCTGTTCGCTCTTTACAATGTGACTGTTTTGCCAGGCAGCTACCTGGCGCGCGAGACCCAGGGCCACAACCCTGGCGCCAACCGAATCCGCATGGCATTGGTCGCTGAAACCGCCGAGTGCGTGGAAGCGGCCCAGCGCATCGTCCAGTTTGTTCAATCCCGAGTCTGAAATTCAACTAAAACCCAATCCCATGAGCCAACAACTCCAAACCATCATCGACGCCGCGTGGGAAGACCGCGCCAACATCACCCTGCAATCCGCTTCCAGTGAAGTACGAGAAGCCGTGGAGCATGTGATCCAGGGTCTGGACGAAGGCAGCCTGCGCGTCGCCACCCGCGAAGCCGTCGGTCAATGGACCGTTCACCAGTGGATCAAAAAGGCGGTGCTGTTGAGCTTTCGGCTGCGGGACAACGAGATCATCCAGGCAGGCCAACTGGGTTTCTATGACAAGGTGCAAACCAAATTTGCGGACCTGTCACCCGAAGAAATGCGCGCCACCGGCGTTCGCGTGGTACCACCGGCTGTGGCCCGCCGCGGCAGCTTTGTTGCCAAAGGTGCGATTCTGATGCCCAGTTTTGTGAACATTGGTGCCTATGTGGACGAAGGCACCATGGTCGACACCTGGGCGGCTGTGGGCTCCTGCGCACAGATCGGTAAAAACGTGCACCTGTCGGGCGGCGTGGGCATTGGCGGCGTGCTCGAACCCATGCAGGCCAACCCCACCATCATTGAAGACAACTGCTTCATCGGCGCACGCTCCGAAGTGGTTGAGGGCGTGATTGTTGAAGAAAACTCGGTCCTGTCCATGGGTGTTTACATCGGCCAAAGCACGCCGATTTACGACCGCGCTGCAGACACCGTGAGCTACGGCCGCGTGCCATCGGGCTCGGTGGTGATCAGTGGAACGCTGCCCAAAGACGGTGGCAAATACAGCCTCTACGCGGCCATCATCGTCAAGCGCGTAGATGCGCAGACACGGGCAAAAACCTCGCTTAACGATTTGTTGCGCGATTGATTCCCCAGAACCCAAAGCAAGGCTGACTTATGGCAACGACCAGCGCACCCGGCACGATGGAGCGAATTCTTCGCCTCATGAGCGAAAAGAAGGCCTCAGACGTCTATCTGTCGGCGCATTCACCCGCGCTCATCAAGATCAACGGCCAGTGCGTCCCGATCAATAGCCAGTCCTTGCCTGCTGATGCGCCCCGCAACCTGCTGGCCGAAGTGCTGTCCGCTGAACGCATGGCCGAACTCGAAGCGACTGGCGAGCTCAATATGGGTTTTCCTCTGGAGGGTGTGGGGCGTTTTCGGGTCAGCGCCATGCGCCAGCGCGGAACCATTGCCGCCGTGTTTCGCTTCATTGCGGTGGAGGTTCCGCCACTGGCCAACCTGTCGGTTCCCACGGTGCTGGGTGACCTGATCATGGAGAAGCGCGGGCTGATCCTGATGGTCGGCGCCACCGGCGCGGGCAAGAGCACCACGCTGGCCTCGATGATCGATTTCCGCAATGAAAACGTGGCCGGCCACATTCTGACCATTGAAGACCCGATTGAGTTCTTGTTCAAGAACAAAAAATCTGTGGTGAACCAGCGCGAAATAGGCACCGATACGGAGAATTTGCAAGTGGCTCTGAAGAACGCGTTGCGGCAAGCGCCTGACGTGATCCTGATTGGGGAAATTCGCGATCGCGAAACCATGTCGGCGGCGATTGCCTATGCGCAATCCGGGCACCTGTGCCTGGCAACCATGCACGCGAACAACAGCTACCAGGCCCTGAACCGTATTCTGAACTTCTACCCTATTGAGGTGCGACAGAGCATGCTGGGCGACTTGGCCGCAGCCATGCGGGCTGTCGTGTCGCAACGCTTGCTGCGCTCCACCACCGGCAGCCGGGTTCCTGCGGTAGAGGTTTTGCTCAATACCAAGCTGATTGCCGAGTTGATGGAAAAAGGTGACTTTTCCGGAATCAAGGAAGCGATGGAGAAGTCGATGGCAGAAGGCTCCCAGTCCTTTGAGCACGACATTGCGCGCCTGATCGTGGATGGCCAGGTGGACCGCAAGGAAGGTCTGGCGCACGCCGACTCGCCCACCAACCTGATGTGGCGCATGCAAAACGACTTCCACAAAGCCGCACAACCCGTGGCTGCGCCGGAAGAAGATGAAGAAGCGTCATTTACCGAGATCACCCTGGACGTGAAGCATTGATGAGTGCAACGCTTTACCTGGCTGAGCAGCTGATTGCGCGCGCATCCGTCACCCCCACCGACGCCGGCTGCCAGGACCTGATTGCCCAGCGATTGACCGCCATCGGCTTCGTCTGTGAGACCATTATCAGTGGCCCGGCCAACTTCTCCGTCACCAATTTATGGGCAAAACGGGCTGCAGCCCCCGTAGAATCTGCGCAGGCAGCTACTGATTCGATAGCAAAGCGTGCGCAGCCAAAGACGCTGGTTTTTGCCGGCCACACGGATGTTGTGCCGACCGGGCCCCTGACCGAATGGCGCAGCGCCCCGTTTACGCCCAGCCACCGCGATGGCAAGCTGTATGGCCGTGGTGCCAGTGACATGAAAGTTTCGCTGGCCGCGTTTGTCGTGGCCATCGAAGAATTCATTGCAAGCAACCCACAGCCTGGACTGAACATCGCCCTTCTGCTGACCAGTGACGAAGAAGGCCCGGCAAACGATGGCACGGTTGTTGTCTGCAATGCACTGAAAGCGCGTGGTGAGACACTCGACTATTGCATCGTCGGCGAGCCCACGTCGGTGGAGCGCACCGGAGACATGATCAAAAATGGCCGGCGCGGCACCATGAGCGGCAAGCTCACGGTCAAAGGCGTTCAGGGCCACATTGCGTACCCGCACCTGGCCAAAAACCCCATTCACCTGATGGCGCCGGCGCTGGCGGAGCTGATCACCATTCAATGGGACCAGGGCAATGCGTTCTTCCCACCCACCACCTGGCAGGTAAGCAATATCCATGGCGGAACCGGAGCCAGCAATGTCATTCCAGGCGCTATCGTCATCGACTTCAACTTCCGTTTTTCCACCGAGTCCACCCCCGAGTCACTGCAAAAGCGCCTGACCGGTGTGCTGGAAAAATACGAACTCGAATATGACCTGACCTGGACTGTCGGCGGCCTGCCCTTCCTGACCACGCCGGGTACGCTGGTGGATGCCGTGCGCGACGCGATTGCAGCCGAGACCGGCTTGACAACCCAGCTCTCGACCACCGGAGGCACTAGCGACGGACGCTTCATCGCGCAGATCTGCCCGCAGGTTATCGAGATGGGACCGCCCAACGCCACCATCCACAAGATCAATGAATACGTGGCCGTGGCGGACATTGAGCCCTTGAAGAACATCTACCGCCGCGTGCTGGAAAATCTGGACCAAAGGGAACGTGAGGCCCGTGCATGACCCTGATTGAACTGATCGAGTCTGGCGCGCAGCGACTCACCGACGCCAAAGTGTCGTTCGGTCATGGCACCACCAATGCGAAAGACGAGTCCGCCTGGCTGGTGCTGTGGTGCCTGGGCTTGCCACTGGACTCCGCCCTGGATGGCGAAGAATCTATAGCAAATCAGCCTGTAGCCCCCGTAGATGCTGCGCGGGTAGCTACGCTTTTAGGAGCGCGCATCAGCACCCGCAAGCCTGCGGCCTACCTGACCAACGAAGCCTGGTTGCAGGGCGTGGCGTTTTATGTGGATGAGCGCGTGATCGTGCCCCGCTCACTGATTGCCGAACTGCTGGTCGACGCCACCATTGACTACTGGCTCAAAGAGTCCACCCATACCGTGCTGGACCTGTGCACCGGCAACGGCAGCCTGGCCATCCTCGCCGCCATGACCTACCCCGATGTGGAGGTAACAGGCTCTGACTTGTCAGCCGACGCACTGGCCGTGGCCCGCATCAATGTGGACAAACACGGTATGCAGGAGCGCGTGACCTTGCTGGAGTCCGATGGCCTGGGCGCATCCGAGCTGCAAGCGCGCGGGCCGTTTGACCTGATTCTGTGCAACCCGCCCTATGTCAACGCACGGAGCATGGCCGCGCTGCCAGCGGAATATTTGGCTGAACCCGCGCTGGCGCTGGACGGCAACACAGCCGGAGGCAGCGACGGCATGGACTTTATCCGTGCGCTGCTGAAAGGCGCCCCGAAAAACATGACATCAGGCGCAGTCCTGGTGTTGGAGGTTGGCAATGAGTGCCAACACTTTGAAGCCGCATTTCCAAAACTGGAAGTGATCTGGCTGGAAACCAGCGCTGGTGATGACCAGGTCTTGCTAATTACGCGCGAAGCGCTTTTGAAATGATCACTCTGAAAAATGTCATCTTGCGCCGCGGCGCCAAGGTGCTGCTCGACGGCGCAACCGTCACCCTCAATCCCGGAGAAAAAGTCGGTCTGGTGGGGCGCAATGGCGCGGGCAAATCGTCGCTGTTTGCACTGCTCAACGGCAACCTGCATGAAGACGGGGGCGAGTACTACATCCCCACCCAATGGCGCATGGGCCAGGTCGCCCAGGACATGCCAGAGACCGACCAGGCCGCCACCGACTTTGTGGTCGATGGAGACACCCAGTTGCTGGCCGCGCAAGAAGAAGTGACTGCGTCTGAAGCCACCGACGACTACGACCGCATGGCCCACGCCTACATGGCCCTGCAAGACGCGGGCGCGCACGATGCACCCGCCCGCGCGCAAGCACTGATTCTGGGTCTGGGCTTCAAAAGCAGCGAGCTCACCAACCCGGTCAACAGCTTCTCTGGCGGCTGGCGTATGCGCTTGCAATTGGCCCGAGCCCTGATGTGCCCGAGCGACCTGCTGCTGCTGGACGAGCCCACCAATCACCTGGATCTGGATGCCTTGGTTTGGCTGGAGGCATGGCTGAAAAAGTACGAGGGCACCATGGTCGTCATCAGCCATGACCGGGAGTTTCTGGATGCGGTGACCAACGTGACCCTGCACATCGATGCAGGCAAGCTGGTGCGCTATGGCGGTAACTACAGCAAGTTTGAAGACCTGCGCGCCGAGCAGATGGCCCTGCAACAAGGCGCCTATGCCAAGCAGCAGGACAAAATCGCCCACCTGCAAAAGTTTATTGCCCGCTTCAAGGCCAAGGCCAGCAAAGCCAAGCAGGCGCAGAGCCGGGTCAAGGCGCTGGACCGCATGGAGAAAATCGCACCGCTGCTGGCGGATGCGGATTTCACCTTCGAGTTCAAGGAACCGGCCAACCTGCCCAACCCGATGTTGTCCATGAGTGGCGCCAGCTTTGGCTACCCACCGCCTGAAGACGCACCCGAAGGCACGCCACCCACCGTGATCGTGCGCAACGTCAGCCGCTCGGTATTGGCTGGGCAGCGTATTGGTATTTTGGGTGCCAACGGCCAGGGTAAATCAACACTGGTCAAAACCATCGCCCGTGACCTGAAGGAAATCGGCGGCGAAATTACCGAAGGCAAGGGGCTGAACATTGGCTACTTCGCCCAGCAAGAGCTGGACGTGCTGCGCCCGGCCGACACCCCGCTGGAACACATGATCCGCCTGGTCAAGGAAGTCACTGCCGCTGGCAAGATTTCCGGCCAGCAAACCCGTGAGCAAGACTTGCGCAGCTTTCTGGGCACCTTCAACTTCGGCGGCGACATGGTCAAACAAGCCGTGGGCAGCATGAGCGGTGGCGAAAAGGCTCGCTTGGTGCTGTGCATGATTGTGTGGCAGCGCCCCAACCTCTTGCTGCTGGATGAGCCAACCAATCACCTGGACTTGGCAACCCGCGAAGCACTGGCCATGGCGCTCAACGAGTTTGAAGGCACCGTGATGCTGGTCAGCCACGACCGTGCGCTGTTGCGCTCGGTGTGCGACGAATTCTGGATGGTGTCGCGCGGTGGTGTGGAGCCGTTTGACGGCGATCTGGATGACTACCAGCGCTACCTGCTGGACGAAGCCAAGCGCATGCGCGAAGAGGCCAAGGAGGCAGCCAAGGCACCCGCGAAACCGGCTGCGGTTGCCACTCCGGTTAAAGCAAAGGGCAAGGGCGACACTTCACCCAAATCCAAGAAAGCGCTTGACGATGTGGAATCCCGCATGAAGGTGCTCAACGGAGAAGGCGCACAACTCGAAGACCGCCTGTCCACCAATCCGCACCCAGCGGAGATTGCCGAAATTGGACGCAGCTTGAAGCTTGTCAATGACGAACTGGCGCAACTGGAAGACCAGTGGCTGGAGTTGTCCAGCCGCAGCGAGACCACCGGTGCGTGACGCCGGAGCGTGACTGGATGCGCGCTGAATATCTGATCGACCAGGCGATTGCGCTCACCTACCGGTGGGCGGGATACGCCCTGCTGAACTGGGCCGACGATGCTGCGCTCATGGCGTTGATGTTTTGCTGAGCAGCTAGCCCTACAAGAGCCAAAAAAAAGCCTGCTTACTTTTCAGTAGCAGGCTTTTTTGTACCCTTTCGGGCCATCTGGTGGGATCTGAGAGATTCGAACTCTCGACCTACGGATTAAGAGTCCGCTGCTCTACCAGCTGAGCTAAGATCCCGGGAAATCGCAATCACTAATGAAAATGCCCGGAACCGTGAGGAACCAGGCATTTACAAAATACTGGTGGGACGTGCGGGGGTCGAACCCACGACAAACGGATTAAAAGTCCGCTGCTCTACCAACTGAGCTAACGTCCCGACAGGTTATAACAATGTTATTTGTTACACCCTGCGAAGCTTTAAATTATAGCGTTTTTTCGCTCTCGATTTGAGAGCGATTAGAAATTTTATCAATCACCCAACCTGCCGCACACAAACCAAATGTTGCAGTCACCGTTACCAGCGAACCGTAACCGTGACAGTTGAGCGAATTGTCTTCTTGTATTGCGCAGGAGGCATCGGCGGCGGCCACGGCCTCACGGCTGAACACACACGGGACTGCCATCTTTTTGCCATCCCGTGGACCATTGTGTGACTTGCGCAACCGATAGCGTACTTGCGCCAGGAGCGGGTCATGGGTGGCTTCACTCAGGTCCGCTATATCGACCTTGTGTGCGTGGCGTTTTCCGCCCGCTGCGCCAACACAGATAAAAAGCGTCTTGCTACGCCGAGCCCAGTCCGCCATCGCAGTCTTCGCTTTGACCTGATCGCACGCATCAATGACGGCATCCACTCCAGCAGGAACGAGGGACAACCAATTGTCTGGCTCCACAAATGCGTCAATGCAGATCACCTTGCACTGAGGATTGATGAGTGCGATACGTTGCCGCATCGCTTCAATTTTGGCCATGCCGACAGTGGAGGTCAACGCGTGGACCTGTCGATTGATGTTGGACTCAGCCACATGGTCCATATCAATCAGCGTCAATTGGCTCACCCCGCTTCGAGCCAGAGCTTCAGCAGCCCAAGAACCGACTCCGCCAATGCCCGCGATGGCCACGTGCGCATCACGCACTGCCTTGGCCTGAGCAACGCCGAATAAACGATCCAGCCCGGAGAAGCGTCGCTCCAAGGCTGTTGCATCAATTTCTGGCAAGGCTTCCCCGAGCCGGACATGAACATCAGTCAATGGCGACCTTACCGAAAGCGCGCCAAACGGTCCTTGGCCGCGGCTGCGGCCTCTGATCCTGGATACTTGGCGACCAACTCTTCAAGCGTTTTACGCGCCGACTTGGTGTCTTTCATTTCAAGCTGACAGTTTGCAATGGCCAAGATAGCTTCCGGGACCCGCATATGGTCAGGAGTCGATGCGACCAAGGCCCGGAAACTGATCAGTGCATCCTTGTAATCTTTGGTGGCGTACTGTGCGTTACCCAGCCAAAACAATGCAGACGGACGGTACCCGGTATTCGCATTCCTGTTCAAGAAATCGACAAAAGTAACTTGCGCCGCAGCGAACTCGCCTCTGCGAAAAGTAGCCATCGCAGCGTCATAATCACGCTTCTCAGAAATTTCTGCCACAAACTCGCGACCATCCAATGTGACGCGGGTAGGCTCGAATTTGCGCAATCGTTCATCAACGGATTGCGTAGCATCCTTTTGACGTCTTTGAACCTCCGCCAACTCACGGGCCATCTGTTCGTCTTGACCACGCAGCTTCGCCAGTTCACCACGCGTGATTTCGAGCTGGTTTTGCAACTCGATGAGGCTGCGGCGCAACTGAGAGGTGTCCTCAACTGATCTTCTTGTTTCTTCCGAGAGCTTCTGGTCCGAATCAGATCTGACAGTGTCAATTCGTTGGCGCAAGTCCAGTATGGCCCTGCGAGCCTCTTCGTCGTCAAAAAGGCCGGCGCTTGCATGACCAAAGGTCGTTACCAATGTAACGACCACAGCCATGCGCATCGCTCGTGCAGCCATAGAAAACGAAAAAGGATTCATCGGTAAGAAATTTCAGCACGGCGGTTCTTCGCCATGGCCGTTTCCGTTGAGCCCAGTTCCGCAGGCTTTTCCTTGCCGAAACTCACAGCTTCAATCTGATTTTCAGAAACGCCCAGCAGACCCAGTGCGCGGCGCACGGCCTCTGCCCGCTTCTGGCCCAAAGCAAGGTTGTATTCACGTCCACCGCGTTCGTCGGTGTGCCCTTCAATTGCAACTTTCTTGTTTTTATCGGCTTTGATGAAGCGGGCATGGGCTTCAATCACGGACTGAAATTCCGGCCGAATGACGAAGCTGTCGTAGTCAAAGTAGACAATTCGGGCCGTCGATTGCATGGCCGCATCCTGGTTGGCCTTTCCAAGGTCGACGGCAGCGACGCCACCCTGACCTACGCCACCAGCATTGCCTCCACTCATTGCGCCTGACCCGACACCGGCGCCAGTTCTATCTTCCACCGGCACGTTGTCCAGCTTGACCGGTGAGCTGCAAGCGGTTACCAAAGCAGCAATACCAACCGCCAATATCAGTCGATTCATCCAATACTCCTAGTTAAATTGCAATCACTTTTGCACAGGACCCCAATCAGGCTCCCGAATATCACCACTTTTACCCGCCAGGCGGGCCTTGATTTTTCCATCAAGCGTTGTGGTCATCAACGCCTCGCGCCCCTGCTGCTGGGTCGCGTAAATGATGAGTCTGCTATTGGGAGAAAAACTGGGATTCTCGTCTGCAGTGGTGTCGGTAACCGGATTTGCCGCGCCCGACGCAATGTCCATAACATGCAGCTTAAAGGCGCCGCTTATTCGGGAAATATAGGCCAGCCATTTGCCATCGGGACTGAGCGATGGAGATATGTTGTAAGTGCCTGAAAACGTGACCCGTTCTGGATTGCCACCCGCTGCGGGCATGCGATAGATCTGCGGCGAGCCACCACGATCGCTCACGAAATAGATGTTTTTACCGTCTGGAGTGAAGGTCGGTTCGGTATCGATGGCGCTGGATTGGGCGAGGCGCCTTGGCTCGCCGCCGGTCGCATCCATCAGATACAACTGGGAACCGCCGTCACGACTTAAAGTTGCCGCGAGCGTTTTTCCATCAGGTGACCAAGCCGGCGCACTGTTGGAACCCTTGAAGTTGGCGACCAACCTACGCTTTCCAGTCGCAACATCGTGTACAAAAATCACCGGCTTGCGGGACTCAAAGGACACATAGGCAATCTGGGCTCCGTTCGGCGCCCAGGTTGGAGAAATGATGGGCTCGGAGCTGTTCAATGCGCTTTGTGCGCTCTCGCCGTCAGCGTCTGCAACCCACAGGTTGAATGATTGTCCAACCTTGGTTACATATGTAATGCGGGTCGAAAACACGCCTTTGTCACCGGTAAGCTTCTCATATACAAAGTCTGCCACACGGTGCGCGGCCAATCGGAGATCGCCAGAAGTCACGGCATAACTTTGCCCGCCCAGGTCCTGCCCACGGACTACGTCCCAAAGGCGCATGCGTACATCAAAGCGGCCATCAGCAAGACGACTGATGCTCCCAGTTACTAAAGCGTCGGCCCCTTTCTGGCGCCAGGCAGACACTTCGGGGCGGGAACCCTCATCCAGCGAAAAACCACCGGCCTCCACAGCACGAAATTGGCCGCTACGCTCCAGATCCGCCAACACAATGGACGCGATCTTCTGCGGCGCAGTGTCATCACCCCGAAAAGCAACCACGGCAATGGGTAACTGCGTCAAGCCGACCCCGGACACCTCAACCCGAAACTGGGAAAAAGCGGGAAGGCACACAAAACCTGCAAACAAACAAAACAAAAAACGTTTCAACATGGCGCCATTATCCCAGTCTTGTAATCACAACTCCTTCAGAGTCGTGTTTATGTGAAAAACCTGTCGTTGATCGAGTCGCTTTCGATTTGACCCGTTCCATCACAGTTCGGGCATTTTGCGACTCGCGATCACGTGCGGCTTCCTTATGCCAGAGATGAAAGACTTCCGTCGCACAAAAACCATTCTTCCTGGCCACTCCACTGTGATGGAGGCGCAAAACAAAATCAGCATCTTCATGTCCCCAACCGACAAACGACTCATCGAACCCATCAACGCGTTCAAAATCAGACCTCCACACTCCCATATTGCAGCTGCGTATTCCCTTCCACGAGAACGTGCGCCTGACACGAAAGGCGCCGTCAGGCAGTCTGATCAAACCACTCAGCTTATTGGCGCGACCCAAAACACGCTGCGTGAGCCAAAACCAGGGGGAACGCCCACAAATGGATGCTGCGCCAGCGAGTACACCCTGGGTGAGATCTGCGGACAGAAGCACGCGACTTCCGTTCACAAAGGCGCCCGCTTGCCCAAGCAGCTTGTGTCTGGCAATAAAATCAACCTCGGGCACACAATCACCATCAAGAAAAATAATGTACTTCCCGCAGGAGTTCGCCACGCCACGGTTACGAATACTGGAGGCCGTAAAGCCGACATCCGGGTGCCACACGTGGATCACTCGCAACGTCCGTGCGGCTTGCGACTCAAAAATAAGCTGCTGATGCTCTAAACGGGAACCGTCATCTGCCACGATTACCTCAAAGTTCTGATCGGTCTGACGTGTCAAACCGTCCAGCACCGCCAGCAAAGCATCGCTGCGGTTATAGGTGGTGACGACCACTGAAACAAGATCGGAAGTATCCATTTTGAACTAGACTCGGCGGCTGGCAAAGTGCCGTTTGCGCTGGACAGGCGCCAAATACTAACATCTCCGATGAGCAAAATATCCGTCTACATCATCGCTTACAACGAAGCAGAAAAGGTCGAAGCGACCATCGAAAGCGCCCAATGGGCCGACGAGGTGGTTCTGGTGGACTCTTACAGCACGGACGGAACGCAGGAGATCGCTACCCGCCTGGGCGCCCGAGTCGTCCAGGTGGAGTTCAAGGGTTTTGGGGATCTGCGCAACCAGGCAATAGCCGCCTGCACGCACCAGTGGATCTTCAGCCTGGATGCAGATGAACGTTGTACCCCGGAAGTTGAAAAAGAGATCCGTGCGACTATCGCTAGTCCCGAGGCAGCGGACGCATACTGGATGCCAAGACGCAATTTTTTCATGGGTCGCTGGATCAAGCATTCAGGTTGGTACCCCAATTACCGCCAGCCGCAATTGTTTCGCAAAGGCTGCATGAGTTACGAGCTGAAAGCCGTCCATGAAGGCTATGTGCTGAACTCTGCCAAACCAATCGGCCATCTTCAAAATGCTATCTGGCAATTCCCGTTCAAGAATATGAGCGAAGTGATGCACAAGGCCAACCGCTACTCATCGCTGGGTGCGCAACGCATATCCGAGCGCCGCCTGTCGATGGGAACAGCCTTGTCGCACGGCATCTGGTCTTTTGCCAAACACTATTTTTTCAAACTGGGTTTTTTGGACGGATGGGCGGGTTTCGTCATTGCGCTAGGTAACTTTGAAGGTACCTTTTACCGGTATGTCAAAGCCATTGAAATCCAGAAGGGTGTCGAATGGCAGGCTCCCAAGCACCCCAACCACCCGAAGTAGCAATCGTTGTCAATGGCACCCACTACACGTCCACCGCATGCCGGCTGGAGCTTGCGTCTGATTTTTGTATGCCTGGCCGCCGTTTCAGTAAGCTTGCCCATGGCATGGATCAGCCTTTCCAAATTGATTCTGTTTGTTTTGGGATTGGGATATCTGCTGGCCGGGTACGTCAATAACCGGAGCGACTCCACATTTCAGCGACTCTGGACAACAAAGACCATTCTCGGAATCCTGATTGCGTTCGCACTCAGCCTGCTGTGGACCGAGGTCAGTATGGATTTTGCCCTGAGCATGTTTGTCAAGCACGCCAAGCTCCTGGGTATCTTGCTTCTGATTTTCTTGATAAGGACAGAGCGGGAAGCTCGGTTAGCTATTGGGTTTCTTGCTGCTGGGCAGCTTTTTATTCTGACCGCGTCGTGGGCACTTGCCTCCGGAATTCTTCCATTCTTGCACTCCGACTCAACAACAAACCCAGCCAACCGGTCTGTGGTTTTCGCCGAGAGCTACCTCGATCAATCCATCATGTTTGCGACAATGGCCGCCATTTTCTGGCACCTTGCACCAGAAAGATTCTGGCCCCGTTGGTTGGCTGGTTTGGTGGCGTTGGCTGCTCTTTCCAATGTCTTGCTGCTCCTTCCAGGGCGCACCGGCTATCTGGTCGCTTTGGCAATGCTGTCTCTGGCTGCCATGTGGGCGATGAACAAGCGGTTGCGACTAATGGCCCTCATCGTCACACCCCTAGTTGTGGTCATGGGTCTGTACTTTTCATCCGGTCAAGTGCGAGAGCGTATATCCCAAGTAATCATCGAATCGCAGAGTTACACCAAGCAAGTCGAAACGGCCAGTTCCTCCGGTTGGCGTCTCAACGCTTGGCGACGCTCTGTTCAGGCAATATATGAAAAGCCTTGGAACGGATACGGTGTGGGAAGCTGGACACCCGCCGTCAAACGCATGGAGGGAGACACAGCAACCCAAACCTTCGGAGTCAGCAACTCTAGCAACCCGCACCAGGAGTATCTATTGTGGGGGGTTGAATTAGGCGTTGGTGGCCCCTTGCTTTTGATCACTTTATTGGTTGCAGTGATCCGCGATACACGATTTTTCCCCGCTGCTGTTGCCAGGGCTACGTTATCGATCCTTGCTGGCATTGCCATTGCGTGCCTCTTCAACTCCGCTTTGTTTGACGATTTGATGGGCGACTATTTATGTATCAGCCTCGGACTCATGATGGCACTGGGACTGCGAAGCCGCTCTCCAAGGCAAGTCGGAAGGACGCAAATGCCACCGCCTATTGAGGACAGAACGTGACACCCGATCAATCCGCCCCTCCGGTTCAACCCGATTTGAAAAGACCTCCAGCAACCACCGTAATTGACCGCATACGACGATTGATGCCCTATTTTGGCACCTACCCTGGAACATGGCTGCTGGTTGCAGTAAGCGCGGTCGTAGGGGCTGCATCCGAGCCGCTGATCCCCGCACTCCTGAAGCCGCTATTGGATCGTGGATTTCAACAGGGAACACTTGAGATCTGGACGGTTCCAGTCGCTTTGATAATGCTCTTTGGGGTCCGTGGTTTGGCTGGATACATATCGCAAATCGGGCTATCCAAAATCACCAATCGCGGGCTCCAGAACATGCGTCACGCAATGTTCAACAAAATACTAGTCGCCGACTTGAAACTGTTTTCAGGTCAAACCTCCAGTGCACTTACCAATACCCTTGTATACGAAGTTCAGACCGGTGCAGTGATGCTCGTCAACTCCATATTGAGCCTCGTGAGAAACGGCCTGACTTTGCTGGCACTCGTCGGATATCTTTTCTATCTCAACTGGAAATTGACCCTCATTGTGGCGGCGATCTTTCCGGCAGTGGCGCTCGTGATGCGCGTACTTACTGGAAGAGTTCATCGACTTACCCAAGCCAGTCAGGAAGCAACCGACAAGTTGGCCTATGTAGTCGAGGAGAACGTATTGGCCCATAGGGATATACGCCTTTACTCAGCGCAGCGATCACAATCCGAAAGATTCTCTCAACTTGGAGAGGCACTGCGGCACCTCGCCATGAAATCTACGGTTGCGGGAGCCGCCATGACCCCCATGACGCAGATGCTGGCTGCTGTAGCCTTGTCAGCTGTTATATCGGTCGCACTCGTCCAAAGTGCCAGCAGCGGCACCTCCGTAGGCGGATTTGTTGCATTTGTTACCGCCATGCTGATGATCATTGCGCCGATACGCCAACTGTCCGAAGTATCCAGCCCAATCACCCGTGGTCTCGTAGCGTTGGAACGAGGTTTGTCCCTGATTGAGGAAACGCCAAGCGAAATGGAGGGCACTTTCTCCAAACCGCATGCAGCGGGGGATATCTGCTTTAAACAAGTAAGTGTCCGCTACCCCTCCAATTCAACACTCGCGATCGAAGACCTTGACCTGAATGTGATGTCCGGGGAGACAGTTGCGCTGGTCGGCAGCTCAGGGTCAGGTAAAACGACACTAGCGAATCTCCTTCCCCGGTTTGTAGATGTTTGCTCAGGGCAGGTTCTTCTGGATGGTCATGATGTGCGTGATTGGTCACTCCAGGCACTGCGCTCGCAGATTGCTTACGTTAGCCAAAGCGTGGTCATGCTCAATGACAGTATTTTGGCCAACGTGGCTCTCGGAATGGAGATCAGCCGCGACAGAGTCACTCAATGTCTCCACGCTGCAAATCTGGCACAACTGATGCAAGATTTGCCCCAGGGCATAGACACCATCGTCGGCCACAATGCCACTCAGCTTTCCGGAGGGCAACGGCAAAGACTTGCCATCGCGCGCGCGCTCTACAAGGATGCACCCATACTGATCCTGGATGAAGCCACTTCGGCGTTGGACACCGAATCCGAGAGGGCTGTTCAGGATGCATTGCAAAGATTGATGCAGAACAGAACCACGCTAGTCATCGCGCACCGGCTTTCCACGGTGATGCATGCTGACCGCATTGTCGTCATGAACGCCGGACAAATCGTCGAAACCGGAACACATCAAGACCTGATTGAAAAAAACGGGCCTTATGCACGGCTGTACAAACTCGGTCTCCATGGATCAGATGATGTCGATATGCCTGTGACATCAGTCTAGCTCGTTGATTGCACGGCGGAATAGTAGATTGCTTCTTGCTTGCGGGCCATTTCAGACCAGAGATGAGCTTGCGCAAATAATTTCCCGGATGCCGTCATTCGCGCTGTCAAGTCCTGTTCAAACAGCACTCGGTTCAATGCGCTAGCCAACGCAGGGACATCGCGTGGATTTTCCAGAATCAGGGCGTTCATCTCATGCGTCAAAAGTCCGGAAATCCCACAAAACCTGGCATCGCTCACCACAACAGGCAAGCTGTAGGCCATTGCTTCCAAAACGACCATAGCGAAAGTATCCTCAAGAGTCGGATGGGCAAGGCAATCAGCCGCCCGGTAGGCGTCATTTACCTGTTCCAAGGCTCCCAAAAAGAATATCCGATTTCCTATGCCGCCGCCCCCGACCTCATCCCGAAAGCCAGGTATCTGGGCTGCATTGCCAACGACTGCCAAATAAACGTCTTCAGGCAGATACCGCATCGCATCAATCAGGGCCGGAAGCCCTTTCTTCCGATAATCATTCCCGACAAACAAGACGCAACGCCCCACAACCGGCAACCCTAGCAACAGACGCGCATCACGTTTTTCTTCAATACTGACTGCAGCCGGAATAGACAGCACACCCGGCGTCACGACCCGCACTGCACTCGCGGATAGAGGATAGGTTTGAGCCATGATGGAGGCCAAACTGCTGGACGTCACAACGATGATCCGTTGCTTGTGAACTGCGTACCTGCCGCGCTCCAGAAGAAGATAAGTTAGCAATCGCGGGCTAGTGATGACCTTCAACCAGCGCAAGGCCAAGCGCCAACCGCTGCGCCCATGAAACAAGTTGTATTTGATCGGAAGTACATGGACTGTTTGGACCTGCCCATGCCAGGTGTTCTCATGCGAATGAACTACATCAAACCCACGGCGTGTCGCCCACCAGGAAGTAAGCGCAAACCAGAGTTGATTGATCCAGCGTGGTCTGGAAAAGGGTGCAGACAGCTTGTGGTAGGTCACTCCTGGCCAGTGGTGGTCTATATGCTGTGCAAACACATGAATATCATGCCGCTGGGCCAATTGCTCAACCAACGCAATTGAATAGCGTTCGGCACCACCACCAGTCGGCCGAAAAATGCGATTGAGGACCGCAATGCGCAGTCGCTTCGGATGGACCGCGCCCATTACACCCGTCGCCGATCTTCATACGCCGTAGCGACTTTCATCCAGAATGCCAACCGAGTCGACGAGCGAACAACCGGCACCCTGGGCAGGGCCATGAAATCCTCACCAGCCATGCAGCGACTACGCTGCGTCGTGGTGGCAGTCATGTATCCCGCGTCCCTCACCATATTCGCATGCTGAGCGGAAAACTCTCCGTAGGGATAGCAAAAATGTTCCACCGGCTGACCAATCGCATCCTCCAGCTCGGCTTTGCATACGACTATTTCGGATTGACTAGAGGATGCGTCAAGCTCTTTCAGGTGGACATGATTCCGGGTGTGCGCACCAACCTCCTGGCCACCTTGGACCCATTGCATCAATTCCGCGGATGACATAAGTGCAGTTTGCTGGATTCCGACATTCAGATCCCAAATATTCGTACCACCCAGCTTCTGGCTGACCACATAACAAGTAGACGAAAACCCGTAACGCTGCAACACAGGCACCGCATTCACCAGGTTGTTCAAATAGCCATCGTCGAAAGTAATCCCAACGACCTTGCCGGATCGCTCACCTGTCAAATAGGGTTGCAAGGCGCTCATTGACAGCCCCTGGTATCCAAGCAAGCTGAGCAAGGCCATCTGATGCGAAAAATCCAACGGTGAGACGTACAAACTCCGATATGCAGCGCCTTTCACAGGTGCTACAGCAATCTGGTGATAGGTCAAAATTGGAATCGGGGAACGATTGGTAGAGCGATAGTTCACGGTTTTTCAGCAATCGGTAATCGGTACGCTGTCCGATTTACAGCAAAACAATATCGTACTGCGCCTGACCCATTGCTGCCTCACTCTGCAAAGACACCGGCTTGCCAATGAACTCACTCAGGCTCGCCAGGTGCTGGCTTTCTTCGTCCAGAAACAGTTCGATGACTTTGGGTGACGCGACCACGCGAAACTCCCGCGGGTTGAATTGCCGGGCCTCGCGCAATATTTCGCGCAAAATATCGTAGGCGACGCTACGCGGGGTCTTCACGATGCCTTTGCCTTCACATGCGCCACAGGGTTCGCACAACATGTGCGCCAAAGACTCGCGGGTGCGTTTGCGCGTCATCTCTACCAAGCCCAGCTGGGAAAATCCACCCGCCATGGTTTTGACGCGGTCGCGCGACAATTGTTTTTTGAATTCAGCCAGAACGGCGTCACGGTGATCCTCGCGCACCATGTCGATGAAGTCCACAATAATGATGCCACCGAGATTGCGCAATCGCAGTTGCCGGGCAATCGCCTGCGCAGCTTCCAGATTGGTTTTGAAAATGGTGTCGTCAAAATTGCGGGCACCGACAAAACCTCCGGTGTTCACATCGACTGTGGTGAGCGCTTCCGTCTGATCCACGATCAAGTAACCACCCGACTTGAGTTCCACCCTGCGACCGAGTGCCTTGGCTATTTCTTCATCAATGGAAAACAGGTCAAAAATGGGGCGCTCGCCTTTGTAGTGCTGGAGCTTCTCGGACGCCATGGGCATGAACTCTGCACCAAAGGCCTTGAGCGCGTCAAACTGCTCACGGGAATCCACCCGGATCGTCTGAGTGGATTCACCCACCAGATCGCGCAGCACGCGCTGCAACAAGCTTAAATCCTGGTGCAGAATGGATTGCGGGGGCAGACGGAGCGACGCGTCCTTGATGCGGGCCCAGGCTTTGCGCAAGTACCCAATGTCGTCGGCCAACTCGGCATCCGATGCATCTTCGCCGTTGGTGCGCAATATGAAGCCGCCGCCCTGTGATCCTGCGAGCTGTTGCAACCGCGCGCGCAACTCATCGCGCTGGCTGGTTGGTATCTTTTGTGATACGCCAATGTGGTCATCCTGCGGCAGAAACACCAGCAAACGCCCGGCAATACTTATTTGGGTGGACAGTCTGGCACCCTTGGTGCCAATCGGTTCCTTGATGACCTGCACCATAAGAGCCTGTCCTTCAAAAATTTGCTTCTCAATGGGGATGAGCGGTGCTGCGCCTTTGGCGATGAAGGGCGCCTCGCCATCGGGCTGTCGGTGCCAGACATCGGCCACGTGCAAAAACGCTGCGCGCTCCAGGCCAATATCAATGAAGGCCGACTGCATCCCCGGCAAGACTCTGGCTACCTTGCCGAGGTAGACATTGCCCACCAGACCACGCTCCAGCGTGCGCTCCACATGCAGCTCCTGCACCGCGCCGTTTTCCATGATCGCCACCCGGGATTCCTGTGGCGACCAGTTGATCAGAATGTCTTGTTGCATGGCACTGAGTCTAGTTCGATACGGCTTGTAACCGTCAGACGGCGAAACCCATTGAACGCAAGGCCTGAGCCGTCTCAAACAACGGCAATCCCATGATGCCCGAATAGCTTCCGCTTATGTGGGCGATATGCGCTGCGGCCCTGCCCTGCACCGCATAAGCGCCAGCCTTGCCCATAGGCTCTCCGGTCGCCACATAGGCTTCAACGTCGCGCTCGGTCATGTCCGCAAACGTCACCCACGATTCGCTGCACGCCATGACCTGCCGATCCCCCAACCCCATCGCAATCGCGGTGATGACCCGGTGCGGGCGATTGGACAAAGCCCGGAGCATGCGCTTGGCTTCGTCGGCATCCTCAGGTTTACCAAAAATGGTCCGTCCCATTGCTACGGTCGTGTCTGCACACAGCACCAAAGCAGGCGGCAATTGCCGCCTCAACATGCGCGCTTGCGCCGCCGCCAGCTTCAATGCGGTCACGCGCTGTACATAGGTTTTGGGCGCTTCACTGAACACCACGGCTTCCAGCGCTTCAGAGTCTTCATCCGCGTCTGGCAGCAGTAATTCATGCCTGACTCCCAGTTGGTCCAGTAGCTGGCTGCGCCGCGGACTCTGTGACGCAAGATAGATAAAGTCAGTGCCAAACGTGGGGGTCATTTCTACTCTATTCGCGGTGATAGGGGTGATTGGCATTGATCGACCACGCACGGTAAAGCTGCTCAATCAACAACACACGGGCAAAGGCGTGTGGCAAGGTCAGATCTGACAAACGAATGCGCTCATGGGCAGCCTTGCGAAAAGCGGGGTCCAGTCCATCCGGCCCTCCGATCACCAGCGCCACGTCATCTCCACCCAGTTGCCAGTCTTTGAGCTTTCCCGCCAAGGCAACCGTGGTCAGCGTTGTGCCACGTTCGTCCAGCGCCACGATGCGCGCGCCTTTGGGGATAGCGGCCTCAATGCGTGAGCGTTCAGCCGCATAAAGCGTCTCAAGGGTTTTGGAGCCCCTGGGCTCGGTCTTGACGGCCTTCAGTTCAACACGCAACTCATGTGGAAACCGCTTGGCGTAATCGTCCCACGCGGTCTGCGCCCAATCGGGCACGCGCAGACCCACGGCAACAATGACCAGCCTCACAGGCGAATCAGGTCTTGCGAACGGCTGGCTTCTTGGCAGCCGCTTTTTTGGCAGCCGTCTTGGCGATCGTTTTGGCAGGCGCCTTCACAGCCAGTTTTATTGCGGTTTTTGCCACCGCTTTTTTTGCCACAGCCTTTTTCACAGGAGCCGATTTGGCCGCCGGTGTCTTGGCTGCCACCGTCTTTACGGCTTCCACTCGGGGCGCTGCCTTCGGGGCTGCAGCCTTGCGTGCCGGGGCTTTCTTGGCGGCCGCGGCCTTGATGCCCTCGGTTTTTTTCAATTGGGCTTTGGACGGGAACGCTTCCTGCACCCCTTTTTTGGCCGCATTGGAGCGCCTCAAACTCATCTCGACAACAGGTGCCGCCTTGACCGGCTTGGCGCTTTCCGCCATGGCTGGCTTGGCAGAGCCCAGCTTGAGGCGCACCGGCTTTTCACCCCACAACTCTTCCAGGTTGTAATACGTGCGGAAACTGGGCTGCATGATGTGCACCACCGCCTGGCCGCAGTCGACAATGATCCACTCACCATTGGCTTCGCCTTCAACCCGCGGCTTGGGAAAACCCGCCTCACGCACCGCATCGCGTACGCTGGCAGCCAAACCTTTGGTTTGCCGGTTGGACGTACCCGACGCCACAATCACCCGCTCAAACAAGGCAGACAAATGCTCGGTGTCGAACACCTGAATGTCCTGGGCTTTGACGTCTTCTAGGCCGTCGACGATCGCTCGCTGGAGTTTGGTAATGTCTTTTTTGGCAACGGTGGAAGTAGTCATCAGGCAGTTCGATAGAGGTGATGGTGATCAATATAACGCGCAACGGGTTCAAAAACCAGAGGGGCAACGCTTTGGTGGCTCGCCACAAGGCGGCGAATATCGGTGGCGCTGACGTCAACTGACGGCATTTCCAGCCGCCGCAAGGTGGGCGCATCCGACAATAAGGCATCAAATGTGCCCTTGGCCCCCGCAAAATCTGCGCGAGCAGCTACACAAATTATAGCAAGTCGGGGGATTTCCTCCCAACGGTGCCAGCTTGTCAGGGCTTCTGCCTGGTCCTGACCCAGGATCAGGAACAGTTGAACACCCGGTTGCTCCGCATGCAACTCCTGCAAGGTATCCACGGTATAAGTGGCACCCGAACGCTGAATTTCCCGAGGGTCAACCACTACGCGGGCCATATCCGCAAAGGCCAGTCGGGTCATCGCCAACCGGTGCTCTGCGGATGTAAGGGTTCGACTTTTATGCCAGGCCTGCCCGGTCGGGATGATTCGCAACTCATCCAGCTTGAGTTGCACCAAGGCCGCCTGGGCCAAAGCCTGGTGCCCCAAGTGGGGAGGATCAAAGGCTCCGCCGAAAACACCAAGGCGCCGGGCCGGGCCGGGTTGAGAACTCAAACCCAATCCCGCTTCACCAGAAACTGCGCATACAAAGCCGCTTCCGGTGACCCCGCCTCGGGAACAGACTGGTAAGACCAGCTCGCCAATGGCGGCATGGACAGCAAAATGGACTCGGTGCGCCCACCCGATTGCAGTCCGAAATGGGTGCCACGGTCCCACACCAGATTGAACTCCACATACCGACCCCGGCGATACAGTTGAAAGACGCGCTCGCGCTCGCCGTAAGCCGTGTCCTTGCGACGCTCCACAATGGGCAAATAGGCGGCCAGAAAAGCATCGCCCACCGATTGCATCAGAGCAAAACCATTGTCAAAACCACCCTCCGCAAAGTCATCGAAGAAGATGCCGCCGACGCCGCGCGGCTCATTTCGGTGCTTCAGAAAGAAATACTCGTCGCACCACTGCTTGAAATGGGGGTACTTGTCATCACCAAACGCTTGCAGCGCGTCGCGGCAGGTCGCGTGAAAGTGGCGCGCGTCGTCTTCCTGTCCGTAAAAGGGAGTCAGATCCATGCCGCCGCCAAACCAGCACACCGGCTCCTCACCCGGATGACCAGCCGAAATCATGCGCACATTCATATGCACCGTGGGTACGTAGGGGTTGCGCGGATGAAATACCAGCGACACGCCCATGGCTTCAAATGGCGCGCCTGCCAACTCAGGTCGATGCTGCGTGGCCGACGGTGGCAAGGCCGAGCCGCGCACATGCGAAAAGCCGCAACCCGCACGCTCAAACACCGAGCCGCCCTCCAAAATGCGGGTGATGCCGCTGCCTTGCAAGGGCTCACCCGGCGCTTTGGACCAGGAATCCGCCAGAAAGCCCGTGTCATCCAGCCCTGCAATGGCAGAGGTGATGCGGTCCTGCAGGCCCGTCAAATAGGTCCGCACGGAGCCCACGCGTGAATCGCTCATCCCATATCCCTTTTCATGGCGTCAATGCTTGACAGCCCGGTGACCAATGTCTGTGCGGTACTGCATGCCGTCATACCGAATGCCGTGAACCACTTCATAAGCCACCTGGCGGGCAGCCCGCGCATTTTCCGCCAAGGCAGTGACGCACAGCACCCGTCCACCGGTGGTGCGCACCGTGCCATCCTGCAGCTCCGTTCCCGCATGAAACACCATGGCGTTCTCGCTCTCCGACGGAAGCCCTTCAATGACATCGCCCTTGCGGGGCGACATCGGGTAACCGTGCGCGGCCAAGACGACACCCAGCGCAGTCCGGCGGTCCCACTCCAGCTCCATGTTGGCCAGCCCGCCTGGTTCGGCTGCGGCCCACAGCACGTCCAGAAAATCGGTTTTCAGGCGCATCAGAATGGGCTGTGTTTCAGGGTCTCCCATGCGGCAGTTGAATTCCAGGGTCTTGACATGCCCCTGCGCATCAATCATCAGACCTGCATACAAAAATCCGGTGTACGGAATGCCGTCCTGCTCCATGCCCTTGAGTGTGGGCAGGATGATCTCTCGCATGGCGCGGGCGTGGATTTGCGGCGTAACCACCGGTGCGGGTGAATAGGCCCCCATGCCACCCGTGTTTGGTCCCTGGTCGTCATCCAGCAGGCGTTTGTGATCCTGACTGGTGGCCAATGCCACCACATCCTTGCCATCGCACATGACGATGAAGCTGGCTTCCTCGCCTTCCAGAAACTCTTCAATCACGACCCGCGGCACTGCCACCCCATCTTCGCCATCGTTGTGCGCCACACCCAGGGTGTTGTCACCCAGCATGAAGTCAATGGCAGCGTGCGCTTCGTCCAGCGTCATGGCCACCACCACGCCTTTGCCCGCAGCCAGCCCATCGGCCTTGACCACCGTGGGTGCCCCCATCTTGTTGACATACGCATGGGCCGCAACCGGTTCAGAAAACGTGGCGTACTCCGCCGTGGGAATGCCATGGCGGCGCATGAACGCCTTGGAGAACGCTTTGGAGCTCTCCAGCTGCGCAGCCGCTTTGGTTGGCCCGAATATACGCAGACCATGCTTGCGAAACTCGTCCACCACGCCAGCGGCCAATGGCACTTCCGGCCCCACCACGGTAAGGCCAATCTTGTTTTCCTGTGCCCAAACGCGCAGTTCCACGACATCGGTGATCGGGATGTTCTTCAGCCGCCCGTCCAGCGCGGTTCCACCGTTGCCCGGGGCGACGTAGACCATCTGGACTTTGGAAGACTGCGCGAGCTTCCAGGCCATGGCGTGTTCACGGCCGCCTCCGCCAATTACAAGTACGTTCATAGTGCAGCGTTGTGATAGATGTCTTGGGTGTCGTCCAGGTCTTCGAGTACGTCCAGCAGCTTCTGCATGCGCTGGGCGTCCTCACCCGCCAACTCGATTGTGTTTTCGGCCCGCATGGTCACGCCAGCCACCTCAGCAGTCAGGCCGGCGGCTTCCAGCGCATGTTTGACCGTTTCGTAGTCGGCATAGGCGGTCAGCACCTCAATGGCGCCGTCGTCATCCGTAATCACGTCTTCGGCACCGGCTTCCAGTGCCACTTCCATGATTTTGTCTTCGTTGGAGCCCGGCGCAAAAATCAACTGGCCACAGTGTTTGAACTGAAAAACCACGGAACCTTCGGTGCCCATGTTGCCGCCGAATTTACTGAAAGCGTGGCGAACTTCGGCCACGGTGCGCACCCGGTTGTCCGTCATGGTGTCGACCAGAATGGCGGCGCCGCCAATACCATAGCCTTCGTAGCGAATTTCTTCGTAGCTCACGCCTTCGGCGTTGCCGGTCGCCTTGTCAATGTTGTACTTGACGCGGTCTGCGGGCATATTGGCCGCCTTGGCCCGTTCCACCGCCAGGCGTAGACGCGGGTTGGTGCCCAGATCACCGCCGCCAGCCCGGGCGGCGACCGTAATTTCGCGAATGATGCGCGTCCAGATCTTCCCGCGCTTCTCATCCTGACGACCCTTACGGTGCTGAATATTGGCCCATTTACTGTGTCCTGCCACGGGGATTCCTTAAAAAATTCGTTACGCTATGAGTTGAATTGTACTTTTTAGGGTTTCCATGGCTTCATCCTCTGACGCATCCATCCTCATTGCCCAGCATGGCGACACCCAATGCCATTTGCTGGCGGACAAAGCCAATCGCCACGGTCTCATCACTGGCGCCACGGGAACCGGCAAGACCATCACCCTGCAAACCCTGGCCGAAGGCTTCTCCCGCATCGGGGTTCCAGTCTTCATGGCCGACATCAAGGGCGACCTGACCGGCATCTCGCAAGCCGGAGTCATCGCTGAAAAACTGGCTGCCGTCCTTAAGGAGCGTGGGCTGGACGCTCCTGAATCCATAGCATGCCCAGCCACTTTGTGGGATGTTTTTGGCGAACAGGGCCACCCGGTGCGCGCCACTATCAGTGATTTGGGCCCCTTGCTGCTGGCACGTATGCTGGATCTCAACGAAACCCAGGCGGGTGTGCTCAACCTGGTTTTCAAGATTGCCGACGACAACGGCCTGCTGCTGCTCGACCTCAAAGACCTGCGCGCCATGCTGCAGTACGTGGGTGAAAACGCCAAAGACTTCACCACCCAGTACGGCAACGTCAGCGCGGCCAGCATTGGAGCCATCCAGCGCGGATTGATGCAGGTGGAGACGCAAGGCGGCGAGAAGTTTTTTGGCGAGCCCATGCTCAACATCAGCGACTTCATGCAGACCGTGGGTGGCAAGGGCGTCATCAACATCCTGGCGGCCGACAAGTTGCTGAATTCTCCCCGCCTGTACGCTACGTTTTTGCTGTGGATGCTGGCCGAACTATTTGAGCAATTGCCCGAGGTGGGCGACCTGGACAAGCCCAAGATGGTTTTCTTCTTTGACGAAGCCCATTTGCTGTTCAACGAAGCCCCCAAGGTGCTGATCGAGCGCATCGAGTTGGTGGTGCGACTGGTGCGCTCCAAAGGCGTGGGCGTGTATTTTGTGACGCAAAACCCGCTGGATATTCCCGACTCCGTGCTGGCCCAGCTGGGCAACCGCGTGCAGCACGCGCTGCGCGCCTTTACCCCGCGTGATCAGAAAGCGGTCAAAGCGACGGCGCAAACCATGCGGCAAAAGCCGGGTCTGGATATTGAAACCGCCATCACCGAACTGGCTGTGGGTGAAGCCCTCATCAGCCTGCTGGACGACAAGGGGCGCCCCACCATGACCGAGCGGGTCTATATACTGCCGCCCGGCAGCCAGATTGGGCCCATCACCCCAGCGCAGCGCCAGGCCCTCATGCAAGGCTCGCTGGTGGCGGGGGTTTATGAAAAGACCGAGGACCGGGAGTCTGCATTCGAAAAACTCAAAGCGCGCACCGCCGCAGCACAAACCCAGGCGGGTAGCAACCAGACGGGCACCGCAGGCGCCAGTGCCGAGAAAAGCGGGGGCATGTTTGGCGGATTAAGCGATGTCCTGTTTGGCTCTACCGGTCCACGCGGTGGCCAGCATGAGGGGCTGGCGACGGCCATGGTGAAGTCCGCTGTACGCACCATGGGTTCAACCGTGGGCCGGGAGATCATCCGCGGCGTACTGGGCAGCATGCTGGGCGGCAAAAGCCGCTAAACCCGATACAACCCGACACGAACCCGGCACAACACTTGCAAGGAGATTTACACCATGAGCAACGTACACGTCATCAAACACCCGCTGGTTCAGCACAAATTGACGCTGATGCGCCAAAAAGACACCAGCACCAACAGTTTTCGGCGCCTGCTCAATGAGTTGAGCATGCTGATGGCCTATGAGGTCACTCGCGACATGGCCACCCAGGACATCGAGATCGAAACCCCCATGGAGAAAATGACCGGCCAGGTGATCGACGGCAAGAAGCTGGTGCTGGCCTCCATCCTGCGGGCAGGAACCGGCATCCTCGACGGCATGCTCACCGTCGTGCCGGGCGCCCGGGTGGGCCACATTGGCCTGTACCGCGACCCTAAAACCCTGCAGGCCGTGGAGTACTACTTCAAGATGCCCAAGGACATGGAAGAACGCGACGTCATTGTGGTGGACCCCATGCTGGCCACCGGTAATTCCGCCGCCGCTGCCGTGGAGCGCGTGAAGAAGCTCAACCCCCGCTCCATCAAGTTCTTGTGTTTGCTCGCTGCGCCCGAAGGTGTGGCTACCTTGCAGGCGGCGCACCCGGACGTGCCGATCTACACCGCGGCAATAGACCGGGAACTCAACGACCACGGCTACATCCTGCCCGGTCTGGGCGATGCGGGTGACCGTATTTTCGGCACCCAGTAAGGTTACTTCCCATGCTCGATCTGCTACTGCACAACGCCACCCTGCCCGATGGGCGCACCCGGATGTCAGTGGCGGTGCAAAACGGCCGCATCACCGAGGTGAAGCAGGGTTTGCTGGCACCTGCGGCCGAGACGATTGATGCGCAAGGCATGCTCCTGAGTCCGCCCTTTGTGGACGCCCATTTCCACATGGACGCCACGCTGAGTTACGGCCTGCCCCGCATCAATGAGAGCGGCACGCTGCTCGAAGGCATTGCACTGTGGGGCGAACTCAAACCCCTGCTCACACAAGATGCGCTGATCGAACGCGCCCTCACCTACTGTGACTGGGCGGTGGCCAAAGGCCTGCTGGCCATTCGAAGCCATGTGGACGTGTGCGACCCGCGCCTGCTGGCCGTGGAAGCACTGCTGGAAGTCAAACGCCGGGTCGCGCCTTACCTGGACCTGCAGCTGGTCGCCTTTCCGCAAGATGGCGCGCTGCGCGACCCACAGGGCCTGGAAAAAATCCAGCGCGCTCTGACCATGGGCGTGGATGTCGTGGGCGGCATTCCACACTTTGAGCGCACGATGGAACAGGGCGCCTTGAGCGTCAAACTGCTCTGTGAGCTCGCAGCCGCGCAAGGCAAGCTGGTAGATCTGCACTGCGACGAGTCCGACGATCCGCTCTCGCGCCACATCGAAACCCTGGCCTTCGAGACCCAGCGCCTGGGCCTGCAGGGCCGCGCCACCGGCTCACACTGCACCTCCATGCACAGCATGGACAACTACTACGTGAGCAAGCTGCTGCCTCTGATTGCCGAGGCCGGGGTCAGCATCATCAGCAACCCGCTCATCAACATCACCCTGCAAGGCCGCCATGACAGCTACCCCAAGCGCCGTGGCATGACCCGCGTGCCCGAGCTGCTGGCACATGGCGTAACGGTGGCCTTTGGCCACGACTGCGTGATGGACCCCTGGTATTCACTGGGCAGCGCCGACATGCTGGAAGTGGCCAGCATGGGCCTGCACGTAGCACAAATGACCAGCCAGACTGCCATGCGCCAGTGTTTTGAGGCGGTGACCAACAGCCCTGCGAAAATCATGCATCTGGAAGGCTATGGGCTTGAAAAGGGCTGCCACGCTGACTTTGTACTGTTGCAGGCACAAGACCCTGTCGAAGCCATCCGCCTGCGCGCAACCCGGCTCAAGGTATTCCGGCGCGGCAAGCTGGTGACACAGTCGCCGGCAGCAACAGCCACGTTGCATATCCCGGGGCGACCAGAAGCCATTTCCTGGATACATTTAGACCGCTAGCCCCCATGGAATATGCGTGAGCAGCTATTGATTTAGTAGCAAATTATCAAAAAATTCCTGGATGAATCTCTGCCGTAGTGTTCCACGTTTTCACCGGAACCCCCGCAGCCCTCGTGCATCCTTGCAGGTACCACACAGCCTGGCTTCATACTTGCATTCGATCTTTCCCAGGCTCTCCTTCAAAAATCAGGTTTTTTCAATTGGCAACCCTGCAGCCCGCCACTCGCTCACACCATCAAACGTCTTGCGAGCGCGGTAGCCTTGGGCTTGCAGCAGCTTCACGGCTTCATCGGACATCAGGCAGAACGGGCCCCGGCAGTACGCAACGATCTCCACATCGCGAGGCAACTCGGCCAAACGCTGGGCCAATTCGGGCAGGGGCAAGGAGCGCGCGTGCGGCAGATGGGCCGTGTCGTATTCGCTCTGCGGGCGCACATCGAGAACAATGACCTCGCCGCGCTTGGCCTGCACCATCAGCTCTTTACGTCCCACGCTGACCATGCGATCCGGCTCTGACATCATCTGCTGCAAGGCCATGCGCAGCTCGACCAGGTGTTCTTCAGCCACCTGGCGCAGCGTGACACCGAGTTGGGCAACATCGCTACCGGTGAGACTGTAGAAGATGCGCTTGCCCTCGCGGCGGGTTTGAACCAGGCGGGCTTCTTTGAGTGCTTTCAGGTGTGCACTGGCCAGCTTGTTGTCGATGGCCACTTCGGTGGAAATCGTTTCGACGGCCTTTTCCCCCTGAGCCAGCATTTCCAGTATTTCCAGCCGCTTCGGGCTGGACAGCGCCTTCCCCACGCGGGCAACCTGCTCGTACAACAGGTCTTTGACTGTTCGGTTGTTCATGGTGTATATTCTAACGATCGTTTGAATGATTGGTTGATTTTCAAGGAAAATTCTTTGTGCCAGGTCACCGGAAATACATATGCAATTTGAACAGTTTGTACTTGAGCACGAGCCTCTGATCCGGCTCAGCTTCTTTTTTGTCATATTTGCCGTGGTTGGCATCTGGGAAGTCCTGGCACCTCAGCGTGCGTTGACCGTATCCAAATCCATGCGCTGGGCAAGCAACCTTGGCCTGGTGATCCTCAATACAGTGGTGCTGCGCCTGTTATTCCCCATGGCTACGGTGGGCATCGCGGCCTTCAGCGCAGCGAATGGCTGGGGACTGTTCAACCATTTCCCTGTTCCGTTCTGGTTGGCGGTGCCGCTGGCCGTCATTGCCATGGATTTCGTAATCTGGCTACAACACGTCATGGTTCACGCCGTGCCCGCACTATGGCGGCTGCACCGCGTGCACCACGCGGACCTGGATTACGACCTGACCACCGGGTCACGTTTTCACCCCATTGAGATCGTGCTGTCGATGCTGATCAAGTTCGCCACCATTACTGTGCTCGGGGCACCGGTCGTGGCGGTGGTGATCTTCGAGGTGGTGCTCAATGCGGCTGCCATGTTCAATCACGGCAACATCCGTTTGCCTGTGGGCCTGGACCGCGTGCTGCGCCAGTTCATCGTCACGCCGGACATGCACCGCGTGCACCACTCCGTTGAGGAAGATGAGACCCATTCGAACTTTGGCTTCAACCTGCCCTGGTGGGATCACCTGTTTGGCACCTACCGCGAACAGCCCCGCGCTGGCCAGTTGGGGATGACCATTGGCATTCACGGCCATACCGATCCGCGGGAGGTGGCGCGCCTGGATGGCATGCTGATGATGCCCTTCAAGAGCGAAGTTGAGGGCTATGCCATCAACCGCCGCTTCGGGTCTGATTGAACCAGCACAACTGGGTCGCACAACAGCGCCATGGCCGCACAGGCTGCGCCTGTGCTTCAAGAAACTCACTCAATGGTGATGCCCATGCTCGCCGTGCACGTGCTTGTGGGCAATTTCTTCCGCTGAAGCTGGACGCACATCCAATATCTTGACGGTAAAGCGCAAGTCCTTGCCCGCAAGCGGGTGGTTGCCGTCCAGGTGCACGGTATCGCCCTTGATCTTGAGCACGTTGAAAACCTGCTCGTTTCCCTCTTCGGTATAGCCCTTGAGCTGGCCGCCCACTTTCACGCCGGCGGGAAACTCCTTTTTCGGGATGGTGCGAACCAGGGCCTCTTCACGCTGGCCGAAGGCTTCGTCGGCAGTTAGCGTCAGTGTCACCTGGTAGCCGGGCTCCTGGCCTTCCAGTGCGGCTTCAATCTTGGGAAAGGTGTTGTCATAGCCGCCATGCAGGTAAACCATGGGGTCACTGCTGTTGTCGATCAGTTTGCCTGCGGAATCTGCCACAGAAAAACGCAGGGTAACGGCGGTGTCTTTTTCAATTTTCATAAGGCTGTCTAGTCGGTTGGATGGGAGATTATCCGTGGCGTTCCGGCGCAATGGATTCGGCGTAATCGTACAGCGCGCCCAGAATGGCCTCGCCACGCTCATCGGCAGATTCCGACAGTTGGTCAATCTGGTCCGCCAATTGATCCACCGTGCGGGCGCCGTCCGCGCCGTCAAACAGGCGCCGTACGCGATGTTCTTGCCAGCGCGTGGTTTCTTCCTGCGCAAGCAGACCGGGGAAATTGCGCGCGCGGTATCGAAACAGCAATTCGGGCAAGCGCTCGTCTTCAAAAGCGGGATGCGCACTGGCCAGTTGTTGCGCAGACATGCCACGCAGGTCGTTCAGGCGACGCCGGTCACTGTCTCCAATAAACCCGCCATACAGGTCCTCATCCACGTCTGGTTGCGGCTGCGGGGGGCGCTCAAACACGGCGGGCCATATGGCGCTCATGTCCGGCAGATCCCGCGCCAGCGCTGCGTGGTGCAACTGCAAGTCCAACTCCACACCCCAACGCTGGGCCATGGCGGTGGACAAAACCTTCAAATTGGACATCACCATGGGCGATTTATTGAGGTGAATGGACTTAATGGGCAAGCGCGTCACCCCTTGCGGCAACTCCGCCGTCTTGCTGAACAGCCGCAGACGCATGTCCGCTGCGTTGAGCGAGGCCAGTTCGCGCGGGTCGTGCGCCAGATCCCAGGCAATCAGTTCGTTTTTGTTATGGGGGTGCATGGCAAGCGGCCACATGACCGCCAGACACCCCCGCTCAGATGGGAACATGCCCGAGACATGAATAAAGGGGCGCGCCGATTGCAGCGTAGTGGGCAACCCCAGCTCGGCCATCACCCGATCCTTCTTGTGCAAGCCCAGACAAAAGTCAAACAGCCGCGGCTGGGCCGCTTTAATCAGACGGGCCAGCGCAATGGTGGCCCGCACGTCGCTCAAGGCATCGTGCGCGGACTCGTGCACCAGGGCGTTGGCGGCGGTCAAATCCGTCAGTTTGAAACTGGCACCACCTTCCGGTTTGGCGGGCCACACAATACCTTCGGGGCGCAAGGCATAGGCAGTACGCACTACATCCAGCAGGTCCCAGCGGCCACAGTCGTTTTGCCACTCGCGGGCATAGGGGTCGATCAGGTTGCGCCAGAACAGAAAGCGCGTGATTTCGTCGTCAAAGCGTATGGTGTTGTAGCCCACGCCAATCGTGCCGGGATGACCCAGGGCCTGTTCGATCACGGCTGCAAACTGGTACTCTGGCACACCGCGCTCCAAGCACAACTGCGGTGTGATGCCGGTAATCAGGCAGGACTGGGGATCGGGCAAAAAATCGGGTGCAGGCTGGCAATACAGCATGATGGGCTCGCCCACCTCGTTCAAATCGGCATCGGTTCGAATGGCCGCAAACTGTGCGGGCCGGTCGCGCCGCACCTGGGTGCCAAAAGTTTCGTAGTCGTGCCAGAGAAAGGTGTGCTGATTCATGGTGGCGCAACACTACACTATTGAACCCACTTGAAACAACATCAAGGATCGCTGATGCTTCAACTCTCCAACGATGTACTGCAACGCCTGCTGCAAGCAGCGCAAGACGCCCGCGCCCGTTCACACTCGCCCTACTCCCTCTATGCGGTCGGCGCCGCCGTGCTGGACGAGCACGGTGCCATCCACGCGGGCTGCAATATTGAGAACGCCGCCTACCCGCAGGGTTGGTGCGCCGAGGCCACTGCTTTGGGGGCCATGGTGATGGCCGGAGGCCTGCGGGCCAAGGCGGTACTGGTTACCGGGCCTGGCCCGGATGTCATCACCCCCTGTGGCGGGTGCCGCCAAAAACTGCGCGAGTTTGGCGACGACGCCCTGGTCGTCATCGCAGCCGACCCCAGTGGCATCCAGCAAAGCTGGACGCTGGGGCAACTGTTGCCCGCCAGCTTTGGCCCGGACCACCTGAAATGAATGCCGCGCTCGCATCAGCCGTTGCCGGATCAATAGGCACACTGCAGGCGGCCTTTGGTGCGGCCCCTGAGGTTGCCGTAATCTTGGGCTCAGGCTGGGCCGGGGCTGCACAAAAGGTCAATGGTACCCAACGCTTGGCCTACGCCGAGCTGCCAGCGTTTGTATCGACTGGAGTGGAAGGCCATGTCAGTGAAATAACCGTAGGCAACATGGGCGCACAGCGGGTGGCCGTGCTGGGCGGCCGCACCCACACCTATGAAAGCGGTGACTGCTCTGGAATGGCAGGGGCCCTGCGCAGCCTCAAAGCCTGGGGCGTCAAGGTGTTGATTCAAACCAACGCGGCGGGCAGCCTGCGAGCGCATATGCCGCCAGGCAGCCTGATGCTGATTGCCGACCACATCAACGCTCCGCAACGCTCGCCCTTGGTGGGTGAGCCCGGCAACGCGCGCTTTGTGGATATGAGCGCCGCCTATGACCCGGAGCTGCGCGCGCATGCCAAAAATCTGGCACAAGCCCACAAACTGGCGCTGGCTGAAGGCACCTATCTCTGGGCGCTCGGACCGCAGTTCGAAACCCCCGCCGAAATCCGCATGTTTGCCACCTGGGGGGCCGATGCGGTGGGCATGAGTACCGTGCCAGAAACCATTCTGGCCCGACATGCCGGTTTGCGTGTGCTGGGTCTGTCGTTGATCACCAACATGGCAGCAGGCCTGTCCGCCGAGGCACTCACCCATGCGGCCACGCTGCAACAAGCACGCGTATCAGGCGAGCACGCTGCGCATTTTTTGAGTGCGCTGATCGCCAGCCTGGCCGATCTGCCATCACTGCATAACCAGCACGTTTCCTGAGGCCAGACATGACACAAGACCCCACCCTGACCGAATACGCCCGACTGGCGCTGCAATGCCTGGACCTGACCAGCCTGAATGATGCGGATAGTGCTGCCGATATTGAAGCGCTGTGCAAGCGGGCGCAGACACGTTTTGGCCCTGTGGCTGCGGTATGCGTGTGGCCGCGCTTTGTGGCCCAGGCGCGAAGCCTGCTCCCCGCCGATATTCGGGTGGCTGCAGTGGCCAATTTCCCCGATGGCGCACTGGATGTAGTCCGCGCGCTCGCTGATGTGCAGCAAATTGTCGCGGCGGGCGGTGACGAGGTCGATGTCGTGCTGCCCTACCACGCCCTGATGCAAGGAAAGACGCAGGAATGCGCCGATTTCCTGAATCAGGTTCGCGCGGCCAGCCGACCCCTGACCCTGAAAGTCATCATTGAGAGCGGCGAACTGGTCCAACCCGAATGGATAGCCCAGGCCACGCGCCTCGCGCTGTCGGCTGGTGCCGATTTCGTCAAGACCAGCACCGGCAAGACCCCGGTCTCTGCCACGCTGGAAGCGGCATCCACCATGCTGCGGGAAATTGCCGCCAGCGGCCTCCCCAAAGCAGGTTTCAAGGCGTCGGGGGGCATTCGGTCGGTGCAAGAGGCCAGGGTCTATCTCAGCCTGGCGGCCACCATGCTCGGCGCAGCAGCGGTGACTCCGCAGCGGTTTCGTTTTGGCGCAAGTGGCCTGCTCAACGACATTGAAGCCGTACTGGCGGGCCAGGCATCAGCGCCCGTTTCCGGTACGTACTGAACGCACCTAGAAGAACAAGAAGAAGACCATGTTGGCGCAAGAAATCATCCGAATCAAACGCGACGGGCACACGCTCAACGTTGCCCAAATCCAGCATTTTGTAAAAGGCCTGGTCGACGGCAGCTGGAGCGAGGGCCAGGTGGCCGCGCTGGCCATGGCCATCTTTTTGCGCGGCATGGGCCGCGATGAATGCGTGGCCCTGACCCACGCCATGGTGCATTCCGGCCGCGTCATGACCTGGTGCGACATGCCCGGCCCGGTGCTGGACAAACACTCCAGCGGCGGCGTGGGCGACAAGGTCAGCCTGATGCTGGCCCCCATGATTGCGGCCTGCAGTGGCTATGTACCCATGATCTCGGGCCGCGGCTTGGGCCACACCGGTGGCACCTGCGACAAGCTCGAAGCCATACCCGGCTACAGCACCACGCCATCGCCCCAATTGTTTGAGCAGATCGTGCGCACCGTCGGCTGCGCCATCATCGGCCAGACGGCTGACCTGGCGCCCGCCGACCGCCGCTTTTACGCCACGCGCGATGTCACCGCCACCGTAGAAAGTGTGCCATTGATCACCGCCAGCATCTTGTCCAAAAAACTGGCGGCTGGTCTGCAAGGCCTGGTGATGGACGTTAAGTGTGGCAACGGTGCCTTTGCCGATTCGCGCCCCATGGCCGATGAACTGGCCAACAGCATCGTCGCCGTGGCCAATGGCGCAGGCATGAAAACCACCGCCCTGATCACCGACATGAACCAGGTGCTGGGCCACGAGGTGGGCAACGCACTGGAAGTGGCAGAGGCTATTCGCTACCTCAAGGGCAACGGCAGCGCTGACGGGCACAACGCGGGGCCTGAGGCGCGCCTGCACGAAGTCACCCTCGCCCTGGGCGCCGAAATGCTGGTGCTGGGCGGCCTGGCGGCCAATACGGCGGCAGCGCGCGCCCAGTTGCAAAGGGCGCTGGACAGCGGCGCCGCGGCTGAACGCTTTGCGCGCATGGTGGCCGCCTTGGGCGGCCCTGCTGATTTGCTGGAGCGACCCGCGGCTTACCTGCCTGCAGCGCCCGTGGTGTTGCCCGTACCGGCACCTCGCTCCGGCGTATTGACGGCCATGCAGACCCGCGACATCGGCCTGGCGGTGGTCGAGCTCGGTGGTGGCCGCCGCAAGGCGGGCGACGCCCTTGATTTGCGCGTGGGCCTGAGCCAGATGTGCCAACTGGGCGATCACCTGGAGGCCGGTGAGCCGATTGCCTTTGTGCATGCCGCCGACCGGGCCAGCGCGGAGCGCGCAGCGGCCCAGTTGCACGCGGCGTGCACCATCACGGATGCGGGCTTGCCCTGGTCGGCCACACCCTGCGTGATGGCAACTATCGCCGCCAATGCAACGCAGGTTGATCGAGCTGCCGGGGCCGACGGCCCGTGATGCGGTGGCTGTTTATGGTGGCGGGCGCGCTGGTCGTGCCTTTGGCGCTGCTGCTGTTTGCGCAATGGCCGCTGCGCGATGGGGTGCAAGCCTATTCGCGCCAAGCCAATGATGCGGCGCAGATTCTGTTTGCCGTCTATGCCGCAGTCGCCATCACCGCCGCTTCATGGTCAAAAAGCCATCTAGCCCCCGCAGAATATGCGCAGGCAGCTACCAAAACAATAGCAAGTTGGCGGGCCTGGGCTCTGCTGGCCTGCGTGGGGCCCTGGGCATTTTTCATGCTCTGGACCGCCGCGCCGCAGATGCTGGCGTCCATTGCCAGCCTGGAAAAGTTCAGTGAAGGACTCACCCCTGGCTACTTCATCCTGCGCATCGCGTTGGTGCTGCTGGCAGTGCTGGTTCTGGTTGAGGCCATTGCCGCCGCATGGGCCAGCCTGCGCGGCCGCAAGAAACCATGAACCTGCCCTTCCCCACCGCGGGCTTGTGGATGCTGCTGGCGCTGGCGCTGCTCATCATTGGCACCGGCTTGCCGGTCTGGGCACTGCTTATCGGCACGGCCAGCCTGTTTGCGGCGGGCGGCTGGGCCACAGGAATGATCGACGCCAACGTGGTGAGCGCCATCAGTGGCCGCACCCTGGGTCTGCTGGAACATGACCTGCTGCAGGCGCTGCCCCTGTATGTGTTTGTGGGCGTGCTGCTGCAGCGGCTCACCGTGGCAGATTCGCTGTTTTTATCGCTGGCCTGGCTGTTTCAAAGGACTGGCGCGGGCACGTCGGTGGCCGCGTTTGGGGTGGGCGCACTGGTGGCGCCCATGAATGGCTCGGTCGCGTCCAGCTCGGCCATGCTCGCGCGCCTGGTTGCGCCCCGTCTGGGCCAGATGGACAGCGCCGCCGCCATCGCCCTGATCAGCGCATCCAGCACCATTGGCGTGGTGGTGCCACCTTCCCTTGTATTGATTTTACTGGGCGATACCATGCTGCGCGCCCACACCGAGGCCAGCAACCTGCCCGGCTACGTGCTGGGCGGCCAGCGCATCATCAACACGCAGGACGTGTTCCACGCCGCGCTCTTGCCCGCCGCGTGCGTGCTGGCGCTGTGGCTGCTGGTGGCCTGGTGGCAAGGCCGCAAAGTCCCGTTGAAACAACCGACTGCACCGGTTCGCGGGATGCAGTGGGTGGTATCCATCGCGGTTGCGGTGGTCACGCTGGCCCTTTTGGGGGGTGTTTTTGCGGGCAAGATTTTTGCAGTCGAAGCGGCAGCAACTGGTGCCATGGCCCTGGTTTGCGCCACCCTGGCGACCCGCTCACTCAAGTGGTCCCAATGGCAAGATGTATTGAGCGACACCTTGAGCCTGAGCGGCGCCTTGCTGGCCCTGCTGGTGGGTGCCAGCACCTTCAGCCTGGTGTTTCGTCTTTGGGGCACGGATGTGTGGATCACCCAGGCCGTGCTGGCGTCGCCCTGGTCGCCCCTGCTGACCGCCGCGCTGGTGCTGTTGCTGGTGGCCCTGTGCGCCTGGGTATTGGATGCCTTCGAGATGATTTTTGTCGTCATCCCCATCGTGGCACCGCTGCTCGTGGTGCAACTGGGCGACGCGCAGCAAGCCGCCGTGCTACTGCTGCTGGTGCTGCAACTGAGCTTTTTGATTCCGCCGATGGGCTACGCAGTGATGATGGCGCGATCCCGCTCGGGGTTGGTCAACCCATCCATCTGGGCCACCCTGTGGGGGCTCATGCCCTACATCGTGGTGCAATGTGCCGTGACTGCATTCGTGTTTATGGTTCCCTGGACCGTGCACCAGCTGGACGCCCCGGAGCCCAATGCGGCTCAGGAGACGCCCACATCCAACGCGGACGTTGAACAGCTCATGCGCGACATGGCGGAACAGACAAATGCAGACGGCGGCACTACACGGTGAAGCCCGAGTAGCCTGCGCTTGAAGGCACAGACTCTAAGGAGTCAGAAGCACTTGGATCGTGGCGACTTGCGCAAAATCATAGGTGGATGTCGCGACAAGCGTGATGAAGAGCGGAGCGGCCAGCGGGTAGCCAATGCCCGTGTCAATCGCGACTCGTGATGCAGTCAGTTCCGTCAGGGTGATGGCCACGCCGCCGTAGTAAACCGTAACCCCCGGTCCCGAGACGGTTGTGCCACCCACATTGAGTGACCACGTGACAGGTTCGTTGGCATTCAACACAATGGATTGCCCAGCGCGCATCGATACGCGTTGCAAGGGCCCGGGCGTAAGAATGACGCCCGTCAGCGGCTGCCCCCCTACGGCCACGTGAATATCAAACGGTGGCGTATCGACATACAAATCGCCTCCACCGCATCCACTCAGTGCCATTGCGGCCACGAGGACCGTCGCGCCAAGCATTACTTTGGTGAGGCGCTGCTTTCCAATGGTTGGTTTCATTCACCAACAACGCGCCGGATGCCCGGATGAGCCGACTTTGAATCGCAAAGAAATGTAAATAATTGTTGCGCCCAATACCCTACGACCGCGCAAAAGCCTCACCGCCGCCTTGCCGTCCGCACCCCGTTCAACTCCGCCACAATGCCCAGCACCTTGGCCAGGCGCCCGGAGCTGCTCACCTCCACGGTAAACGTCATCCACGCAATACCCCGAATGGACTGGGTTTGCACCCCAATAACATTCATTTTTTCCTTGGCAAACACTTCTGAGATATCGCGCAGCAGACCTTGGCGGTCGTTGGCTTCCACCGCCACATCCACCGGGTAAACAGAACCATCGCCACCCGTCTTGCCGCCCCACTCCACCTCAATCACCCGGTCGCCACTGCGGGTGACCATGTTGCGCAGGTTGGAGCAGTCGGCCCGGTGCACGCTCACGCCTTTGCCGCGGGTGACAAACCCGCAAATGGCATCAGGCGGTGCGGGTTTGCAGCACTTGGCCAGCTGGGTCATGAGCGAATCCACACCCACTACCAGTACGCCGCCCTTGGATGAATGGCTGGGGGCCTTCGGCTTTTTGAGCAGCAAAAAATCGTCTTGCGGCAACACCGGCTCGGGTGGGCGCAGCACGATTTCAATGTTGCGCAGCGAGAACTCGTCTTTCCCCACCACTTCAAACAGCTCTTCGGCTGAATTGAAGCCCAATTGGGACGCCAGGTCTTCAAGCTTGATGGCCGTCTTGCCTTCGCGTTGTAACAGCTTTTCAACCGCTTCGCGACCTTTGGCCACGGTTTCTCCCATGGCCAGGGCATTGAACCAGGCGCGCACCTTGGAGCGGGCTCGCGGGCTCACCAAAAAACCCAGCTCCGGGTTGAGCCAGTCACGCGAGGGACCGCCTTCTTTGGTCACGGTCACTTCAACCGTCTGGCCGTTTTTGAGGGGCGTGTTAAGGGGCACCATGGCACCATCGACCCGCGCACCCCGGCAACGGTGGCCCAGGTTGGTGTGCACGCTGTAGGCAAAATCGATGGCAGTGGCGCCCTGGGGCAACTCCACGATAGCCGCATCGGGCGTCAGTACATAAATACGGTCTTCGAAAAAACCGGGGGCCTTGCTGTCCATCCCGGCACCGGACAGATCGCGCTCCCACGCCAACAACTGGCGCAACACGGCAATCTTGGCGTCGTACTCGCCGCTGGCAGACACTCCGGCATAGCCCTTGACGCCCGCTTCCTTGTAGGCCCAGTGGGCCGCGACGCCTGTCTCTGCCAGGTCGTGCATGGCCTGGGTGCGCACCTGCACTTCTATGGGCTGGCCAGACGCGTCCCGCACCACGGTGTGCAGCGACTGGTACCCATTGACCTTGGGCCGGGCAATGTAGTCGTCGAATTCATCCAGTACTGGCGAAAAATGGTTGTGCACCCAACTCAAGGCGGCGTAGCAATCAGGAATCGTAGGTACCACAATCCGCAGCGCGCGGATGTCGTACACCTGATCAAAACCCAGCGATTTGCCCCGCATTTTCTTGACAATGCTGTAAATGTGCTTGGGGCGCCCCTGCACCGTAGCGTGAATACCCTGGCTGGCCAGGTCGGCCGCCAGCTGGAGGCGCAGCTGCTCTATATGCGCTTCACGTTCCGTGCGCTTTTCATCCAGTAGTCGCGCTACCTCACGGTAGGTTTCAGGTTCCAGAAAACGAAAGGAAAGGTCTTCTATTTCCCACTTGATCTCCCAGATGCCAAGACGATTGGCCAAGGGTGCAAACACTTGCAGCGACTCATTGGCCAAGCCGGGTGGAACCGGCAGTTTGGTGGCGGCGAAATGGCGCAGGGTTTGCAGCCTGGAAGCCAGACGCAGCATCACGACGCGCAAATCACGCGAGAACGCCAACAGCATCTTACGCACGCTTTCCGTCTGCGCTGCCGCAGTCTGGGCCATGGGAATGGGCGTTCCGGAGTGGCTGGCAGAAATCTGGGCCAGCCGGGCCATGCGCTGCACCCGCACCAGCTTGGTGGTCTCCATTGCCAGGTCCGCGAAGTTTTCGCCAAATGCCTTGGCGATCACCTCATGTGGCTTGTTCAGGTGGTCGCAGGTATACACGAGGTAGCTGGCCGCCTGCATGGTCTGCGATCCGCCAATTGACTTGAGAATGGCGGCCACCGCATCGGCATGGGCCAGGATGTTCTCGCCGGTATCCAGGGTTTCGCTGGCCAGCAGTGGCTCAGCAAACGCGCGCGCGCGCGCCAGCGCATCTGCCTGCTCAGGCTGGCTTTGGGTCGTGGCGGCAATCACGGGCGGAGGCACCACCGCGGAAGTGTCTGGGGACGCGCTTTTCATGCGGGCTTTGGTTGTTGGGGTTCAGTCCAGCAGAAAAGCCGTTACAGCCTGCACCTGGTCTGCAGCAATCAAGGTGGGCGCGTGGCCCACACCAGCAAACTCCACCAACCGGGCTTGGGGACCGCGCCCGGCCATTTGGCGGGCGGTGTCGACCGAGAGTAAATCCGACTCTGCGCCCCGAAGCAACAGGATTTGGGCCTGAATGCCGTCATACAGATGCCATAGCATGGCTTCGCCTTGTACTGCCGACTCCTGTGTCATGGCGCCAAACGGCACCGCAATGGCAGGGTCGTAATGCAGAGTCACCGCACTCGCAGTACCCGCTACCGGCTTCACCATATGCCGGGATAACTCCAGCCGTTGCGCCGGGGTGTGCGGGCCAAAGGTGGTGGACACCGCCCACATGGCGTCGGCCGCCTGCTGCAGCGATTCGAACTGCACGGGCCGCCCCAGGTACGTACCAATGCGCACAATCGCTTCCCACTGGATGGCTGGGCCCACGTCGTTGAGCACCAAGCGGCGCACCGGCACGGGAAGCGGCAACCCTGGCTGGCCACAAACAGCCATACCAATCAGCCCACCCATGCTGGTGCCAACCCAGTCCAGAGTTTGTGGCTTCAAATGCGCCAGCAGTGCCAGCATATCCGCGGCATAGGTTGGCAATTGATAGCCCTGTGGGTCAGTCAGCCAATCACTTTGGCCACGGCCCGCCATATCGGGGCAGATCACCCGGATGGCGCCACCCGCCTTTTCCACCAGGGCTTGAGCCAGCACATCGAAATCCCGGCCCTGGCGGGAAAGGCCGTGCACACATACCACTACATGCGCGGCGTTGATGTCACCCCACTGCCAATACGCCAAACGGTGGCCTGCACCGCTGTCAGGGCAAGATAAGTAGTTCAGCGTAGGTTCAGCCATGGTGGAATGTTGGTTTGATAATACGTCTACATCCTAATTGAATCCCCAACCCTTTTTTGAAAGCGACACCATGCTCAAAGGTAAAACTGCACTCGTGACCGGATCCACCAGCGGCATTGGATTGGGGATTGCCAAAGCGCTTGCCGCGCAGGGGGCCAACATTGTTCTGAACGGCTTTGGCGATGTGGAAGGCCCCAGGGCGGAAATCGCAGCCCTGGGCGTGCAGGTGACTTATCACGGCGCTGACATGAGCAAGCCGTCAGAAATCGAAGCCATGATGCAACACGCAGAGCAGACGCTCGGCGCGGTAGATATTCTGGTGAACAACGCGGGTATCCAGCATGTGGCCCGCATCGAAAACTTCCCCATTGAGCGCTGGGATGCCATCATTGCCATCAACATGAGCAGTGCCTTTCATGCCACGCGTCTGGCATTGCCCGCCATGCAAGCAAAAAACTGGGGCCGCATCATCAATGTGGCGTCCATCCATGGTTTGGTTGGTTCCGCTGAAAAGTCTGCCTACGTGGCGGCCAAGCACGGTGTGGTCGGTTTGACCAAGGTCACTGCCCTGGAGAACGCCACCACGGGCGTAACCTGCAATGCAATCTGCCCTGGTTGGGTGCTGACGCCACTGGTGCAAAAACAGGTGGATGCCAAAGCTGCTGCGCAGGGCATTTCCAATGGAGACGCCACCAAACAGCTGCTCGGTGAAAAAGAGCCCTCCATGCAGTTCACGACCCCCGAAGAACTGGGTGCCCTGGCAGTGTTCTTCTGCTCTCCCGCCGGTAACAACGTGCGCGGTGTGGCCTGGAACATGGATGGCGGCTGGACCGCGCAGTGAGTTGCTTTAACTGGACTGCTTGAACGCCATCACCGCCTGGTTGCGCAGGGTGCGCAGTAAGGCGAGTTCTTTTTCGTCCAGTTCCAGCGAACCGTGCTCAATCTTGTCGGCATAAATCAGGCCGAACGGTGCGCCCTTGATCTGCAAGGGCAACAGCAGAAAAGTGGGGGCATTCAGGGACTTGCGATACCACTCTGGCAGGCGCTGCACAATGCGCGCCTCGGTGGCGTCACTGATCATGGTGTCAGCGCCCTTGAGGCACACCACAGCAAAAAGATCCGGCGTTGCGGCCTTGAGCGGGATTTTGAAGCTCTTGACGAAACTTTCCACGCCATTTCCCAAACCAAACCGGCCGGTGACCGTTTCAGTTTTTGCATCACGCATGCAAAAAATAATACGGTCAAACCCCATGGCCCGGTACATGGTCTCCAGAATCATGCGCAGCACGTCGGTAAGCTTGAAGTCCTCGACCATGGCGTTAGTGATGTCCTGAATGCCGGCCGATAGCGTGTCTGCCACGCGGTTGTCCTTGGGCGGAGGTTCGATGACCCCGTTCAGTGGGGCCGCCTGGGTGGCCTGTAGTTCAAAGCGTCCCAGGTTGCCATCGGTATCGGGGCTTTGTTCAGCGGATTGACGGGTCAGATCTTCTGGCGCCTTCAGTAATTTGGATGCGGCCGAGCCCGGTGCCACCCGAATCTCCATGGCGCCGGCCAAATCAATCAACTTTTGTCGGGCCTTCAGGGTTGCATCCTGAACCGTCTTGAGGCTAACTCCCATCGACGCTGCGTATTTGCGGGCTACCAGTGCAATGCGGGCATCAACCTCTTTGGGGTCACTTTGTAGCAGCACATCGGCGATTTCATTGGATGCCAATGCGATCCATCGGATACGCTCCCCCGGATCAGCGGGCGCGCTGCCGGGCGGCGTGCCAACCGGCTTGCGCATGCAGCGCTGAATGCCCTGGGGCAACCCCCACGCCTTGGCAATGCCCAAGCCCAGGTCTTCGAAGCTCAACCCCAGCACACGCGTTGATGCAACCGCCTCTGTTAGCGGCTCACGCTGGGACTGCACCAGGCCTCGCACCTGGGTTGCCTCCTCGGGAAAATAAAACTGAACCAGCAACCGCCCCAGATTCTGGAACATGGACCCAATGAAAGCCTCTTCACTTTCACGCAACACCGGGCACAACTCACCGGCAATGGAGCCTGCCATAAGCGACCGCAAAAACTCCTCCTTGAGCTGCGCCGCATGGGCTTTGTCCTGCATGTGCTCCAGCAGCACCAGGCTCAGGGCCATGTTGCGTATGCCATTGAAACCGACAAGACTGACGGCCCGCGACACCGTGCTGATATTGCCGCCGCGCGCATAGTGTGCGCTGTTGACCAGTCGCAAAAGCTTGTTGGTCAGTGCAACGTCTTTCAATATTTCATTGGTGACGCTGTTGACGCTCTCGGTCTCCGATGTGGCCATGCTCTGTATACGGACAACCGAATCGGACAAGGCCGGGAAATCACTTTTGTGCCGCATGCGGCGCAGCAGGAATTCGAGCGTGCTGTTGGCGCCCGCAGAACTGTCCGCGTTTGCATCAACGGGCTTGGCCCACTGCTCCAGTTCGCTCTGGAACGCCCGGGCACTGGCAAACCGCTGTTTGGGGTCACGCGCCAGTGCACGCATGACGATGGCGCGCAATCGGTCGTCGACCTCGGCATTCAAATTGGCAGGCAACATCAGCTGTTCATGCACCACCCGGTAAATGGCCCGGTAAGGGTCGCGCTCCTCAATCAGGCGCTTGCCCATAATCAGCTCGGCCAGGACCACACCCGCAGAAAAAATATCCATGGAGGCTGCAGGTGCCGCACCGTTGGCGGCCTCGGGGGACAAATACCCCACCGTGCCACCACTTGCGGCTACGGGATCACTGTCATTGAGGTCCTTGATGCGGGCGGCAATGCCAAAGTCCATTACACGGGCGCGTCCGGCAGCATCCACCAGCACATTGGAGGGCTTCAGGTCGCGGTGCACCACGCCGGCTGCATGGGCCACGGCCACCGCGTCCAGCACATCCATCATCAGCGCCACTGCTTCGGGTGGGGGCAAAGCACCGCGTTCCTGAACCAGTTGATCCAGTGTTTTACCGGAAACATACTCAAACACCAGGTAAGGCTGGCGCCCCTGAACATCAGCTTCGTACACTGGAACGATATTCGGATGCGTGACACGTCCCACGCTGCGCGCCTCCTGCAGCCAGGTTGACACCGCCTTGTCGTCCGATCCGTCGCCAGGGCGCATGACTTTGATCGCCACGTCACGCTCCATCCGCGGATCAAACGCCAACCACACCGTCGACTGGGCACCTTGCCCCAGGATCTTGCGCAGTTCGAAACGTCCCAGTGTGTCGGACGGCCGCAACGCACCGGTCGCTAGCGAAGGACGACTGTTTGAGAATGAAGAAGTTTCTGACATGCTTTGGGAAATAGGGAAGACGCACGTTTTTTTATACCGGCATCAGTATGACACCGACCGGCTTCAACCCGCCGGATGCAATTCCCGCAATTCCCGCATTGCCCGCTTCCATGGGCGACCAGGCGATTATTTGAGCTGGACGGACCCCGTCACGGTCACCACCACCGAAGACTTGCCAGCCTCCATCGGAACGGGTGCGTCGGAAGCAGCTGCCTTCAACTCCATGGAGACCATCCGTGGACGTGGTCCATAGCTCTGGTCATTGGCGTTCACGGACACTTCACGCAGCGTGTAAGAGCCGAATCCAAAACCCTGTGCAATATCCGTCGCCTTGGCCTTGAAGCGATCAATGGCCATGGTCTGTGCCTCGGTTTCCACCTTGTTGCGCAACTCTCGACTGAGGCTGAACGCCACATTACTGATGGTGAGGGTTTGTACCTTGCCCGCGGTGGCGCCAATGCGCACAAAATCCCGCCCCTCCAGAACAAGCTCGGCCGTACCCTGCCAGCCCGAAATCTTGCCATCGCGCCCGTAGCGCGGCTGCAAACCGAATGCGCCAGTCCGTACATCCATGGCCCCTGCCTGGGCCGTCTTTTTGGCTTCGGCAAGCGCTGACTCCATGGCCAGCCTGAGTTGCGTCTGCACCACGGCAGGGTCTGCACCTTCTCGGGTGCTGCCCAGGGTCACGGTCAAAAGATCCTGTTGAACCTCGACCACCCCACTGGCGGCAAGCTGGACGACGTTACGCAACTCAACTGCTGCAGACTGAGCAAAAGCAGCCATAGCCCCCGTCAACATTGCACAGACAGCTATGTATTTAATAGCAAATTTCAAAATGGACCTTTAGAAGAAAACAATGGCTTGCCGCCCTGACCGGGTTGACTAGCCAGGTGAGTCGCGGCGTTGCTGCCGCAATTGCTCCCGCAACTCGGCGCGTTCCTGCAGGTTGAGCTGTCGCACGACTTTGGACGGTGAGGGTGCTGGCGCAGGTGTGAACCCATCGCGTTGCGCCTGCAGCGCCTGCCGCAAAGCCGCTCTGCGAATCTGCGCGTCTGCGTCGGTTTGCTGCACGGAAGCGGTGGCTCTGTCCCTATCGGTATCGCGATTGCCGATGCCCGGCTGCGCGAACGCAGAAAGCACCCACACTCCGAAAAAGAAACCAACCGCAAGTTGTTTGAACATGGCATTTAAACGGGTCGAATAGTGACCCGGTGGACATTGTTGGCCTGTCTGCGAGGAATGTGGCGTCCATATTTGTAACATTGTGTCAAATGCCCCTATTCAGTTAGACACAGTTTCCATAAGCCGCGCAAAATAAAGCTTGTTACATATTCAACACTCCCATGCAACAACCGGCACCCCGACCCTACAAAATCCTGGTGGTAGACGACGACGCACGCATTCGCGATCTGCTGAGGCGCTATCTGTCGCAGGAAGGTTTTGAAGTCCTGATGGCAGAAGACGGCAAGTCACTGACGCGGATCATGCTCCGTGAGACAGCCGATCTGATCGTCCTCGACCTGATGATGCCGGGGGAAGACGGGCTTTCCATCTGCCGACGCCTGCGTGCCGCCAATGACCACACGCCCATCATCATGCTCACTGCCAAAGGGGAAGACATTGACCGCATCGTCGGTCTTGAAGTCGGTGCGGATGACTACCTGGGCAAGCCCTTCAACCCACGCGAACTGCTGGCCCGGGTGCATGCCGTCTTGCGCCGCCGCCCAGCTGCCGAGGTTCCTGGTGCGCCGTCCACCGACAATGAAGTGGCGCGTTTTGGACCGTTTACCTTCGACCTTGGTGCCCGCACCCTCCACAAGAACGGGGAAGAACTGACACTGACGACCGGGGAATTCGCCATGCTCAAGGCCTTGGTTCGCCATCCGCGGGTGCCCTTGTCGCGCGAGAAACTGGCGCAGCTGTCGCGCGGCCGCGAGTTCGAACCCTTTGACCGCAGCCTGGATGTTCAGGTGTCGCGACTGCGCAAGCTTGTTGAAACCGACCCCGCAGTCCCCCGGCTGATCCAGACCGTATGGGGCGTTGGATACGTTTTTGTACCGGACGAAGCTTCCTAGTGGGAGGGTCCGGACCGGTGGCAAAAACCAGAGTTGTCGACTTTGAAAGCAGCAGCCCTGCGCCGCTGACCAAAACGGCACGCGGTCGGACGATCAAACCCTATTCCGGGTTAAGTCTTTTTTGGCGTACCTTTTTTCTGCTCGCGCTGCTGTTGCTGGGAAGCATATTGGCATGGCTGCAAACGCTGCGGTCGCTTGAATTCGAACCCCGTGCCATCCAGACGGCACAGCAACTGGCGTCCCAGGTCAACCTCAGCCGCGCCGCACTCATTCATGCGGATGCCATTGCCCGCGTATCGCTTCTCAAAACCATGGCCGACGAAGAAGGCCTGCGTATCGTTCCGCGCGAGCCCACGGACCAATTCACACCCTTCAATGCGGACGCCATCAGCCGTCAGGTTGCACTGGAGCTGACGACGCGCCTGGGGCCCGGCACTGTGGTTGCCAACAGCGTGAACGCCCAGCCAGGGCTATGGGTCGGCTTCAACATTGACGGCGATGACTACTGGCTTTTGACCGATCAAAACCGCTTCAACCCCGCGGGCGGGAGAACCTGGGTGATCTGGTTGACCGTTGCGGGCGCACTGTCGCTGGCCGGTGCGGCACTGATTGCACGGCTGATCAATCGCCCCTTGAAAGAGTTGTCGTTTGCAGCCACCCGCGTACGGGAGGGCGACTTTGCCGCCAGCCGTCTCGATGAAACCGTCATCACCGGCGAGATTCGCGAGGTCAATATCGGCTTTAACCGCATGGCACAAAGGCTTGCCAAGATTGAGCAAGACCGCGCGGTCATGCTCGCGGGCATCTCACACGACCTGCGCACACCCCTGGCGCGCCTGCGTCTTGAGACTGAAATGAGCGTATCGGACCTGGACGCGCGGGAGCACATGGCAGCCGACATCGCCCAGCTTGACGCCATCATTGGCAAATTTCTGGACTACGCGCGGCCCGACAAAGGCAAGCTCGACTCCGTCATTCTTTCCGATGTGGTTGAGGCCTGCGTCTATTCACTGAGCAAGCAAAGTGACGTGCTCATTGACGTTCAGCTGGAAGATGACCTTTTGATCAAGGCTGACCGTGTGGAGTTGGGAAGAATAGTCTCCAACTTGCTGGAGAACGCCCGCCGCTATGGTAAATCGGCAGACACGGGCATCGCCAAAATTGAAATCAAGGCGATTGGCCGCGACAAATGGGTTTTGATCAAGATCCGTGACCACGGCCTGGGCGTGGCACAAGAGCAACTGGCCAACCTCACCCAGCCGTTTTACCGAGGGGAAGCGGCCCGCACCGCCGCCAATGGCGCTGGCCTTGGGCTGGCCATTGTCGAAAAAACCATTCAGCGCATGGGCGGAACTTTTGCGTTGACCAACGCCACCTCGGGTGGGCTGTCCGCACACATCAAATTGCAGCGGGCGACGCAGGGCTGAACAACAGCACAATGGCGCGGGCTTCCATCGCCAGGCCCTCTCCCACCGGGCCCATTTTTTCGGCCGTCTTGGCTTTAACGTTGACCTGCTCCATGTCAACCCCCAGCACGTGGGCAATGCGCATGCGCATGGCGGCAATGTGCGGCGCCAGTTTGGGGGCTTGCGCAATCACGGTGCTGTCCACATTGCCAATTTCGTAGCCTTTTTCGCGCACCCGGCGTACGGCTTCGGCCAGCAGCTCGGTCGAGTCAGCGCCCTTGAACCGCGCGTCAGTATCGGGAAAATGCGTGCCAATGTCGCCCATGGCAGCCGCACCAAGGAGCGCATCGGTAATCGCGTGCAACAACGCATCCGCATCCGAATGCCCCAAAGGGCCCTTGCTGTGGGGAATTTCCACGCCTCCCAGAATCAGTTTGCGCCCTTCCACCAGGGCATGGATATCCCAACCTTCGCCAATTCGGAATGTCATGGTGTCCCTGTTTTCATAGATGGGGTGCTCTCCGCCCGCGCCAACAATACGGACTGCGCCAGCGCAAAGTCCTGCGGATAGGTCACTTTGAAGTTCTGCGCGCTACCCTCCACCAGCAAGGGTGGTTTGCCCACGAACTCCATCGCACTGGATTCATCGGTCACCGCGTCGCCCGCCGCCTGCAGCGCAGCCATCAGTGCGTCAATGTGAAACATCTGCGGTGTCTGCGCCAGCCATTTGTCGCCACGCTCTACCGTCTCGGCAACGCGTCCGCCGACTTCACGCTTCAGCGTGTCGGGCAACTTGAGCGCCAGCAAGCCGCCCACGGCGTCCTTCACGCAGGCGTCCATCAGGGCGCGGATCTGTTGCGGGGTGATCAGGCAGCGCGCAGCGTCATGCACCATCACCCAGTCACCGGGGCATGCACCCTGTTCCAGCAGCGCACTTAGACCATTAAATACGCTTGC
>JBBRYR010000021.1:0-52609 GCA_038237415.1 Burkholderiales bacterium
ACTTCGGTTGTAAGCGCATCCCGATAGTGATCGCCACTGCGTGAGTTTCAACAGCCGGAAGGCTGTCACCGCATTGGAGCACTCACCAATGGAAAAAGCCCCGTAACTCAATGAATTACAGGGCTCTTCTTTTTCTGGCGGAGCAGGCGGGATTCGAACCCGCGGAGGGTTTTACCCCTCGCACGCTTTCCAGGCGTGTGACTTAAACCGCTCATCCACCGCTCCAGAGCCTACGATTCTACCTTGCCTTGAAGTCTCTTTTGACGTGATGTGGAATAAAAAAAGGGCACTTCAGTCGTGCCCTTTTTGTTGCGCGCCAAATCAATGGCGCCAGAGTCGCTGAATCAGCGAATCACTGCCAGGGTTTCCAGCTTGCCACCGCGAATGGTCTTCAGAGTCAAAGCGCCATTCTTGATGTCGCCTTTTTCGTCAAAGGAAATGGGGCCGGTAACGCCCTTGTAGTCAGTTGTAGCAGCCAACACGGGCAGGTATTTCACTGGATCCGAAGAATTGGCTTTGACCATGGAGGCAACCATGATCTTCACAGCGTCGTACACGTAAGGTGCATACACCTGCACGTCAGCGTTGAACTTGGCCTTGAACTTGGTCTTGAACTCTTCCATGCCAGCCTTGGCTTCACCTTCAACACCGCCAGCTTCAGCGCAATACACTTGGTCATCAGCAATGGCGTCGCCACCGAGCTTCACCAGTTCTGTTGAACAGATACCATCACCGCCCATGAACTTGGCCTTGATGCCCAAAGATTTCATTTGCTTCAACATAGGTCCGGCGACTGCGTCCATACCGCCGAAGAACACGACGTCAGGCTTTTTACCCTTGATGGTGGTCAGGATGGAATTGAAGTCGGTTGCCTTGTCTGTAGTGAACTCTTTGGCAACCACTTTGCCACCAGCAGCTTCCACCGCCTTGGTGAACTCTTCGGCAACGCCCTGGCCGTAGGCAGTGCGGTCATCAATCACAGCGATAGCCTTGCCCTTGAGTGTGCCCACTGCGTACTTACCGAGGGTGCCGCCCAGTTGTGCGTCGTCAGCAACCAGACGGAAAGCTGTCTTGAAGCCTTGGCGTGTGTACTTGGGGTTGGTAGCAGAGGGAGAGATCTGGGGAATGCCAGCATCGCTATAAAGCTTGGAAGCAGGAATGGTGGTACCCGAATTCAAGTGACCCACAACGCCAGCCACTTTAGCGTCAACCAATTTCTGGGCAACGGCGGTGCCTTGCTTTGGATCAGCCGCGTCATCTTCGGCCATCAGTTCGAGCGTGACCTTCTTGCCGTCGATCATCACGCCAGCAGCATTGAGTTCTTCAATGGCCATACGCGCGCCGTTTTCGTTGTCTTTACCCAAGTGAGCAATCGCGCCGCTGGTAGGACCAACGTGACCGATCTTCACAACTGCAGCAACGGCAGCGGCAGGTGCTGGAGCTGCTGCCGGCGCAGCAGGAGCCGCAGCCTCTTCCTTCTTACCGCAAGCCACCAGCAAAGTTGCTGCAGCCAATACTGTCAAAGTACTTTTCACTTTGAATTGCATAAAAACTCCAAAAATAAAAACATAGAAAAAAACAGCGTGAATAAAATTATTCAACACCCAGCACGATACCCGAGTTTGACTCGTAGCAACATAGGGAAGTTACCAAGCCAGCGAATTTAGCGGGCACCACGACAGCGCGCCCTAATTACCATGTGCGTCGTGTTTTACTTGCATCAATGCCTGCTGAACAGCGCTCTGGATTTCCTTGTGCAAGCCCTCTTCCATCGAACACCTTTGCTCTTGAAATAGAACCTGCAGGGAACCACGCAACTCGGCTACCACCAGAGGAACCACTCTTTGCAATATTTGTGCCACTAACAATTCCGCATCGAACTCTGTGGGTACTGGAACGGGTAGGTCCGGTTGAACCACTTCAGTCAAAGTCGGAACGAATCTTGGGGTCGATTTTGCGGCCGCCATCAGCTTGCACCTCTCAGTGTCAAGTCATGACGGGCTATGGAATACCCCCGATCCGCATAGGCTTTCCAGCGCCGACGCGCATGATTGCGATCAGTCTCATCCACACTGACGACTTCGATCAATCGGTCGAACGTATCAAATTCCTCGGGGACCGATTCGGTCAGGTTGACCAGAACCTGTCGATTTTCGAAGGCTTGCTTAATATCGGTAACCAGGACCACGGAGGAGATTTCCTTCATCGTCGAAGTTGCGGTACCCCCGCAATGCCCAACAAAATCCACCGGGGACAGCGCCCATAACTCGGCGTCAATCACCTGCACCATCTCGGCATCGGCCAGCACAACCACTTTGGCACCGGCGCCAACCGCCTTGCGTAAAAGCCGACATACATAGGCCACCTTCTCGGGTGCACCAAAATGAAAAGCAACTTCCGTCACTTTGAAGCTGCTTGGGTCATCAAGTACTCGACCAGCAAACCAACAGGCCGGCCGGTCGCACCCTTGCTCGCCCCGCTTTTCCATGCGGTACCCGCAATATCCAGGTGCGCCCAGGGGAATTTGTCCGCAAAACGCTGCAAGAACTTGGCTGCCGTGATGGCTCCACCCGCGCGTCCGCCAACGTTGGCCACGTCGGCAAAACTGGTTTTCAACCCGTCAGCGTACTCCTCGTCCAGAGGCATCTTCCAGCACAGGTCCTGCGAGGCATCTCCAGCGGCAAACAACGCGTTACCCAGCTCATCCTTGGTGGAAAACAAACCGCTACGAACGCCACCGAGGGCAATCACGCAAGCACCCGTCAAAGTGGCAATATCAATCACGGCAGCTGGTTTGAACCGCTCGGCGTAGGTCAAAGCGTCGCACAACACCAGGCGACCTTCCGCGTCGGTATTCAGTATCTCAATGGTTTGGCCACTCATGCTGACGACCACATCACCTGGCTTCACTGCCCTGCCATTGATCAGGTTTTCGCATGAGGGAATCAGGCCCACAACATTGATCGCTGGCTTGAGCTCCGCCAGGGACCTGAACACTCCCAGCACACTGGCAGCGCCCGACATGTCGAACTTCATCTCATCCATTTCAGCGGCAGGCTTGATTGAAATTCCGCCGCTGTCAAACGTAATGCCCTTGCCGACCAGCACGGTTGGAGCGTGGGTCTTGGCCGCTCCGTGGTAGCGCAGCACGATGAAGCGCAGTGGCTGCTCCGACCCCTGTGCGACCGCCATAAAAGAACCCATGCCCAGTTTGGCCACTTCTTTGGGTCCCAAAACTTCACAACTGATCTTTGGAAGTTTTGACAAGTGTTCTGCCGCCTCTGCCAAAAGTGAGGGAGTGGCGTGGTTCGCAGGACGATTGGCCCATTCTTTTGCCAACTCGACACCCACTACGATGGCCGCAGAACGATCAAACGAGGTCTGAACCTCGCTCGCATTCGTCGTGGTAACCACTGTCTTGAGCAGAGTACGTCCCTCGGGTTTGGACTTGGTGTGCGTGTACGCGTAGCTTGCATCCGCAACCGCCAATACTGCCGCGCGAACCGACTCCTCGCGGGCGGGTGCAGCAAAGCACACCAGCAGCTTTTTCAAGGTAGCCGACCTTGCAGAACCAAGCGCAGCGGTAACAGCCGTCCTGACTTGCCGCGCGCTGCCCTCCCCCACGCCCGCCAGAACGACGCGTACCGCATTCGCCTGCATGGGGCGGTAAAGCGGCAATAGCTTGCCGGGCTTTGACTCCAGATCACCCGATTTCAGGGCATGCCCCACCAAAACCGACAAATCATCTTTGGCGGCCTTGAAGTCTTGGGGCACGAGGACAATTAAAACGTCACATTTTTCGGTAGCAACGCCCACAAGGCCAAGAGGTTTGAGTTCAAAGTTCATAATTCGGGTTTTCCTTCGCCATCATGTTATTCCATTCCTCCATTCGCAAAGAGCTAGCCCGCAGTTTTGGCGCAACACTTGTGGTTCTGGTCACTGTGGTGATGACAATGACGCTCATCCGCACCCTTGGCGAGGCGGGACGGGGAACCTTCAATCCGGCGGACGTGATGATCATCATGGGCTACACGGTTCTATCCGACATGCCGACCATTTTGTCGATGAGCCTGTTCATTGCCGTGCTCAGTGTTTTGACGCGCATGTTTCGTGACAGCGAAATGGTGATCTGGTTTGGCAGCGGACGTGGTCTAGCCTCCCTGATCAGCCCTTTGTTTCGTTTTGCCTGGCCGATACTGGTTGTCATCATGGCATTGGCATTCTTCATACTCCCGTGGGCTTTTGGGCGCATTGAGGACATGCGCGACAAATACGAGAAGCGGGGCGACCTCGCCCGGATTGAGCCTGGTCAATTTCAGGAATCTGCCAATGGAGACCGGGTTTTTTTCATTGAAAAAGATACCACTGGCAAGCAGGCTGGCAGCAACGTGTTTATAGCGACGAACGAGCAGGGGAAGGAAACGATCACCTCAGCTCGCAGTGGCAAGGTCGAGGCGATTGGCCCCGACAAATTCTTGATTCTGGAAAAGGGACAACGCCTGGAAAGAACTGTCGGGAAACCTGATCTCACCGTCAGCGTTTTTGCAGCCTATGGCGCCCGAATCGGTGCGGATGACCAGTCCACAAGAAATTATGTTCCGACCAACGTCATGGACACGATAGAACTGATCAGGACGCCCGACAAGCGGCGACTGGCCGAACTATCCTGGCGCGCCGGCTTGGCTTTGGCAGCGATAAATTTTATCGTCATTGGGCTGGCTTCAGCGGGTGTGAACCCCCGGGTCGGACGCACTGCCAACCTGGGTTTTGCATTTATGGCGTTTATTGTCTACTTCAACTTGCTGGTACTGGGCAAGAGTTGGATTGAAGCTGGCCAGGTGAACTTTGGTGTGTATTTGCTCGCACTTCATGGTGGCGCACTTACTTTAGGTTTGATTTGGCTTGCCAAGCGCCACAACAACTGGGCGTTCAGGAGGCCCCGCCGCGCCGCCACCAAAGACATCCAACAAGGAGCCGCACGTTGAAAACTGTACGACGTCTCTTTTACGTGGAAGTTGTACAGGCTGTCATGCTTGTCACCTTGGGCTTCGTTGCCCTGTTCTATTTTTTTGATTTTGTCGAAGAACTGCAGTCGGTGGGTAAGCAGAGCGCCATGGGCTACACCGTGGTGAAAGCGCTGATCTACGTAGCCCTGATGTTGCCCAGCCATGTGTATGAACTACTGCCCATTACAGTGCTGATTGGCACCATTTTCGTGATGGCGCGTCTTGCGCAAAGTTCCGAGTTCACCATCCTGCGCACCAGCGGCCTTGGTCCCTGGCGCGCGTTGCGAACGCTTCTGGTGTTGGGCTTGGGCTTTGTGATGTTTACCTTTGCTGTGGGCGACTACGTTGCACCCCTGGCAGACAGAACCGCACAATTGCTAAAGGCACAGTTTCAGGGACGCATCACGGTGGGCAAAACCGGCGCATGGCTGAAGGAAAAGCAGGCATACGGACATTTCGCCGTAAACGTCGGAGCCTTGGCGCCTGACGCCAGCATGGCGGACGTACGGGTTTTCGAGTTTGACAATCAGGGCTATCTGGTCTCCATGACCTTGGGACAGACAGCCCACTTCGGAGAGCATGACGACTGGCTGCTGGAGAAGGTAGACCGTACCGAGTTCACCAGTACAGATACCAAGGCATCCCGGGTCGACCGCGCATTTGTTGACAGTTTTCGCTGGCCGACTCAGATTAGCGCCGAAATGGTAGCGGCGGCGGTTCTGCGCCCGGAACGCATGGGCACCATTGATTTGTTTCAGTACATACGCCACCTGAATGCCAACGGACAATCAGCGCAAAAATACGAGATCCAGTTCTGGAAGAAAGTGTTTTACCCGCTGAGTTGCCTGGTTATGGTCGTACTGGCACTGCCATTTGCCTACCTGCATTTCCGTTCGGGCAGCATTACGACCTACGTTTTCGGCGGGGTCATGGCGGGTATCAGCTTTGTGCTGCTGAACAACGTGCTCGGTGATCTGGGCGCCCTGCGAGGCTGGGCTCCATGGATTACTGCCGCCTTGCCGGGACTGATTTATTCCTTTGCTTCCTTGACAGCCTTCATGTGGCTCGTAATACGACGATGACGACTTTTTCAATTTCCCAAGGTATCGTGCTATTCGCGCACGGGTCTCGCGACCCTTTGTGGCACAAACCCATAGAGGCAGTGGCGGCGCACATTGCGACACTTTCCAGTCAAACGCCCGTGGTGTGTGCCTATCTTGAATTGAGCACACCTGATCTTGCGACCGCGACATTCACGTTGATCGAAGCTGGTGTGAACTCCATCAGGATCGTGCCCATGTTTCTGGGCGTTGGGCGGCATGCCCGTGAAGATTTGCCAGCGCTGGTTGCCGACATGCAGCAGCAGCATCCCTCCGTTGCTTTCACCCTGCAAAAGGCTGTCGGCGAAGACAACCGCTTGGTCGAGTTACTGGCCCAAATCGCCCTTGAAAGTACCCGTTAGCCTATAAAAATTGCAATTACTGCATAATGAATTTCATCTTTAGCTGAAATTCGATATGAACCTGCACCAATTTCGCTTTGTTCAAGAGGCTGTCCGGCGCAACCTTAACCTCACCGAGGCGGCCAAAGCACTACACACATCGCAACCGGGCGTCTCCAAGGCCATCATTGAGTTGGAGGAAGAGCTGGGCATAGAAATTTTCGCCCGCCATGGTAAACGACTCAAACGTGTGACGGAGCCAGGCCAGCATGTTCTCAGGAGCATTGAACTGATCCTGCGTGAAGTCGGCAACCTGAGACGCATTGGCGAGCAATACAGTGCGGAGGACAGCGGCACCCTGTCCATTGCTACGACCCACACCCAGGCCCGCTACGTGCTGCCTGAAAAAGTCGCTGCACTGCGCGCTGCGTACCCCAAAGTCAACATAAGCCTGCACCAAGGCTCGCCCGACCAGGTGGCCCGCATGCTGATTGATGAAGTGGCAGAAATCGGAATCGCCACTGAATCGCTGGCGGCCTATTCCGAACTGGTCACCCTTCCCTGCTACGAATGGCAGCACATGCTCGTACTTCCGGTCGATCACCCGTTGGCCCGCAAGGAGCGCATCACCCTGGAAGACGTGGCGCAGGAACCTCTCATTACCTACCACCCGTCATTTACTGGCCGCACCAAAATAGACCAGGCTTTTGCCACCCGAAAGCTGGAGCCCCGAATCGCGCTTGAAGCCATCGACTCCGATGTCATCAAAACCTACGTACGCTTGGGCCTGGGCGTAGGTATTGCCGCAGAGATGGCCGTGCGTGATGTGCAGGAAGATTGCGAAAAAAATGGCGGCAAAGGCGGCTTGGTGGCCAGGCCCGCAGGTAACCTGTTTGGCCAGAACGTGGCGCGCGTGGCGTTCAAACGCAGCGCCTACCTGCGCAACTTCGTCTACACCTTTGCCGAACTGTTGAGCGACCGCCTGGACCGCAAGTTGATTGCCCGCGCCATGGATGGTCATATAGAAGACTACGAATTCTGAATCGATTGCCTCTGCTTCACACACCATGACACCGATACTCCAGTCTCGCCTTCCCTCCGTAGGCACCACTATCTTCACCGTGATGTCGGCGCTGGCCACACAACACAAAGCTGTCAACCTGGGTCAAGGGTTTCCTGACTTCGCCTGCGATCCTGCGCTGGTCGACCATGTCACCCAAGCCATGCAGGCGGGGCACAATCAATACCCACCCATGCCCGGTGTACCCCTGTTCCGGGAGGAGATTGCTACAAAAATAGAAGCACTCCACGCCCACCATTACAGGGCTACAGACGAAATAACCATTACCGCTGGCGCTACGCAAGCCATCATTACTGCCATATTGGCCGTCGTGCATCCTGGGGATGAGGTCATTGTTCTGGACCCCTGTTACGACAGCTACGTGCCCAACGTCGTTCTCGCAGGTGGTACTGCAGTGCGTGTGCCGCTCACTCCGGGTACGTTTCGACCCAACTTTGATGCGATTGCAGCGGCCATTAGCTCCAAAACGCGCGCCATCATCATCAATTCGCCGCACAACCCCAGTGCGACGGTTTGGACGCGTCAGGACATGCTGACCCTGCAAGACCTGCTGGCACCCACCAACATTCTGCTCATCAGTGACGAGGTGTATGAGCACATGGTCTTTGATGGCGCGCAGCACGAAAGTGCGGCCCGCTTCCCCGGCCTGGCAGAGCGCGCCTTTATCGTTTCCAGTTTTGGCAAAACCTACCACGTAACGGGGTGGAAAGTGGGCTACGTGGCCGCCCCTGCATCGATGACGGCTGAGTTTCGCAAGGTTCACCAGTTCAATGTGTTTACCGTGAACACGCCTATGCAATATGGCCTGGCAGCCTACATGGCTTCTCCTTCGCCCTATCTGGATCTGCCCGCCTTCTATCAACGCAAGCGGGACCTGTTTCGAGCGGGCCTGGCGAACACACGTTTGAGGCTGCTTCCCAGTGAGGGTACCTACTTTCAGTGTGTGGACATCTCGGAAGTGAGCGACTTGGGTGAAGCCGACTTCTGCCAATGGCTCACCGCAGAGGTCGGCGTCGCAGCCATCCCCCTGTCAGCGTTCTACGGCAACGGTTTTGACCAGCGCGTGGTCCGCTTTTGTTTTGCCAAGCAGGACGCCACGCTTTATGCCGCATTGGAGCGACTCAAGTCGCTATAGAAATAGGAGCTGCCCGCGCAACATCGACGGGGGCTACCACTGGATTAACAGCTGAAGCACGCATGACAGGTCAATCTTTATGGACGACGTTTGGGGGGTGTCAAGGCGGCAGTCGTCAGCGCATAAATGTTCACGCGAGCCTTGAGCCGGATTGCCAGCAAATAGAGACCACCGAACTTGCGGTGAAGCAACATGGCATCAGAGGGGGGTAGTTGCCAGAATTCCTTGTCCAGACCCAAGGCGATACCGGTAGCCCGGATGCGCTCAGGTAGGTCCGATGCACCAAAGTCATAGCCGTCCTTTGCGCAAAAAGGCTCCAACGCTTGTTCGCCGATGTCCAGCACAGCATTCTTGTGTTTCTCCTGGGTCGTGGCATCAAAGTAACCGATAGCCAGGCACGCCTCACCCATCAATATACGGTCGCCATCCATTGCACCCTTTATAAGACGCCGATAGTCGCGGGCCATCGTCGCTTTGTACGGCCTTGTAGCTCCGAAGTCGAGAAGGATGAGCCGCTTGGACTCGATGTCATACTGATAATTGGCAAAGTTGGGATCTGTCTGAACCAACCGGAATTCAAAAACTTCCCGTATCAGAAGCGAAAAAAGTAGCGCCATCACGCGATCGCGCTCTATTTGCGAAGAAGTCACCAGTGCTTCAATTGGCACACCACTGACATAGTCCATGGCAAGGACGCTGTCAGTTGTCAGATCAGCATGCATTCTGGGTAGCAGGTACTGCGGTGAATCAGCCAGCAGTTCACCATAGCGATGCAGGTAGTTGCCCTCCCGGACGTAATCGGCCTCTTCATGCAGTTGGCGCTTGGCATCTCTCAACAGGGGCTTGATGTTCATTTCCTTGGGTAGCAGGGCAGACATACGCAGCAAGCCCGCCACATTGTCCACATCACTGTTGATGCTTTCACGCACACCAGGGTATTGGATCTTGATAGCCAAGTCACGCCCGTCCAGCGTCTGCGCACGATGGACCTGCCCAATGGATGCTGCAGCCAAAGGGGTGAATGAGAAGTGCTTGAACTGCTTTTCCCAGCCCTTGCCCCAATTGGCCTCCAACATGTCAACCACTTGTGATTTGGGCATGGCCCGTGCATCCGAGCGCAGGCGCGCCAAAATATCAGCCAGCGCTGGCGGCAACAGATCGCCCGATTCCATGGACACCAATTGCCCCACTTTCATGGCGGCGCCGCGCAGTTTGACTAACTGATCTGCAACTCGGCGAGCATTGGCGGGAGTTAGCAGAAGATCACTCACTTTCGGGCGGTTGCCCTTGGCAATCTGGCGGGCGCCCTCGGCGAACATGCCTCCGGCAATGCCTGTGGCCATCCATCCCAACCTTACTAGCCGGGAGCCGCGACCGCTGGGCACAGCCATGGTGGGAGCTGGAGTTTTCTTGCTATCGTCGTTATGCAACTTGGGTTCCTTCAATCGCCTCAAAGCCCAGCTCCTGAGCAGTCGGGCGAGCGCAGCTGAACCTTACAACAAAACAAGCGGAGCCGCATTGATGAAGCCTTGAAAGCCAAATGGATGCTTTGGACTTGAAGTTGATATTGTCCGAAAAAACTTGACAACCACAGTGGCCAATGGCGTGGCGCTGATGGTGGCGGCGAATCGCATCAACCGACTCGTGGAGGCATTCCCATGAAAAGCACCAAACAGCAGGACTATGACCGCATTGCATCTGCTCTGGACGACGATGCAGGGCGTCCAGTCGCTATCAATTCAGTAGCTACTTGCGCACGTTCTACGGGGTCCAGCGGCCAATTTGATGCTGAATCATTGCCCAGGAGCCGGTTGTGCTGACTTGCGGCGCTGACCTGACGCCTGAGCCCGTGCTATGGCTATGGCCGCCACGGTGGCGCTGGGCGGGCGCAGGCCCGATGGCACGCGCTGCGCAGCGGGCAACGTGCTGGTGTGGAGCGGCGAGGACGACTACACCGACACCCGCACGTTGCAGGAGGCGATTGAGCAGGTCGGCAGCGTCAGCCTGATCATCATTGACCCGCTATCCACGGCGGTATCCGGCGACATCCATAAAAACACCGCGGTGCGCCGAGGCCTGCAACCGCTGGTGGACTTGGCGACCAACATTAACGCGGCTCTGCTGGGCATCACCCACCTGTCCAAAGGCGGCCAAGGCTCTGACCCGGCATGGCGGGTGATTGGCAGCATTGCGTTTACCGCCGTAGCGCGCGTGGTGCTGGCTTGCGCTGGAGGCGGCCGCACAGCCGTCAGCGCGCCCTTGTAGTGTGCCTGCACCTGGGCATTCGTCAGGCGCTGCGCGCTGCGCTGTCGGTTAGTGGCCTGCGGGCAGTCACGTGGTGTGTGCCCCGCCCGCCCGCGGGCCACCTCAGTCAGCGCGCCGCTGGCGCTGCTTGGGTTAGCGAATTGTTTTGCTATTAAAAACGTAGCTTCTTGCGCAATGAATACGGGGGCCGCAGGCCATTCCGGCCTGTAAACCAGCGTGACCGCTGATATATTTGGGTTTGTTGGACTTGGACGGTGATCCGGTGGGGGCAATTGATGCGTCGAAGTGCCAGCATTCGCCGCAGTGGGGGCAATTTGACAAAATGAAGCTAGAAAGAAGAAAGGACTTAGAGCATTTCTACTCTAAGTCCTTGATTCATATGGTCGGTGTGAAAGGATTCGAACCTTCGACCCCTTGCACCCCATGCAAGTGCGCTACCAGGCTGCGCCACACACCGATCTAGCCTTCAATTATACCTCGACTATGGGATGCCCAATCAGTTCCCGGTAATCAGCAGGTCGCGGATCTCGAACAATTCACGTCTGAGTTGCACGAGTTGGGCGGAAACGGCTTCCGGGGTGTCAAAAGATTGACTGTCTTCAAAATCATCCATATCGATGTCATCAACTTCGAGTACTTCGACACCATCCAGCATAACTTCACCATTGCGTTTTTTCTCACGCTCGCTTTGCAACAGTTCCTGCATCTTGTTGCGGGCGCCGCTTATCGTGAAACCTTGGTCGTAAAGCAAATCCCGAATGCGCCGAATCATCAACACTTCGTGATGCTGGTAATAGCGCCTGTTACCTCGCCGCTTCATCGGGCGCAGTTGCGTGAACTCCTGCTCCCAATACCGTAGCACGTGGGGTTTGACGCCACACAAGTCGCCGACCTCGCCAATGGTGAAGTAGCGTTTAGCAGGTATGGGGGGGAGCGTTTTCTCCATTGAAATCAAGGCTGTACAAGGCAAAGCGTAGAGGTTACTCTAACTTTCTCATTCATGCAAAGGCTGATTGCAAAACTTCCTTTGAAAAGCTGACCGCTGCTACATGAACAGCGGTCAGCTCTCAGGTTTCGTCCTGAATTTGCTCTTTAAGCTTGTGACTTGCGTGAAACGTGACCACCCGCCGCGCCTGGATTGGAATGGACTCACCCGTTCGAGGGTTGCGCCCCGGCCGCGGCGCCTTGGTGCGAATCTGAAAATTACCAAAACCCGAAATCTTCACATCTGTTCCATCGACGAGGCTCACCGCAATAAGATCGAAGAAGGCGTCAATCATGTCTTTGGACTCGCGCTTGTTCAGGCCAATCTGCTCGAATAGCAAATCAGCCAACTGCGCTTTGGTCAGTGCCGGGGTTTCCAGACTTTCAACAGAAAAATCCATGGGTCCTCGATTCTCTTTTTTATAGATCAATCTCGTCAGACGCGCTGACGCGCATCCAATGACGCAGCAAGATGGTCCACAACCGCCTTTACAACGGATTCGATTTGTTCCTCGGTCAGAGTAGCTACCTCTCCGTTAAGAGTCAGCCGAACCGCCAGACTGCGGTCACTGGCACCGCCAGTGGATACAGCATCATTGGTGAATTTCGGACGATAGACATCAAACAGCTGTGCGTCCCGCAATAAACCGGATGTGGGTGCAGCCCAGATTGCAGCCATAAGCACTGCATGTGTGACATGATCCGCCACTATTACCGCGATATCCCGCTGAACCGGCTGGAACTTGGCTACTGCTTTGAAAACAGGAACTGCCCTTTGCAAAACGGGGTCGAGATCTAACTCAAATAAAACGGGAGCCTGAACCAAATCAAACGTAGAGCGCCATTTGGGATGAAGCTCGCCAACAAATCCAACGGCCTTGCCGTGCAAAAAGATCTGCGCGCAACGCCCAGGATGCATGGCAGGATGGCTGCCAGGCGCAAACTCGGCTTGCATGGGAGCGAGCAGCGCCTCCACGTCACCCTTGACGTCAAAGAAATCTACCCCCTGCTCTTTTCGCCCCCACTGCAGCGCGTCGGCACCGCCACTGGCAAGACCGGCAATACGCATGGGCTGGTAAAACCCTTCGACCGTGGTATCAGTGTTGTGAACCGACGCATCGCGCAGGAAAACACGGCCCAGCTCAAAAACACGCACGCGGTGTTGCTTGCGGGCTTGATTGAACTTGAGAACCTGCAACAGCGAGCCCAGTAACGACGAGCGCATGACGCTCATCTGGCTGGCAATGGGATTGAGCAGCTTGATGGGGCTGGGGTTGCCCGCTAGACCATGCTCCCAGCTTTCTTCGACAAAGCTGAAATTGATGGTCTCCTGATATCCTAACGCCGCCAGAGAACGACGAACGGCGAACGAACTACGCTCGGCCTCCGTCCGAATTTTTGCTGTGATCGGCCCCAGTGGAGGCGTGTGCGGCAGGTTGTTGTAGCCCACCATACGGGCTACTTCTTCAATCAGATCCTCTTCGATTTGCAGATCAAATCGATAGGAAGGTGGCACCACGGTGAGTAATCCGTCAGCTTGTTCAACGACCAAGCCAAGGCGTTCCAGCGCATCAACACACTGCTCCTGGCTCAACGCCATGCCAATGACTTTGCTGGCACGGGCTACACGCAAACTGACAGCCGCGGCCACCGGCATGTTGGGCTGCTGGTCATCAATGGGACCGCAACTGGTGTCGGCTGTTCCGCAAATCTCGACAATGAGCCGCGAGATATGCTCAATGTGCTCCACTGTCAGGAGCGGGTCCACACCCCGCTCAAACCGGTGACCTGCATCGGTAGAAAAGTTGAAACGGCGCGATCGGCCAGCGATGGACTTGGGCCACCAAAAAGCTGCTTCGACGTAAACGTGTTGCGTGTCGTCTGATACAGAGGTTGCGTCACCGCCCATAATGCCAGCCAGCGATTCAACCTGAGCGCCGTCGGCGATCACGCCGACTTTTTCATCCACAGTGACGGTGTTGCCGTTGAGCAGCTTGATTTGCTCACCTGCATGGCCCCAACGCACATCAAGCCCGCCGACGATCTTGTCGAGGTCAAATATATGAGACGGGCGACCCAACTCAAACATAACGTAATTGGAGATATCAACCAAGGCAGTCACACTGCGTTGGCCGCAGCGGGCCAGGCGGTCCACCATCCACTGCGGAGTTGCAGCCCTGGTATTGACATTGCGAACCACGCGGCCAGAAAAACGACCACACAAATCGGACGCGCTAACCTTGACGGCAAGTGTGTCGCTATTGGTGACCGCTACGGTCGTGAAGGCTGGAGACTGCAATGGCGCACCCGTAAGGGCTGAGACCTCTCGCGCAACCCCATACACACTGAGGCAATGCGCCAGGTTGGGAGTGAGTTTGAGGGTGAAAAGAGTGTCGTCCAGATTCAGGTGGTCGCGGATATCTTGACCCAGAGGCGCGTCGGCGCTGAGCTCAAGCAGACCACCGTGGTCATCCGCCAGCCGAAGCTCTTTGGCCGAGCAGAGCATGCCTTGACTCTCGACGCCGCGCAGCTTGCCAACCTTGATGATGAACGGCTTGCCATCTTCGCCTGGAGGCAACTCTGCGCCTACCAGTGCGCAAGGAATTCGAATACCCGCGCGGGCATTGGGCGCGCCGCACACAATGTCCAGCAACTCGGCTTGGCCTACATCGACCTTGCAAACGCGCAAACGATCAGCGTTGGGGTGCTGTACCGCTTCCTTGATTTCACCAATAACGATTTTGGTGAATGGTGGCGCCACGGGCTTCAGTTCTTCAACCTCCAGGCCGGCCATGGTGAGCGTTTCAGCCAATTTCGCGGTGGAAATCGGTGGGTTGCAAAAGGTGCGCAACCAGGATTCAGGAAATTGCATGATGAATCTTGGGTATTTTTATTGGAATTGCGACAGGAAGCGAACATCACCGTCAAAGAACAGGCGCAGGTCGTTTACCCCGTAGTGCAGCATTGTCAGGCGATCAGGGCCCATGCCAAAGGCAAAGCCGATGTACTTTTCCGGATCCAGGCCCATATTGCGGATCACATTGGGGTGCACCTGGCCAGAACCGGCCACTTCGAGCCAGCGTCCGGCCAATGGGCCGCTCTGAAACTGAATATCGATTTCCGCGCTAGGCTCCGTAAACGGAAAGAAGCTGGGGCGGAATCGCAGAACCAGATCATCGCTCTCAAAAAAGGTGCGGCAAAAATCCGTAAAAACGAACTTCAGGTCTTTGAAGCTAACATTCTCGCCAACCCAAAGTCCTTCACATTGGTGAAACATGGGTGAGTGGGTCGCATCACTGTCCACACGGTAAGTTCGACCTGGGGCGATCACGCGAATTTCGGGCATGTCGCCCGCAAACAATGCGGCATCGTCTGCGCCTGACGAAGCACGGTATTTTTTTACATGCTGCACCGCGTAGCGAATTTGCATGGGACTGGTATGGGTACGCAGCAAATTGGGCGCCGTCTGTGATCCGCCCTCTACATAGAAGGTGTCATGCATGGAACGCGCAGGGTGATCTTCCGGCGTATTGAGCGCGGTGAAGTTAAACCAGTCAGTTTCGATCTCGGGTCCTTGTGCCACTTCAAAGCCCATGGATCCAAAGATGGCTTCAATGCGTTCGAGCGTGAGTGAAACCGGGTGCAAACCACCCTGCCCTCGTTGACGACCCGGCAATGTCACATCAAGTGCCTCGGCCTGCAGCTGCATTTGCAATTCGGCTTCAGCCAGCGCCTGGCGACGGTCCGTCAATGCCGATTCAATCGCCTGCTTTGCAACATTTATAGCGGCACCGCGGGATTTCTTCTCTTCCACCGTCAGGGCAGCCATGCCTTTCATCAATTCGGTGATGCGACCTGACTTACCCAAGAACAACGCTTTGGCGTTCTCGAGATCGGCAGGTGTTGCGGCCTGGGAAAAGGCAGCTTTGGCGTTGTCAACGATCGCATTCAACTCGTTCATACATTTTCTCGTCAATGAAAAAGGGCTAGCGCTTTTTCAAGCTCTAGCCCTTGTTCTATTTGCACTGAAAGCTATCAAATAGATAGCATCACGGCGCGAAAATCAAGCAGCCAGCTTGGCCTTGACTTGCTCCACGATACCTGCAAAAGCAGCCATGTCGTGAATGGCGATATCAGACAAAACCTTGCGGTCGATCTCGATATTGGCTTTCTTAAGACCATTGGCGAACTGGCTGTAGGTCATGCCGCATTGACGCGCCGCTGCATTGATACGGGCAATCCACAACTGGCGGAAGACACGCTTTTTGGTACGACGGTCACGGTAGGCATATTGCCCTGCCTTCATGACCGCTTCTTTGGCGACCCGGAAGACGTTACCGCGGCGACCGCGAAAACCTTTTGCAAGGGCTAGAACTTTTTTGTGGCGGGCGCGAGCCGTTACACCACGTTTGACGCGAGGCATGTGATTACTCCTTGTTCGTCGTTAATTAAATACCACGGCCTGGCAACATCTGCGCCATATGACCCATATTGGTCTCATGAACTGCAGTTGAGCCGCGCAAATGGCGTTTATTTTTGGTGGTCTTCTTGGTCAGAATGTGACGTTTGAAGGCTTGGCCGCGTTTAACGGTTCCACCTGGACGGACGCGGAAGCGTTTCTTCGCCGCGCTCTTGGTCTTCATTTTGGGCATATTCATGCTCCTTCTTCATTGTGCTCGTGAGGCGTCTGCAAACTATTTGCAGCCTTGTTGGCCCCGAGCCACTTCTAAGTGACGCCGTGAAGCAACCACTTGTCCGATGGGTGATTAGCCCATCGCCTTGCAAGTAGCACCTTTCGGCACATACTCACTCAGAGGACTCCCGCCCTCCAATCCCTTATTGGCCATCAATCATGACGGCCAACATCAATACTCTCAAGACGCTGAAGGACTCGACGCGTCAACTGCTGGCTTGGACGCAGGCTTCTTCTTGCCTGGAGCAATCATCATGATCATCTGACGCCCTTCTAGCTTAGGAAACTGCTCCACCACAATCAAATCCACCAAATCGGCACGAATACGATTCAACAACGCCATTCCGATTTCCTGGTGTGTGATTTCACGCCCCCGAAAACGCAGAGTGATCTTGCACTTGTCGCCATCGGCCAGGAAGCGCTTTATATTGCGCATCTTGATGTTGTAATCTCCGTCATCAGTACCAGGACGGAATTTTATTTCCTTGATTTCGATAACCGTCTGCTTGGCCTTCGCCTCAGCCGCCTTCTTTTGCTCCTGGTATTTGAACTTGCCGTAGTCCATCAACCGGCAAACCGGAGGCACAGCCGTAGCGGCAATTTCAACCAAGTCAACGTCCAGCTCGCCCGCCATGCGGAGCGCTTCTGAAATACTGACAACACCCAATGGCTCGTTTTCCTGCCCCGAGAGGCGTACTTCCGGAGCCATGATTTCCCGGTTGAGACGATGTTTGCGTTCTTCGCGGTGACGACGGTCACGAAATTCAGTAGCGATGGCTCAATCCTTCACAATATCTGCTACATCGATAGTAGCTACAGCTGCACGGCACACCGAACAAACCAACATTTCTGGAGAAAACTCTAGATAACGGACTTGTTGGCAATGTCACCTGCAATTTTTTGCACGAATGCATCAAGTGACATTGCACCGAGGTCTTGACCACCCCGAGCGCGCACCGCAACAGCACCTGCTGCCATTTCTTTGTCGCCTACGACAATCAGATATGGAAGCTTCTGCATTGAATGCTCCCGTATTTTATACGTAATTTTCTCATTGCGCAGGTCTAACTCGACCCTAAGCCCTTGATTTAGCAGAGTTTTAGCCACAGAACGGGCATATTCCGCCTGCGCATCGGTGATATTTAGCACTACAACTTGAACTGGAGCCAGCCATGCAGGCAGCGCACCAGCGCTTTCTTCTATCAAAATACCAATGAAGCGCTCGAGACTGCCAACGATTGCGCGGTGCAACATAACGGGACGGTGCCGGGCACCATCTTCACCGACATATTCAGCATCCAGACGCTCGGGCATTGAAAAATCAACCTGAATGGTCCCGCATTGCCAGTGGCGTCCAATCGCATCCTTGAGCGTGTATTCGATCTTGGGGCCGTAAAATGCGCCCTCTCCCGGAGAAATCTCGAACTCACAACCCGATGCACGCAAGCTCTCCACTAGCGCGGCTTCAGCCTTGTCCCATATTTCATCCGAGCCGATGCGCTGCTCTGGGCGAGTGGCAATCTTGTAGATGATGTTCTTGAAGCCGAAGTCTGTATAAACTTTTTGCAGCAAAGCTGTGTAATTGACACACTCTTGCAGGATCTGATTTTCAGTACAAAAGATGTGCCCGTCGTCTTGGGTGAAACCGCGCACACGCATGATCCCGTGCAAGCCGCCGGAAGGCTCGTTACGATGACACTGCCCAAATTCGCCGTACCGCAGGGGTAAATCGCGATAGCTCTTGATTCCCTGCTTGAAAATGAGAATGTGCCCTGGACAATTCATGGGCTTTAACGCGTACTCGCGTTTTTCGGACTCCGTGACAAACATGTTTTCACGGTATTTGTCCCAATGCCCTGTCTTCTCCCAAAGACCCTTGTCAATGATCTGTGGGCCCTTGACTTCCTGATAGCCGTTGTCGCGATAAACCTGGCGCATGTACTGCTCGACGCCCTGCCAGAGGGTCCAGCCCTTGGGATGCCAAAAAACCAGCCCAGGTGCATGATCGTCGATATGGAAAAAGTCCAGCTCTCGGCCCAGCTTGCGATGGTCGCGCTTTTCAGCTTCTTCCAGCATGGTCAGATGCTGCTGCAGATCGTCTTTGGTCGCCCACGCGGTACCGTAGATTCGTTGAAGCATTTCATTCTTGTGATCGCCACGCCAGTAGGCCCCGGCGAGCTTCATGAGCTTGAAGTGTTTTAACTTACCAGTACTTGGCACGTGCGGGCCACGGCAAAGGTCTTCAAACACGCCTTCCCGATACAGGGAGACGTCCTGATCGGCCGGGATGCTTCCGATAATTTCGGCTTTGTAATGCTCGCCGAGACTCTTGAAATATGCAATTGCTTCATCGCGTGGCAGAACACGACGCGTTATGGGCTCGTCTTTGGCCGCCAGAGCCGTCATTTTCTTCTCAATCAATACCAGATCATCAGGTGTAAACGGACGCTTGTATGAAAAGTCATAAAAGAAACCATGCTCGATCACCGGACCTATTGTTACCTGCGCGTCGGGAAACAGTTCCTTGACGGCATATGCAAGCAAGTGGGCCGTAGAGTGGCGAATTACTTCCAGGCCATCGGCGTCTTTGGCCGTCACGATGGACAAGGCACTGTTGCCCTCAATGGTGTAACTGGTATCGACCACCTTGCCGTCAACCTTGCCTGCCAGGGCCGCTTTGGCCAGACCCGCGCCAATGGACGCGGCAACCTCAGCCACCGTCACAGGGCCTGGGTATTCGCGTATCGAGCCGTCAGGAAGCGTAATTTGAATCATGTTCTACAAAATCAAAATAAAAAAGCGCGGACTAGCCGCGCTCTAGAAAAGTAAGCCGGGACAGCGGGATTTTACGCTGTGCCGGCTTTCCAATCGGATCAGTGGAACTGTTCTTCTTCGGTAGAACCGGTCAAAGCAGTCACGCTGGACTTGCCGCCCTGAATAACGGTCGTCACATCGTCAAAGTAACCTGTTCCCACCTCTTGCTGATGCGACACGAAGCTGTAGCCACGCTCGCGCGCTGCAAACTCAGGCTCTTGCACCTTCTCGACGTAGGCAGTCATGCCACGCTTGACGTAGTCTTGTGCCAGGTCAAACATGTGGTACCACATGTTGTGGATGCCAGCCAGGGTAATGAACTGATACTTGTAACCCATCGCGCCGAGTTCTTTCTGGAACTTGGCGATGGTGGCATCGTCCAGGTTTTTCTTCCAGTTGAATGATGGCGAGCAGTTGTACGCCAGCATCTTGCCGGGGTGCTTGGCATGCACAGCATCAGCAAACTTCTTGGCAAACTCCAGATCAGGCGTACCTGTTTCGCACCACACCAGATCGGCGTAGTCCGCATAAGCAATAGCGCGCGAGATAGCTTGGTCCATGCCCTTGCGGGTTTTATAGAAGCCTTCAGCAGTGCGCTCGCCGGTCAAGAAAGGCTTATCGTTCTCGTCGTAGTCGCTGGTCAACAGATCAGCAGCTTCGGCATCGGTGCGGGCAATCACCAGGGTGGATACGCCATACACGTCAGCCGCCATGCGGGCCGCAATCAGCTTTTGGCAAGCTTCTGTCGTAGGAACCAGCACTTTGCCACCCATGTGACCGCACTTCTTGACGGATGCCAATTGGTCTTCAAAGTGAACACCACCTGCACCGGCCCGGATCATCGCCTTCATCAGCTCGTAAGCATTCAAAACGCCACCGAAACCGGCTTCTGCATCCGCAACGATCGGCGCGTGGTATTCGATATAACCAGCATCACCTGGGCCAACGCCCTTGGCCCACTGGATTTCATCCGCGCGGGTGAAGGAATTATTGATGCGCTCGACGACCTTTGGCACCGAATCCACTGGGTACAGGGACTGATCGGGGTACATCGCGGAATATTCGTTGTTGTCTGCGGCAACTTGCCAGCCAGACAGGTAGATGGCTTTAACGCCAGCTTTGACTTGCTGCATGGCCTGACCACCCGTCAACGCGCCGAGGCAGTTGACGTAGGGCTCGTTGTTAACCAGGTCCCACAATTTGTCGGCACCACGCTGGGCCAAAGTGTGCTCAACCTGAAAAGAACCACGCAGGCGCACCACGTCCGCGGCGGTGTAGCCACGTTTTATGCCTTTCCAGCGGGGGTTGGTTGCCCAATCTTTTTCCAGGGCGGCAATTTGCTGTTCACGGGTTTGCGTAGTCATGGATTCACTCCGTAGTTAAAGAAAACAAGGCCTAAGCGGTCAAATCGACGCAGGCTGGTAATGTATTTTAGTCTTATATAAGACTTGAATTCAATCTTATGTCTTATATAAGACATAAATTTTCATTTGCAAATCAAGTACTTGCATCATTCATGCCACATCGTGATAAGGAATTGTTCGATGCAAAAAAAAGTCGCATCGCCTGGGTGAGCTCGTTTTCATAATCCGGAATCGCTTCGCGTACTCCAAAATCAGAGACGTACCGCATCCACTTAATGGAAGTGAGGGTCGTCGTGAGCCGCGCTAAAAGGCATCCGCATAACGGTGAAGTTCCCAAGCACTCACCTGCTGGCTATATTCGTCCCATTCAGCCGTTTTGAGATTCACGAACTCACGACAAAAATCAGTGCCGACGGCATTCCACAACAATTCGTCTTCGGCGAGCGCCACCAAAGCCTCATGCAGGTCGCAAGGCAATCGGGGAGGCATTTCTCGCCCACTCGCCAAACGCTGATAAAGATCTTCGTTACAGGGCGCAGGTGGCACCATTGCCTGATCAATTCCATTCAGGCCTGCAGCTAGCGTGCCAGCAATTGCCGCATAGACGTTGCACGAAGGGTCCGGCAATCGCCATTCAATACGCCCTGCCACAGTTCGAACGACGCAAGTGCGGTTGTTATCGCCAAAACTCTTCCAGACTGGTGACCAGGTCGTTCCAGAAGCGCTGGCGCTGGATGCAAGCCGTTTATAACTATTCACCGTTGGCGCACATAAGGCGCTGAGTGCGTCGGCATGGTGCAGCAGGCCAGCGACAAAACCATATCCCGCGGGGCTTAGCCCGAGCGAATCTGCCGCATTGGAAAATATGGGTTGCCCGTCTGCATCCGTGATACTCAAGTGGAAATGCAGACCGCTTCCCGGCGCGTTGGCCAGTGGCTTAGGCATGCAACTGAACGTCATGCCATGCTTTTGCGCAACCGAGTGAGCGGTCATTTTGAACAACATGTAGCGATCCGCCGATGCCAGCGCATCGTCAAACCGATAGTTGATTTCGTATTGACCACATGCATCTTCGTGGTCAATCTGCTGAAGGTCAAAACCCAGTTCGACCAAAGTCCTGCGCATGTCTTCCAGAAAACCCGCGTTCCGTTCAATGGATTTAAGGTCATACGAAGGCTTATCGAGTTGATCCTGGACGTCGGCCACTTTCCATTGCCCCAAACTGTCCTTGCAAAGCAGGAAAAATTCGGGTTCAATCCCGACCCATAATGTCCAGCCTCGCGCCTTCATCCGCTCCAACTGAGACTTCAATAATTGGCGTGAACAGGTTTGCAGTGGCTCACCACCGGCATAGCCGTCACACACCGCATGCGCCACTCCCGGCAAAAAAGGCAGGGGGCGCAACGACTCCAGCTGCACCCGGCCGTAATACTCACTGCGGGGTCCAAAACGTCCCAGGCCGGTACCCGAGATACTGGGGCCGGCAAAACCGGCACCCGACTCCACCCATTCGCGTAGATTTTCAAGCGGAACGAGTTTGCCCTTGGCGACACCATGAATGTCGGAAAACTGGGCCAGTACGCTGTGAATGCCTTGTGCCGCCAACGTTTCTATCGTGGACTCAATAGTCATGGTTTCTCCCTCAAGCACCAAGCACCTCATCCAGTATCACCATGGCTTCGTCAAAGACTGCATCCTGAATAGTCAAGGGAAAAAGAAATCGGATCACATTGCCGTAAACGCCACATGTCAACAGCAATAAGCCCTTTTTGAGTGCTGCCTGTTGCACCCGCTTGGTGCGATCCGCATCGGGCGCACCGGTTTCGGGGTGCACGAATTCACAGGCAATCATGGCCCCCAACCCGCGCACATCGGAAATCGTTTTGTCGCTGCGCTGAAGTATTTTCAGACGCTCGACCAGCCGCGCACCCAGCACGTTGGCGCGGTCTACAAGATGCTCATCCGCCATGACGTCGAGAACCGCGTGAGCCGCGGCAACCGCCAGTGGGTTACCCGCATAAGTTCCCCCCAAACCTCCGGGCGCTGGGGCATCCATGATGGCTGTCTTACCCACTACGGCAGACAAAGTAGTACCACCAGCCATGCTTTTCGCCATGGTTATCAAATCAGGGGACACACCAAAATGCTCCATCGCGAACATCTTGCCCGTGCGCGCAAAGCCCGATTGCACCTCATCAGCTATCAACACAATGCCATGCTGATTGCACAAGGCGCGCAGCCACTCCACAGCGGCCTTCTGAATGACGTTAAACCCACCTTCACCTTGCACCGGCTCAAAAACAATTGCTGCAACCCTGGACGGCTCGATATCGCACTTAAACAACTGCTCCATTGCATGCTTGGTCTCGTCCAATGACGCACAGTGGCACGGAAACGGCAGATGGTAGATCTCGGGGGGGAATGGGCCAAAACCAGCTTTATAGGGCTGCACTTTTCCTGTCAACGAGACGGCGAACAGGCTGCGACCGTGAAACGCCCCACCAAAAGCGATGACGCCCCCACGACCGGTAGCAGAGCGCGCGATCTTGATCGCGTTTTCAATGGCCTCAGCGCCGGTGGAAAAGAATGCTACTTTCTTGGGTCCATCAATAGGACTGATTTCCAGAATACGCTCCGCAAGATGGACATATTCGGTGTAAGGCACCACTTGGTAGCAGCTATGGGTAAACCGTGCCAACTGCGCGGAAATGGCTGCCTGGATTTTCGGATGGCAATGGCCCGTATTGAGTACGGCAATGCCACCAGCAAAGTCGATGAATCGTCGGCCTTCGATATCCCAGAACTCCGAATTCTTTGCGTGGTCAATAAAGAAATCACCCATCACGGCAACGCCACGCGGTGTTGCGGCCAAGCGGCGGGCGTGCCAATCGGCATTGGTCTGGGTGGCAGAAGGCTTCATAGATGCGTTCATTTTCATTTCCTCGTGAAGTAGTTCCAGGATTCGGCCAATGGAGCGGCGGCGTTACACCGGGCTATCGATCCGGATCCAGGTTGTTTTGGTCTCGGTGTATTTATCGAAAGCGTGCAGGGACTTGTCGCGCCCCACTCCGCTTTGCTTGAAACCACCAAAAGGGACGGTAATATCGTCTTCGTCATACTGATTGACATGCACCGTACCGGCGCGAAGCGCACGCGCTACACCATGCGCCTTGTTCAGGTCACTGGTCCACACGCCCGCCTGCAGACCATATACGCTGGCATTGGCCTGGCGCACGACCTCCGCGGTATCGGTGAACGACAACACGGACAGTACCGGGCCAAAAATTTCTTCGCGGGCAATGGTCATATCGTTGCTGACACCATCAAAAATGGTGGGCTGCACATAACAGCCGCCTGTTTCACGCAAGGCTTGCTCCCCACCGGCAATCAATCTGGCCCCTTCCGCCTTGCCGCTTTCAATGTAGCGGAGGACCGTGTTCATCTGAATCTGGTCGACCAGTGCTCCCATGAGCGTATCGGGATTTAATGGGTTGGCTGGCGCATAGGCGGGCATCAGCTTCAGCGCCTTTTCAAGAAATCGTTCTTTGATGCTCGCTTCGACAAATAGTCGCGAGGGCGCGTTGCAGCTTTCTCCCTGATTGAAGAAAATGCTGCCAACTGCAGCTTCCACTGCTTTGTCCAGATTAGGGCAATCCGCAAACACGATATTGGGCGACTTACCACCCAGTTCGGTCCAAGCACGCTTCAAATTACTTTGTCCCGCCATCACATGAATTTGCTTGCCCACGCGGGTTGACCCGGTAAAGGCAATGCAATCCACATCCATATGCAAAGCCAGCGGGGAACCCGCTTCAGGGCCGTAGCCTGTGACTACATTGAACACCCCAGCGGGAATGCCTGCCTCCAAAGCCAGATCCGCCATCCGCAGGGCAGTCAAAGGTGATTTTTCACTTGGCTTGAGAACGACTGAATTCCCAGCAGCCAGTGCCGGGGCAATCTTCCATGAAGCCATGATCATGGGGTAATTCCAGGGCACGATAACCCCGACCACACCAACCGGCTCGCGCGTGATCAAAGCCAGCGCGGTGTCTGCGGTTGGCGCAATTTCGTCATAAACTTTGTCGACGGCTTCACCGTACCAGCGAATGCAATTGGAAGCACTGTTGACATCCACAGCGCGTGCATACTTCACTGGCTTACCCATGTCGAGCGTTTCAGTTAATGCCAGCTCGTCACCATGTTGCAGCAGCAAATCAGCGAAGCGGATCATGATGCGCTTGCGTTGCGCGGGGGCCATGCCACGCCAGCGCCGGTCTTCGAACGCGGCGCGAGCCACCGAAACCGCTGCATCGATGTCGGCTTCTCCGCAACGCGCAACCTGCGTAAGAACGCGGCCATCCACGGGTGATACGCAATCGAACTCCTTGCCGTCTTTGGCTGAAACCCGTTTGCCATCGATCACTGCGCGGCCATCAAACTTTATAGGTGTGGAAGATACAAAGGCGCTCATTGAAATACTCTCCTGTTAGCTTTAAATACCGTCAACTGGACGCATCGACCTGTCGACAATTGGCCCCACTTGGTCCGCCAAGCAGAAACGGGGTGGCATCACTGCCACCCCGCTCCATTGAAGCGCTATCGCTGACTTGGATCAGAACGACAGAACGACAGAAGTCCCGATGGCCCGACGATTGCGCGACACAATGCCGTCGGCATCGGTAAAGTTGTATCCTGAAGACTGATCCAGACGGTACTCCACCTTCCACTGCGTATTGGCATTGATCTGGTAGTTGGTACCCAGCGTCAGGCGGGTTAGATTGGCACCTACATTGGCGTCATTTGCGATACCGCTCTCATCTTTCTCGGCACCCAGGCCCACATCCGTAAGGCTGCTGCTAGTCCCGTTGTATGCATAGGTACCGCCGCCGTTCTTGCGGTTCTCGATGTAGTCCGCTCGAGCCAGCAACTGCAGGCGCGGCACAATCTTGTAACCCACCAAAGCCGACACGCCGGTCCAGGCGGCGTCATCCCCATTGGAAGCGGCATTGCGTTGCGAACCGACAGTCAACTGGCCATTGAAGGCCCAATCACCACGGGTGTAGCCGCCGTCGACGGCCATGATGCTGAAGTTGCGGTTGACCGAGCCATGCAGACCTGACAGGCCGATGTACGAATACTCATTAATGAACCAGTCACCGCGGTAGGCTAGGCCCACGGAACGGGTGTTGGAATTGTTGGCGCTGCTGGTCGTAGCGGTGGTAAGTGTCGGCGTGGTGTCATTGGCTGCCGCATCAATGTTACCCACCAACCACTTGAAGGCATAGGTAGAGCCACCAAAGTTATGCGCCATACCCAAGCCAGCGTATGTCGTAGCGCCAGCCAAGTCAAACAAAGCATTGTGCGTCAGCAGCTGACTGCCAAGGGTTGGGTTGGCATTGGCAAACGGGAACTCGTAGCCCTGAAAGTCAGGAATCAATCCACCGATGATGCGGTTTTCCTTGTCCAGTGGCACCGAAATCGATGCTTCATGCACATGGTTGTAGGTTGTCGAGCCTGGCAGGAGACGCAGTGTCCAATCCACACCCTCGCCATCCTGGCTTTCCTTGGTGATCTGTACCATGGCAAATTCATCTGCATAGCCAGCCGATGAATTGAAGGAGTTTTCCTTCTTCATGTCATCGGACTTGAACGCCGCTTCAATCGTTCCGCTGACCTTAACGCCCTTGAAGCCAGACTTCTCCATGTCGTCGGAAGCCTGATCCTGTTTCAATTCAATGCGACTCACCTGCTGCGTTGAGACCGCGGCCTCCGATTTCGCGCTGATGGCCTCCACCTTCTGCTGGAGGGACTGCAATTGCGCCTTAAGCACCGCAATTTCCTTTTGCAAGTCGGCAGCTGACTGAGCCTGCGCGCTGAGCCAAGGCATTGCGCTGGCGAGTGCGACGATGATTAGTTTTCTTTGAAGGCGCATTACATTCTCCTGTTTGAAATCAAAATAAAAGCAACTGGACACAAACTAGCTGGCGCGATACGCTGCGGCCATCTCAGCCGCACGACGACGTTCGGCACGCGAAATAAGGATGCTGGCCGCCAACACACCCATACTGACAACCGCCACGGTCAGGGTCGCGACCGTATTCACACTGGGACTCAATCCCAAGCGAGCACGGCTGAAAATGGTGATGGGCATGGTGGTGGATCCCGGACCAGACAGGAAAGCGGACAACACCACATCATCAAGAGACAAGGTGAACGTCAGCAGCCAGGCAGAGCCAATAGCCTGAGAAATCAGCGGCAGAGTTACCAAAAAGAAAACCTGCAGGGGTCTACACCCCAAATCTTGCGCGGCCTCCTCCATCTGCGGACTTAATTCCTGCAAACGAGACTGCACTACCACCGTGGCATAGGCCATTCCCAGCAGGGTATGGCCAAGCCAGATAGTCCCCAACCCACGCTCAGGAAATCCAAACATCCGCTGGACCGACACCAGCATCAATAGCAATGACAAACCAATGATCACCTCAGGCATGACCAACGGTGAATTCACCATGCCCGCAAACAAGGTGCGGCCAGGGAAACGTTTGAACCGATGTAACGCCAGGGCTGCCAATGTCCCCAGAATTACCGAAGAGCAGGCCGTGAGAAATGCAATTTCCAACGACAAGGAAAACCCATTGATGATTTCGGTGTCACGGGACAGCTCCTGATACCAGCGCAGGGACCACCCGCCCCAACTGGTAACCATGGGGCTTCCGTTGAAGCTGAGCACCACCAAAGTAAAGATCGGCAGGTACAAGAACAGAAAAACTGCTCCCATCCAGACCCGGGATGTGACACGTCCTGCATTGATCTTCATGCGCGACCCCCTGAGTTGCTTTCGGCCTGGTATTTGTTGAAGAGGGCCAGTGGCACGATGATCAGCAGCACCATGACTACGGCCACAGTGGCGGCCATGGGCCAGTCGTTGTTACTAAAAAACTCATCCCAGAGGACACGTCCGATCATCAGGGTTTGCGGCCCACCCAACAACTCGGGAATGACGAACTCGCCGACGCAGGGGATGAACACCAGCATGGAGCCCGCAATGATCCCGCTCTTGGACAACGGAACGGTAATACGCCAGAACGCCTGCCAGGGAGTGGCACCCAAATCCAATGCAGCCTCGAGCAGGCGCAAGTCCATCTTTGCCAAATTGGCATACAGCGGAAGAATCATGAAAGGCACATAGGTGTAAACCATGCCCAAGACCAGTGAAAACGGGGTATTCATCATCTTCACCGGCTCAGAGATCAACCCCATTGCCAGCGCGAGGTTGTTGAAAACTCCGCTGTCAGCCAACAACATCTTCCACGCATAAACGCGCAGCAGAAAAGAGGTCCAAAATGGCAACATGACCAGCATGAGCAATGCTGGGCGTTTATCAGCCGGGCTCCGCGCCATGAAATAGGCAAACGGATAAGCAATCACCAAACAAATCGCTGTCGTGATTGCCGCAAACTTCACGGAACTCAAGTAGGTCTGGATGTACAGCGAGTCCTCTGCCAAACTCAGGTAGTTGCCAACCTTCAGCTTGAGGTCAACTACGCCGTCGGCCCACGTCAAAATATCCTTGAAGAACACCGTGTCCATTTCGGAGAGACTGATCTTGAACACCACCAGAAACGGAAACAGGAATACCAGCAACAGAAAGACCATAGGCACGCCTATGACAGCGGATCGTCCCCATGGACCCGTAATCCTGTCGTAAAACGACCATTTTTTAATTGCGATGGACATCATGTTCGTTCACCTGGTCAGAACAACAACATCGCTACCGCACCACCACACCACCACCTTGTCGCCCCACGTCAGCTGGGTGGCGTTGTGGCGCGCATCATTGGTATGGGTCACCTTGACGATGACACCCGTTTCCAGTTTGACATGGTACGTCGTCAGACTGCCGAGGTACGCGAGATCCTCGATCACACCAGTGGCGATGTTAAATCCCACTTCAGCGAGTGACTCACGCTCATCGTCCCTTGGTAGCGTCTGCTGAATGGTCATTTTTTCAGGACGAATACCCACGTGAACCGCCATGCCAGCAGTCCCGGTGATTCCATGGCTTACATAATGTTTGCACTCGGGCGTGGTGATGATGACGTGGTCCGGCTCATCTACTTCGACAGAGCCCTTGAACAAATTCACACTACCAATGAAGTCCGCCACGAACCGGCAATTGGGCGTTTCGTAAATTTCTGCAGGTTTTCCGACCTGCAGAATTTTCCCCTCACTCATGACCCCGATGCGTGTTGCCATGGTCATGGCCTCTTCCTGGTCATGGGTCACCATCACGCAGGTTACGCCCACCTGCTCGATAATTCCGACCAACTCCAGCTGGGTTCGCTCCCGAAGCTTGGCGTCCAGAGCGCCCAGGGGTTCATCCAGCAACAGCAACTTGGGACGTTTGGCCAAACTGCGTGCCAACGCAACCCGCTGCTGTTGCCCTCCAGACAACTGATGTGGTTTGCGCTTGGAATAGGCCTTGAGCTGGACCAAATCCAGCATTTGAGTGACCCGCGCTTCGAGCTCATCCTTGGGCATGCCGTCCCTACGCAAACCAAATGCAATGTTGTCCCAAACCGTGAGGTGAGGAAACAATGCGTAACTCTGAAACATCATGTTGATGGGCCGCTCGTGGGGAGCGAGTCCAACAATGTCCTGTCCCGCCAGCAATATTTGCCCCGAAGTCGGTGTCTCGAACCCCGCCAGCATGCGCAGCAAAGTGGATTTTCCGCAGCCGGATGAACCCAATAAGGCGAAAATCTCGCCCTGCTGGATGTCAAGAGACACCTCATCTACTGCAAAGACATCATCAAATTTTTTAACGATGCGCTTAATTTGAAGAAACGGAGCGTCTCCTGTTGCAGCGACCGCTGGGTTTGAGTTTGAGTTAGTTGCCACCGAAATACCCTTATGCAGAATTACTGACAGCCGTTCACTTAAAGGCCGGTCTTGAAGCCGGTGTAGGTGCGCGTAGCAAGACGACGCACGTCATTGCTCAGCGCCTGGGGCGCGACCATCTTCGCCATTTCAGTGCTGGTAGGAAAGACGGAAGGATTGTTGGCAACATCAGCAACGATGAACTTCCGTGATTCTTTGTTCGGATTGGCGTAGAACACCTTGTTAGTCAGGGATGCGTGCACCTCTGGTCGCATGATGTAGTTGATGAACGCATGTGCATTTTTAGGATGTGGCGCGTCGACCGGAATCGCCATCATGTCAAAAAACAGGATGCCGCCGTTCTTGGGAACCAATGCAACAATATCCTGACCGGTCTTGCCCTCAATTGCACGTTTGCGTGCAATGTTGATATCACCGTTCCAGCCCAAGGCCATACAGATGGATCCTCCAGCCATGTCGTTGATGTAGCCGGACGAACTAAACAAGGTCACGTAGGGGCGCACGGATTTCAGCAGAGCCGCCGCCGCCTGGTAATCCGCTGCGCTCTTGCTGAAGGGGTTTTTTCCAAGGTAGTGCAAAGCTGCCGGCAACACTTCAGTTGCGCTGTCCAGCACTGACACGCCACATGTTTTGAGCTTGCTGATGTATTTGGGGTTAAAGAATAATTCCCACACGTTGTCAGGCATTGGTTCACTGCCCAACGCAGCTTTCACTTTCGCAGTGTTGATGCCGATGGTGGTGTAACCCCAGAGCCAGTTCACCAGGTGCTCATTGCCGGGATCAATGTTGGCAATCTGCGCCTGAATGTCCGGGTCCAGATTCTTCAGATTGGGTAGCTGCGCCTTGTCAAGCTTGGTGAGCAAACCACCATCAATCTGCAACCGCGCAAATGTTGACGAGGGCACCACGATGTCGTAACCCGTCTTACCCGCCACCAACTTGGCGTGCAGGATCTCATTGTTGTCATAGGTATCGTAGCGAACCTTGATTCCGGTTTCCTTTTCAAAATTCTGAATCGTGTCGACCGCTATGTAGTCAGACCAGTTGTAAATATTGAGAACCTTCTCCTCCTGCGCCTGCGCAGACGAAGCTGCCAGTGTCACCAGACTGGCAACGGCAAACCCGCCAAAAAGCTTGCTGACCCAATTTCCCCCAAATGATTTGATCAATTTAATCTCCTGGTATTTAAACAAACGCTACAAACGAAAAATATGTGCCGTCTTCATTGGCGCAATGCACCCGATTGAGATCCTATTCCCGCAAGACGCAGGCTTCCATACATGCAATCCCTATGCCAACCATCCGCTCTTCAGGGCATCGGCATACGTTAAATCGAGACATTTCACGATCAACGCCATCATTTCGTCAATTTGCGCATGGGTCATGGTCAGGGGCGGTGCAATGATCATCCGATCGCTCACCGCCCGCATTACTAAGCCGTTCCCAAAACAGTGTCCGCGGCACACCATGCCAACGCCCAAATCACCATTGAAACATTCACCGGTCTGCTTGTTTTTGACCAGGACCAAACCACCGACGAAGCCACAGGTTTCAGCATCACCCACCAACGGGTGTGCCTTCAACTCGGCAAAACGCTTGGCCAGGTAGGGCCCGACATCGTCATGAACGCGCTGAGGTAACTTTTCACGCTCCATGATTGCAATATTCGCCAAAGCAACTGCACATGCCACAGGATGTCCGCTGTAGGTATAGCCGTGGTTGAACTCCCCCCCCTTCTCGATCAGCACATCGGCAACCCGATTTCCGACCATCACGCCACCCAGCGGTATGTAGCCACTGGTAACCGCCTTGGCAAAAGTCACCAAGTCGGGCTTGTAGCCAAATTTCTCGTACCCAAACCAGTGCCCCAATCGTCCAAATGCACAAATAACCTCATCGCTGATCAACAGGATGCCGTACTTGTCCACAATGCGCTGGATTTCGGGCCAGTAGGTTGCGGGCGGAATAATCACGCCACCCGCGCCTTGCACCGGCTCAGCAATAAAGGCCGCTACTTTGTCTGCGCCAAGCTCCAGAATTTTGGCTTCCAGCCAGCCTGCGGCACGTACGCCAAAGGCCTCGACGGTTTCACCTGGCAAGCCATTTTCAAAGAAATACGGCTGGTCAATATGGGTGATGTTGGGCAGCGGCAAATCTCCCTGCGCGTGCATGCCGCTCATGCCGCCCAGCGATGCACCCGCCATGGTGCTTCCGTGATAACCGTTCAACCGACCAATGATCACTTTGCGTTGGGGTTGCCCCAACAGGTCCCAATACCGGCGCACCATCCGGACATTGGAGTCATTGCTCTCGCTTCCACTCGATGAATAGAAAACATGTTTAAAAGTCCGGTCACCCACGGCGGGCGCCAGGGAGGCGAGCTTGGCGGCCAACCGGGCCGCAGGCACGTTAGTGGTTTGAAAGAAGCTGTTGTAGTAAGGCAGCTCCATCATCTGCTTCTGCGCCGCATCCGCCAGCTCTTTGCGCCCATAGCCTACGTTGACACACCACAGACCACTCATGGCATCCAGCAACCGTTTCCCTTCGGAGTCCCAAACGTAAATGTCTTCGGCCTTGGTGATGACTCTGGCGCCGCGGGTATTCAGATCTTTGAAGTCAGTAAAAGGATGCAAAAAATGGGCGCTGTCCAAAGACTGAATGTGTGCGGTATCGACTGCTGTACTCATACAAATATTCCCGTTCAGATTGATGGATTTGGTTTAAACATGAAGCAACAGGTGCTCACGCTCCCAAGGGGAAATCACTTTCATGAACTCGTCTGATTCCAGTTCCTTGATTTCCGAATACACCGTGATGAATTCCTTGCCCAGTACCTCGTGCAGATCGGACTCCCGGCGTAGCCAGTCCAGCGACTCGCCCAAGCTGCGTGGCAATGCGTAAGGCGACAGATAGGCATCCCCCTTCATTTCAGGCTTCGGTTTGATCTTGTTTTTCAACCCCAGATAGCCGCAAGCCAGCGTCATGGCCATTGCGATGTAGGGATTCGCGTCGGCTCCGATCACCCGGTTTTCAACGCGCCTCGCTGCGGGCGATGAAATGGGTGAGCGAATGCCACAGGTGCGGTTGTCGTAACCCCACTCGATGTTGATAGGTGCTGCCATGTTGCGGGACAAGCGGCGGTAGCTGTTGACGTAGGGCGCCACCAAAGCCATGGCGGCCGGAATGTAGCGCTGCAAGCCACCGATGTAATGCAGAAAGGCCTCGGACACCGATCCATCCGGATTGCTAAAAATGTTCTTACCCGTCACCACATCCAGAATGCTCTGGTGCACATGCATGGCACTACCCGGTTCACCGGCGATCGGTTTTGCCATAAAGGTGGCATACATGTCGTGCCGCAACGCTGCTTCGCGCACTGTGCGCTTGAAAAAGAACACTTCATCGGCCAGCCCAAGCGGTTGGTTGTGGAAGAAGTTGATTTCCATCTGCCCAGCACCTACCTCGTGAATGAGGGTGTCCACATTCAGCTCCATCTTGTCGGCGTAGTCGTATATTTCTTCAAACAAGGGATCAAATTCATTCACCGCATCAATGCTGTAAGCCTGACGCGAGGTTTCCGCACGACCGCTGCGACCAATGGGGGCTTTCAGTGGAATGTCCGGATCGGTATTGCGTGCCGTCAGATAGAACTCAAGTTCAGGGGCAACAATAGGCTGCAACCCCTCGGCGGCAAACAAATCACACACCCGGCGCAGCACGCTGCGGGGTGCAAAAGGCACCAGCACACCTTCATGGTTAAAGCAATCGTGCACCACTTGCGCGGTGGGGTCGGTAGCCCATGGCACGATGCGCACCGACGAGGGGTCAGGCCGCAGTTGCATGTCCCGGTCAATAGGGTCAATCACATCGTAGTAGGGACCGCTCTCGGGAAACTCTCCCGTCACACCCATGGCGACGATGGCCTGTGGCAAGCGCATGCCCCGGTCTTCGGTGAACTTGGCCCGGGGCAAAATTTTTCCGCGCGCCACACCGGTCAAGTCAGGCACCAGGCATTCGACTTCGGTTACCCGTCGCTCGTTGAGCCATTGCTCCAAATCATTGAAGGTCATTGTTTTCTTGTCATTCATACTTCATTCCTCGCTGCGTTAAGCAGCACGTGTCAAACGGGTTGCGAAAGTCTGGCGGCTTGTCGTTCGCGACAAGCCGCACCGAATGCCTTGAAAATAGCTGCGTAGAAAGGGTTCTCAGCGGTGCGCCATTCGGGGTGCCATTGCACTGCATATGCGAAGGCTTTCGCGTCCCGGACTTCAAAGGCTTCCACCAGGCCATCGGGTGCATGCGCTAAAGCACGCAAGCCTTGTGCCAGACGACCGATACCCTGACCATGCAATGAATTCACTTGCGCAACATCGCCGCCGGCCCACTGCGCGATGGACGAGCCAGCCACCAGACGCACTTCGTGGCTAGGTGCATATTGCAAGGCGTAAGGTTCGCCAGCGGGCTCGCGGTGATCCATCATTTCAGATACCGTCTGAACTTGCTGGTGCAATGTCCCGCCCAGAGCCACATTGATTTCCTGGAACCCACGGCAAATGCCGAGCAAAGGCACCGCCTTCGCAATACAGGCCTTGACAAGGGAAAGGGTCAGCGCATCGCGACGCTCATCCAGCGGCAAGACTGGATTGGCTACGGATTCACCAAAATGGGACGGGTGAACATTGGAGGGAGATCCGGTCAACATGACCCCATCCACCAGATCCAGGAGTGCCGGAATCTGCCCTGCATCTGCCATCGGAAATACGACGGGTTCCGCCAAGGCGTTTTCCTTGACGGCACGAGCATATTTGTCGCCTAGGACGAAAAAAGGCATCGTGCGATCTCCGTTACCCAGAAGGCGATGATCCGCAGGCAACCACACCAAACATGGCGGTTTTTTCATGGATGTCTCCCTATTCTTTGCATCATTGTCAGGCAGAATTGGATTTTGATGGGAGCCAGTTGCGGCAACCGCAAGGTGCCACTTCTGACAACGCCACACTCTGTCCGACCACTCTCGTTTCTTGAAAAACTCCTCATGTTGTCTGAACTATTGCTCATAGAAATGGCCCGACTCAGTCAAAAGGACAACATGCCTTTGCACCGCCAGCTGTACGAGGCCCTGCGCCGCGCCATGATGGACGGAAAACTCGGCGCCGGGGATCGGCTGCCGTCCAGCCGCGAGCTCACCGATGACCTGAAGTTGTCCCGGAACACCGTGGTTGCTGCACTGAACCAGCTCAGTGTCGAAGGGTATCTGGTAAGCCGTGTGGGCAGTGGCACGTTCGTCAACGACAACATTCCCAAAGCCCAGCCCAGAACACGACCCTCCAGCGCACCCCACCACGTTGCCGATCTGTCGCGACGTGGCACTGCACTGTCTGCCACTTTCTGTGCCACACAACTGGAGATCCAGCCTTTCACCCCCGGCATCGCAGATTTCAGCGCTTTCCCTGTTGCCCTGTGGCAGCGTCTGCAGAACAAGCACTGGCGCATGACGTATCCCGAGATGCTGGACTACAGCTACTCCGGTGGCTACGCACCTTTGCGCCGTGCCGTGGCGGACTACCTGCGCGTGTTCCGCAGCGTACCCCTTGATGTGGACCAGGTCATCATCACCAGCGGCACGCAGCAATCACTGGAGCTGTGCGCGCACATGCTGGCCGACCATGGCGATACCGTCTGGCTGGAAGACCCCGCCTATTGGGGCGCCGTCAAGGCTTTTATGGCAACAGGCCTGCAGGCCCACCCGGTCAAAGTGGACCAGCACGGCATTGCGCCAGGTCCGGCCGATGAAAAGAAGCCGCCACGCCTGATCTACACCACGCCGTCGCACCAGTACCCCACGGGGGCAGTCATGTCCCTCGCCCGCCGACAACAAATTCTGTCGATCGCGCGCACGCACAACGCCTGGATTCTGGAGGATGACTACGACAGTGAATTCCGGTTCAGCGGACCGCCGCTCTCCTCCCTGGCTGGACTGGACAAGGATGAGCGCGTCCTGTACCTGGGCTCCTTCTCCAAGGTGCTTTACCCTGGCCTGAAGCTGGGCTACCTGGTGGTCCCCAAGCGCCTGGTAGCGGCTTTCAAGCAAGCCCACTATGACCTCAACCGCCCGGGCCAGATGCCCCTGCAGGCTGCCCTGGCGGAGTTCATTGAGCTGGGGCACTTCGCCAGTGCGCTACGCCGCGCGCGCACCAGTTACGCGCAGCGCAGGCAATGCCTGCTGGAGGCGCTGCAACCCTGCCTGGGGGAGCACGCACAAATCACGGGGGCTGAGCAGGGCCTGCACCTGTGTGTGCGCTTGCCCCATGCAGTGGACGACAAAGCGCTGGCGCAGCGGATGGCAGACATGGGCCTCACCGTGCGCGCCCTCTCTGCCTACTGCCTCGAACGCACCGACGCCAAGGGCTTGGTCATTGGTTATGGCTACGCGCCGCTCACCGAAATTCAGCGCTACGGACCGATTCTGGCGCAGGCCATCTCAGCAGAAATCAGGCGTCTGGTCACCTGATTTCATCTTTCAGAACTTGTCCATCAGCCGGTGGTACAGCGTGCCAAGCACCAGGCTGGGCATACGCAAAAGCGGGCCGCCAGGAAACGCATGGTGCTGCAGCCCGGCGAACACATCGAAACGCTCTGCCTGCCCCGCAACCGCTTGTGCAACCAGACGACCCGCCAACCCGGTCAGCGCGACACCATGACCACTAAACCCTTGTAGGTAATACAGGTTCTCACCCAGACGGCCAAAGTCAGGCGCCCGGTTCATGCTGATGTCCACAAATCCACCCCATAGAAATTCGATGGGTACGTTACACAACTCGGGAAACACTTCACCCAGGCGTCGCGCCATGACCCCTTGCAAATCAGCCGGAGTGCGGGTGGAATAACTCACTCGGCCACCGAACAGCATTCGGTGGTCTGCGCTGAAGCGAAAATAATCCAGAATGAAATTGTTGTCACAAGCCGATGCATTGCTGGGGATCAGGCGCTTGCACAGGTGGGGATCGAGTTGCGCGGTGCTGATCATGTAGGTACCCACCGGCATGATGCGCGGGGCAATATCCGGCGCCACCCGCGGACCGTATTCAGCGAGCGTGTAGTTGCCGGCGAGCACACCAAACTGGGCGCTTACGGTCCCACCTTTGGTGCGCGCGGTGACACGCGCACCACGCTGCAAATCCACCACAGGTGAATGTTCAAAAATCTCCACGCCCAAGGCGCGCGATGCGCGCGCCAAACCCAGACCGTACTTCAGGGGATGCAGATGGCCCGAAGTTCCTTCATAAGCAGACGCGCAGTACAAGGGGCTTTGAATATGCTTCTGCACATCAGCACCCCGTGCAAAGTCTGTCTTGAAACCATAGCTGCGCTCCATCGCCTGCATTTCCACTTCCAGCGCGCGCGCCTTTCGGGGGGAATCCGCCACGTAGAGATAACCTTTGACACGGTCGCACTCGATCTGAAATTGGGCAATGCGTTCGTCAATCAGCTTGACGGCTTCCAGCGACATGTCCCAGGCCAGCCGGGCATTCGCGGCCCCCAATTGCTGCTCAAAGGGCTCCTGTCCGCTGGCAAAACCCACGATAGTCTGCCCGCCGTTGCGGCCCGAAGCACCGCTGCACACGCGGTCGGCTTCCAGCACCACCACCTTGTAGCCTCGCTGCGCCAGTTCGATGGCCGACGACAGCCCCGCAAAACCGCCGCCCACCACCAGCACATCGGCCAGCACATCACCGCGCAAGGGCGGCAGGTCGGGCTCGCGCTGCACGCTGGCTTCGTAATAACTCTTCTGATTGAGCTGGGTATCTGAATCAAGCAACATATCGGGGTCTTTCAGACGGCAGCCTTGGCCACCTGTCCGCACAGGTAGGTCCAGATAAAGGCCGAAGCGGCGTTACTGGTGAGTTCTGCGTGGTCGTAAGCAGGCGCCACCTCGACACAGTCCATGCCGATGAAGTTCAAACCCGACAGCTCTTCCAGAAATGTCAAAACCTGCGAGCTACTCATGCCCCCCGGCTCCGGCGTGCCGGTGCCGGGTGCAAAGGCGGGGTCCAGGCAATCAATATCCAGCGTCAGGTAACACGGCTTGCTGCCGATGCGGGTTTTGATTTCTGCAATGGCCGATTGCAGACCATCCCCATCCTTGCCCCGCAGCGCACGCGCGGTGTAAATCAGGCCACCCTGATCCTGCACATACTCACGCGCCGCACGCTCGCCACTGGAGCGCAAGCCGATTTGCACCGTATGCGCCGGGCTGACCAGTCCCTCCTGAATGGCCTCGTAAGTCCATGTGCCATGGCCGGAGGGCTCGCCAAAATGATCTTCCCAGGTATCGCAATGGGCATCAAAGTGAATCAAGGCCAGTTCACCGTGCCGCGCTTTGGCCGCGCGCAACAGCGGCAGAGTCACCGAATGGTCGCCCCCAATGAAGACGCAGTGGTGGGCCGCCATCAGCTGCGCCGCCTGCTGCTCGATGGCGGTGCGCACAACGGGCAAGCCGGAGGCGTTGGGCAAAAGCATGTCACCCGCGTCCCCCATCACACCCAGCGGCGTCACACCGAACACGGGATGCAGTCCATCACACAGCATGAGCGAAGCCCGGCGAATCTCTTGTGGCCCAAAACGCGCACCGGGGCGGTTGGTCACCGCTCCATCAAAGGGCACGCCCACCACGGCAAAAGCCTGACCGTCCAGAGCGGGAGCGGCCAGAAACCGGTTGCTGTTGTTCGCGTACGCAAATTGTCCAATCGCCATTTTCAGATCCTTCTTTGGGAAGTCGCAAAGGTACCGCATACCTGGCCGCCCGACTGGTACCAATTCGGGCGCAAGGAGTCAAACCACTGAACACCGCGCCAGGCTGAGGCATGATTGCGACCCATGACAACTGCCGCCCATTCACACCCGGCGCCCCGAAGATGGGTCGCTTATTGTTTTCTTGCTCTAAGCATGTCGCTGGTCGGCAGCTACGTGGCATTGTCCAAACCGCTGGTCGCCGCTCTGCCGGTATTTCTGCTGGCTTGGCTGCGGTTTGGCATTGGCGGCCTGGCCATGGCGCACTGGTTGAAACGGCCAGCGGCTGAAGTACCCATGACAGGCGCGACAAAGCGGCTGGTGTTTCTGGAATCCTTTCTGGGCAATTTCATGTTCTCGATCTGCATGCTCTTCGGGGTGAGCATGACCAGCGCGGTGTCTGCCGGCGTCATCATGGCGTCGATCCCTGCGGTTGTCGCGTTGATGAGCTGGGCCTTCCTGAAAGAGCGCATCGGATTGCGCGTCTGGGCGGCCGTGGGTTGCGGCGCGCTGGGCATTGGTTTGCTTGCGCTATCAAAAAGTGAGCTATCTGCGCAATCAGCACGGGGGCTAGAGGCCGATTTCATGCACAACAAGGCACTCATCGGCAATCTCTTGGTCTTCGCCGCGGTGCTGTGCGAAGCAGCCTATGCGGTGATCGGCAAGAAGTTGACCGGTGCGTTGTCGCCCAAACGCATCACGGCCCTGATCAACCTGTGGGGTTTCCTCTTGATGACCCCGATGGGGCTTTACGTGGCGCTGCACTTCGATTTCAGCACCGTCGCTACGGGCTCGTGGGTGCTGCTGGTCTTTTACGCGCTGGCCGCCAGCGTCTGGACGGTGTGGCTCTGGATGACCGGGTTGAAGGCCGTGCCCGCTGCCCGCGCCGGGGTGTTCACGGTCATGCTGCCCATCTCTGCCGCACTGGTGGGTGTCCTCGTCCTGGGTGAAACACTGGGTGGCCTGCAGTTGCTGGCCTTTGCCATTGCGCTACTCGGAGTTCTCCTGGCCACCCTCCCAAGCGGTAAAACCACTACACCAGCGGCTTAGTACCCACCACGATGCCGTCTTCATCGGCATAGAGCCAGTCTCCCGGACGAATCCAGATGCCCTGCACTTGCACGGCGACATCCGCCTGCCCCTGATTGCGCTTTTCGGTTGGCAACGGCATGGCCGCCAATGCGCGGATACCCACGGCCTGGGTCGCCAGTTCCGCGGTATCCCGCACGCAGCCGTCGATAACCACACCAGCCCAACCATTGCGGGCAGCCGCCGCGCCCAGATTGCCCCCCAGCAATGCCCGCCTCAGCGAGCCGCCACCATCCACGACCAACACCTTGCCAACGCGGCCCTCGGGCGTATCCATGAAGCCAGGGGAATCCACTGCGGCTTTCACCAAGGTGTTGTCCTCAAAACACTTCACCGTGACCACGGGTCCCGCGAATTTCCTGATCTGTCCAAAGTCCCTGAATACGGGAGCCAGCACGCGGAAATCACCGCTGGAATCGTTCTTGTAAACGTCGCAAAGGTCGCATGTTGCAAAGCCGGTTGCCATGGGCGGGTACTCCTTTTCGTTGAATACACCCATTCTCCAATGAAAAAAACAACATTCCCGAGTGAAAAAAGCATTTCCGCCCTTGGAAACGTTCTTTTTCTCCAGTAGCATCCGGGTTACCAGCGAAGAAGCAGTTTTTCGCTGGAGATTAATCAACTTCTAGAAGGACAATCAATCATGGCAACTGCAAAGAAAGCACCGGCAAAAAAAGCTGCACCTGCAAAAGCAGCAGCGCCGGCCAAAAAGGCTGCACCTGCAAAGACAGCAGCGCCCGCGAAGAAGGTAGCCGCCAAGGCACCGGCCAAAAAGGCAGCTCCAGCTAAAAAAGCTGCGCCAGCCAAGAAAGCCGCTCCTGCGAAAAAAGTAGCCGCCAAAAAGGCTCCGGCCAAAAAGCGCACCGTCAATGCAGCCTTCATGAAGGCCCTGACACCGAGCGCCGCTCTGGCTTCCATCGTTGGTAACAGCCCGCTGCCGCGCACCGAAGTGGTGAAGCAGCTGTGGGTGTACATCAAGAAGCACAAGTTGCAAGACGCCGTCAACAAGCGCATGATCAACGCCGATGCAAAGCTCAAGGAAGTTTTCGGCAAGATGCAGGTGTCGATGTTTGAGATGGCTGGCCTGATCGGCAAGCACCTCAAGTAATCGATAGCCATGCTGTCAATAAAGAAGCCGGTTTTGACCGGCTTTTTTTATTCAATACCCACTCTGCATAAACCATGTTGCGTTTCTTCTTCACGCGCCTGAGCCTGATCATTCCGACTTTTTTCGGAATGACCTTGCTGGCGTTTTTTCTGATTCGCATGGTGCCCGGCGACCCCATCGAAACGCTGGCCGGTGAGCGCGGCATTGATGACGTGCGCCACGCTGCGCTGCTCAAGGAATACGGACTGGATCGCCCCGTCATGGTGCAATACGGCATCTATATCGGGCGCGTTTTGCAGGGCGATCTGGGCAAATCCATCATCACCCAAACGCCCGTACTGAGCGAGTTTGCCGCCCTGTTTCCGGCAACTATCGAGTTGGCCCTGTGCGCCATTCTTTTCGCCTTGATCCTTGGCATTCCGGCCGGCATCATCGCGGCTGTCAAACGCAACTCCATACTCGATCATGGCGTGATGGGCGTATCGCTCACCGGCTACTCCATGCCCATCTTCTGGTGGGGGCTGTTGCTGATTCTCTTGTTCTCGGTGCAGCTCGACCTGACCCCCGTCTCTGGTCGCATAGCCGTGCAGTACTTCATTGAACCGGTGACCGGTTTCCTGCTGATTGACACGCTACTGTCGGGCGAGACCGGGGCGTTCGGGTCCGCGGTTTCGCACCTGATTCTTCCTACTATTGTGCTGGGCACCAATCCACTGGCCGTGATTGCACGCATGACGCGCTCTGCGATGCTGGAGGTCTTGGGTGAGGACTACATTCGCACCGCACGTGCCAAAGGGCTCTCCAACCTGCGCGTAGTGGCTGTGCACGCGCTGCGCAACGCGTTGATACCGGTCATTACCGTGATTGGACTGCAAGTGGGCGTGCTGTTCACCGGCGCCATCTTGACCGAGACCATCTTTTCATGGCCGGGCGTGGGTAAGTGGTTGATTGAGGCCATCAGTCGGCGCGACTACCCCGTGCTGCAAGGTGGCATGCTGTTGCTGGGTGCCGTGGTGATGGCGGTCAACCTGCTGGTAGACCTCGCCTACGGCATCATCAACCCCCGGATCAGGCACCAAAAATGACAACCCTACGATCCATGGAAACCGCTGCGCAGGCAGCGCCCCTGCACCCGCTGCGCGACTTCTGGCGCTACTTCAGTGCGAACCGGGGCGCCGTCGCGGGACTGCTGATTGTGGTGCTGGTGTTGCTGATGGCGGCCTTCGCCAATGTCATCGCGCCTTATGCGCCCGACCTGACCGACCCCACCGTTTTTCTGGTTCCACCTGCCTGGCAGACAGGTGGCTCCACGGCGCACCTGCTGGGCACGGACGCCATTGGCCGTGACATCCTGTCGCGCCTTATTTTTGGCGCCCGCCTGTCGCTGCTGATTGGCATCGCGGTGGTTTCCGTCTCGGTTGTTTTGGGCACCGTGCTGGGCCTGCTTGCAGGTTATTTCCGCGGCGTGTTTGAAGTCGCCGTCATGCGCTTGATGGACATCATCCTCACCCTGCCCAGCCTGCTGCTGGCTATCGTCATCGTGGCCATCCTGGGGCCGGGTCTGATGAATGCCATGCTTGCGGTGGCGATTGTGGTGTTGCCGCATTACGTGCGCATCACCCGTGCAGCCGTCATCACCGAGACCTCGCGCGATTACGTCACCGCAGCCCGCATGGGAGGTGCCGGGCATTGGCGGGTCATGTTCAGTGAAGTGCTGCCCAACTGCACCGCACCATTGATCGTGCAGGCCTCACTGGGTATCTCGACGGCGATTCTTGATGCGGCCGCCCTCGGCTTTTTGGGTCTGGGAGCGCAACCACCATCACCCGAATGGGGCACGATGCTGGCCGACGCGCGTGAGTTCGTACTGCGCGCCTGGTGGGTGGTCACATTTCCCGGCCTCGCGATCCTGATTACTGTATTGGCTTTTAACTTGCTTGGTGATGGTCTGCGTGATGCGCTGGACCCCAAGCTCAAGCGCTAAATCGCTGGAACCACTGAGCACACCGCACCATGGCATTGCTTGAAATTGAAAACCTGTCGGTGGAGTTTCCATCGCACAACGGCGTCATGCACGCAGTTGACGGCGTGAGCCTGTCCCTTGATACCGGCGATGTGCTGGGTATCGTGGGCGAATCCGGTTCGGGCAAAAGTGTCACCATGATGGCACTGATGGGCCTGGTGGCCTACCCCGGACGCGTGCGTGCCGACACGCTGCGCTTTGATGGCCACGACCTGCTGGCCTTGTCTGACCGCGAGCGGCGCAAGCTCACGGGCAAAGACCTGTCCATGATTTTTCAGGACCCGACCACCAGCCTCAACCCCTGCTTCACCGTAGGCTTTCAGCTGGCAGAAACACTAAAGCTGCACATGGGCCTGGACAAGGCTGCTGCCCGCAAACGCTCTATTGAACTGCTGGAGCAAGTCGGCATACCCGCACCCGAAAGCCGCCTGGGTGTTTATCCCCACCAGCTGTCAGGCGGCATGAGCCAGCGCGTCATGATTGCCATGGCCATTGCCTGCAACCCCAAGCTGTTGATAGCCGACGAGCCCACCACCGCGCTGGACGTCACCATTCAGGCCCAAATTCTGGACCTGTTGCGCAGCCTGCAAAAAGACCGCGGTATGGCGCTGGTGCTGATCACCCACAACATGGGCGTGGTCAGTGAAATGGCGCAGCGCGTGGCCGTGATGTACGCCGGCCAGATCATGGAGCAGCGAGGCTGCGACACCCTGTTTACCGCGCCCCAACACCCCTACACCGAAGCCCTGATGGCTGCATTGCCCGAACGCAATGACGGACATTCGCGCCTGGCTACCATCCCCGGCATGGTGCCCGGCCTGTATGACCGGCCCAAGGGTTGCCTCTTTGCCCCGCGCTGCAGTTATGCCGATGGCAACCTGTGCCTAACCCGCCCCCCCCTGCGCCCCTGGCAAGGCGGGGTCGTGCGATGCCACTTTCCCATCGGGGATACCCAGCAACGCGCCAACCCGCAAGAGGCGTCCGCATGAGCCCGCAACAAATGCTGGCACCCGCTGTTGGAAAAACCGTGGTCCAGGCAGAAAACCTCAAACGTGTGTACGCCATCAGCAAAGGCTTTCTGCGAAAGCCCGATCAACTGCAGGCCGTGGGCGGCGTTTCGTTCTCGGTACAGGCAGGCAAGACACTGGCCATTGTGGGCGAGTCGGGCTGCGGCAAGTCCACGCTGGCACGTATGGTTTCACTGATTGAGGCGCCCTCCGAAGGTACCCTGCAGATCAGTGGCGTTGACGTAGCCGCTGCGTCCACCCATGACAGACACGCACTGCGTCAGAAGGTACAACTGGTCTTTCAGAACCCCTACGGCTCACTGAATCCGCGCAAACGCATCGGGCAGATTCTTGAAGCGCCTCTTGAGATCAACACCCGGTTGACTGCTGACGAGCGGGCAGAAAAGGCACGCTCCATGCTGGCGCTGGTAGGCCTTCGCCCTGAGCACTACGACCGCTACCCGCACATGTTCTCGGGTGGGCAGCGCCAGCGCATTGCTATCGCGCGGGCGCTCATGCTGAACCCTTCACTGGTGGTGGCTGATGGGCCGGTATCCGCACTGGACGTATCGATTCAGGCCCAGGTCTTGAACCTGCTGGCGGACCTTCAGCGTGACCTGGGTCTGGCGTATCTGTTCATCTCGCACGACTTGGGCGTAGTGCGCCACATTGCCCATGATGTGCTGGTGATGTACCTGGGCCACACCGTTGAACAGGGCGAGAAGAACGCCATCTTCAACCGCCCTTTGCACCCCTACACCCAGGCACTGCTGGCATCTACACCCGGCTTGGCGGGCAGTGGACCCGCACAGCATCGCACGGTGCTCAAGGGCGAATTACCATCACCCCTGAACCCACCACCCGGCTGTGTTTTTTTGACCCGCTGTCCTCATGCGGTAGAACACTGCCGCATTGAGCGCCCGGTGTTGCGGGAATTGCGTGGGCGGCAGGTCGCATGCTTCGAAGCCGAGCGCCTGGCAGCCGCAGGCGATGCGCCTCTTGCAGACTAACCCCCGTATCAACCCCAAGACGCAAGGCCTGATTCTCGGCGTAGGATGGCACTCTGTTAGCCCAACAAACGAGTTGGGCCCGATTTTTGCGTAGTCCATCTGACTATTTCAACAGGAGTTTATTTGATGATTCATTTCCGCTTGCGCCCCACTAAAAGCGCCCTCTTGTGCGCGTTGGCATTGCCTGCGCTCCTGGCCCTTGCACCCGCATCGGCAAAAACACTGGTCTATTGCTCCGAAGGCAGCCCTGAAAATTTCTACCCTGGCGTCAACACCACCGGTACTTCCTTTGACGTGACCGAGCAAATCTACGACAACATCGTCGATTTCGAACGCGGCGGCACCAAAGTGGTTCCTGGTCTGGCGGAGAGCTGGACAGTCTCCAAGGATGGAACCGAGTACATCTTCAAACTTCGCAAGGGGGTGAAGTGGCAGTCCAACAAAAACTTCAAACCCACACGCGATTTCAATGCGGACGACATTCTCTTCACTATCGAGCGCCAGTGGAAAGAAAACGATCCGTACTTCAAGGTCACCAGCTCCAACCATGCCTACTTCGGTGACATGGGCATGCCCAAGCTGCTCAAGTCGGTAGACAAGATCGACGAATACACCGTCAAGTTCACGCTGAATGCGCCCGAGGCACCTTTCCTGGCGAATATGGCCATGCAGTGGGCGGGCATTCAGTCCAAGGAATATGCCATTGCCATGCTGAAGGCCGGCACGCCGGAGAAAATTGACCAGGAGCCTGTCGGTACCGGTCCCTTCATGCTGGTGCAATATCAGAAAGATGCCATCGTTCGTTTCAAGGCATTCCCCCAGCACTATGCTGGCAAGCCCAAAATTGATGACCTCATTTTTGCCATCACACCCGATGCCTCGGTACGCTGGGCCAAGCTGCAAAAAGGCGAATGCCATGTCATGCCCTACCCCAACCCGGCGGACCTGGATGCCATCCGCAAGGATCCCAACATTTCGTTACTTGAGCAACCCGGCCTGAACGTGGGCTATCTGGCCTACAACACCACCAAGAAGCCATTTGATGACGTGCGCGTGCGCAAGGCCATCAACATGTCCATCGACAAGAAGGCCATCGTGTCAGCGGTTTACCTGAGCACCGGTATCCCGGCAACCAACCCGATTCCACCAGGCCTCTGGTCTTACAACAAGTCCATCAAGGACGACGCTTTCAACCCCACCGAAGCCAAAAAACTGCTGACCGCCGCTGGCTATCCCAACGGCTTCACCACCGACCTCTGGGCCATGCCCGTGCAGCGCCCCTACAACCCCAACGCCAAGCGCATTGCCGAGTTGATGCAGGCTGACTTGGCCAAGGTGGGCGTCAAGGCCGAAATCAAGAGCTTTGAGTGGGGCGAATACCGCAAGCGCATGCAGGCAGGCGAGCACCAGATGGGCATGCTGGGCTGGACCGGTGACAACGGAGATCCGGACAACTTCCTGAACACCTTGCTCGGCTGCAGTTCGGCCAAGACCAACGGCTCCAACGTAGCCAAGTTCTGCTACCAGCCGTTTGAAGACCTGATTCAAAAAGCCAAGGTGGTGTCGGACGTGAAAGAACGTACCAAGCTGTACGAAAAAGCCCAGGTCATCTTCAAGGAACAAGCACCCTGGTTCACCATTGCCCACGCAGTGCAGTTGAAACCCGTCCGCAAGGAAGTGATCGACTTCAAACTGAGCCCGTTTGGTCGCCACACCTTCCGTGGTGTCGATATGAAGTAAGCGGTTTGGCAGACTAGCCCCTCCCCCTGCCCTTTTGCGGGGGGGATTCCTGGCCCAGGTGCCGTCAATGCCTCGTGCCTTCAACAACAACACCAAACCCGAATGTGACGCCGCAGCTGCCGTACGTTTGTGCATCAGTGCGACAATTGGAGCCGTACGGCTGAATTTCCTCCCGTAAGCCACACGTATCCCGTGATGGCGAATCCGACCGCGCTGTCAGGGCGCGCACCCCTCCATCACTACCCAGCCATCAGCTCATAACGTAGCTAGGCAATGCCATTGGAATGAAAGATAAGAAGCAAAGGGAAGCCCAAACCTTGCCGCGCACCAACTTCAACAGTTCAAGGCTTGTCCGTTTTCTGGCGGATCTGGCCCTTGTGGATGGGGCCGAATCAAAACAGGCTTTTGCGCAACGGATGGGCCAATGGGTAAGCTTTACGGACGCCGACAGGCTCTACGTTGCCCTGGACAACAGCAAGGTGCCAGCCACAGTCAAGCCCTCGGAGGCGCAAGCTGCGGCGCAATCAGCGGCCTATCTTGTGGCGCGGGAGAAGTTTTCTCGGGTCCACACGGCCCTGATGGAATCGATGAAAGCCAGCTGTTCGCCGACACTGGGCGCGACTCGAATAAAATTCCCTATCCCCCCGAGCGATGCGCTGCCTGAGATAGCGGTCATTTACTCGCCGTTTCACCATTTTTACGTATCACAGCAAAGGGAGATGGAGGCAAAAATTGGCCCTTTGCGCGCCACGGTGCGGGATGCGCTGGCGGCAAACTCCCCCGCGCTCAGGCAACTGGCGACTCTGGATGCAGCTCTGGACAAAATTTTGAGTGATCGGGAGCGCCGATTGCTTGGGACCGTGCCAGTTTTACTCAAAAGACGCTTTGAGCAATTGCTCAAACTCCACCAGCAGATGCTTGTGCGCACCGGGAAGACCGATGATCCGGCGACGTGGATGCGCCCAGGTGCGTGGCTGGCCAATTTTCGGGATGAATTGCTCGAAGCCTTGCTCGCAGAATTGGACGTTCGCCTGCAACCGGCCATGGGGCTCATTGAAGCGTTTAGCAACGAGGTTAATTGATAGACATGAATAGATTTTTTTTCCCAGCCGCATTCTCCCTGGGTGCCATGGCCGTCGTGTGGGTCGCCTTTGGCTTTTTTGCCGCCAACCCGCTGGCGCTGCTCATGACCCTGGTTATTGGGGCGGTGTATGGGATTGGCGCACTGGAATTGCGCAAATTTCGCCGGGCAACTGCCACATTGACCCATGCACTGGCACACATTCCCGATGTCCTTCCCCATCTCGGTGATTGGCTGGAAAAGCTGGACCCTTCGCTGCAAAACGCCGTGCGCTTGCGGGTGGAAGGTGAGCGCACGGGACTGCCCGGCCCTGCACTGACGCCCTATTTGGTCGGTCTCTTGGTCATGCTGGGCATGCTGGGCACTTTCTTGGGTATGGTGCTCACGCTCAACGGCGCGGTGTTTGCGCTGGAGGGCACGACCGATCTGCAAGCCATGCGCTCCTCGCTGGCCGCGCCGATCAAAGGCTTGGGCCTGGCGTTTGGCACATCCCTGGCGGGCGTGGCTACGTCGGCCATGCTGGGACTGATCTCGGCGCTGGTGCGCCGCGAGCGCCTGCATGCAGGTCAAGTGCTGGACGGCAAGATCGCGACAGTTTTGCGGAATTTTTCGCTCACCCACCAGCGTCAGGAAACCTTCAAAGCCCTGCAGCTGCAATCGCAGGCGCTGCCCGGCGTGGTAAATACCTTGCAAACCATGATGGCAATGATGGAGCGCCAGAGCCAGCAACTAAACGAACGGCTACTGACCAATCAGGACAATTTTCATGGCCACATCAAGGGCGTCTACACCGAGCTGGCCAGCTCCGTGGATCAGTCACTCAAAGCCAGCCTGACCACCAGCGCCCGCGTGGCGGCTGAAACGATCAAGCCCCTGGTCGAGGCCACGATGACGGGCCTGACCCAAGAGGCAGCACAGCTGCACGATCGCATGATCAGCACCACGCAGACGCAACTCGGCGCGCTGTCCACCCGTGTGGGCGACTCCTTGCACGCGTTTACGGAGACCTTTGAGCAACGCTCCCATGCGCTGGTGACTTCGGTTGGCGAATCCGTCGCTGCTGCGCAGGCCCAGCAGGCTGCGGGCAATGAACAGCACATGGCAACCTGGACACAGTCACTGGAATCCATCGCCGCCACGCTGCAGCGCGAATGGCAGCAAGCCGGTGCACAAACACTGGCCCAACAACAGCAAATCTGCACGGCGCTTGAGCAAACGGCGCACCAGATGACCGCGCAAGCGCAGGCGCAAGACAGCCGCCACGACACGCTTGTCACCCGTGTGGGTGAGTCCCTGCACGCCTTTGGCGCAACTTTCGAGGAACGCTCAACCACACTGGTGAGCGCGGTCAGTGCGAGTTACGCCGCCTTGCAGGAAACGCAGTCCACAGACCATCAAGCCCAACTGGACAACTGGACGCACTCGCTGGAATCCATCGCCGCAACCTTGCAGCGCGAATGGCAGCAAGCCGGTGCACAAACATTGGCGCAGCAGCAACAAATCTGTACCACGCTGGAAGCCACCGCGCAGCAGATCACCGAGCAGGCAAAAACCAATACCAACAATACGCTGAATGAGATCACACGCCTGCTGGACGCCGCCGCTGAGGCGCCGCGCGCCGCTGCAGAGGTCATCGGTCAATTGCGGCAAGAACTCTCCAGCAGCATGGCGCGCGACAACGCGATGCTTGAAGAACGCAGCCGCATTCTGGAAACGCTCAGCGCCTTGCTTGATGCCATCAACCATGCGTCTGCCGAACAGCGCATCACGATTGATGCGCTGGTTACCTCATCCGAGGCATTGATGAGCCGGGTGGGCAATCAATTTACGGAAAAAGTAGATACAGAGGCGGCGCGCTTGTCTGACTCGGCGGCGCACGTCACCAGCAGTGCGGTTGAGGTGGGCGCCTTGAGCGAATCCTTCAACTTCGCGGTGCAACTGTTCAACACGTCCAACGAAAAGCTCATTGCCAACCTGCAGCGCATCGAAGCCGCCATGGACAAGAGCATGGCCCGTAGCGACGACCAGCTGGCCTACTACGTGGCGCAGGCGCGCGAAATTATTGACCTGAGCATCATGTCGCAAAAGGAAGTTTTTGACGACTTGCGCACGCTGCGCAGCCAGCAGGCGTCGCTGGCCGAAGAGGTGGCCTGATGGAGGATATGGAAGGCACTGTTGAACACACCGCTCCGGTATGGGCCGTTTTTGGCGACCTGATGGCGGGTCTGCTGGGCGCCTTCGTCCTGATTTTGGTGTGCGTGCTGGGCGTGCAAATGGAGCTTGCAAACAAGCTCGAAAACGAAATCAGCAAGCGCCAGCTTGAAGAAAAGCGGCGTATGGACCTGGAAAAAGCCCTCGCCATACCGCTGGCATCGGGCCGAGTCACCGTGCGCAACGGGCGCATTGGCATCAGCGGTAGCGTCTTGTTTGCCACCAATTCGGCCGAGCTGCAGCCCGAGGGTCGGCAACTTTTGAAAAGCCTGGTGTCGCCGCTGCGCGCTTATTTGAGCGCACGCGAAGAGTTATTGATGGTGAGTGGATTCACCGATGACCGCAACATCGTGGGCGGCAAGGACAGCTTTGCTGACAACTGGGAACTGTCGGCCCAGCGGGCATTGACGGTGACGCGAACATTGATTGAAGAAGGCATGCCCTCCTCCACGGTTTTCGCCGCCGCCTTTGGTGCAGGGCAGCCGGTTGCATCCAACGCCGATGCCAAGGGGCGGTCGCAAAACAGGCGTGTGGAGATGGCGCCCGTGCCCAAGTCCACCACGGCCAACGCTGGGCAATGAACCACACGCTTGATCCTGCCGACCGGTTTGACCCCGTGCGCTTGCATTTTCTGGAGGCCTTGGCGCGGCGCACCCAAGATCACCAAGGCGCTGTTAAACACCTTCTTGAAGACAAGCTAACCCGTGCGCTGGCGGCCTATCAGGAGCGCTTCGCGCAGCACGCGAATTCAGCAACCGATTTTCAGCGCCTGGAAAGCCCCCCCCAGCCGACCGCCCTAGCGGAGCTGACCCGCACGCTCACGCAACACTTGCCAAAAAATGCGCCGGCCAGCATGGGTGCCCGTCCTGAACTCAAATCCATACGCTATTTCAGGGACACATGGTCCAAGCTCAGCGTTGACAAACAGCTTTCGCAAGCCCTTGCGCAAGGCCCGGAGAATGCAGGCCCCCTTAACTCGCATCAACTGGTGCTGCGCTCTTTGTCCGTGATGCGCGACATCTCGCCGGACTATCTGAACCGCTTCATGTCCTATGTGGATGCCCTGCTCTGGCTAGACCAGGCGGATAGCATGCCAATGACCAAAAGCATGGCCGATGACGAGGGCGGAAAAAAACGCAAAACAAGCCGCACTCGCTAAAGCGTTACGCAGCACAAGTGCCGTAGTGAAAACAGCCTGAAGCCTGCATATTCCATTCAAATTCCGACACTGATAGATGGATGTGTATCCAATGCGCTTGAGGACTACGTTCGAAGCCCTCAGCCGGTCACGAAGGTTTGCAAATGGAAGATTGCGGGTTCTCACGACCTGAAATCGGAAGTCAGCAACGGGCCCAAAGGAGACCTTAGGCTGTCAATTCTCGCTGCCGACAAGCGGACATTGATTCCCATAATTTCATTGGCGGGTACGTTGCGAAAGCGGCCTTAGCCCCGATGAGATAGCAGCCGTTCAGTTGGCTACCACTGGCTACGGTTCAACGTACAGTTCAGCGGTGCGCGGTACCGACGCGTGTCCGTTGGAACGGCAAGTTAGAAGTCCCCGCCTCCAATCTCTCAGCAAGCCAGACCTTAATTACGGACTGCCTCGTAACCCCAAGTTTGCGCGCCTCACGATCAAGTGACTCAATCATCCAAGTTGGGAAATCGACATTGACGCGCTTCTGCTCTTGCAACACGCGCTTAGCTTTGGACAAGTCCAAAGAAGCGGTGAGGTCTACCCCATCGTCAAACTGTTGCTCAAACTTTTTAGCTTTCATAAAGTGCCACCTCTTCTGTACGTGCGCGCCGAACCGATATCAATCGGATATTGCTAACCCGATAAGTGATGACCGCCGACCAATGCCTCTCGTCAATTCGCCCAATCACCAGAAACCGCGGTTCATCGTCAGTCTTTGCCGGAATCTCCAGCAACATCGGATCATTCCAGAGGCTCTGAGCCTCAACGAAATCGATGCCATGTTTTGTGCGATTGGATTCGCTCTTTACAGCATCAAACTCAAAAACGTTCATGGTATAAAAATTATACCTTTATCGCCCTTTTCCGCCAACCTATTTGAACTTCTAACGTTGAAATTCAGCGGGTGGCGTAGCCATCCGATGGAATGACAAGTTAAACCGGGTTGAAAATGCGAAAACCTAGGTCCAATTCAAATTGAGCTTGCGATGCGACGTTGCGCAATCTCGCAAATACAAATTTATGAGACTTTGATACGGGATACCAGCGTCTTGCGATATTGACTTGAAATAGCTTATTGATTCTTCATCAAGGCGAATCGTAATTTGCTTCTTCAGTTGGGCGGCGTAAGGATTTTTTCTCGCGGCAGTGAAATCGTATTCTTTGCGCATATGGCACCTTTCAGGGGTAGGACTTCGATTCTTGAGCGCTTGCTTTTCGGGCCGAGATGATTCGAATGACATTGCCATCACCGCGAAAACAATGACAAACCAGAAGTAATCGCAATGCCCCACTCAAACCGAGGAGAACGAAACGGTCTTCATCGTCGGAGTGATCAGGGTCGTCAATCAATTTGGCGCGCTCGTCGACGAAAACCGACTTCGCTTCGTCAAAACTGACCCCGTGCTTTTTTGCGTTTGCTGTAGATTTGCGCTCATCCCATTCAAAGCTCAGACTGCTCATGGGCAAATGATAACTACAACGTAGTTAAAAAACAAGCAAGCCTTTGGCAGATCCTTGAATGAGAAGGTTTAACGAGGCTGTAAAAAAACCCGATTTCCGCGCGCGCCATATCGGCTGCAGTGGCTTCGCGGATCAGATTTCAAGAATTTAGCGTTCATCTGCAAAGTGTGCCGCAATTTCGACCCGTTTCGCACCTGTTGACGGTTCTAG
>JBBRYR010000022.1:0-51809 GCA_038237415.1 Burkholderiales bacterium
CTCGATGAGCGGGTCATTGAAGTCCAGCGCAAGCTGACACAGTGCCGCGAGCAGCAGCGCAGCCTGGAGCGCCAGGCGCAAGAGGCCACCTTTGCACAGCGCAGCCTGCAGGCGCGCAACGCCGAGCTGGCCCGCACCATTGACACCGCCACCCAGCAAACCGACTCCATCCACGCCGAGCTGCAGCGTGCCCAGGACGAATTGACCCGCCTGACCGATGCGGCCGCCCAAGCAGGACTGCAAAACGCCTTGGCACTGAAGCTCGACCGCGAGCAGGCTTTGGGCGCCCGGCGCAGTGAATACGACGACCTCACCGCCAAGCTGCGCGCCAGCGACGAGCGGCGCATGCAGCTGGAGCGCGAGCTCGATCCGTTGCGCCAGCGCATCACCGAATTCCAGCTCAAGGAACAGGCCGCACGCCTGGGCTTTGAGCAGTACGAAGCCCAATTGGTCGATGCCCAAGCCGACCTGGAGGCTGTGGAGCGTTCCATCAAAGAGGGCAACGTGCGCCTGGTTGGCATGCAAAGCGAGATTGACCGCCTGCACCGTGAGATTGCGGCCCTGGGGGCTGTCAATCTGGCTGCGCTGGACGAACTGGCTTCAGCGCGCGAGCGCAAGCAGTTTCTGGATGCCCAAAACACCGATCTGGCGCAGGCCATGGAAACGCTGGAAGATGCGATCCGCAAAATCGACGCGGAAACGCGCGAAATGCTCTCCGGCACCTTTGACCAGGTGAACCACCACTTTGGCTTGATGTTCCCCGAGCTGTTTGGTGGGGGCAACGCGCGGCTGGTGATCACCGGGGATGAAATTCTGGACTCCGGTGTGCAGGTGATTGCGCAGCCGCCGGGCAAAAAGAACCAGACTATTCATTTGCTGTCGGGTGGCGAGAAGGCTCTGACAGCCATTGCGCTGGTGTTTGCGATCTTTCAGCTCAATCCGGCGCCGTTTTGTCTGCTCGATGAGGTGGATGCGCCGCTGGACGACGCCAACACCGAGCGCTATGCCAAACTGGTTTCCAGCATGAGCCGGGGAACCCAATTCCTTTTCATCAGTCACAACAAAATTGCGATGGAAATGGCCGAACAACTCATTGGCGTGACCATGCAGGAGCAAGGCGTTTCGCGCATTGTTGCCGTGGACATGGAGTCCGCCATCACACTGGCTGAGCTGGCCTGATGGATCGACGAAAAGCATGAGTAATTTACAGAGTGGTTTGGCGGTTGCGGGCGGAGTGATCCTGGCCGCTGTGGTCGCCCACGGGGCCTGGAGCGCGCGCAAAAATGCGCCCAGGCAGGCTCTGCCAGAGGCTGGCTCCGACGGGCTTCCCGTGGCAAGCCGGGAGCCGACCCTGACGGAGCCGGAACTCGATACCAACCCCTTTCCGTTGCCGGCAGTCGCCCGACGTCCCGTCATGGATTCGTTGATTGATGTAATCGCCACCATTGCGCTGGATGGGCCGGCGACCGCCGTGTCCGGTGAGGCCGCCCTTGCCGCCCTGCCAGCCACGCGGCGGGCGGGCAGCAAGCCGTTTGCGATTGAAGGCTACAACCTGCAGACGTTGGTATGGGAGCCACCGGCGGCGGGGCAGCGTTACGGTGGTTTTCAGGCTGGAGTGCAGTTGGCCAACCGCTCGGGTGCGCTCAATGAGATCGAGTATTCCGAGTTTGTCGTCAAGACGCAGGCGTTTGCCGACACCATCAATGGCACGCCCGAGTTTCCTGAAATGCGGGACGAAGTGGCCAGGGCGCGCGAGCTGGACCAGTTCGCCAGCGCACACGATGCCCAATTGGGATTCACCATCCGGGCTCGCAATGCGTCGTGGAGCCCGGGCTACATTGCGCAAAACGCATCGCGTCTGGGGTTTGTTGCGGGTGTGATTCCGGGGCGCATGGTGCTGCCCGCGAGCGCGGAGGGCATGGCGCCCCTGCTGGTTTTGAGCTTTGATTCCCAGGCCGCCCTGGCAGAAGACCCCGCACAGTCGGCCATCCGGGACCTGTCGCTTCACCTGGACGTACCGCAGGTAGAGCGTGGCGAACAACCCTTTGAGCGCATGCGCGAAGCAGCCATGGCTCTGGCGCAAACCATGGACGGCGTGGTGACGGATGACAATGGCCAGCCACTGGCTCCACAGACCATGGATGTGATTGGCACCGAATTGCAATCGCTGTACGACATGCTGGAACAACGGGATCTGGCAGCGGGCTCGCTGCTGGCACGTCGCCTGTTTTCCTGAGCGATCGGCAGGGTCGAATGATGGCCAATCTGGATTTGTTCTCTGCAAAGGCAGCTGACGCTGAGACACCCTCTGACCGCCAGCGAATGGAAGAACTGAGCCGGTTGCTGCATGGATATGCCCATCAGTACTACGTTCAGGATGCGCCCTCGGTTCCCGATGCGGAATACGACCGCTTGTTCCAGGAATTGCAGGCTCTGGAGGCCGCGCATCCCGAGTGGGTGGCGACAGATTCACCCACACAGCGGGTGGGTGGCAAACCACTGGACCAGTTTGCACCAGTGCGTCACGCGGTACCCATGCTCAGCATCCGCACCGAGACCGATACCGAAGCCACGGGCGCACACAATTTTGACACCCGGGTTCGCAAAGAGCTCGGTCTGACTGAAGCCGATCCGCCGGTGGAGTATGTGGCCGAACTCAAATTTGACGGCCTGGCCATGAACCTGCGTTACGAGCACGGCGTGCTGGTGCAGGCAGCCACCCGCGGAGACGGGGAAACCGGGGAGGATGTGACGCAGAACATCCGCACCATTGGCCAGATTCCTCTGCGCTTGCCCGCCGGTACACCTCCGATTCTGGAAGTACGGGGCGAGGTTTACATGCGGCGCGATGATTTTGAAACTTTGAATGAGCGGCAACGCCAGCGCATTGCGCAGGGCGAAAAGGGTGAAAAAACCTTTGTGAACCCGCGCAATGCGGCCGCCGGTGCGGTGCGCCAGCTCGATCCACGCATTGCTGCACAGCGCCCCTTGAGTTTTTTTGCCTACGGCGTGGGCGAAGTCACACCGGCAGAGCAGGGCGGGCCCGCCTTTGAGACCCATTACGGGCTGCTGCAAACCCTGAAATCATGGGGATTTCCGGTCGCATCCCAGGTGGGGCTTGCGCAGGGTGCCCCTGAATTGATAGCGTATCACCAGCGCATGGGGCGTGAGCGTGACCAGCTGCCCTATGACATTGACGGCGTGGTCTACAAGGTCAACAGCCTGGCCCTGCAGCAAAAAATGGGTTTTGTGACCCGTGAACCGCGCTGGGCCGTGGCGCACAAATACCCTGCGCAGGAACAGCTCACCACGGTGCTGGGCATTGACGTGCAGGTGGGGCGCACAGGTAAGCTCACGCCTGTGGCCAAGCTGGCCCCGGTGTTCGTCGGCGGTGTGACCGTGACCAATGCCACGCTGCACAACGAAGACGAAGCCCGCCGCAAGGACGTGCGGGTGGGCGACACCGTCATCGTGCGCCGGGCGGGCGATGTGATTCCCGAAGTGGTGTCGGTACTGGTGGAAAAGCGCGTGTCCGATGCGCCGGTGTTCACCATGCCCCGCATCTGCCCGGTGTGCGGATCAGCCGCTGTGCGCGAAGAGGGCGAGGCAGACTACCGCTGCACCGGTGGGCTGTTTTGCAGCGCCCAGCGCAAGCAGGCCATTCTGCACTTTGCGCAGCGCCGCGCCGTGGAGGTGGAGGGCCTGGGTGACAAACTGGTCGACCAGCTGGTGGAGGCGGGCATCGTCAACACTCTGCCTGATCTGTACCGCCTGGGCTTGGTGGCGTTGGCGGCCCTGGACCGAATGGCCGACAAGTCCGCACAGAACCTGCTGGATGCGCTACAAAAATCGAAGCAAACCACGCTGCCGCGTTTCCTGTTCGGCTTGGGCATACGCCATGTGGGCGAGGCCACGGCCAAAGCATTGGCCAAGCATTTCGGAAAGCTCGACACCATCATGGACGCGCCAGCAGAGCAGTTGCTGGAAGTGGCCGACGTGGGCCCCATCGTGGCGGAGAGTCTGCACACCTTCTTTGACCAGCCGCACAACCGCGAGGTGGTGGAGCAATTGCGCGCCTGCGGCGTCACCTGGGAAGAGGGTGAACCGGCAGCCCAGACCCCCAAACCCCTTGCGGGCAAAACCTTTGTGATTACCGGCACCTTGCCCACCTTGAGCCGCGACGACGCCAAAGACAGGCTGGAAGCCGCTGGCGCCAAGGTGGCTGGCTCGGTCAGCAAGAAAACGGATTACGTGCTGGCCGGGGCAGAGGCCGGCAGCAAGCTCACCAAAGCACAAGAACTGGGTGTGGCGGTTATTGACGAGGCGGAGATGATCGCCTTGCTGGAAGGAAACAACTGATGGCTGTGCATGACATTCTCAAAATGGGCGATGTGCGCCTGCTGCGCGTGGCGCAGCCGGTGCCCGAGATCGACTTTGATTCCGATGCCCTGCACCTGCTCATCAGCGATCTGCTGGACACCATGCGCGCAGTCAATGGCGCGGGCCTGGCAGCCCCGCAAATCGGCGTCGATCTGCAGCTGGTGATCTTTGGCTCCAACGACTTCAATCCGCGTTACCCCGACCGCCCGAAGGTGCCCCCCACGGTGCTGATCAACCCGGTGATCACCCCCTTGAGCGCGGCCGAGGAAGACGATTGGGAAGGCTGCCTGTCGGTCCCCGGCCTGCGGGGCGTGGTGCCGCGCTGGTCCCACATTCGGTACACCGGTTTCGATCAATATGGAGATCCCATTGACCGCACGGTAGACGGTTTCCACGCCCGCGTGGTGCAGCATGAGTGCGACCACCTGATTGGCAAGCTGTACCCGATGCGCGTGCGCGATTTCTCAAAGTTTGGCTACACCGACGTGCTGTTTCCGGATATTGATGCAGCCGAAGATGATTGAGAGCCATTTGGGGCGCTAGCCCCCGTGGAATAAGCGCGGGCAGCTATTATTTTGATAGCTCTTCCAGCAGTTCCGTCTCGATTTCAATTTGCTTTCGGTTGTGCTGCAGTTCGGGGCCGTCAATCAGGAAGGTGTCATCGACGCGTTCGCCCAGCGTAGCCACCTTGGCCAGTTGCAGGTTGATCTGGTGTTTGGCCAGCACACGGGCCACGCTGTAGAGTAGGCCCACACGGTCGCTGGCGGAAATGTTCAGCAACCAGCGCTGCCCTTTTTCATCGGGGCTCAAAGTCACGCGAGGCGCAATCGGAAAGCTCTTGACCCGGCGCGACACACGGCCCCGACCAGGCGCGGGCAGGGGGCCGGCATCCGTGATGGCTTTGGCAAGACCATTTTCGATCATGCTGGTGATTTCGCGGTATTCGTCCGGGCTGGAGGCGGTCACCACCTGAAAGGTATCCAGCGCATAGCCATTTTTGGCGGTGTGGATGCGGGCATCCAGAATGCTGAAACCATTCAGGTCGAAATAGCCACAGATGCGGGCAAACAGGTCGGGTTGATCCGGTGTGTAGACCAGTACCTGCAGCCCCTCGCCCGCAGGCGAACGGCGTGCCCGAACGATGACCTTGCTGGAGCCCACCAGGCGCGACAGCTGCCGGGTGTGCCAGGCGATGTCGACCGCGTCATGGCGCATGAAGTAGCCCACATCCAGCGTGTCCCACAGCGGCTTGTGGGCCTCAAAGGGCAGGGAGTGCATGGCCACCAGAACCAGGGCTTCGCGCTTGCGGGCCTCGACCTCGGCGTCCGGGTCCGGGGCACGTCCACCCAGAGCCCGGGTGGTGTAGCGGTACAGGTCTTCCAGCAGCTTGCCCTTCCAGGCATTCCACACTTTGGGGGAGGTGCCGCGGATGTCAGCGACGGTCAGCAGGTACAGGGCGGTGAGTTTGCGTTCGGTGCCGACGCGTTTGGCAAAGTCGGCAATCACCTGGGGGTCGCTCAGGTCCGACTTCTGGGCAATGCGGCTCATGGTGAGGTGCTCGTGCACCACAAATTCGATCAACTCGGAGTCTTCGCGCGGAAATCCGTGCTGTTTGCAGAACCGCCGCACTTCCATGGCACCCATGTCGGAATGGTCGCCACCGCGCCCTTTGGCGATGTCGTGGAACAGCGCCGCTATGTACAGCAGCCAGGGCTTGTCCCAGCCAGCCGCCAGTTGCGAGCAGAACGGGTACTCGTGTGCATGCTCCACAATGAAAAAACGGCGCACGTTGCGCAGCACCATCAGGATGTGCTGGTCGACTGTGTAGACATGGAACAGGTCGTGCTGCATTTGCCCCACGATCTTGCGAAACACCCACAGGTAGCGCCCCAGAATCGAGGTCTGGTTCATCAGCCGCATGGCGTGCGTGGTGCCTTCGGGCGCCATGAGGATTTTGCGAAAGGTGTCGCGGTTGACCGGGTCATTGCGGAACCGGGCATCCATCAGGTCTCGGGCGTTGTACAGGGCACGCAGTGTGCGTGCCGACAGGCCCTTGAGCCCTACGGTTTGCTGGTAGACCAGAAAGGTCTCCAGAATGGCGTGGGGCTCGCGCGTGTACAGGTCGTCACTTGCCACATCAATCATCCCCGCCTTGTCATTGAAGTGGTCGTTGATGCGCCGGGGTTCGTGGGTAGAGGGGTTGAGCCGCTCTTCAATGTTGAGCAACAAAATCTGGTTGAGCTGGGCGACGGCCTTGGCGGCCCAGTAGTAGCGCTTCATCAGCGCTTCGCTGGCGCGGACAAACGTCTTCGGGTCGGCACCGGGTGGCTGGTCACCATACCCAAAGGATTCCGCCACGGCATTTTGCATGTCGAAAACCAGGCGGTCTTCGCGCCGGTTGGCTATCAGGTGCAAACGGGCGCGTATCAGCCACAGCAGGGACTCGTTGCGCTGGATCTGCTTTACCTCAAACGGCGTTGCCAGCCCGTTGGCAGCCAGCTCCTTCCAGTTGTTTCCGTAGCCTGCGGCTTTGGCCACCCACAGAATCACCTGCAAGTCGCGCAGCCCACCGGGGGACTCCTTGCAGTTGGGCTCCAGCGAATAGGGCGTGTTGTCAAATTTGGTGTGGCGCTGGCGCAGTTCCAGGGTCTTCGCCACAAAAAAAGCCTGGGGGTCCATGGCCGCGAAGAAGTCTGTCTGAAACTGCTTCATCAAGGCGCCGTTGCCGGTGATCAGCCGGCATTCCAGCATCGCGGTTTGTACCGTAACGTCTTTTTCCGATTCAGCCAGGCAACTGCTCAGGGTGCGTACGCTGGAGCCAATCTCCAGCCCGGCATCCCAGCAGCTACCGATGAAGGATTCGATCTGGCTCTTGAGCGCGGCGTCTTCCTCGGGCGCAAACGCATCGGGCAGCAGCACCAGCACATCCACATCGGAGTAGGGAAACAACTCGCCGCGGCCAAAGCCACCGACGGCCAGCAAGGCAAACGGGGACTGCAGACCCGCGTGGTCCCACAGCTTTCGGAGCAAGCCGTCGGCCAGCTGCGCCAGGCGGTGCAGTGCCTTGCGCACGTCGCGCGCGTTGGCCGTTCGCTGGCCAATCGCTTGCAATAGCAGTCCTTTTTGGCTGCGGTACTCCGCTCGCAGCGCAGGCAGATCAACCGCCTGAGGGGATACTTCGCTCACCGGGTGTCTGCCGGGTTCAGGCGGTGGCCTGGGCCGGAACAAACGCGGGTATTGGGGGGCTGCCTGCCGACAGGGTCATCACCTCGTAGCCGGTGGGCGTCACCAGAATGGTGTGCTCCCACTGGGCGGACAGCGAGTGGTCTTTGGTCACAATCGTCCAGCCGTCTTTCTCAGGACCGTCCTTGATTTCTTTTTTGCCGGCATTGATCATGGGCTCGATCGTGAAGGTCATGCCTTCTTTCAGCTTTTCCAGCGTGCCGGGGCGCCCGTAGTGCAGAACCTGCGGCTCTTCATGGAAGACCTGGCCAATGCCGTGGCCGCAAAACTCGCGCACGACGCTGAAGCCCTGGCCTTCGGCAAATTGCTGGATGGCATGACCGATGTCACCCAGGTGGATTCCGGGTTTGACCATCATGATGCCGCGCCACATGGCGTCATAGGTGATGGCGCTCAGGCGTTTGGCGGCAATGGACACATCGCCAACCATGAACATGCGGCTGGTATCACCGTGCCAGGTGTCCTTGATAACCGTCACGTCAATGTTGACCACATCGCCCTTCTTGAGCAGCTTGTCGTTGGGAATGCCGTGGCAGACCTGGTGGTTGACCGAGGTGCAGATGGACTTGGGGTAGGGCGTGGAGCCGCCGCCCATGTAGTTCAGTGGCGCGGGAATGGCGCCCTGTACCTGGGTGATGTAGTCATAGGCCAGTTTGTCCAGCTCATTGGTGGTTGCACCGGGCTTGACGAAGGGTGTCAGGTAATCCAGAACTTCGGAGGCGAGCTTGCCCGCAATGCGCATGCCCGCAATGCCCTGGGCGTCTTTGTAAGTGATAGTCATGCTGCAATTATCCCACTGGCCTTTTAACCTGTCGCGGGCAGGTAAAATTGAAGGCTTTCCTCAGCCCATCTTCAAGGCCGCCCCAGTGACCCTGCACATCTCCCCATTCGAGGGCAGCAACGCCCTGAGCAGTTTCCGCATTCAGCAACTGTTGCCCGGCTTAGTGGCCATTCACGACAAGATCACCAGCATTTCGGCCCGCTTTGTGCACTTGGTGGCGTCTGACGCCGCGCCCGATGCGGCGCTGTCAGCCCAATTGGCCGCTCTGCTCACCTATGGTGACCCCTATGCAGGCCCTACCGAGGGAACGCTGATTGTGGTTTCACCCCGACTGGGAACCGTGTCGCCCTGGGCTTCCAAGGCCACGGACATTGCCCACAACTGCGGTTTTGCCGTCAAGCGCATTGAGCGCCTGGTGGAATACCGCTTGACGCTGAAGAATGGCTTGCTATCCAAATCCGCCCTGACCCCGGCCCAGCTGGCGCAAGTGGCCGATCTGCTGCACGACCGCATGACCGAGAGTGCGCTGTTTGACCGTGCGCAGGCGCTGGGCCTGTTCAGCGCGCTGCAGGCTGCGCCCATGGACCATGTGGACGTACTCGGTGGTGGCAAAGCTGCTTTGGACGAAGCCAACATCCGTTTTGGCCTGGCGCTGGCTGCCGACGAGATCGACTACCTGGTGAACGCCTTTACCCAGTTGCAGCGCAACCCCACCGACGTGGAGCTGATGATGTTTGCGCAGGCCAACAGCGAGCACTGCCGCCACAAAATCTTCAACGCCCAGTTCACCATTGACGGCGTCGCGCAAGACCAAAGCATGTTTGGCATGATCCGCCACACGCACCAGCAAAACCCCCAGCACATGCTGGTGGCCTACTCGGACAACGCCTCCGTCATGGAAGGCGTACAGGTGGAGCGTTTTACCGCCAAATCAGCTTCTAGTCCGCGTGGAATATGCGCAGCCAGCTATGAAAAGCATAGCGAAATAAACCACATTCTGATGAAGGTGGAAACGCATAACCACCCCACGGCCATCTCGCCATTCCCCGGTGCATCCACCGGTGCCGGCGGCGAGATTCGCGACGAAGGCGCCACCGGGCGCGGCTCCAAGCCCAAGGCGGGCCTGACCGGATTCACGGTGTCCAAACTCTGGCCGCAAGAGGGTACCGAGGCATTTGGCAAACCCGACCACATTGCCAGCCCGCTGCAAATCATGACCGAGGGCCCTTTGGGGGGTGCGGCCTTCAACAACGAATTTGGCCGGCCCAACCTGCTGGGCTACTTCCGCGAATACGAGCAAAGCGTGAGTAGCGATGTGGACACCGTGCAGCGCGGCTACCACAAGCCCATCATGATTGCCGGTGGCCTGGGTGTGATTGATGCCACCCAGACCCACAAGATTGAATTCCCCGCCGGCAGCCTGCTGATTCAGCTGGGCGGCCCCGGCATGCGCATTGGCATGGGCGGTAGCGCTGCCAGTTCCATGGCCACGGGTGCCAACGCCGCCGAGCTGGACTTTGATTCGGTGCAGCGCGGCAACCCCGAGATCGAGCGCCGGGCGCAAGAGGTCATCAACCAGTGCTGGATGCTGGGCGAGGGCTCTGCTGACCAGCGCGGCAACCCCATTCTGGCCATTCACGACGTGGGCGCAGGGGGTCTCTCCAACGCCTTCCCCGAGTTGACCAACGACGCCGGGCGCGGTGCCCGCTTTGACCTGCGCGCCGTTCCGCTCGAAGAGAGCGGCATGGCGCCCAAAGAAATCTGGTGTAACGAGAGCCAGGAGCGCTATGTGCTGGCCATCGCCCCCGAGTCGCTGGAGATGTTCAAAGCCTTGTGCGAGCGCGAACGCTGCCCGTTTGCGGTGGTCGGCGTCGCTACCGAAGAGCGGCAGTTGGTAGTCTCGGATGAAGACGCCGTGCGCCGCGCAGGGCCGCCCCAAGCAAGCACAGCCACCTCGGGGGGCCGCGCAGTACGCGAAGCGACAAGCGTGGGGGCGCCAGTCGACATGCCGATGAATGTGTTACTGGGAAAACCACCCAAAATGCACCGCGATGTGCAGACCGTGGCGCGCCAATTTACCCCGGTTGACCTGACCGGTGTGGACCTGCAAAAAGCCGTGATCGACGTGCTGGCCCACCCCACGGTGGCCTCCAAACGCTTTTTGATCACCATTGGCGACCGCAGCGTGGGGGGCTTCACCCACCGCGACCAGATGGTGGGCCCGTGGCAAGTGCCGGTGGCCGATTGCGCGGTCACGCTGGCCGACTACCAAGGTTTCGCCGGTGAAGCCATGGCCATGGGTGAACGCACCCCGCTGGCCACAGTAAACGCACCTGCGTCTGGCCGCATGGCCGTGGCCGAGGCGATTACCAATTTGCTGGCTGCACCGATTGAGCTGCCCCGCGTCAAGCTGTCAGCCAACTGGATGGCCGCTTGCGGCGAACCCGGTGAAGACGCGGCGCTTTACGCCACCGTCAAGGCGGTGGGTCTGGAGCTGTGCCCGGCGCTGGGTGTGTCCATCCCAGTGGGGAAAGATTCGCTATCCATGCGCACGCAATGGAAAGACGACAGTGGCGCCAAGAAGGTCACATCCCCTGTATCCCTTATCGTCACCGCCTTTGCCACCCTGGCAGATGTGCGTGGCACGCTGACACCACAACTCAACGCGGACGAAGACACCACGCTGGTCCTGGTGGACCTGGGCCACGGCAAACACCGCATGGGCGGCAGCATGCTGGCGCAAACCCTGGGCCAGATGGGCGACGAAGTGCCGGATCTGGACAACCCGCAAGACCTGGTGAATCTGGTTAACGCGGTGAATGCCCTGCGCGCAACGGGCAAAATTCTGGCTTACCACGACCGCAGCGACGGTGGCCTGCTGGCCGCAGTCGCCGAGATGGCGTTTGCGGGCCGCGTGGGCGTGTCGCTGAATGTGGACATGCTGGTGACCGAGGGCGATGGCATCTCGGATAGCCGCATGGACGTGGGCGATAGTAAAAACTGGGCGGGGCAGGTGGGCGCGCGCCGTGAAGAGCGCACGCTGCAGGCTTTGTTTACCGAAGAGCTGGGCGTGGTGTTGCAAGTGCGCACCGCTGAGCGTGGCGATGTGATGCAGACACTGCGCGAACACGGCCTTTCGGCCTTCAGCCACTTTGTGGGCAAGACGCGCCCTGCGTCTTCCACCATCGACGCGGGCAAGGGTGAACTGCAAATCTGGCGCGATGCCAAGGCGGTTTTCAAAGCCCCGCTGCATGACCTGCACCAGGTGTGGGACAGCGTGAGCTGGAAGATTTGCCAGCAGCGTGACAACCCTGTTTGTGCTGATGCCGAACACGCTGGTGCAGGTGCGCTGGCGGATCCGGGAATGCATGTGTTTCTGCCTGTAGCCCCCGTAGCATTTGCGCAGGCAGCTACTAAAACCATAGCAAGCCCTGCGCTGATGCTGAGCCGGCCCCGCGTGGCGGTGCTGCGCGAGCAGGGCGTCAACTCGCATGTGGAAATGGCCTACGCCTTTACCGAAGCGGGCTTTGAGGCCTTTGACGTGCACATGACCGACCTGCAAAGCGGCCGCGCCAAGCTGGAAGACTTCAAGGGCGTGGTGGCCTGTGGTGGCTTCAGCTACGGCGACACGCTGGGCGCAGGCATAGGCTGGGCGCGTTCCATCACGTTCAACGCGGTGCTGGCCGACCAGTTCAAGGCCTTCTTTGGCCGTGAAGACACCTTTGGCCTGGGCGTGTGCAACGGCTGCCAGATGTTTGCCGAGTTGGCCGACATCATTCCGGGCGCGCAGGACTGGCCCCGTTTCACCACCAACCAGAGCGAGCGTTTTGAGGCACGCCTCAGCATGGTAGAAGTGCTGGAGTCGCCTTCGGTGTTTTTCGCCGGAATGGCGGGCGCGCGTTTGCCAATTGCCGTGGCGCATGGCGAGGGCTATGCCAACTTCAAGTACCGGGGCGACGCCAGTAAGGCCATTGCGGCCATGCGCTTTACCGACAACGCGGGAGCGGCCACCGAGGCCTATCCGTTCAACCCGAATGGCAGTCCGGCAGGTTTGACGGCGGTGACCACGGCAGACGGCCGCTTCACCGCCATGATGCCGCACCCCGAGCGCGTGTTCCGCAATATCCAGATGAGCTGGACCAGTCTGGACCAAAACGCGCACAGCCCGTGGATGGAGCTGTGGCACAACGCCCGTCGCTGGGTAGCTTAGGGCTGGCGGTTACGCGCCAGCAAGGATTCTGCTGCGCGCCTATACTGATTGGTATGAAAATATACCTATCTGTTTTCCCTTCCTTGTTGTGCGGACTGGTTTTGCTGGGTTCTGCTTCGGGCGCGCGGGCGCAGGCGCCCATGCCCGCCGCCGCGCCAGCGGCTTGCCCGGCCATCTTGCAGCACCAGTTTCCCCGGCTGCAGGACGACGCACCCCAAAACCTGTGTCAGTACGCTGGCAAGGTGGTTCTGGTGGTCAACACTGCCAGCTATTGCGGATTCACCGGCCAGTACGAGGGCCTGGAGGCCCTGTACGCCAAGTACAAAAGCAAGGGCCTGGTGGTGCTGGGTTTCCCATCCAACGATTTTGGCAAGCAGGAGCCCGGCTCATCCAAAGAAATTGCCGACTTTTGCTTCAACACCTACGGGGTGAAGTTTCCGATGTTTTCCAAGGCTGTGGTCAAAGGTGCCAACCGAAACGCCTTGTATGAGGAATTGTTTCAGGCGACCAAAGTGGCTCCGGGCTGGAACTTCCACAAGTACCTGATTGATCGCAGCGGCAAGGTGGCGGCCAATTTTTCAAGTCAGGTTCCACCCGAAAATATCACTGTCACGACGGCTATTGAAAAGGCGCTGAGCCAGAAGCTTTAGGGCGCGACGTGGACCGCGCTCTATAAAAGCAGGAACACCATAGCCGCGACGGCAGTCGGCGCCAACGCCCCCAGCAGCAGCCCACCTGCGCCAATGGACTCGTCGTTGAAGCCTCGCTTCAGCAAGGCAACGCCTGCGGGGTTGGGTGCATTGGCAATCACGGTGAGGCCACCCCCCGCGACGGCACCCGCCACCAAGGCATATTTGGCGGCATCGGACATGCCCTCAATCAGTGAACCGAGGTAGGTCAATGCCGCGTTGTCGGTGATCGCGGTCAGGCCCAGCGCGCCGAAGAACAGCGCCGTAGGCTCCAGGCTGGACACAATGGGTTGCAGCCACCACTGTTGCATGCCGCCCAGCACCACCAGCCCTGCCAGAAAGAACCCCACCAGCAGGCCTTCCTTCAGAATGAGGGGATTCTGGTAGTGCGCATAGGCCTGCGTGAAGCCCAGAAAAAACAGAAACAGTCCGAGAAAGATGACGGGGTGGTGTGCAAACACCACGACCGCAGCGAGAAATGCCAGGTGGATTGCACTGACAACGGGTGGAATACGGCGTTCCTCAACGGCAGGAGGGGTACTGGCAACACCCAGCAAATGCCTGCGCAGCAAAAACGTGATGGCGCTTGCATTGATGAGCACCGCAATGGTGGCTTTCCAGCCAAAGTGGCTGGCCATGAAGGCACTGTCCCAATTCCAGGTGGCGGCCACCATCAGCACCGGGGGCGCAGCAAACGATGTCAACGTGCCGCCGATGGACACATTGACAAACAAAACGCCTAAAGCGCCGTACTTCAGCCATTCCGGTATGCCGGGTCGGAAAACCAGGGGTGCCAGCATCAGGGCCGCCAGCGTCATGGCAGCGGGCTCGGTGATCAGCGAACCAATCAGCGGCACCAGCGCCATGCACAGCCAAACCTGTGCCACCGCCCTGTGGCCCGGAACAATACCGGCGATTGCGGCAATCAGGGATTGAATGCTGACCAGCACGGGCTTTGACGCAGCGACCACCATGATCACAAACACAAACAAGGGTTCGGTGTAATGCAGCGATTCTGCATAGGCGATAGCCTCGGTACCGCCGCTGACCAGTGCCATGGCCACGATGAGTACGAAAGCCCAGAAGCCGAATACCACCTCGACCTCCCCCAGCAGATGAAACAAACCCGCATGCCGGGAGCCGCGGTGCGCCAATTGTTCAAAAAACTTGGTGGAAAAAGTGTGGATCAGCGCAAGCGCAAAAATGGTGGCGGCAACAAGTTGAATGGTTTGCATGGGTAGGCTACGGCGCGGTGTCCAGCCCCAAAAACTCGGCCAGTGCGGCCGTGGTTAGCGCGCCCTCTTTGCTGACTGTCTGCCCGCTTTTCTGATTTTTAGCCACAATGAATGGAACCGACTCAGCACCGAAGCTGTTGAGAAGCTGGGTGTTGGCTTTGATGGCTTGCTCCACGTCCGTGGCAACGCTGGATGACGCAGAAATGCCACCCTTGCCCTCCAGCAGGGAGGCCTCATGTGTGGTCATCAGGTCCACCGGGTTGCCTGCAGTCAGCAGCGCGGCCCCCTGTGATGCGCTGGTGGCGTTGATGATGGCCACAGGAATCCAGACAAACCGGGTCTTTTTGTGCAGCGGGATAGACGCCTCCCACAAGTGACCGCAGTGCGGGCATTGCGGGTCAAAGAAAACATACACCGTGTTGGTGCTCATCAGGGCGCCTGCCGCAAATCCTTTGGCTTGCGCCGCAATGGTCTCAATCGACAGGTCACGCTTGGCCGGGCTTGCGGCATTGGGGGCATCCTGCCGGGAGCAGCCGCCCAGCAAAAGCGTCAGGAGGGCAAGAAATGCAAAAACGAGGCGATAAGGGGTCATGGGGAATCGATCAAAAATGAATACGTTCATGGTTTCAGCGTGTCTGCCTGCTCCTCCATCAAGGATGCAGGCATTGTTTTTTGCAGGTCAGAGTCTTGCGCGAGTTCCGAGAAAAGCGCCCATGCCGACTCGGTGTTGGCTTCGCTGACTTCCGGCACCGGAATGGGGTCTCCCGGTTGATAGCGGTCCTGGGCTTGAGCTTGGGTGGGCGGTTGGGTGGAAGCCGGCTTTTCTGGCTTGTTTATCACGGAGACTCCCTCTGGTTTCATTCCTCATTGCACTGTAGCGGATTCGTAAATCCAATGCAATTTACAGGCCAGAAGCCCGTGTTCAACCGCCGTGTGCCCTCTGATTCAGAGATAGACCTTTTGCAGCAAGCGAATCAGTGTCTTTTGCTCTGCAGCGGTCAGGCGGGAAGCCACCTCACTTTCGAGGTCAAACGCGGTGGATTCAGCGCTGCGCATCAATGCATCCCCCTCGGGAGTGGCGTGCAAACCGGTGGCCCGGCCGTCGCTCGGATGCGGGCGACGGACAATCAGGCCGCGTTTTTCAAGCGCATTGACCAGTCCGACCAGATTGGGTGGCAGTATCCCCAGGGTGCTGCACAGCTGGCGTGAGGTGATGCCCGGGTTGTGCGCAATCAATGACGCGACAGAAAAGTCCACCACCCGCATGTCGTAAGGCGCCATGCGCTGCATGAACACCTCAATGACTGCCAGCGCCGCCCGCCGTGCGTTGTAGCCCAATAGCGTTTCAAGGTACTGGGTATCGACCCGGTCAACACGGGGGGTGGGAACGGGGCGGGCAGGGGTCATGTGGGTTTGGGGTCAGTTTGCTTCAGTGTGCCTTGAAGAGGCCGCGGCGATGATACCAAGGCGCATGTCCAGCTCGGGCATCACCCAGCGCTGCAGTGCCTGTGCAGGCGCTGTCCAGCGCGGTGTTGCGGGCGTGGCGTAGCGGCTAATTTGGGCCCAGGCCCAGTCCAGTAGTGCCACGGCCACGGCGCGCAGGTAATCGTCTGCCACCCAATGCGCCAGCGTGGGGTCTTGCGCGGCAGCCTTGGCAAGCTCTTGTGTGTGGGCCTGTAGCGCGGCCAGTCGTGCCAGCACCCGGGCGTCAGCGGGTTGGCGGGCATCCAGATCGCCGCGCAAGGCATCCAGCCAGATCGTGATCGACGTGCCGCCATCGGGCAGCACTTTGCGCACCAACAAATCAATGGCCTGAATTTCGTTGGTGCCCTCGTAAATCATGGCTACGCGCGCATCGCGCACGTTTTGCTCAATACCCCATTCGCGCACATAACCATGGCCGCCAAACACCTGCAGGCATTCGCTACCGCCGTAGAAAGCTTGTTGTGTGCAGGCCGCCTTGATCACCGGGGTGACGAAGCTGCACCAGCGCTGCGCGGCCTCACGCCTGTTGGCCTCGGGGTGGTGTTTGGCCAGGTCCAGTTCGAGTGCCGTGCGATAGGCCAGCACGCGGCCACCGTCAATCCAGGCGCGCTGGGTGTCCAGAATACGGCGCATGGCGGGGTGTTCGGCAATCAAGTCAGCCTCGACAGCCGATTTGCCGCGTCCCGGCGCGCGCATCTGGCGGCGCTCTTGCGAGTAGGCGTCGGCCTTTTGCCAGGCGGCGTCGAGCAGGCCAATGCCTTGCAGTGCCACATGCAAACGCGCGGCGTTCATCATCACAAACATGGCGTTCAGGCCGCGGCCCGGCTCGCCAATGATCCAGCCGGTGGCCGCGTCAAAGCGCATCACGCAGGTGGGGCTGCCGTGCAGGCCCATTTTTTCTTCAATGCGCTCACAGTGCACGGCGCTGCGGCGGCCGTCTTCGTAGAACTTGGGCACCAAAAACAGCGACAGGCCTTTGGGGCCGGGTGGCGCCTCGGGCAGACGGGCCAGCACCAGGTGAACAATGTTGTCGCTCAGATCATGCTCACCGCCGGAGATGAAAATCTTGGTGCCGCTGAGCTGATAGCTGCCATCCGTCTGGGGCACGGCTTTTGTGCGCACCAGACCCAGGTCGCTGCCCGCGTGCGGCTCGGTCAGGCACATGGTGGCCAGCCATTCGCCGGTGGCGACTTTCTCCAGGTAGCGGCTCTTGAGCTCTGGTGAGCCGTGGTGCTTGATGCACTCATACGCGCCGTGCAGCAGGCCGGGGGCCATGGTCCAGCCGTGGTTGGCGGCGCTCAGCATTTCAAACAGCATGGCTTCCAGCACGGCGGGCAATCCCTGGCCGCCGTCTTCAGTGCTGGCGGCCAGTGCAGGCCAGCCCGCTTGCCAAAAGGCTTGATAGGCATCGCGAAATCCCGGCGGCATGGTGACCTGTCCAGCAGCCCATTGGGCGCCGATCTCATCGCCATCGCGGTTCAGGGGGGCCACTACTTCGCCCACAAACTTGCCGGCTTCCTCCAGCACCTGGTGCATCAGGTCGGTGTCGACTTCGTTGAAAGCGGACAGGGCTTGCAGCTGCTGCGGAGCTTGCAGAACCGTGGACAGGATGAAGGCCATGTCATCGGTCGCGGGGTGGTAGGTGTTCATGCTTGCTATATTATTGATAGCTGCCTGCGCAAGTTCTACGGGGGCTAGGCAGTGTTTTGGCTAAAAAATTTCGTCTCAGGCGGCTTTGCGGGCAGCGCCCAGATAGGTGGCGATCACCCGTGGGTCTTCGGCCAGATGGGCGGCCGGGCCTTGCGCGCTGACCTCGCCCATCTCCAGCACATAGCCGTGGTCGGCCACGGCCAGTGCCGCGCGGGCGTTTTGCTCCACCAGCACGATGGTGACGCCGGTCTTGCGCAGCGCGGTGATGATGCTGAAAATCTCGCGCACCACCAGTGGTGCCAGGCCCAGGCTGGGCTCGTCGAGCATCAGCAGACTGGGGCGTGACATCAGCGAGCGGCCCACGGCCAGCATTTGCCGCTCGCCGCCCGACAGCGTGCCGGCCAGTTGCATGCGGCGCTCTTGCAAGCGGGGGAACAGGTCGTACACGTCGGCGATGCGGTCGCGCCATTTGGCATTGCCCAGGCGCATCTGGCGAAAGCCGCCCAGCACCAGGTTGTCTTCCACCGGCATGGTGCCAAACAGCTCGCGCTTTTCGGGAACCAGCGCAATGCCGGCCATCACACGCTCTTCCAGAGTCAATGCCGCTATCGATTCGCCATTGAATTCGATGTTGCCTTTGCCCGGCAATATGCCCATCAGCGTGTTGAGCAGGGTGGATTTGCCGGCTCCATTGGGGCCAATCACGGTGATGACGCTGCCTTTTTCGGCATGCAGATCGATGCCGTGCAGCACCTCGGCGCGGCCGTAGCCAGCGCGCAGGTTCTGGATGCGAAGGAGGGGAGTGGTCATGGTGTGGTCTCTCAATGTTCGGTGCCGAGGTAGGCGGCGCGCACGGCCGGGCTTTCCTGGATTTGCGTTGGTGTTCCCTCGGTCAAAAAGGTGCCGAACTCCATCACCACCAGGTGCTCGCAAACGTCCATCACCAGATCCATGTCGTGCTCCACCAGCAAGATGCTCATGCCCTCGCCGCCCAGTTGGCGCAGCACATCGGCCAGCGCGATTTTTTCCTGGTGGCGCAGGCCCGCAGCGGGCTCGTCCAGCAGCAGCAGGGCCGGGTCGCTGCACAGGGCGCGGGCGATTTCCATCAGGCGCTGCGGTCCCATGGCCAGATTGCCGGCCTGTTCATGCAGATAGGCACCCATGCCAATGCGCTCCAGCTGACGCTGGGCTTCGCGAAACAGCTGCTTTTCCTCGTCGCGGTTCAGGCGCGTCATGGCAGACACCACCCCTTTGTCGCCGCGCAGGTGGGCACCCAGGGCGACGTTCTCCAGCACCGTCATGTCGGGAATCATCTTGACGTGCTGGAAGGTGCGTGACATGCCGCGTGCCGCGATGTCGCGTGAACGCAGGCCGCCAATCTTCTGGCCGCGAAACACCACGTCGCCGCTGGTCAAGGACAGCACGCCGGTAATCAGGTTGAAGGTGGTGGACTTGCCCGCCCCGTTGGGGCCAATCAGGCCGACGATTTGCCCGGCCCTGATCTGGAAGCTGATGTCGTTCACCGCGACCAGCCCGCCAAACTTCTTGCGAATGGCCTGCACATCGAGTACCAACTCGCCATGTGCGGGCTTGGTGCGCTCGGGCAGGGCAGCCGCCCGATCCCAGTCCACCGTGCGGCTGGCGCGGGGCAGGCGTTTGTCAATGAACGACCACAGGCCGTCAGGCAGGTACTTGAGCATCAGCACCAGCACAATGCCAAACACGATGATTTCGTAGCTGCCGCTGGTGCCAATCAACTGCGGCAGCAAGACCTGCAACTGGTCTTCCAGCAGCTTGGTCAACAGCGCGCCTACCACGGCACCCCACACGTAACCGACACCGCCGACGACCGTCATGAACAGGTATTCAATACCCATCTTCAGGCCAAAGGGCGATGGGTTGATGGTGTGCTGAAAATGCGCCAGCAACCAACCCGAGAGCGAAGCCAGCAGCGCCGCAATCAAAAAGATCGTGATTTTGTAGCGCAGCGTAGGCACGCCCATGGCCTCGGCCATTTGCGTGCCGGTGCGCAGCGAGCGCATGGCGCGGCCGGGGCGCGAGTCCAGCAAATGCACAATCGCCAGCGCGGACAACACCACGGTGATCCAGGTCAGGGCGAAAAAGCCCCGACCCTGGCCGATGTCCCAGCCAAACAGCGAGAGACCCTGAATCCCCAGCAGGCCGTCGTATTTGCCCAGTGCATCAATATTGCCCATCAGGTAATAGAGCGACAAGCCCCAGGCAATGGTGGCCAGCGGCAGGTAGTGGCCCGACATGCGCAGCGTGATGCCGGCCACGATCAGGGCCGAAACGGCGGTGATACCCAGTCCGATAAACAGCGTGAGCCAGGGCGACAAGCCCGCGTTCAGGGTAAGCCAGGCGGTGGAATACGCGCCAATGCCTACAAACGCGGCTTGACCGAAGGATGTCAGTCCGGCCACGCCCGTCAGCAGCACCAGGCCGATGCATACCAGGCTGTACAGCCCGATGTAATTGAGCTGGGTGATCCAGAAATCGGGCAGCGGCAATACCGCCACCAAGGTGAGCACCACCACGAGTGCCCAGAGTCCATAACGTCGTGCCACCATGTCAATGCTCCTCGTCTGAATGGCCACTCTGCAAAGAGCGCCACAAGAGCACCGGCAAAATGAGCGTGAAAACAATGACTTCCTTGAATGCGCTGGCCCAGAATGAACCGAACGCCTCCACGATGCCGACAAACAGTGCGCCTACCAATGCACCCGGGTAACTCGACAGCCCTGCGACCACCGCAGCCACAAAGCCCTTCAGGCCAATCAGAAAGCCGGAGTCGTAAAAAACCGTGGTGGTAGGCCCAATCAGCAGGCCCGACAGCGCGCCAATCAGCGCGGCCATGGCAAACGTCAATTGGCCCGCCGACTGGGATGAGATACCCATCAACCGTGCGCCCAGCCGGTTCACCGCCGTGGCACGCAGCGCCTTGCCATACAGCGAGCGTTCAAAAAACATCCACAGCATGACGATCAGCGCAATGGATACGAACGCAATGATGATGGTCTGGCCCGTGAGGCTGATCGCACCGAGCGAGATGCGCAGATCCCAAAATGCGGGGTTGCGAAAGCCCTCGGCACCAAAAAACAGCAGGCCCAATCCGGTCATGGCGAAATGCACGCCCACCGAGACAATCAACAGCACCAGCGGCGTGGCGTCCGCCAGCGACTGGTAGGCCACCCGGTACACCAGGGGTCCAAAGGCCGTGACCACGCAGACGCTTAACAGCGCCTGCACCAGCATCGGCGCTTGCATCGGCGCGGCCCAGGCGGTGATGCCTGCCACCACCACTGGAATGGCCAGGGTTTTGGCTGCCGCCTTCAGCGTCGCCAAGGGGTTGTGGTGGCGTTTCCATTCGCCCAGGCCATTCATGGCTGCAGCGATCAACGCCAGAATGAGTAGCAGCCACACGGTGCCGGGAATCTTGCCGGTCTGCAAAATGGCCAGCGTCAGCGCGCCATAGGCAACAAATTCGCCCTGCGGTATGAAGATGATCCGTGTGACGGTAAATACCAAAACAGTGGCAATACCCAACAGGGCGTAGATGGCACCGTTGGTCAGGCCGTCCAGCATCAAAATGCTGGCGATCGAAAAGTCCATGGATAACCCTAAAGTACGTTCAGTAGGTAGGCGAGGCCCGCTCGCCGCCGGGCTGCCCCAAGGCGGGCGAAGGCCCCCCCGGGGGGCAGCGCAGTACACGAAGTGGCAAGCGTGGGGGCATACGTCTTATTCGACTTTCCAGTCGCCGTTGACGACCTTGAGCATCACGCCGGTCTCATTGGTGTAACCCCAATGGTCATCCTTGGTCCAGTTCATGACGCCATGGGACAGCACGGTGCGCCCCATGCCTTCCAGCGCATCACGCAGGGCGGCGCGGAATTCCTTGGTGCCCGGCTTGGCTTTCTTCAGGGCCATGGGCACAATCTTCTCCAGCACCAGCTCGGCGTCATAACCATGGCCAGCAAACTGGTTGCGTGAGCCAGCGCCGTAGGTTTTTTCATACTGCTGAACGAAGTCGATCGCGACTTTTTTGGACGGATGGCTGTCTGGCAGTTGCTCGGCAATGACGGCAGGGCCCGACACCACGTAAGCACCTTCCACGCTCTTGCCACCGATGCGCATCAGGTCGCGTGAAGCGGCTGCGTGCGTCTGGAAGATCTTGCCTTTGAAGCCGCGTTCCACCACGGCCATGTGCGGCATGGCGGCACCGCTGCCCGATGCGACGATGAGCATGGCGTCCGGGTTGGCGGCAGTCAGCTTCAGGGCCTGTGCCGTGACGCTGGTGTCGGAGCGTGCGAAACGCTCGGTGGCAATGACCTTGACGCCATTTTTCTCGGCCTCGGCGGTGAAGTCCTTCAACCAGCTTTCACCATACGCGTCGGTGTAGCCCAGGAAGCCGACGGTCTTGATGCCCTGCTTCTTCATCAGGGACACCATGGCGTGTGCCATCACGGCGTTGGATTGGGGCAGGCGGAAAGTCCAGCTATCTTTGCCCGGGGGCAGCACAGCAGGCGAGAACGCCAACTGCACGGTTTCCGCACTGGCTGCCACTTCGGCCATGGGAATGGCTACCGGGGTGGCGGCGGAACCCATGATGATGTCGACCTTTTCGTCCGTGACAAAGCGCTTGGCGTTTTTGACGCCGTTGGTGGGGTCCGTGGCGTCGTCCAGCACGATGACTTTGAGCTTTTCACCGGCGATGCTGGCTGGCCAGAGCTTGATCTGGTTAGCCATCGGGATGCCCAGGCCAGAGGCAGGCCCGGTCAGCGGCAAGCTGATGCCGATCGTGATGTCGGCCAGCGCGGCGCCGGATACCAGCAAGGCGATAGCGGCAGAGGCGGCGGTCTTTTTCAGTTTCATGAAAGTCTCCTTTAGTTTTACGGGCGGGGTACGGGGGGAAAAAATTACAAAATCACATGCACTTGGCTTTGATGTCTTCGGGCACAGGAATGGCTTTGATACGGTCGGGCGTCTCGCTCGGGCGAATGCAGAAGGCGCGTGTCTCGCGGCCTTCGCACAGCACGTCTTCGCCGCGCATGACAGTGTGCTTCTGGATGAACACCTTGTCACGCCACTCTTCCACGCTGGTGTGGATCTGCAGCGTTTCGCCATAGGTGGCGGGACGCATGAATTTGGTGTTGATCTCCAGCAGGGGCGTGCCGATGATGCCGGTGGTCTTGACCAGTTCGCGCCAGGTGGGCACGCCGCACTGCACGAAAAAATTCAGGGATGAGGCGTCCATCCATTTCGAGAAATTGGGGAAGAACACGATGCCTGCGGGGTCGCAGTCGCCAAACATCACATTCACTTCGTAAACAACGGTTTTGCTCATCGGGGGCTTTCAGCGGGGGGCCATGCGCAGTGCACCGTCCAGGCGAATCACTTCGCCATTGAGGTGGGTGTTGGTCACGATGTGGGCCGCAAGTTGGGCAAACTCTTCGGGCTTGCCCAGGCGCGGCGGGAACGGAATGCTGGCGGCCAGCGAAGCCTGTACGGCCTCCGGCAGGGTTTTCATCAGCGGCGTTGAAAACAGCCCTGGGGCGATGGTGCACACCCGAATGCCGTACTGCGCCAGATCGCGCGCCATGGGCAACGTCATGCCAACCAGGCCGCCTTTGGACGCGCTGTAGGCTTGCTGGCCCACCTGGCCGTCAAACGCGGCGACCGATGCAGTGAATAGCATTACGCCGCGTTCGCCATCTTCCAGCGGTGCCAGCGTGGCGCATTCGGCGGCAAACAGGCGGCTGGCGTTGTAGGTGCCCAGCAGGTTGACGTTGATGACCTTGGCAAAATCTTCCAGCGGCGCAGGGCTGCCGTCTTTCCCGACCACGCGTTTGGCCGAGCCGATGCCGGCAATGTTCATCAGGATGCGGGCCGGGCCGTTGGCCTGTGCGGCCTGGGCCAAGGCGGCTTGCAGGCTGTCGGTGTTGGTGATGTCGCATTGCACGGCCACGGCGCTGCCGTCGCCGTGTGCGGCGTTGATGTCCGCCGCGACTTGCGTGGCATTGGCCAGATTCACGTCCAGCACAGCCACTTTGGCGCCCAGGCGGGCCAGCTCGCGGGCGGTGGCCTCGCCCAGGCCCGATCCGCCGCCGGTGACCAGTGCCGCTTGTCCTTGAATGTTCATGGTGTTAATCCTGATTGCTATTGTTTTGGTAGCTGCTTACGCAACAAGCACGGGGGCTAGAGGCACTTTTTACTTAAATTCAAACGCCATCGGGGTTTTCCAGCAGCAGGGCAATGCCCTGGCCACCGCCGATGCAGGCGCTGGAGACGCCATAGCGCACACCCGAGCGCTTCATTTCACGCGCCAGTGTCAGCGTCAGGCGTACGCCGGTAGCCGCCAGCGGGTGCCCCAACGCAATCGCGCCGCCATTGACGTTGAGTTTGCTCAGGTCCAGTCCCAGCTCGCGGCCCACGGACAGGGTTTGCGCGCCTTGGGCCTCATTGATTTCAAAGCGGCCGATGGCGTCGAGCGTCAGCCCGGCACGCTCCAGCAAAAGCTGGATGGCCGGAGCGGGGCCAATGCCCATGATTTCGGGCGGCACGCCCACGACGGCCGCGGCCACCACGCGGGCCAGCGGCTTCTTGCCTTCGGCACGGGCGTAGGCGCCGGATGCCACGATCGCCGCTGCAGCCGCATCGACCAGCGCGGCGCTGTTGCCACCCGTCTGCACGCCGCCCGCGTGGACCGCACGCAGCTTGGCCAGCACGTCGATCGGTGAGATGCGGGCGTGGGTGTCGGTGGCCACCTCAGAAACCTTGCCTTGCAGCTTGATGCCGCGGGTGGCGTAGCCGGCCAGTTCGAATTGTTCGGTGATGACCGGCGCGATTTCACCGGCCAGGAATCCGCTTTCCTGGGCCGCTACAGCCTTGGCAAACGAGGCGGAGGCAAACGCATCCACCTCTTCGCGGGTAATGCCGTACTTTTTGGCCAGATTCTCTGCAGTCTGGATCATGTTGATGCCAGCCGCCGAGTCCATTAGTGCTTCCCACAAGAAGTCCTTGAACTCTACCGGTGCGCCCAGCTTGAAGCCGGTGCGGTGGGTAAAGGCGGCGATCGGATTGCGCGTCATGCTTTCCGCACCGACCACCAGGGCCACGTCGGCGCAGCCGCTCTGGATCTGTTCACCGGCCTGGCGGAACAGCTCGAAACCGGTGCCGCAAATGCGCTGGGTCATCAGCGCGGGCACGGCCTGGGGCACACCGGCATACAGGCCAACGTGGCGCGGCAACATGAATTGCTCGTAGTCGCCCGGGGCCATGTTGCCCGTCAGTACCGAGTTGATGTGTTCGGCCGGAACGGCGGCACGCAGCAGGGCGGCGCGGGCCGCCTTGATACCGAGGTCGGTGGGCGAGATGTGGCCCAGCGCACCGCAGTAATCCACCATGGGGGTGCGCATGCCGTCGAGCATCCAGATGTCGTCGAACGCGTTGAAAAAACCTTTGGAAGCCATGTTCAGTGTCCTTTTTGGTGGTGACCTGGGGTCAGTATTGTTTCTAATCGGGTTGTAGCGTGTTCGGCAAGCTGCCTTCATGCAGAGCATCGACCCTTGCACTGCGGCATGCCAATACCGCACGTTGGTTGATGGAGCCCTTGTCGGTGACCTCGCCTTTGTCGAGCGAGGGCGCATCGGCCAGCAGGCATAGCTTGGCGATGCGGTTGGCACTGCCAGTGGCTGTGGCGGCCAGCGTGTTGAGCAGTACCTTGAAATGCGCCAGCACGGGTGCAGACGACAACACGGCCTCCATGCTGGCATCTGCTGGCAGGGTGCTCAGGTTGCGACAGTCGGTCACGTTGGGGAACACCATGGCACCCACTTCGTGCATGTTGAGCCCGGTGATCACGACGTCCTGGACATAGGGTGCACCCGCCGCAATGATCTTGCCGCGAAGCGGTCCCACGCTGACAAAGGTACCCGTGGCAAGTTTGAAGTCTTCCGCGATGCGACCATCGAATTTCAGGCCCAGATGGATGTTGTCGTCATCAATCCACTTGACCGCATCGCCGGTACAGAAGTAGCCTTCTGCATCAAAATGCGCTGCGGTTTCTTCGGGAGCACGCCAGTAGCCGGGTGTGATGTTGGGGCCGCGGTAACGCACTTCGACCTTGCCTTCGTTGGGCACCAGCTTGAGCTCCATGCCCGGTGTGGGCAGGCCAAGGTCTCCCGACTTGACATCAGGGTTGGTCACAAAAATTCCAAATGGTCCCGACTCGGTCATGCCCAGTCCGGTACCCATGACGATGCGCTGGCCCATTTCAGCCTCTTCGCTTTCAAACAAGCTGTCCCACACCGGCTGGGCAAGGGCAGCTCCGGCGTAGAAGAACATGCGGGCGCGTGACAGAAAAGTCTTGCGCAGGTCCAGGTCGGTTTTCATGGCACTGGCAATGGCCTCGAAGCCGGTGGGCACGTTGAAGTACACGGTGGGTGCCACTTCACGCAGGTTGCGCAGGGTTTCACCAATCAGCGCAGGCACGGGTTTGCCGTCGTCAATGAACAGGGTGCCGCCGTTGTACAACACTAGACCAAAGTTGTGGTTGCCGCCAAAGGTGTGGTTCCAGGGCAGCCAGTCCACCAGAACGGGGGGCTCCTCGGCCAGCACCGGCATGGATTGGCGCATCTGCTGCTGGTTGGCGCACCACATGCTCTGGGTGTTGATGACCGCCTTGGGCAGCTTGGTGGAGCCGCTGGTGAACAGGAACTTGACAATCGTGTCGGGGCCGGTGGCGGTCATGGCGGCATCTACCGCGTCGGTGGCGGGTGTGGCCAGCAGGTCTGCAAACGCGGTGCTGGGGCGCTCACCCAGACTGCCGTTGGAAAAAACCACTTCCACATCGGAGGCAACGATGGCCTGGATGGCCTTGCCATAGCGGCTCGCGTCATTGGCAAACACCAGACCGGGCGTCAGCGTGTTGTAGACGTGGCGCAGCTTGGAGTAGTCGGTGCTGATGGTGGAATAGGCGGGAGAAGCAGGGCACCAAGGCACGCCAGCCAGCATGCAGCCCAGCGAAAGCAGTGCGTGATCCAGGTCGTTTTCGCTCAGGATCAGCACCGGGCGCTCTGCGCTCAGGCCACGCTGCAGCAGCGCCTGGGCGATGTTGCGTGCGCTGGCCAGTGCCTGGGCGTAGCTGATGGAGCGCCAGTCGCCCTTGCTGCCATCCGTGTTCTTCGTGCGTTGGGCCATCCAGGTGCGACTGGGGGCGGTAGCTGCCCAATGCACCAGGCGGTCGGTCATGCGCGCTGCGCAAGGCTCCAGGGCTTGCTCGGCTTGGAGGTACTGCACGCCGCCTGTGCCTTCAGTCAGTACGCCACGGGTGACGCCGAAATGCAGGGGGCGGTATTGGGGTGCGACCTGGGTTTGTGTTGTCATTTTTTTGTCTCCTCCACGGGGCTCAGGCTTTTTGAACCTTGGCTGCACGGCCTTCCAGAAAGTCGCGCACGCGCTCTTTCGCTTCCGGTGCGCTTTGGGCGATGGCGGCCATCATGGCTTCGGTGAAGAAGCCCTGGTCCGCCGGTTGTTCGGCAATGCGGGGCAGTGCGTGCATCAGTGCGTAGTTGGTCAGCGGTGCGTTGGTTGCAATGCGCTGGGCCAGCTCAAAAGCCTTGTCAAAAGCCGTTCCGGTCGGCACCAGGTATTGCGCCATTCCGATGCGTTCGCCATCCTGTGCGTTGTAGACGCGACCGGTGAACATCATGTCAGTCATGCGGGCGACGCCGATGAGTTTGGGTATGCGCACTGAGCCACCGCCGCCCACGAAGATGCCGCGTGTGCCTTCGGGCAAGGCATAAAAGGTGGACTCGTCCGCCACGCGAATGTGGCAGGCACTGGCCAGCTCCAGCCCGCCGCCCACAACGGCACCGTGAAGCGCGGCAATGACGGGTACCGGGCCATACTGCACACGCTCCAGCGCGGCGTGCCACATGCGGGAGTGCTGCAGGCCCTGGCCCGCATCGCGCTCCTGGAGTTCAGACAGGTCCAGGCCAGCGCAAAAGTGATCGCCCTCGCCATCAATCACCGCGGCCCGCACGGTGGAGGGGAGGGTTTCAAAGAGGTTGCGAAGGGCCAGAATCAGGCCGTCGTTCAGTGCGTTGCGCTTTTTTTTGCGTGTAAGGCGGATCACTGCGACCTCATGGTGGTCGCCGAGGATTTCGAGCTGAATGTCTTTGGTTGTCATGGTTGTGTGTCCTCAGTCTGTCTGAATTATGGTTATAAACAATAACCAATTCAATGCCTTGAGTCATTTGATTTGTAGGTGTTTACCCCAACCCACGCCCGGCATGCGCGCGCACTGATCCACACCGACCCTTTGCAGATCAGTCGCCGATGCCAGGCGCTTCAAACGCCCAGATAACCCGAGAGTTCGGTGCTGTTGGCCACTGCATTGCCAGAGCCGTGCAGAACCACCTGACCCTTTTGCAGCACCAGTGCGCGGTCGGATTGCGCGAGCACCCGGCGGTAGTCGCGGTCCACGATCAAGGTGGCGATGCCACTCTTTCGGATGTCGCCGATTACGCGCCAGATTTCGGTCACGATCAGGGGTGCAAGGCCCTCGGTCGCCTCGTCCAGAATGATGAGTTCGGGGTGCGTCATCAGTGCGCGCCCGATGGACAGCATTTGCTGCTCGCCACCCGACAGCTGTGCGCCCAGGTTGGTCAGGCGCTCCTTGAGGCGCGGGAAGGTTTCCAGCACCCGCTCGTAGGTCCAGTCAAAGCGGCCGTCGCGACCCCGCCGGGCGGCCATCATCAGGTTTTCACGAACCGTCAAGTTGGGAAACACGCCGCGACCTTCGGGCACATAGGCCACGCCCAGGCGTGCCACCTCGTGGGGTTTGGCGCGCGAGGCGTCTTGACCAAAAAGGCCAATATGCCCGTCGCGCTGGGTGACATGGCCCAAGAGTGTGCGAATCAGCGTGCTCTTGCCCATGCCGTTGCGCCCGAGCAGGCCCACAGTCTCGCCGCGCCCAATTTGCAGATCAATGCCATGCAGCACGTGGCTGGAGCCATACCAGGCGTGCACACCGCGCGCATCGAGAATGAATTCGGATGGGTTCATGTCAGTGCTCCCCCAGATAGGCAGACTGCACCATTCGGTTGGTGCGAATGCCGTTTGGCGTGTCGGTTGCAATGACGGCACCGTTGACCATCACGGTAATGCAGTCGGCAATGCGAAAGACGGCGTCCATGTCGTGCTCCACCAGCAAGATGGCATGGCTGTTTTTGAGCTCGGACAGCAGTGCCAGCATGCGTTCGGTCTCTTCCGCGCCCATACCGGCGAGCGGCTCGTCGAGCAGCAGCACCTGGGGTTGGGTGGCCAGGCACATGGCGATCTCCAGCTGGCGCTTCTGGCCGTGCGAGAGCAGCCCTGCCTCACGGTCCAGAAATACGCTGAGGCCGCTGCGGTTGGCTGCGGCGTGCGCTTCGGTTGTGCTGGCTTCGCAGTGCTGCGCCGAACGCCACCACTGCCATGGTTTCTGATGGGTTGCCTGCGCCGCGAGGCGACAGTTTTCAAACACCGTGAAACTGGGGAAGATGGTGTTGCGCTGGTAGCTGCGGCCCAGACCGGCGCGGGCGCGCCGGGGTTGCGTCCACAGAGTGACATCCTGGCCCAGCAATTCCACAGCGCCGCTGGATGGCGGAAATTCGCCCGACAAAATATTGATCAGCGTGGACTTGCCGGCGCCGTTGGTCCCGATGACAGCATGGACGGTGCCACGCGCCAGTTCCAGTGAAACCTTGTCCAGCGCCACCAGTCCACCCCAGCGTCGCGTGATCTCGCGCCCGCGCAGCAAGATGTCAGTTGGATCCATTTTTAGCTCCCTGCAGGCCCGTGCGGCCGAGCAAACGCTCGCGCACTTGCCGTGGCACACCGACCAGGCCGCGCGGCAAGAAAATCACGCTGGCCATGATCGAGAGGCCCAGTCCCAAATGCCAGTGTTTGGCAAAGGCTCCAAATACGGCCTCGGATTTGAAAAATTCCTGCAACAGCGCAAACGCAAATGCGCCGATCAGGGCTCCGCGCAAGTGACCCAGGCCCCCCAGAATGATCATGATCAGCACTGCACCCGAAAGGTGCCAACTCATCATTTCGGGGTTCACAAAGCCATCCTTGACCGCGAACAAAAAGCCCGCCAGCCCGGCAATGCCACCCGAGATGACAAAGGCTGCCAGCTTGTACGGATAGGTCGAGAAACCCGTGGCGCGCATGCGCTGTTCATTGACGCGTATGCCTGCCAGCGCACGCCCAAAGCGCGATTGCCCGAGCAGCGCCAAAAAACCAAACACCAGTACCAGCGAAAAGAGCGTAAAGCCGTACAGCGTGCTGGCCTTGTCCAGGTCCAGAAGGGTGCCCAGCACGGGTTTGATCATCAGGTAAATACCGTCGGTTCCGCCGCCCAAGGGCGTGTCGTGCACCACGTAATAGGCCATTTGCGCAAAGGCCAGCGTGACCATGATGAAGTAGGCGCCTTTGGTGCGCAGCGACAGGGCGCCCACCAGCAGCGCATACGCGGCAGCGGCCAATACGCAGGCCGGCAGTAGCCAGAGCAGCGAGGGGGCCTCGGTTTGGGATGACAGCAGCACGGCGCCGTAAGCCCCGATACCGAAGAATGCCGCCTGGCCAAAGCACACCAGGCCGGTGGTTCCCACCAGTAGCTCCAGGCTCAGTGCCAATATGGCATAGACCATGATCTTGGTGACCAAATCAATACCGTAGCTGCCCGCGATTACGGGGTAGAGCGCCAATGCAGCAAAGACCAGCAGGGAAAAAAGGGATTTGGATTGCTTCATGTCACTCATCCCGCCTTGAACAGGCCGTCGGGTTTCCACAGCAGGATCATCGCCATGAGCACATAAATCAGCACGCCGGATGCCTGGGGCACGAGGACCTTGCCAAAGGTGTCGACCAGGCCAATCAGCAGGGCCGCCAGCAGTGCACCGCGGATGGAGCCAATACCGCCAATCACGACCACCACAAAGCAGATGATCAGCACGGTGTCGCCCATGCCGGGGTACACCGACGAAACGGGCGCGGCCACCATGCCCGCCAGCACGGCAACCCCCATGCCAGCGGCAAACACCACGCGGTACAAAAATTTGATATCGATGCCCAGCGACTGCACCATCTCACGGTTGGTGCTGCCCGCGCGAATCATCATGCCCAGCCGCGTGCGGGTGAACACCAAGTACATGCCCAGGGCCAGCACGATGCACACGCCGGATATGAAGAGCCGATACACCGGGTACGTCATCAACTCACCGAGTTGCAGCGTGCCCGCCAAAAAATCAGGGGGCGCCACGCCATGCACGTCATCGCCCACCAGCATGCTGCGCAACTCTTCAAACACCAGAATGAGCCCGTAGGTCATCAACACTTGTTGTAAGTGTTCGCGCTCATACAAAAAGCTGAAAAACGCCCATTCCAGCACGTAGCCCAGCAGCACCGCCAACACCAAGCCCACTAGCATGGTGGCAAAGAAACCACCCCCAAAGGTGCTCCCCACGATCGGTGCCAGGGCGTAGGCCATGTAGGCACCAATCATGTAGAAGCTGCCGTGGGCGAGGTTGATCACACCCATGATCCCGAAGATCAATGTCAGCCCGGAGGCAACAAGGAACAGCAGGAGTCCATATTGCAGTGCGTTGAGGCACTGAATCAGAAAGACGGGAAAATCCATGGGTGGGGTCTCATTCGTTCCGTTTACATGCGGCAGCCGCGTGCCGGGTCAGCCAGCGCCTTGCTGGCAATACCAACCACCTTGTTCTCTTTGCCAGACACCTGGCGCAGGTAGATGTCTTGCACGGGGTTATGGGCTTTGGAGACCGTAAAGGGCCCGCGTGGGCTGTCAATTTTGGTCTTCTCAACCGCAGCCGCGAATTCGGCCTTCTTGCTCAAGTCACCTTTAACAGCAGTCAAGCCTGTTGCCAGGATCTGGGCTGCGTCGTAGCCCTGGACTGCATACACATCGGGTTGCAGTTTGTAGCTCTTGGCGTAGGCCAGGCGAAATGCGCTGTCCTTGGGTGTGCCCAGGCTGTCGGCATAGTGCAGCGCGGTAAAGATGCCATCCGCATCGGCGCCCTGTGCATCCAGTGTTCCGTCGGTCAGGAAGCCTGATCCGTACAGGGGAATTGTTTTCTTGAGGCCTGCTGCCGAGTAGTCTTTGACGAACTTGACCGCGCCACCGCCCGCAAAGAACGTGAACACCGCTTCGGGTTTGGTCGCTGCGATGTCGGTCAGCAGGGCCTGGAACTCGACGTTCGGGAAAGGCAAGCTCAGCTCTTTGACGACCTTGCCACCACCTTTTTCAAACGCTTCCTTGAAGCCGCGCACTGATTCGTCACCCGCAGCATATTTCCAGGTGATGGTTGCAACCGTCTTGATGCCCTTTTTGGCCATGACTTCGCCCATGGCATAGCCCGGCTGCCAGTTGGAGAAAGAGCTGCGGAAGATATTGGGTGCGCACATGGCGCCCGTTACGGCATCAGCGCCTGCATTGGGCACGATCAACAGGGTGCCAGTGTCTTTCGCCACCTTTGCCATCGCCATGGCGACGCCGGAATGTACCGAGCCAATCAGCACATCCACATTGTCGCGCTTGATGAGTTTGTTGACGTTGTCCGTTGCTTTGGATGGGTCGGATTCGTCGTCGACCTTGACGAACTCCACTTCACGGCCGCTGAGCTTGCCCCCGTTTTCAGCCACATAGAGCTTGAAGCCGTTTTCAATGGCTGTGCCCAAGGAAGCGAAGGTGCCGGTGTAGGGCAGCATCAAGCCCACTTTGAGTTTGGCCGTGGTTTGCGCGCTCACCGCCGTGGCGCACAGGACGGCGGCAGCGGCGATCAGGTGCAGTCGAAGTTTTGTCATGGTTTGTCTCCTTTGTGTTGTCGTTGAATAAAAGTGCTGACGGAAAAAATGACTTGCTCGGGTTGATCGCGGTGAGGGGAGTGCCCGCACGCGGTCAACTCAAGCAGTTCGGTTTGCGGCACCCGTCTTGCGATGCCACGCACTTGCTCCAGTGTGCCGTATTCGTCGTCCAGCCCCTGTATGGCCAGCAGGGGACAGCGGATGGCTGCAATCTCGGCTTCTATGGACCAGTGCCTGAACGGCGGATGCAGCCAGATGTCGTTCCATCCCCAGAATGCCGAATCGGGTTCATCGTGGTAGCGGGCCAGGCGTTGGCGCAGGTCCGTCTCCAGGTAGGCTGCGCGTGCCTTTGCAATGCTGGCAATGGACACGTCTTCAACCAGAATGTGCGGTGCCATAACGACGGCGCCCGAAAGACGATCGGGATAGTGCGCCGCATAGAGCAGAGTGATGGAGGCGCCGTCGCTGTGTCCCAAGAGCCAGGGGCGGTCGACTGCCGTATCAATACCCAGTGCCGCGAGTAAAGCGGGCAACACCTCATGCGCCTGGCGGTGCATGAAATCCAGGCCCCACGCCTCTTCGGCCACGCGCGGTGTTGATTTGCCATAGCCTGGGCGGGAGTAGACGAGGCCCCTGCATTGGGTGGCGTCGCAAACCCCCTGCGGAAAGTCTTTCCACATTGCCAGCGAGCCCAAACCCTCGTGCAGAAATACGATTAACGGCGCGTCGGTCTTTTCCTGCGCGATCCATTGGTGCTCAATGCGGACCGTTCGGCCCATCCAGTCGACGTCGATAAAGGACACCGGACTGCTCATTTCGCAGCGGAGTTCAGTTCGCGCAGTTTGAATCGCTGGATTTTTCCGGTGGCTGTTTTGGGTAGCTCGGTCAGGAATTCAATGATCCGCGGGTATTTGTAGGGGGCGAGGCGCTCTTTGACGAATGCTTTGAGCGTGGCCTCGTCCGCCGTCTCGCCGGTCTTCAGAACCACATAGGCTTTCGTTTTGGTCAACCCTTCGCTGTCGACCATTCCGACGACTGCAGCCTCAAGAACCGAAGGATGTTGGATCAGTGTTGCCTCAATCTCGAAGGGTGATACGTAAATGCCGCTGACTTTGAGCATGTCGTCGCTGCGGCCTGAGTAGGTGTAGGTGCCGTTGGCATTGCGCACGTATTTGTCTCCGCTCTTGGTCCAGCCACCTTGAAAGGTCTCGCGGGTTTTGGCGCGGTTGCCCCAATACATCATGGCGGCAGAGGGGCCGTGAATATAGAGATCACCGGGCTCTCCGTCAGGAACAGGGCCGCCATTGTCCCCGCGGAGCTCAATGTCGTAACCCGGAACGGGCCAACCCGTGGTGCCGTACTGAACCTTGCCAGGCAGATTGGACAGGAAGATATGCAGCATCTCTGTGGAGCCGATGCCATCCACAATGTCGATACCAAAGTGGCGCTTGAAGCGCTCGCCAATCTCGGCCGGCAGCGCTTCGCCCGCCGAGGAAACGAGCCGCAGTGCGATGTCGGTCCTGGCGGGTAATTTTGGATTGGCCAGCATGCCGGCAAACCCGGTGGGTGCGCCAAAAAAGACCGTTGGCTTGGTACCACCGATGCCACCGAGCCACCGTCTAAACGTGGCATCCGGTGTTGGGCGTTCGGCCATCAGTAGCGTGGTCGCCCCAACGCTTAAGGGGAAGGTCAGTGCATTGCCCAGACCGTACGCAAAAAATAGCTTTGCTGCCGAGAAGCAGACATCCGACTCCTGAATGCCCAGAATAGCCTTGCCATAGAGTTCGGCGGTCCAATAGGGGTTTGCCTGAGAATGCACCGTGCCCTTGGGACGACCGGTGGAGCCAGAGGAGTAGAGCCAGAAACCCGGATCGTCCGGACTCGTGGCCGCTGGCTTGAGCAGTGGAGAGTGGCTTTGTAGAAAAGCCTCGAATTCCACTTCCGCCGGGTGAAGGGGTGCCGCTGGACGGGAGACGATAACCTTCTGCACTTCGTGATCAGAGCGTGTCATGGCAGCCGTCAGCGCGGGCAAATTGGCACCCGAGACAAGCACTGCCTGCGCACGGGAGTGTTCCAGCATGTAGGCGTAGTCGTCGGCCGTCAATAAGGTGTTGACCGCTACGGGAACAATGCCAGCGTAGATGGCTCCCAGAAAGCTCACAGGCCAGTCATTGCAGTCCTGCATGAGCAGCAGCACCCGTTCTTCACGCTTGACGCCCAGCGCCTTCAAGGCGGCTGCGGCGCGGCGCACGCGCTCATCGAGTTGCCCGAAGTTGAGCGTGCCCAGATCGTCAATAAAGGCAGCCTTGTCGGCGCGTTGCGTGTTGCACATTAGCAAATGCTGTGCGAAATTGAAGGCCTGGCCGGGGGCGTCAATTGGAGGCTGGGTGGTCATGGTCAGGTTCCTTGGTACGCATCCAAAACCGCTGTGCTGGCTTGCACAGCCGTGCGGCGGTGATAGAAGTTAAGGGCGCGCAGGCCACCCAGTTCCTCGCCACCGCCCGCCCGGCCAGGGCCGCCGTGCAAGGACTGCGGCATGACGTTGCCGTGCCCGGTGTGCAGCGCGGCCACATCCGGCGAGACCACATGCACCCGGCCATGGCTGTCGGCCAGTTCCAACGCGGTGGCACTCAGTGCGGCCACGTCACTGCCATAGAGGGACGCCACCAATGATCCCTGTCCACGGCGAATCAGCACAAGCGCATGGGCTGGGTCACGGTAGGGCACTAGTGTGGCGACCGGACCGAACACTTCAGTATCGTGGACGCGGTCTGCGCCGTCACTTCCAGCCACATCACGGGTGCCCAGCAGCGTGGGGCCTACGCAGCACGCCACCACCGAATCAGCATCCACTAGCGTGTGGGTCGCGCCGTCATGCAGTACTTCGGTCTGCGCTTTCAGATACGTCAGACCTTCTTGCACCGCCGCGAGTTGCGACCGGTTGACCAGTGCGCCCATGCGGACCGATTCATTGCGCGGGTTGCCAACGGATGTTTTTGCCAGTCGCGCCGAAATGGCCCTGGCTGCATCGCCATACAGAGCCTCTGGCACAAAAATGCGACGAATGGCCGTGCACTTTTGCCCCGACTTGACGGTCATTTCCCGCGCTGCTTCTTTGACAAACAAGTCAAATGCTTCACTGCCCGGCGCTTCACCAGACATCAATAACGCGGAATTCACACTGTCCGCCTCAATGTTTACACGCACTGAGCGCTGCACCACGGCAGGATGCGATCGAATGACTGCAGCTGTTTCAGCGGAACCCGTGAACGATACGATGTCAAAGGGTTGCAGCTGGTCCATCAATCCAGCGGAACTGCCGCACACCACGGACAGAGCGCCCGCCGGGAAAATGCCTGCATCAATCACATCCTTGACCATGCGCTGTGTCAACCATGCGGTAGCGGTGGCCGGTTTGATGATGACCGGCACGCCGGACAGCAAGGCCGGCGCGGCCTTTTCCCATAGGCCCCAAGCGGGGAAGTTGAACGCGTTGATGAACAGCGCTACACCACGCGTGGGTGTCAGCACATGCTGCGACTGGAACAGCGGGTCTTTGCCCAGGCGTGCCTTGTCGCCATCGATCATGAAGCGGCGATCGCCTAAAGAGTCGCCTAGCTTGGCGTAGGTGCCCAGGGTGAACAGACCCCCGTCAATGTCAACGGCGGAATCGTTTTTGACGGTGCCGCTGTTGGCCGTGGCGATCTCGTAATAGGCGTCACGGTTGGCTTGCAGCACCTTGAGGGCGGCGGCCAGCATGGCAGCGCGCTCGCGGTAACTCAGAGCGCGCAGTGCTGCACCCCCTTGTTCGCGTGCAAAGATGAAGCCGGCGGCCAAGTCCAACCCGGTGGAGTCGACCCGCACTAGTTCGGTGCCCAGAACGGGATCGAACAAAGGCGTGCCAGCGCCCGAGCCAGCCTGCCAGCGGCCATTAAGGTAATTCAAAAGCAATTCAGTCATGGGATTCAATCGTTGCAAAGTCAGGGTTGGGTGAATGCAATGCTGCCCTGGGGTAGCAGATACAGCACCAGTGCGCGACCATGGCTTACGGTGGGTCGGTGCGCGCTGCCTGGAGGGCAGACCAGCCACCCAGCGGGTTGGCCGTCGAACAAGGCTTCACCATCGACCGGCATGATCAAATCAATCTCGCCGTTGGGGTGGCTATGGTGTGGCCCGGCGATGTCTTTCATATCGACAACATCGACCGAGAAGCCCTGCAGGTCTTCGGCGGGTTTGAAAATTCGGCCGTAACGCAGGCCGCCGCCTTCGCGGTCGCACAACCAGCCGTCCGATACACCGGTGGCGCAGGTTTTCTGAAGTTTCTGGTAAGTGCTGCTGCTCACGCCATGCTCTGTGTTTAACCACTGTTGCAGATTGCCATCCAAGGCGCGCCCTGCCAATTGCGATGTGAGTTGGGCGATTTGTTCGCGAAATTCGGTGGGCGTCATAAATAACCTATGTTTGATGTGTTCAACTTGCCAATCTCATAAATATGAATTATTGTGCTTGTGTGAACGATATAGCTCAAAAAACATGATGTCAAGCAATATATTGCATGTATTAGGGTTAACACCCGGCGCCTCCGAATCCAGCGCAGAAAACGCAGATGCACCGGTTTCAGCAGGCGTTGCCCTGCATGAAGCGGCAAAAAATCCATTTCTGGTGGCGCTTGGTGATAGGGTGCGCGCCTTGCGCTCTCGGCGCGGCATGACGCGCAAGGCCGTTTCAGTTGCCGCCGAAGTGTCTGAGCGGCATCTCGCCAACCTGGAGTATGGCGAGGGCAATGCATCTATCCTGGTGCTGTCACAGGTAGCGCGCGCTTTGCAGTGCTCGCTGGCCGAGTTGATTGGCGATGTGACGACCGCATCACCCGAGTGGCTGTTGATTCGCGAGCTGCTGGAGCAGCGGGACGATGCGACGCTGCGGCGTGTGCGCGTAGCGATTGGTGAAATGCTGGGCACGGGCGGCAGCAATGAGTCGACCAGTTCGCGCATCGCCCTGATAGGGTTGCGCGGCGCGGGCAAGTCCACGCTGGGCGCCATGTTGGCTGATGATTTGGGGTTTCCGTTTGTGGAATTGAGTCGCGAAATTGAAAAATTTGCAGGCTGCAGTGTGTCTGAGATTCAGGCGCTGTATGGCATGAATGCCTATCGGCGCTATGAGCGCCGTGCCCTCGAAGAGGCGATTCAGATTTACCCGGAAGCCGTGATCGCTACACCCGGTGGGCTGGTGTCTGATCCTGCCACCTTCAACCAATTGCTCAGCCATTGCACGACAGTGTGGCTTCAGGCCGACCCCGACGAGCACATGCAACGGGTTCAGGCGCAGGGCGATTTGCGCCCCATGGCGGCCAGCAAGGAAGCCATGGAAGACCTCAAAAGCATTCTGGCGGGGCGCGCTGCCTTCTATTCGAAGGCGCAACTCAAGCTCGATACCAGTGCCCAGGCTTTGGAGCCCACCTACTTGGCGTTGCGAGCTATGGTTCGCGGAGTGCTTCAGCTTCCGGCTTGAAGTTTTTTTGAATGAATGCATAAAAATGCTTGACTGCATTTTGTGACATGCACTATTATTCATGTATTGAATTTTAGTCAGTGCATTTTTATGCATCACATCGAGGAACCCCAAGTCATGACAGTTGCAACTGCTCCACGCGTTGAGTACCAAACCGACCCATCGCAATACAAACACTGGAAGCTGAGCTTCAATGGTCCCGTGGCGACGCTGGCTGTCGATATTGATGAAAACGCTGGGCTGCGGCCTGGCTACAAGCTCAAACTCAACAGCTATGACTTGGGTGTGGACATTGAGTTGAACGACGCCATTCAGCGTATTCGCTTTGAGCACCCCGAAGTGCGCACCGTGGTAGTGACCAGTGGGAAAGAAAAAGTGTTCTGCTCGGGTGCTAATATTTTCATGCTGGGCGTGAGCAGTCATTCCTGGAAGGTCAATTTCTGCAAGTTCACCAACGAAACCCGTAACGGCCTGGAAGACACCTCCAAATACAGCGGCCTGAAGTTTCTGGCTGCTGTGAATGGCGCTTGCGCTGGCGGTGGGTATGAACTGGCGCTGGCCTGCGATGAAATCATCCTGATTGACGACCGCTCCAGCGCGGTCAGCCTGCCCGAAGTGCCTTTGTTGGGCGTATTGCCTGGGACGGGTGGTCTGACCCGTGTGACGGACAAGCGCCATGTGCGCCACGATCTGGCTGATTTGTTCTGCACCAGCGTCGAAGGTGTGCGTGGCCAAAAGGCCAAGGATTGGCGTCTGGTGGATGACATCGCCAAATCGGTCGATTTTTCTGCCAAAGTGCAAGCACGCGCTTTGGTGCTGGCTGCGAAGAGCGATCGCCCCGTCAATGGCAAAGGCATTGTTTTGACTCCGCTCCAGCGCACGGTGGAAGCCGACGCGCTGCGCTACTCCAGTGTGTCCGTTGAGATTGACCGTGCCAAGCGGACTGCTACCTGGACAGTCCATGCACCGGTGGGAGCCCAGCCGAGTGATATTGCCGGCATTGAAGCGCTGGGGGCGAATTGGTTCCCGCTCGTGATGGCACGCGAACTGGAAGACGCCATTTTGCAGATGCGCACCAACGAACTCGATATTGGTGTCTGGCTGATCAAGACCCAAGGCGATGCTGCTGCTGTGCTGGCGATGGACGCTTTGCTGTTGGCCAACCAAGGCCATTGGTTTGTGCGCGAAACGATTGGCTTGCTGCGTCGGACCTTGAGCCGTCTGGATGTGTCGTCGCGCAGCCTGTTTGCCCTGATTGAGCAGGGTTCGTGTTTTGCTGGCACTTACCTGGAGCTGGCACTGGCTTGCGACCGCAGTTATCACCTGGCGCTGCCGGACGACGACGTGGGAGCGCCCAAAATCACGGTGGCTGACATCAATTTCGGCCTGTACCCCATGGTCACCGAGCAGAGCCGTCTGCAACGCCGTTTCTACAGCGAGCAGCCCGCGCTGGAGGCCGTGCGTGCCAAAGCGGGTCAACCCCTGGATGCCGATGCGGCATTTGCGGTCGGATTGGTGACTGCCAACCCGGACGATATTGACTGGGCCGATGAAGTTCGCATCGCCGTCGAAGAACGCGTAGCCATGTCACCGGATGCATTGACCGGTCTGGAAGCTAATCTGCGCTTCAACGGTCCCGAGAACATGTTTACCCGCATTTTTGGGCGTCTCACGGCATGGCAAAACTGGATTTTCCAGCGCCCCAACGCCGTCGGCGAAAAAGGTGCACTCAAGGTTTACGGCAAGGGCGACAAGGTTCAGTTCGACTGGAACCGCGTCTAATTTTTTCATCGTCAATTTTTGGAGAACAACATGTCCGATATCAACTACAGCGAAAAGATCCCCAATAACGTCAGTTTGAGCGACGACCGCACGTTGCAGCGCGCGCTGGAGCAGTGGCAGCCCAACTTCATCAACTGGTGGGATGATGTGGGCCCTGTCGGCTCCACCGACTCCGAGGTCTATTTGCGCACCGCCGTGAGCGTTGACCCGCAAGGCTGGGCGCAGTTTGGCCATGTCAAGATGCGCGACTACCGCTGGGGCATCTTTTTGAACCCAGGCGAGCAGGACCGCACGATTCACTTCGGTGACCACAAAGGCGAAAAAGCCTGGCAAGACGTGCCCGGCGAACACCGTGCCAACCTGCGCCGCATCATCGTGACGCAGGGTGATACCGAGCCTGCATCGGTTGAGCAACAGCGCCACCTGGGCTTGACTGCACCCAGCATGTATGACCTGCGCAACCTGTTCCAGATCAATGTGGAAGAAGGCCGCCACCTCTGGGCCATGGTCTACCTGCTGCACAAGCACTTTGGCCGTGATGGCCGCGAAGAAGCTGAAGGACTGCTGGAGCGCCGCAGTGGCGATGCCAACAATCCGCGCATTTTGGCGGCCTTCAACGAAGCCACCCCCGATTGGCTGAGCTTTTTCATGTTCACCTATTTCACGGATCGCGACGGCAAGTTCCAACTCTGTGCTTTGGCGGAAAGTGCGTTTGACCCCTTGGCTCGCACGTCCAAGTTCATGCTGACGGAAGAGGCGCACCACATGTTTGTGGGCGAGTCCGGCATTTCGCGTGTCATTACCCGTACTGCGCAGAAGATGAATGAGTTGAAGACTGATGACGTCAATAAGTTGCGTGCCGCTGGAGTCATCGACCTGCCCACCATTCAGCGCTACATCAACTTCCACTTCAGCGTCACCATTGACCTGTTTGGCTCTGATGAGTCGAGCAATGCCGCAACTTTCTACAGCACAGGTCTTAAAGGCCGCTATGAAGAGGGCAAGCGTGCCGATGACCATGTGCTCAAGGGCCAGACCTACAAGGTGTTGGAGGCGCGAAATGGAGAGCTCGTCGAAAAAGAAGTGCCGATGCTCAACGCGCTGAATGAAGTGCTGCGCGACGACTACATCAAAGACTCGGTCGCGGGTGTGGAGCGCTGGAACAAGGTGCTGGAAAAGGCGGGAATTCCCGTTCGCATGAAGGTACCGCACAAGGCATTCAATCGCCACATTGGTGCGTTGTCGGGCGTCAAGGTGTCACCGGATGGTCGGGTCCTGAGCCAGGCAGAGTGGGATGCCCAAGCAGACGCATGGCTACCCACCATTGATGATCGTGCTTATGTGGCGAGCCTGATGGGGCGCGTCGTGGAGCCGGGTAAATTCGCCAACTGGATTGCGCCACCGGTCATGGGCATTAACCGTCAGCCCGTTGATTTTGAGTACGTGCGTTTCAACTAAACCAACCGAGACCGTGATGGACATGACTGAAGCCCACGTCATCAAGCAGCACTTGATAGACCCCGAAATATGCATCCGCTGCAATACCTGCGAGGCGATTTGCCCGGTGGGCGCCATCACACATGACGATTTGAATTACGTTGTTAAAGCGGAAGTGTGCAACTCGTGCATGGCCTGTATTTCGCCTTGTCCGACGGGCTCGATTGACAACTGGCGTGTGATGCCGCTGCTCAAGGCTTACTCTATTGAAGAGCAGCTCAAGTGGGACGAACTTCCGGCTGAGTTGACGGCGGATCAACTCACAGAGCAAGGCGTGTCCGAGGTGCAGATTGCAGAGGTCGATGTGCCTGCTTTACAGCCCGCAGCTGACGTAACGGGCGAGGCGCCATTCAACTCTGCGGCGTATGGCGCTTTGCAGCCGCCGTGGTCGGCAGCCCATCCCTACACCAACCTCTATGGCCCCAAGGCCCAAGAAAAATCAATCACGGCGACGGTCGTTGGCAACGTGCGTGTGACCGAGGTAGGCGTCACCCAGGGGGGCGATTACGACACCCACCACATCGTCCTGGATTTCGGCGTGATGCCGTTCCCGGTGCTGGAAGGGCAGTCGATTGGCATCATCCCGCCGGGTCTGGATGAAAAAGGCCGAGCCCATCACGCACGCCAGTACTCGATTGCCAGCCCGCGCAATGGCGAGCGCCCGGGGTACAACAATCTGTCGCTCACGGTCAAGCGTGTGCTCGAAAACCACCAGGGGCAACCCGTGCGCGGCGTGGGCTCCAACTACATGTGCGATTTGCAGGTGGGTGACACGGTGCAGGTGATGGGGCCATTTGGTGCCAGCTTCCTGATGCCCAACCATCCGCGCTCCAACATCGTGATGATCTGCACTGGAACCGGCAGTGCGCCCATGCGCGCCATGACCGAATGGCGCCGCCGCATGCGGGCCTCGGGCAAGTTCGAGGGCGGTAAACTGATGTTGTTCTTTGGTGCCCGTACGCAGCAAGAGTTGCCGTATTTTGGCCCGTTGCAAAACCTCCCGAAAGACTTTATCGACATCAATTTCGCCTTTTCGCGCACGCCTGGGCAACCCAAGCGTTACGTGCAGGACCTGATGCGTGAGCGCGCTGCGGATCTGGTGCCCTTGCTCAATGACCCTGACACCTGCTTTTACGTCTGCGGTCTCAAAAGTATGGAAGAGGGCGTAGTGTTGGCCCTGCGCGACGTGGCACAAAACGCCGGTTTGAATTGGGACACTGTGGGCTCTGCGCTCAAGCGCGAAGGTCGCCTGCATTTGGAGACTTATTGATGGCTGGCTATCAAACGCTGACGTTGACTGTGCGCGCACCTGGGGTGGCGCAGGTCACCATGTCTCGCCCTGCCGTGTTCAACGCTTTCGATGAGGTGATGATTGCCGAGTTGGACACCGCCTTTACTCAACTGGGCGAAGACCCTGCTGTGCGTGTGATTGTGCTTGCGGGCGAGGGCAAGCACTTCAGCGCCGGTGCCGACCTGCAATGGATGCAGCGGGCCAGCGCCGCGTCTGCCGAGTGGAATCTGGAAGATTCACGCCGCTTTGCCGCCATGCTGTACCGCATCGAGTCTTGCCCGACGCCCACGGTGGCGCGTGTGCAGGGTGCGGCCCTGGGCGGCGGGGTTGGCCTGGTTTGTGCCTGCGACATCGCGATCGCTGCGGACAACGCCACGTTCTCGGTGAGCGAAGCAAAATTTGGAATTCTGCCTTCGGTTATTGGCCCCTATCTGACCAATGCGGTCGGCAAGCGCCAGGCCAAGCGGCTGGCGCTAACAACTGAGCGTATTTCCGCCGTCGATGCGCTGACTGTCGGTCTGGTGCAACAGGTAACGACTCTTGACGGGGTTGATGCAGCAGTCGATTCCACGGTTGCGCAATTGCTGGTGGGTGGTCCCAATGCACAGGCTGAAATCAAGGCCCTGTATGCCCAATTTGGGGTTGGCGCCATCACCGCCGATGTCCGCGAGTTGACTGCGCAAACCATCAGCCGCGTGCGCGGCACGAACGAGGCGCGGGAGGGCTTCGCAGCATTCCTTGGCAAGCGGCCTGCGAACTGGACTCCTCAATGACGAGCAACGCCTTGAATGGCACCCCGGTTTCTGTTCCGGTACTCGTCGTCGGCGCCGGCATTATGGGCGTTGGGATTGCGCAAATTTCGGCGCAAGCGGGGCACTCTGTCATGCTTTTTGATATGCGTGAAGGCGCTGCCGTTGAAGCCAAGTCCCGGCTCGCCAAAAGCCTTGACGCACTGGTCGCCAAGGGTAAGTTGACTTCGGAGGTCGTGGCGCAGGTGCTGCTGCGCATTGAGCCCATCGATTCGCTAGAAGCCGCCGCCTCGGCCCGTCTGGTAGTGGAGGCCATAGTTGAGAAGCTGGAAGCCAAGCGGGCGTTGTTCAAGCAGCTAGAAGGCATCGTTGCAGTTGACTGTATTTTGGCAACCAACACTTCCTCCATCTCGGTCACGGCCATTGCCAATGGGCTGCAACATCCCGGCCGTCTGGTGGGCATGCACTTTTTCAACCCGGTGCCGCTGATGAAGCTGGTTGAGGTGGTCTCAGGCCTGCAAACCGAGCCCGCAGTGGCTGATGCGATCTTTGCGTTGTCGAAGGTGTGGGGCAAGGTGCCGGTACATGCCCGTTCCACTCCTGGCTTTATAGTCAACCGTATTGCCCGGCCGTATTACGCCGAGTCGCTGGCTTTGCTGCAAGAGCGGGCAGCTACGCCAGTTGTCCTGGATGCCTGCTTGCGCGCAGCGGGTTTTCGCATGGGGCCGTGTACCTTGATGGACCTGATTGGTCATGACACCAACTTCTCGGTGACCCAATCCGTCTACGAGGCCAATTTTTTCGACAAACGCTTCGTTCCGTCTGTGGTGCAGCGTGAGTTGGTTGATGGCGGCTTGCTGGGGCGCAAAACGGGGCGTGGCTTTTATGACTACACAGAAGGCGCGGTCCAGCCTGCGATTGCCGTCTATGCGCAAGTGCCGCTGCCGCAGGCCCAATCCGTGCGTCTGCACGGGCGAGGACCGGTGGCCGAGCGGCTTGTCGCGGCCCTGACGCAAGCGGGACGCACCTTCCTTCGCGAACAAGGCTCTAGCTGGGAGGGGCTGGATGTGGATGGTGCTCAATTGCGACTCACGGACGGACGGACCGCCACACAACTCGGCGCTGATGTGGCCGTTTTCGATTTTCCTCTATCAAGCGAGACGGGCATCGACCTGGCCTGGGCGCCCTCGCGCCGCGCCAGTGAAGCCTGGCTTGCATTGGCGGCGCAGTGGCTGCAAGCCTTGGGCTTCAATCCACAGCGTATTGCGGATGCACCAGGTTTGGTGGTGGCGCGCACCATCGCCATGCTGATCAATGAAGCTGCCGATGCGGTACAGCAGGGCGTGTGCACGCATGAGGGTGCTGACTCCGCAATGAAGCTCGGAGTTAACTACCCGGCTGGGCCATTTGAATGGCTGGCGCGCTGGGATGCTTGCGCGGTTGTTGACCTGCTTGATGCCCTGGACGCACATTACTGCGGCGAACGCTACCGTGTCAGCCCAGCGCTACGCCAGCGGCTCATCTGATCTTCTTGCCTGACCTTTTGTGAGCGTGACTTCCATGACCCAAGCCTTCATTTGTGACGCAATACGCACCCCCTTTGGCCGTTATGGAGGCGCGCTGTCATCGGTGCGCGCCGACGATTTGGGTGCCGTACCGCTGAAGGCGCTGATGGCGCGCAACCCCACTGTGGACTGGGCCGCGGTGTCTGATGTGCTGTATGGCTGCGCGAACCAGGCGGGTGAAGACAACCGGAATGTGGCGCGCATGTCATCACTTTTGGCTGGCATGCCCCAAGAACTGCCGGGTGCCACCATCAACCGCCTGTGTGGCTCCGGTATGGATGCTATTGGCACTGCAGCCCGCGCCATTAAAGCGGGAGAAGCTATGTTAATGATAGCAGGCGGTGTTGAGAGCATGAGTCGCGCGCCCTTCGTGATGCCAAAAATGGATGCTGCTTTTGGCCGAAACAATGCTGTCTACGACACCACCATCGGATGGCGGTTTGTGAACCCGCTGATGAAGCAGATGTACGGCGTGGACTCCATGCCCGAGACGGCCGAAAACGTAGCCACCGAATTCGGCATAGAACGGGAGGCCCAAGACCGCATGGCTTTGCGCTCCCAGTTGAACGCCATCCGTGCCCAGCAAAGTGGTTTCTTCGACTCTGAAATTACGCCTGTCACGATCCAGCAAAAGAAGGGCGAGCCCGTCGACGTTTCCAAGGACGAGCATCCGCGGGAGACGTCGCTTGAAGCGCTGGCAAAACTCAAAGGCGTGGTGCGGGCGGATGGCACGGTGACGGCTGGCAATGCTTCTGGCGTGAATGATGGCGCTTGTGCGTTGTTGCTCGCCAGCGAGGCGGCCGCTACGCGACACGGTTTGACGCCGCGTGCCCGCGTGGTGGGTATGGCCACCGCCGGTGTGGCGCCCCGCATCATGGGTTTTGGCCCGGCACCGGCCACACGCAGGGTGCTGGAGCTGACGGGTTTGCGTCTGGCGCAGATGGATGTGATCGAACTCAACGAAGCTTTTGCCGCGCAGGGCCTAGCCGTTTTACGGGCCCTTGGCTTGCCGGATGACGATGCGCGCGTCAATCCCAATGGGGGTGCAATTGCCTTGGGCCACCCTTTGGGAGCCAGTGGCGCCCGCCTGGTGACCACGGCCGTGAACCAGTTGCACCGCAATGGCGGGCGCTACGCGCTGTGCACGATGTGTATCGGAGTGGGGCAGGGTATTGCACTCATTGTTGAGCGCGTCTGAACACGGGAGAATGAGGCGCCAGAGTCTTAAGTCCCGATATTGCATTCACGCCGCAGCAATGCCATGGCATCCTTGAGAGCATAGTCAAGATCACTGCGCAGTGTGGGCAGGGCCTCGTCCACAAACGCGTTCCACAGATGGGCGTAGTCGTCCTGATGTTGATCGGGTGCGTTCTTCAGAATGAAAGCGTTGGCCAGTTCTGGCTGGAGTGCTGATTTTCGTATTTTGCGTATCAGTGCGGACGCGCTTTTCTCTGTCAATACAGTCTTGAGCGTGCTGCCTGCAGCAACACATAAAAACAGCGTGAGCAGCGAGCTGTCGTCACTGTGGCCGCCGGTGGCTTTGGTCCAGGCGGCAGACGCGCTGCGATCGAAATGGTCCACCTCGCTCAAACCATCTTCCAGCCAGAAATAGCGGCCCATGAACGCGGGTGTCTGGTCAAACAGTTTGCGTACTGCAAGCTTGGTGTCCAGAATCTTCGACAAATCGGTCTGCACCGATTGCCGGATACCGTCCACCACCGTTTTGAGGTGCACGGGCAGGTCTTTGGGAATGGCAATGACCAATGTGGATGCATCTGCAGCATGCTTTTTGCGCAGTGCTCCGACCATCTTCTCGAACGCGACCCAGTCAGGCATGTCGGTGCGTTTGCAGGCCAGCGTCAGCAGGGCAGTGCGGATCACGGCTTCGGCGTCTTTGCCGGCTTCTTCCAGCACATCGGCGTCCAGTCCCAGCAGGTCTGCCAGCCAGATGGCTGCATCCACCACCTGTGCTACTTGTCGGCGCAGTGCCAACTCAACCTGGTATTCGGGCAAGCTGCGCAGGGTCCATTTGGCCAGCAGCGGAATGTCGTCATCGGTAAAACCGCGGTGTTCATTCATGCCAAAGTGGCTGTTTTGCGGCATCGCAATCAGTGCTTTGAGCATGTCCGACCCGCCTTTGGAGCGCGACAAAAACGAATGATCACGCAGTGCCTCAGCGGCCAGTTGCAGGTCACCGCCGCTGGTGATTTCCAGATAAAGGCTGACCAGATTGACCATGCGGTCTTTGGCCTTTTCCAGTTCGGGTCGCAAAAACTCGGTACCAAAGTAACGCGCAATCTGTACCATCCCTTTGGGTGCATCGTTCGCTATGGCATCCAGTTTGGCCTGATCGAGAATGCCGTTTTGCATGCCATAGACCACTGCCTTTTCAAAAAAAGGTCGTGCATCGAATAGCGAAACACCATGGTGTTGGGAGGCTGAAGGCGTAGACATCGTTAGATTGCCGATTCCTCGTCATCATCGCGGGCGGCTGGTGTGGCCTTGCCGCGATCGGTGTCGCCTGTCTCGACTTTGCCGTCGTCTTCTTCCAGCTCCTCGTCATCACCCAGTCCCATGTCATGGGCGCGGGCTTTGGCGCGCAGTACCATGACCATTTCAATGAAAAGGTCAGGGCATTCGTAGCGCAGGAGCCAGGCCATTTGCATCCAGTCCTGGTCGGCCACCTCATCAAGCTCCAAGCGTGCTGGGCTATAGGCCGATGACAGCAGGGCGGTTTCCGAAAGCATTTCGCCATCGTCTTCGACCGAATCAAAGGTACCGGTGCGGGCAAACGCTTCAATGCGACTCCACTTTTCGGAGAAGTAGTCGGCCAGCGCCTCGCTGCCGCCTTCCAGGTCACCAATCGCAGTCAAAAACTCGACCGGGTCCGCGTCTTCCCGAAAAATGACTGAATTGACCATGCCCCGCAGGTGGGTGCGGCTCAGGTCCTTGTATTGCTTTTCGATGACGACTGCGCGCGCGAACATCGCCGGCGTAACCAGTAGATTGATGACCGACTCCTTCGAGTTGTCATACTCTCGGATGACCGCCAGGATGTCCTTGGGTGGCAGTTGCTCCAATACCACCATCAGGGCATGATCGCCCTCTGTATCTGCCAGTTCCACCAAGGCGGATTCAGCGCCCACAATGTCGCCAGCTGCGATCAGACTTTGGGTTTTTGCAATGAGGGCGAGGTGGTTCATGCGGTGCTTCAGGTCAGTGAATAGTTCTATGGATCAGTCTTTGCGGTCGAAGCCTTGCTCGACCATCCAGTCGGCCCCAGCTTCTTCGCGAACACGGGCATCGCTGTCTACATTGTCATCGTCGCCATCGGTGTCGTGCGCGCTATGGTGGGTATCAGCGTCTTCACAATCATCTTCGTCGTGGTCTTTTGCGTTGGATGGTGTTCCATCGGGCTTATTGCGCATGTATTCCAGGCCTGCGGCAACCGTTAGAAACCATTCGCCCATGGGCTGCTTCATGACGACCTGAACCAGATCCTGTGTCCAGGGCTCCAGCTCAATCGCGTGCGTCAGGCTATCCCATTCAGGCAGTTCATCCGACTCATGGGTCAGCAAATGATCCATAGCCGCAGCTGACTTGAAGCGAAAGCCCTGGTGGAATACGACGGCCACCATCTCAGGACTGAGCTCCAGCATATTGACCAGAAAACCGATTTCCTTGCGCTGCTGCTTCAGTCGCTTGCCCAGCACGTTCAGCCCTTCGGAGTCAAAAGTCAAGTCATCTATTTCGGCGTTATAAGCCGAACGCAGGTTGCGAAAGTAAGGGGAAATGTTCATGCCTGGGTGGATTTAAATGAGACGGTTAAAGTAGTTTTGCCAGATTTCACGCGCGGTGTCGATGGGGCTGTCCAGCAGGTTGCGGCGGCGGTTGTCGTCGTACGCTTGGCGTTTGGCATCATCTGAAAGCACTTCGTAGGCTTCTTGCACTGCCCGAAAACGCTCAGGCGCATCGACGTGGTCGTTTCGATCCGGGTGGTGCAGGGCGGCCCTTTGTCGAAAGGCTTTTTTTATTTCAGCAAGGGTCGCTGCGCTCGTGACGCCAAGGGATGCGTAATGGTCTTTCATGAAGCGTGGTTTCCTCGCCAGAAAAGAAAAAACCCCACTAACAACAAATAGCGGGGCTTTTTGCAGCCGTGAAGCCTGATTTTGGCTCCTCGATCAGGGCGGTGGCTTGCCAACGAAGGGTTGACCGTATCAGCCTCAGGACAAGATGCGCGGAGTGTAAGCCGTTGATTATAAACGATATTTAAATATTACGGTTCGCAGGCGTTGATGAGGCAGTCTAGAAGTTGTCGCCCAGCATTCCGTCCACTTTGACGAAGTATTTCTTTGCAAAGGCAAGCAACTGTGGGTCAGTCGGATGGTCAACCGTTTCAACGCCCACAATCTTCTCCGCTACCTTGGGATCATGCCCGTGCATGTGCTTGATCAATTTCAGCTTGGCAGATCCAGGGCCGACGATCAGAACCTCTTTGGCGTCAGCGATCCCTTTGACCACTTCGTGCAGGTAATGATCATCTGGCAAAACATTGCCGCTTCCGAGCGTACCCGCGTGGTGATGGAGGTGGGGATGCTTCGACTTGGTTTTGATGATTTCGGTATCGCTCGCGTCGGCATTGAAATGAATAACGTGGGCTTCTTGGTTGTCGAGCCACACAACTGCATGATTGAAAGACATGAAAGCGTTCCTTTACATAAATATGGGTATGGCTCAGTTTATGCCCGCTCACCCGTGTGAGGGTTGATCTGTGTCAAGTCAACGGACGCATCGGAGTTGCGATGCGTAGTTGGCATTTCAATTGAGGCAGAGGCCATGACACGCACCGGGAGGTCACTGGCCTTCTGCTCCACTACCGTAAAAAAATGATGAGAAGAATGATGATTAAGAGAGCGCCGCCACCAATATACATGTCAGTCTCCATCGCGTAGCCCATCCTCAACGAGGATAGCAAAGCACGCGTTAGTGGAATGATTGAAGCATTCGTTGGCGCGATTGTCTGTATGCCAACCCACGTTGCGCTGACAAAGTCAACTCTAACCCTTGATGATTGCCGCGCAGGCGATACGCGGCCCCGAATTTCCTGTTGGCTGTGTTTTGAAGTCGTCGGGATCACGGTGAACGATAAGTCCATGTCCGACCACGTCCGTCATTGAATCGCCAACAGACAGTGTGCGTGATTCGTAGCTGAATTTTGCTACTCCATTCGCATCAGATTGGAGACTCTGCAAGTCACCCGCGTGGTGCTCGGCATCATTGAGCGCTCCGTGGCGCTTGCCATCCGGGTTGAAGTGCCCACCGGTGCTCATTCCGTCACCGCTGGAACAGTCACCTTTTTCATGAATGTGAAAACCGTGTTCGGTATTGGGTGCAAGTCCTTGAACTCGACCCGACACGAGCACCCCGCCAGCCGTTTTTTTGAACGTAACCAGTCCATTCGCCGTATTTCCAGTCGTAGGCGCCAGTTGCGCTGTTGCGAAGGGGGCTGGCTGGAATCCGGCACACCCAGAAACTACGAATGCCGCCAATGCTGTTCCAAGGATTCTGTTCATGAGAAATTCTCCGAATCGTTTGCTGAAGGCCATTCAATGTAGCACCAAAGATCCGCCTCTGCAGGGTGGCGCAGCTACGCCAAGGTATCAAGCAGTGAGCCCGCCATTTTGTTGCTCGTTTTGAAAACTGCCAGATTCGCCAAAAATGAATTTTTTGCCTGCAGTTGCGCAACCATATCTGACTCCAGTGCAGCCCCATCCGTGCTGGACTTCACTATTGACGCGGAAACACCACCGGATTTCTGCTCGGTCAGCATCACTTCCTGCCGGCGAAATCCTGCGGTATTGACGTTGGCGACATTGTGGGCAGATGAATTCAGCGTGGTTTGCGCTGCGGCCATGCCTGACAGAGCGATCGACGAAAGGGAAGAAGCCATGTTGAATCTCCTAAGGTGCGAACCAATACCATCAATTTGACCACAGTTGCCGGGTTGCACTGTTCTGAGCGCGCTTGACATTGGTCAACGCGCGTTCGGAACGGGCGTGTATTTTTCAGTTCTTGAACAATCAAGAGGAATTGAATATGAAAATGAAACGCCTATTGATGATTAGCGTGGCAGGCCTCTTTATGACAGCATATGCGGGCGCGCAGCCTTACGGCCTTGGGCCAGGAATGATGTGGGAAGACGGTTGGGGCATGTTCAGATTCGTTCATGTCCTGTGGTGGGTGCTCTTGGTGGTTGGCGTCGTCACCCTTATTCGGTGGACGTCTGGGCGTGGCCCACGCGGCTGGCGGCGATCCGAGGAAGACCGCGCAATTGAAATTTTGCGTGAACGCTATGCGCGCGGCGAAATCGACAAGACTGAGTTCGAGGAGCGCAAGCGCGATCTGACGACTTGAGAGATGCCGTTCGAAAACAGGATCCGGAGGAAAACTGCTCTGGTCTGAGCTAGCCCATCCATTGCCGGGCGTTTATCCACACTTGGGCGAACAGACGGTTTGGGACTTTCCGATCAGCTTGCGGGTCATCAACTCCGTGCGCGGACGGTGCTTGCCACACAGGAAACAGGACATGGTTGTGCTTGCCGAAAACGGCGTTGCGAGGAATGGAGAGCCGGAGACTTTCGATTTGTACCGGAGTCCGTCTTCCACAATTGCTGACTTCGTAACTGGCTTGCTCATGGGGATGTTTTCCTTAAATATCGTGGAATCAAATGCTAGCGAAACGCCCACGCAGGTAGCTGATGATCGCGCCCGAATCGGTCATCCATTGCACCTTACCACTTTGGTCGGTGATTTTGAGGCAAGGCACCTTGGTCAGACCAGAACCTTGCA
>JBBRYR010000023.1:0-48569 GCA_038237415.1 Burkholderiales bacterium
CGGCATGCTGTGCCCCAAAACATCCTCCCGTGCCATCACCTCACCCGCGGGTACCGCCGACACCATGGAGGTACTGGCCAATGTGGAGCTGCCCATTGAGCAACTCGAAGAAATCGTGCGCAAGCACCGCGGTTGCCTGGCTTGGGGTGGGACTGCGAATCTGTCGCCTGCTGACGATGTACTGATTTCCGTGGAGCGACCGCTCGCACTGGACTCGCCCGGGCAAATGGTGGCGTCCATCCTGTCCAAGAAAATCGCGGCCGGTTCCAGCCACTTGGTACTGGACATTCCCATCGGCCCCACGGCCAAAGTGCGCTCCATGCCGGATGCGCAGCGGCTGCGCCGGCTCTTTGAATATGTAGCCCGGCGCATCAAGCTGTCGCTGGACGTGGTCATCACCGATGGCCGCCAGCCCATTGGCTTCGGCATTGGCCCGGTACTGGAGGCGCGCGATGTCATGCGGGTGCTGGAAAACGACCCCCGCGCACCGATTGATCTGCGACAAAAGGCTTTGCGCCTGGCTGGCCGTCTGATCGAGAGCGACCCTGATGTGCGCGGTGGTGATGGCTTCGCCATTGCGCGCGACATACTCGATTCCGGCCGTGCACTGACCAAGATGAACGACATCATCCAGGCCCAGGGCAGCAAATCGTTCGATCACAACCAGCCCGAACTGGGCGCGCTGACCTTTGAGGTACGTGCGCCAGTTGCCGGTGTGGTCACCAGCATCGACAACTTGCAGCTCGCACGCATTGCCGGCTTGGCCGGTGCACCCAAAGTGAAATGCGCGGGCGTCGATTTGCTGCGCAAACTGGGCGATGAAGTGCAGGCCAACACCGTGCTCTACCGCGTGCATGCCAGCTTTCCGGCAGACCTCGAATTTGCGCGCCAGGCCGTTCGCAGGTCCTCCGGCTATACCATTGGCACGGCCAGCGAAGTACCCCATGTTTTTGTGGAGTTTTAATGAGCGACACCCATCACGCCGCCCTGTTGCTGTGCTTTGAGGAAGACCGGGCCAGCGCCCAGCGTATCGCCACGGCGGCCTCCATGGACGTGTCCGTCATGGAGCGCCACCGCTTCCCGGATGGGGAGCTCAAGCTGCGGTTGCCCCCCGTTCTGCCAGCCCGCGTGGTACTCCTGCGCTCACTGGACTATCCGAACGAAAAGCTGATCGAGCTACTGCTGGTGGCGCGCACCGCGCGGACGCTGGGCGCGCACCACGTCACACTGGTGGCGCCTTACCTCGCCTACATGCGCCAGGACATTGCGTTCCAGCCGGGTGAAGTCGTGAGCCAGCGTGTAGTCGGCAGTTTTCTGGCCGACCTGTTTGATGCCGTCATCACGGTGGATCCGCATTTGCACCGGGTTGCCACCCTGCAGGAGGCGGTGCCGGTGCCCCAGGCCATCGTGCTCAGCGGTGCGCCATTGCTGGCCGACCTCATCGCTGCGCACCACCAGCCATCGTCTCAGCGGCCGCTGCTAGTCGGGCCGGACGAAGAATCCGCACAGTGGCTTGCACAGGCGGCCGCAAGCCACGGCTTCGAATTCGGGGTGTGTCGCAAGGTCCGCAACGGTGACCGGGATGTGCACACCACCCTCCCGGATCTGAATGTGACCGGTCGTTCCGTGGTGCTGCTGGACGATATTGCCAGCAGCGGCCACACGCTGGCCGGCGCCGCACGCCTGTTGCTGGCCGCGGGAGCCACCTCCGTCGATGTGGCCGTTACCCATGCCCTGTTTGCGGGCGACGCCCTGCAAGTCATCAAGCGAGCGGGCGTGGGCCAGGTCTGGAGCACCGACTGCATTGCGCATCCCACCAATTCCGTGAGCATGGCGCCGGTGATTGCCACCGCCTTGTCTTCCGCTTTGTCATTTCAAGCCACCTAGGAATCACTCTTTTGGACACCCCACACGACCTCAATGAACGCACCCTGGCTGACGCCTGGGACGACCTCAAAGCCCACGCCGACGCCGGCATTGTGCTGCAACCCGATGCCTACCGGCTGGCGTTCGCCGACCCCGAGTTTTTGTTGCGTCGCGAAACGCGCGGCATTCGCTTTCAACTGGAAATGCTCAAGCCCGACCTGGACCAGGCAGAGATGGGCATCGACAACACCATCGTCGTCTTTGGCAGCGCGCGTTTCAGCCCGCCTGAAGATGCACTGCGTCTGCTGGAAGCAGCCCGCGAGAGCGGGGACGTTGACGCGATGACCCTGGCCAAACGGCACATGCGCAACGCCCATTTTTACGATCAGGCCCGCCTGTTTGGCCGCATTGTGGCCACCCACAGTGAGGCGCTACCGCAAAAGGAGCGGCTCTACATTTGCACCGGTGGCGGACCCGGCATCATGGAAGCGGCCAACCGGGGAGCATTCGAGATGGGCGCACCCACCGTGGGCCTCAACATTGCCCTGCCCCACGAGCAAAGCGGCAATCCCTACGTCACGCCGGCCTTAAGCTTCAAGTTCCATTACTTTGCGCTGCGCAAGATGCACTTCATGATGCGGGCCAAAGCCTTGGTGGCGTTCCCCGGCGGCTTTGGTACGCTCGATGAACTCTTCGAAGTCATCACGCTGGTGCAGACCAAAAAGGCCAACCCGGTGCCCATCATTCTGTTTGGCGTGGACTACTGGAAGCGCCTCATCAATCTGGACGTGCTGGTGGAAGAAGGCGCGATATCACCAGCTGATTTGAACCTGTTTCAGTACACCGACGACCCACAGGAAGCATGGGAATTCATACGCACGTTTTACAAGTTGTGAGGTAAGCGCTTAGGGTCGCATGCGCCAGGCGACGCGCGCACCGGCGCCTACCATCGCGCCCACGGTCCAGAACACCACCGACACGCCCACCACCATGCCCGCGGTGCCAAACAGCATGGGCATCAGCACGCTGGACAGGTTGATGCTCATCAGGCGCAGGCCCAGTGCCTGTCCATGCTGGGCATGGGGCGTGATCTGGTGCAAGGTGCTCATGATCATGGGCTGCACCGCGCCCAGCGACAGGCCCAGCAGCACCGAGCACACGCCCATCGTCAGGGGTGACGACATGAATGGGTAAATGGCAAACAGCAGTGCGGTGATCACCATGGAGGTGGTGATTACGACCCATTCACGCAGGTGGGATGCCAACAACGGCATGGCCACCCGCACCGCAGCGGCCGCAATGGCAAAAGCGCCCAGAATCGCACCAATGACTGAGGCACTGAACGCCCGCTCATGGCCCAGCACCGGTACGACAAAGGTGTGCACATCCCAGCAGCTCGACAGCAGCCAGTTCACCAGCAACAGCCGGCGCATGCGGGGTTCGCGCAACAAATGCCAGGCCTTCGTTTTGGCCGCACCGGCCGGGTGCAGCACGGGAGGCAGCTCCGCAGTGCGCCGAACCAACGCCCAGGTGATCAGGGGCAAGATCGCCAGCATCAAGAAGGCCGCCCGAAACCCGTTGTTATCCGCCGGAGCGCCACCCATCCACACCCCCGCGTGGTCTATCAACAACCCGGCCGTAACCGGCCCCAGAAAATTGGAAACGGCGGGTCCGATGGCCAGCCAACTGAAGACCCGTTTCAACTCGGTAGTGTCTTGCGCGGCGCGCCCTACATGCCGCTGCAAGGCGATGGAGGCCGTGCCTGTTGCACCACCCATCAGCAGTGCGCTCAGACAGAGCACTTCAAACTGCGGCCACAGCACGGCCAGCATCGCTCCGGTGGACGCAGCCAGAACACCCAGCCCCATGGGCCGCTTCAAACCATGGCGATCGGCAAACCGCCCTGCCGGCAAAGCCAGAAAAACCTGTGACAGGGAAAACAGTGCCAGCAGCACGCCCACCGCCAGGGCGCTATAGCCCTGACCCAAGGCCAGCAAGGGGGCCGCCAAACGCAGACCCGCCATGCTGCCGTGCAGACAGACATGCCCGCCAATCAGGCGGGCCAACGCCCAAGGCCCGGCGTGCGGTCGCTGCGGCGCAGCACTCATGTGGAAGCGGTTTCGCTGTCGGCGTCGCGGTCGAAGTCTTTGTCAAATGGGATGAGCGCCTGGGCCTGTGTGTCGGGCAGCGCATCGACTTTCTTCAGCACGCGGGTCATGGCGCGGCTGCGCGTCTCGGCGCTGTCCAGCGTTTTCAGCACGGTCTCGGTCTGTGACTTGACCTTGGCCAGCACATCGCCAAACTTGTTGAACTCGGTCTTGACGGCACCCAGCACCTGCCACACCTCGCTGGAGCGTTTCTCCAGCGCCAGTGTTCTGAAGCCCATTTGCAGCGAGCTCAGCATGGCCAGCAAAGTGGTGGGGCCCGCCAGCGTGACGCGGTGGTCGCGCTGCAGGCTTTCCATCAGGCCCGGGCGGCGCAGCACCTCGGCATACAGGCCTTCGGTGGGCAAAAAGAGGATGGCAAAGTCGGTCGTGTGCGGCGGTTCCACATATTTTTCGACCATCGATTTCGCCTCCAGCCGGATACGCACTTCCAGCGCCTTGCCCGCCGCCTCGGCACCCAGCACGTCGGCCCGGCCCTGCGCGTCAAGCAAGCGCTCGTAATCTTCGTTGGGAAACTTGGCGTCAATCGGCAGCCACAGCGGCTCGCCGGTGTCCGACTTGCCAGGCAGCTTGATGGCGAAATCGACCACGTTCTTGCTGCCAGGGCGGGTTGCCACCTGCACCGCGTACTGATCCGGCACAAACACCTGTTCCAGCAGGCTGGCCAGTTGCGCTTCACCAAAGATGCCCCGGGTTTTGACGTTGGTCAGCAGGTGCTTGAGGTCGCCCACGCCCTGCGCCAGCGTTTGCATTTCGCCCAGGCCTTTGTGCACCTGCTCCAGCCGGTCGGCCACCTGTTTGAAGCTCTCGCCCAGGCGCGCCTGCAAGGTGGTTTGCAGCTTTTCATCCACCGTCGCGCGCATCTCGTCGAGCTTGGCGGCGTTGGTGGTTTGCAGTTGCACCAGCTGCTTTTCCAGCGTCTCGCGCACTTCGTTCAGGCGTCGCGCGTTGGCCTCGCTCAAGCCCGAGAGCTGGTTGTTAAGCGTGTCCGACAGCGTCTTTTGCAAGAGCGCCAATTGCTGGCCAAAGGCGTCGATCTGCGTGTTTTGGGTGCGCGTGGCCTCTGCGCCCTGTTGCGTCAGGGTTTGCTGAAAGGTGGCGAGGTTCTGGGTGGTTTCCTGACGCGCACCGCGCGACGATTCGGCAATCTCGCGGCGCAACTCGCGCTCCAGACGCTCGCTGCTGGTCTGCAACAGGCTGCGCAGATCCTGAAGCTCCTTCAGCTGCTGTTGTGCCTGCAGATCCCCACCGCCCTGCCCGCGCCCCAGCCCCAAGCCAACCCAGACCACCAGGGCCAGATTGACGACCGCCAGCACCACCAAAACCCACACGAGCCATTCATTCACGTTGAAACCATCCCTGCCAAACAATTGAAGAGAAATAGGGCTCTAGCCCCCGTATTACCTGCGCAAGCAGCTATCAAAAACGTAGCGCTACCGACACACACCAACGCACTATGCAAGTGAAACTACCCCAGCGTATTCAAAGGCGTGAGCGCCTTGCCGTTTACCAGATAGCCAATCAGGTTGTTGGCCGCCAGATCGGCCATGGCACGCCGCGTGCCCACCGTGGCGCTGGCAATATGGGGCGTGAGTACGACGTTGGGCACGGTCAGCAAATCGGGGTGCACGGTGGGCTCGCCCTCAAACACATCCAGCCCGGCGGCGGCAATGCGCTTCTCACGCAGGGCCACGGCCAGCGCCGCATCATCAACGACGCCGCCACGGGCAATGTTGACAAGGGTGGCCGTGGGCTTCATCAGCGCCAGTTCAGGCGCACCGATGGTGTGGTGCGAAGCGGCCGAGTACGGCACCACCAGTACCACGTGGTCCGCCGTCTTCAGCAACTCGTCTTTGCCCACATAGGTGGCGCGGCACTCGGCCTCCAGCGCGGCATCGAGGCGGCTGCGGTTGTGATAAATCACCTGCATGCCAAAGCCCAGCGCGCCCCTGCGCGCAATGCCCTGCCCGATACGGCCCATGCCGATGATGCCCAGCGTGGAGCCATGCACTTCAGCGCCCGAGAACATGTCGTAGCTCCAGCGCGTCCACAAACCGGCGCGTAAATAATGCTCGCTCTCGGTCACGCGGCGGGCTGTGGCCATCAGCAGTGCGAAGCCGAAATCGGCGGTGGTCTCGGTCAGCACGTCGGGGGCGTTTGTGGCCAGCACGCCCGCAGCCGTCATGGCGGGCACATCGAAGTTGTTGTAGCCCACCGCCATGTTGGCGCAAATCTTGAGCAAGGGGCATTGGGCCAGCAGCGCGGCGCTGATGGCGTCCGCGCCAGTGGTGAACACGCCCACCTTGCCCTGCAGCCTGCGTGCCAGCTCAGCGGCGTCCCAACTGGCATCCGCCTGGTTGGACTCGACTTCGAAATGCTGCGCGAGATGCGCCAGCACCTCGGGGAATACGGCGCGGGTCACCAGAATGGCGGGCTTGGCAGTCAGGGTGGAATCGGGAATGGTCATGGCAATGGCTCAGGTTGGGGCGGTGCAATCTCAAACACCTGGCGCAGATAGGCCAGGTAGTTTTTGTCGTCGCACATGTCTTTGTTGGGGGAGTCGGACAGCTTGGCCACCGGCTGGCCGTTGCAGCGCACCATCTTGATGACGATTTGCAGGGGCTCGTAGCCCAGATCGTTGGTCAGGTTAGTGCCAATACCAAAGGCGAGTTGGCAACGCCCACGAAACTGTTGGTATAGCTCGATGGTGCGCGGCACGGTGAGGCTGTCGCTAAAAATCAGCGTTTTGGTGCGGGGGTCCACCCGGTTGCGGGCGTAATGGGCCAGCATGCGTTCGCCCCACTGAAACGGGTCCCCGCTGTCGTGGCGGGCGCCGTCAAACAGCTTGCAAAAATACAGGTCGAAATCACGCAGAAAAGCGCTCATGCCATAGACATCGCTCAGCGCAATGCCCAGGTCGCCCCGGTATTCACGCGCCCACGACTCAAAGGCAAATATCTGGCTGTCGCGCAGCCGCGGCCCCAGCGCCTGCGAGGCCTGCAAATATTCATGGGCCATGGTGCCCAGCGGTGTCAAACCCAGTTTCATGGCCAGCAAGGTGTTGCTGGTGCCCGCCAGTTGGCCCGGCGCACCCTTGCTGTTGTCGGGACTTTGCACCGTGCCCAGACGGGCGACCAGCACGCGCAGCACCTCGTCGTGCCAGGCGCGGGAGAAGCGGCGGCGGGTGCCGTAGTCGGCAATCTTCAAGTCGGATAGACCCGCACTGCGCAACTGCTCGATCTTGCGGTCCAGCCGCTTGCGGCCTTCTGGAAAATCGGGCACTTTTTGCGTGTTGCGAAAGTAGACCTCGTTGACGATGGCCAGCACCGGTATCTCGAACAGGATGGTGTGCAGCCATGGGCCAATGATGGCAATTTCAAGCTCGCCACTGGGCAGCGGCGTGACCGTGATGTACTTTTCATTGAGCTTGAACAGGCCCAGAAAATCCACAAAGTCGCTCTTGATGAAGCGCATGGAGCGCAGGTACTGCAGCTCGCTGTCCTGAAAATGCAGGCTGCACAGCGAGCGGATCTCTTCCCGAATGTCGCTGGCATGCGACGCCAGATCGACGCCCGGGTTGCGGCACTTGAAGCGGTATTCGACCTGCGCACCCGGAAACTGGTGCAACACCACCTGCATCATGGTGAACTTGTACAGGTCGGTATCCAGAAGGCTGGTGATGATCATGTGTTCAAGGCTTAAAGGGCATTCAAGGGGGTCTGCGCGGTCAGTGTAATGACCCGGTCGGCCCGGTCTGCAAGGATGCCATTTTGCTCCGCAACCAGCATGGACATTCCTTCGGCTTTCAGCGTCAGCAAGGCATCGCGAATCGATTCCACCAGCACCGGCGCAATGCCCTCGCACGGTTCGTCCAGCAACAGCATGGACGGCCCGGTCATCAGCGTGCGGGCAATGCTGAGCATTTGCTGCTCGCCACCGCTCATGTGGGCGGCGCTGCGGCCCAGCATCGTTGCCAGTGCCGGAAAGAGTTGCAGCACACGCGCTTGCCCCATGGCTCCCGGCCGCGCGGCGATCGACAGGTTTTCCTGCACCGTGAGCGCGGTAAACAAACGCCGGTCTTCGGGCACATAGCCCAAACCGAGCTGTGCACGCTGGTGCGGCGGCAACGTGATAATGCTCTTATTTTGATAGCTGACTACGCCCTCTACACGGGGGCCAAGACCCATAATGGCTTGCAACAGCGTGGACTTGCCGGCACCGTTCAGGCCCTGCAGCACCACCAGTTCACCGCGACCGACCTGCAGCGACACGCCAAACAGGGCTTGGGCCGCACCATGCCAGGCGCACAGGTTTCGAACGTCAAGCATGCGGGCCACCGTGTGACTTTTCCCACCACTGGCCCAGGTAGCGCTGGCGCACGGTGGGGTCTTCTGCGATGGCCTCGGGGCTGCCCTGCGCGGCAATGGCGCCGTCGATCAGCACCAGCACCCGGTCGGCCACGCCAAACACGGCGTCCATGTTGTGCTCGGTGTAGAGCACGGCCATAGCGGCGCGCACGCCTTGCGGTCGGGTCAGCGACTTGACCAGCGCCATCAGCGCGGCCCGCTCACTGAGCGCAAGGCCCGCTGCGGGCTCATCGAGCAGAAGCAATGGGGCCCCGATTGCCTGCGCAGGCCCCTGGCTGCGCGCGCCGGGTGGGCATTGCAGGCCAGCCAGCGCCATGGCCAGCTCCAGCCGCTTCTTGGCGCCGTAGGGCAGGCTTTGCGCGTCGGCCTGCGCCCACTCGCTCAGGCCCACTTGCGACAGCAGCGCCATGGCCACGGAAGCGTCCGTTGAATTGAGTGCTCTATAAGCCGCTAGCCCCCGTGGCGCTTGCGTGAGCAGCTGCACATTTTGTAGCACCGTCAGCGCCTCAAAGGTCTGCGCCACCTGAAACGTGCGGGCAATTCCGCGTTGCAAGCGGGCCGCCGGACGCAGGGTGTCCACGCGCTCGCCATTCCACTGCACCTGCCCGGCGGTCAGCGTGTGCTGGCCCGCAATGCAGGCAAAAGTGGTGGATTTTCCCGCGCCATTGGGACCGATCAACGCCACGCATTCGCCCGGCTCCACGGTAAACGTGACACCTTTGACGGCTTGTACCCCGTCAAAGTGTTTGACCAGACCTTGCACTTGCAGGCTCATGGCCTTGTCCCCCGCCGCAGGCCCAATATTCCTGACGGTGCGGCCACCATGATCACCATCACCAGCAAGCCCAAAGCGCCCCGCCAGTAATCAAAACCCCGCCCCAGTTCGGCGCCCGCCCACACCAGAATGAATGAGCCCGCCGCTGCGCCCCACAACTGGTGCACACCGCCCAGCAAAATCACGAGCAGCGCATCGACCGAGGTCGAAACCGAGGCCACCGAAGGAAATACCGCCCCCTGGTGGGCGGCAAACAAACCACCGGCCAGCCCGGCCAGCGTAGCGCTTTCCACGTAAATACGCAGCTTAATACGCTGCACCGGCAGGCCGCTGGCGGCCGCGCGCTGCGGCGCGTCACGCACCGCCTGCAGGGCCGCGCCCAGCGTGGAACGGCTCAAGCGCCCCAGGGCCGCGATGCTGAGCAGCGCAAGGCCCACCAGCAAGGCGAAGAACAGCGGGCGCGTGTCGTCGCTGACCAGTTGCAGACCAATCAGGCCGTTGTCACCGCCGGTCAGGGTCACCCACTGGCTGGCGGTGGCCCACACCACCTGTGCCAACGCCAGCGACAGCATCGCCAGGTACACACCTGCGCTGCGCACCAGCAGGCCGCCCAAGGCAAGCGCCACCCCGAACGCCAGCGCGCAGCCCGCAGCCAGCGCCCCCGGCAGGGTCCAGCCCCACACGGTATGCGCCAGCGCGGCACCATAGGCACCCAAGCCAAAAAATGCCGCGTGACCAAAGCTGACCAGACCGCCCAGCGCCATCATGGCCTGCAAACTGACGCCCAGAATCAGCAGAATCAACATGTCACTGACCAGCGACTGCCAATAGGCACCCGCCCACCACGCCATCCCGGCTAACGCCAGACACCCTGCGCAGGCGAGCAAAAAGCCGCTGCGCGAGCGGGGCACCGCGTGAAATGTGTGGGCCACTTCCTGCGGGCCCGCGTCCAGCGCATTGCCCAGCAGACCTTGCGGGCGAATAGCCAGCACCGCCGCCATGGTGACAAACACCAGCACCAGCGTGGCCTGCGGGAACAGGCTGATGCCCAGCGCGTGCACCAGCCCAATCAGCAAAGCGGCAAAGAAAGCGCCGCTGATACTGCCCAGCCCGCCCGTCACCACCACCACAAAGGTCTCGACGACCACATTCATATCCATTTGCAAATGCGCGGGCTCACGCGGCAGTTGCAATGCACCGCCCAGACCGGCCAGCGCGCAGCCCAGCAGCACGGCGCCCAGCATCAGGGGCGCAGGGTTGATGCCCAAGGCCGACAGCATGGCACGGTCCTGGGTGGCGGCGCGCAGGCGTGCGCCAAAGGAGCTGCGGGTGAGCAACAGGTGCAAGCCCAGCCAGACCAGCGGCCCCAGCAGAATGGTCAGCGCCTGGTACTGGGGAAAATACTCGCCACCCCACTCAATGGTCCCTTTGAGCCCGGGAAAACGGGGCGCAAACACCTCATCGGGCCCAAAGCCCCAGCGCATGGCATCGTGCAGGGCCAGACTCAGGCCAAAAGTGGCGACCAGCTGGTACAGCTCGGGCACGCCGTAGAGGCGACGCAGCAAGAGAAATTCGGCTATAGCCCCCGTGAATGCTGCGCAAGCAGCTCCTAAAAGCATAGCAAGCGCATAGAGCCATGCGCTGTCAGCCCAGGCGGGAAACCAGTTCACCAGCCAGTGCGCACTGAATAGCGCGCCCAACATGAAGAAGCTGCCGTGCGCAAAGTTGACGATGCGCGTCACGCCAAAGATGAGCGTGAGCCCCGCCGCCATCAAAAACAGCGTGGTGGCGTAACTCAGTCCATTGAGGAACCGAATGGCAACAAAGTTCATGGCGGGCAGGTGCCCACTTATTCAAGCCAGGTGGTGAAATCCTGCACGGGCACACGCGGCGTGTGAAAGGTGTTGACAACGTCTGACGCATCGGCATAGCCCAGCGCCATGCCGCACACCAGCATTTCGTCAGGGCCCGCACCCACGTGCGGCAGGATGATTTTGGAGAAGCTGTTCCAGGCCGCCTGCGGGCAGCTGTGCAGCCCGTGGCCTCGCGCGGACACCATGATGCTTTGCAGGAACGCCCCGTAATCCACCAGGGAGCCGCGGCCCATGACCCGGTCCACGGTGAACATCAGCCCCACCGGCGCATCAAAAAAGCGGTAGTTGCGCTGGTGCTGGGCGTGCATCTTGTCCTTGTCCGCCTTGCCAATGCCCAGCAAGCCGTAGAGGCCCCAGCCGTTTTCACGGCGACGGTCAATGTAGGGGCTGACCCATTTTTGCGGGTAATAGTCATACTCTTCGGTGTACTCGGCCGCCAGCGCCGGATCGGCGCGCATCGCATCATGCGTGGCGCACACCTGGTCCACCAGTGCATTGCGGCTGGCACCCTGCAGCACATAGACCTTCCACGGCTGGCAGTTGGTGCCCGAAGGTGCGCGACTGGCCACCTGCAAAATCTGCTCGATCAGATCCCGTGCAACGGGTTGGCTGGTAAAAGCACGCGCTGACATGCGCGAGGTGATCGCCGCATCCACTACCGAAGAAGTCATAACAGGGTCTCCAAAACCATTTTGAGTTGTGCAGGCAAGGGCACGGGCCTGCGCGTTATCTTGTCTACGTAAACATGGACGAAATGTCCTTTGGCGGCGGTCAGATCCGAGTCGCCAAAAATACCCACTTCATAGCGCACGCTGGAGGTTCCCAGCCGTGCCACCCGAATGCCCACTTGAACCGTCTGTGGAAACGCCAGCGATGCAAAGTAGTTGCAATGGGTTTCAATCACCAGCCCGATCGTCTCCCCTGCGTGGATGTCCAGGGCACCGTGCTCGATGAGATAGGCGTTCACAGCGGTATCAAACCAGCTGTAGTACACCACGTTGTTCACATGCCCATAGGCATCGTTGTCCATCCAGCGGGTGGTAATGGGGCGAAACGCGCGGTACGCACTGCGTGGCTCCGGCACGGGCTTGGGATCTTGGGCTTGCTGCATGCACCGATTTTGCCAGCCCTGGGTTGGCCGCCTTTGCGCGCATGACCCCTTGATGACAGAACCCCAGTTTGAGAAAAAATGCAAGAGATTGTTGCAATGCAGCAAATTTTGCTTGCAGAACGGCTCCATCGTCCTATAATTTAGTCATGCTGCACTGCAACATACACATGGCGATTGGCCGGGTTCAGAGCACATAGTATTCACCTTAACCTCTGGAGATTTGAAAATGATGACCGTAGAACAATTGATGGCTTCCCACAAAGCAAACTTCGAAACCCTGTTTGGCTTGACCACCAAGGCTTTTGAAGGCGTTGAGAAGCTGGTTGAGCTCAACCTGACTGCTTCCAAGGCAGCCCTGTCTGAAGCCAATGCACACACCCAATCTATGCTGAGCGTCAAAGACGCGCAAGAACTGCTGGCCCTGCAATCCGGCCTGTTCCAGCCTTTGGCTGAAAAAACCGCTGCCTATAGCCGTCACCTGTATGACATCGCCAACGGTGCGACTGCCGAATTCAGCAAGAACATTGAAGGCCAGGCAGCCGATGCACAGAAGCAATTCATGGGCTTGGTTGACAACGCTGCCAAGAACGCACCCGCTGGTTCCGAAGCCGCTGTTGCCATCATGAAGAGCACGGTGGCTGCTGCCAACAACGCGCTGGAATCCGTGCAAAAAGCGGTCAAACAAGCAACTGAAGTGGCTGAAGCCAACTTCAATGCTGTGGCCTCCACAGCATCCAATGCAACGAAACAAGTTGCCAAGAAGCGTTAATTTTTTGGCAAAAACAAGTTTTTGGAGCAATGGCTCTAACGAGCAAGGGAAAACCCTGAGATAATTGCTTCATCGGGAAACGAATAGTTTCTCAACTGGTTGTCTCCTCGGGTCCTTTCGAAACCTTCAGGTTCAGGGATCCCTTAAGGCCTCGTTGCAAAACGGGGCCTTTTTTTTGGCCCATTCAAACCATCAGTGTGTTTTGGATGCAATGGCCAATCGCAGCTGGGGCAGCATTTGCAGCATGGCCTGGCGGCCCGCTTCGATAGAGCGTTTACGGGCACTGAAGTCCGAACTTGAAATTCCGGTCAATACCGGGCGCACAACCACATCAGCATCCTTGAGTTCGAAGCTGTTGATGCTGCTACCCATGATGGAAAAGGTCTGCAGCAACACGTCCAGGGTTCCCCCTGCCAGATTGCTGTCGGGCGGACTCGAAATGTCCACCGCAATCACCAGCTCGGCCCCCATTTTCCGGGCTGCGCGCACGGGTACTGGCGACACCAGGCCTCCATCGACATAATCACGCCCGGAGATCTTGACCGGCTGGAATACCGCAGGAACGGCACTCGACGCACGCACGGCTGTGCCGGTATCGCCGCGCTGAAACAGCATGCTTTGTCCACTGTTGAGGTCAGTGGCGACGATGCCCAAGGGCAATGGCATATCTTGAATCAGGCGCGCACTCACTTGACCGTTGACATACTTGGCCAAAGCGTCACCCCGAAACATGCCACGGTTAAACAACGGCAACGTCCAGTCAGCGATGGTCACCTCTTCCATGGTCTCGGCAACGTGCTGCAATTGCTTTCCGTTCTTTCCACTCGCATAAATGGCGGCAACCAGGCTTCCAGCAGACGTTCCCGTGACCAGCGTCGGACGGATCCCCGCTTCTTCCAGTATCTGGATGACACCGACATGCGCGAACCCCCTGGCGGCACCCCCGCCCAGCGCGAGCCCAATGCGAGGCGGGATTTTCACGGCTACAACCGGAACCGTTATGGGTGCCAGGACCGGTACATCGGGCGGGCTCTCATCCTTGGGAGCCGTTGAGCATCCTGCCAGAACTACGGCACTAACCAAAACAGAAAAATACTTCATGAAGACCAATTTTAAAATGCCAACGACAGCTTAATTGCGAATGATTCGCGTTTGTTATATGATCCACCCATCGATCAACAGCACCACCCGATAGCCCAACATGATGAAAAAAATCGTTTCCATCGCGTCCTTTCTCTGCATTGCCAGCACAGGGGTCTTAGCAGACGAACAGGTGTTGAATATCTATTCTGCACGCCACTATCCCACGGACGAAGCGCTTTACTCCAACTTCACCAAGGCAACCGGAATCAGGCTGAACCGTGTGGATGCAGACGATGCCGGTATTCTCGCCCGTCTGAAGGCGGAAGGCACCGCGTCACCTGCCGACGTCATTCTGCTGGTAGACGCCAGCCGCCTATGGCGCGGAGAGATCGACGGGCTATTCCAGCCCATCAAATCCAAGGTGCTGGACAACGCGATACCAGTCCAGCTGAGAGGCAAGGCAACGCCCGCCGGAGAAACACCCTGGTTTGGCTTTTCTACCCGCGCCCGTGTCATTGTGTACAACAAAGCCAAAGTGAACAAAGCAGACGTTGACACGTACGAGGAGCTGGGAGATCCGAAAAACAAGGGCAAATTATGCATCCGCTCCGGTTCACACCCCTACAACCTTTCCTTGTTTGGGGCCGTCACGGAGCATCTTGGCGACGCGGCAGCCGAACAGTGGCTGCGCGGCATGGTGGCTAACATGGCGCGCTCCCCAAAAGGCGGTGACACGGACCAGATCAAGGCAGTAGCTTCCGGTGAATGCGCCATTGCAGTGACCAACACCTACTACCTGGCTCGCCTCATGCGATCCCAGGCACCGGAAGATCAGTCTGTGATTGAGAGGGTGGGCGTTGTCTTCCCCAACCAGGCCACTTGGGGGACCCACGTGAACATCGCCGGTGGAGCGGTTGCGAAAAATGCCAAGAATCCCGTCAATGCGGTCAAATTTCTGGAGTACCTTGCCAGCGCACCGGCGCAGGACCACTTTGCCAACGGCAACAACGAGTGGCCTGCGGCGAAAGGCGTGAAGATCAGCAACCCGGCTCTCCAGTCCATGACCGGAGGCAGTTTCAAAAGCGAGACGATTCCAATCAGCGTGGTGGGAATGAACCAGGTCAAAGTGCAGCAAATGCTGGACCGAGTAGGATTCAAATAATATGAAAATCCTTTGGTTCATTGCCCTGTTTGTCGTCGGCGTATCGGCCGCATTGGTAATAGCGGGACAAATGGGCCTGCTTGAAGGTCCGGTGCCCAAAGACCTCGGCGTTCATGATGATCGACTCAAGCCCCCATCACGCACCCCCAACAGCGTGACAAGCCAGGCAGACCTCTATCCGGATCACCCACAAAAAGACTACGCTCGCATTGCGCCGTTTCAGTTCACCGGTGACGGAGAAAAAGCCATGGCCAGAATTGCCGACATCCTGAAAAATTCGGATCGGACCGTTCTAATTACCCAAGAACCCGGTTACCTGTATGCGCAAAGTAGCACGCAACTCCTCAAGTTCACCGATGACGTCGAGTTCTGGCTCGACCGCTCCGCAGGGGTCATTCAGGTCCGCTCGTCCAGCCGCTTGGGCCAAAAAGACTTCAACGTGAATCGCAACCGGGTGGAAGCAATAAGGGCCCAGTTCTCGACGAACTGAGCCCTTTTTTACGTTAACGTTGCCCCGTCATCAACTGGCGGTGGCTTCTTCTGGTTTGGACTTGCCTTCCTTTTTCGGCAAAGGCTGGATGTCCAGCAAGACTTCGGTCTTGCTTTCATCCTTGTCGTCCAGATCCACCGTCAAACGCCCGCCTTCGGTGAGGCGACCAAACAGCAATTCATCGGCCAAGGCACGGCGAATAGTGTCCTGAATCAGCCGCTGCATGGGACGCGCACCCATCAGCGGGTCAAAACCCTTCTTGGCGAGGTGTTTGCGCAGCTTGTCGGTAAAGGTGACATCCACTTTTTTCTCAGCCAACTGGGTTTCCAGTTGCAGCAGGAACTTGTCCACCACACGCAGAATGACATTCTCATCCAGCGCCTTGAAGCTCACGATGGCATCCAGCCGATTGCGGAACTCGGGCGTGAACAGACGCTTGATATCTGCTGCTTCATCACCCGCCTCGCGCGGGTTGGTAAAGCCAATGCTGGCCTTGTTCATGGTCTCCGCACCCGCATTCGTGGTCATGACAATGATCACGTTTCGGAAATCAGCCTTGCGACCATTGTTGTCGGTCAGCGTGCCATGGTCCATGACTTGAAGCAAGACGTTGAAAATCGCAGGGTGCGCCTTTTCGATCTCGTCGAGCAGCAGTACGCAGTGCGGCTTCTTGGTAATGGCTTCCGTCAAAAGACCACCCTGATCAAATCCCACATAGCCCGGAGGCGCGCCAATCAATCGACTTACCGCGTGCTGCTCCATGTACTCGCTCATATCAAAGCGAATCAGGTCAATGCCCATGATGTAGGCCAACTGCTTGGCGGCCTCCGTCTTGCCAACGCCGGTGGGACCACTGAACAGGAAGGAGCCAATGGGCTTGTCACCCTTGCCCAAGCCTGAACGCGCCATCTTGACGGCAGATGCCAATACATCCAACGCTTTGTCCTGACCAAACACGACATTGCGCAAATCACGCTCAAGTGTCTTGAGCTTGCTGCGGTCATCATTGGACACGTTGGCGGCAGGAATGCGGGCAATCTTGGCCACAATCTCTTCCACCTCAGCTTTGCTGATGATTTTCTTGCGTTTGCTTGGCGGCAAAATGCGTTGCGCGGCACCCGCCTCGTCAATCACATCGATGGCTTTGTCCGGCAAATGCCGATCATTGATGTACTTCGCGCTGAGTTCTGCCGCAGCCTGCAGAGCGGCCAGGGCGTACTTCACGTTGTGGTGCTCTTCGAAACGGGATTTGAGCCCTTTCAAAATATCTACGGTCTGCTCAACTGTCGGCTCGACCACGTCGACCTTCTGGAATCGACGGGACAAGGCGGCATCTTTCTCAAAGATCCCACGGTACTCGGTGAAAGTGGTTGCACCGATGCATTTCAATTGGCCGGAACTGAGCCCTGGCTTCAACAAATTGGATGCGTCCAGCGTTCCACCTGATGCGGCGCCTGCGCCAATTAGAGTGTGAATTTCGTCAATGAAAAGAACAGCATTGGGTTTGTCTTTAAGGGACTTCAACACACCTTTGAGGCGCTGTTCAAAATCACCGCGGTATTTCGTACCCGCCAGCAAGGCGCCCATATCGAGCGAATAGACCACGGCCTCCGCCAGAATTTCAGGTACATCACCCTGTGTAATACGCCAGGCCAAGCCCTCAGCAATTGCAGTTTTGCCCACACCAGCTTCACCCACCAGCAATGGATTGTTTTTGCGCCGGCGGCACAGAATCTGGATAACGCGCTCGACCTCATATTCCCGGCCAATCAGCGGATCGATTTTGCCGTCTTTGGCGAGCTGGTTCAAATTCTGGGTGAACTGCTCCAGCGGCGAACTCTTCTCATTCTTGTCACCGCCGCCCTCTTCATTTTCCGCAGGGCTTTCACTGGCCTTTGCAGACTCTGGCGGGTCACTTTTCTTGATGCCGTGGGCAATGAAATTGACAACATCAAGACGTGTAACGCCCTGCTGGTGCAGGTAATACACGGCATGCGAATCCTTCTCGCCAAAAATGGCGACGAGAACGTTGGCACCGGTTACTTCTTTTTTCCCGCTTCCAGTGGACTGCACGTGCATGATGGCACGCTGAATCACCCGCTGAAACCCCAACGTTGGCTGGGTATCTACATCATCACTGCCAGCCACCTGAGGGGTGTTGTCCTTGATGAAGTTGGACAGCGACTTGCGCAAGTCGTCAATATTTGCCGAACAGGCACGCAGAACCTCTGCCGCACTCGGGTTATCGAGCAAAGCGAGGAGCAAATGCTCCACGGTAATGAACTCGTGGCGCTGCTGGCGCGCTTCCACAAACGCCATATGCAGGCTGACTTCCAATTCTTGGGCAATCATGTGCTTTCCTTTTTGCCTTGCTTTGATGAATAACTGTAAACCGTTTTCGAACCTCAGTCAGTAGCTGTGGTTAATCAGCTAAAAATCAACAGGCTCACAAATGCATTTAAGTGGGTGACCTGCCTTGTGTGCTGCCTCCAGCACCTGATCTACCTTGGTTACCGCGACATCTTTGGAATACACACCACAGACGGCTTTGCCATCCAGGTGAATTTTCAGCATGATCTGTGTTGCCGACTCCAGATCCTTGCCAAAGAACTCCTGTATCACCACCACCACAAACTCCATGGGGGTGTAATCATCGTTAAGCATGACCACCTGGTACATCTGGGGTGGCTGAACGCGCTCGGTTCTTCGCTCCAGAACCACAGAGTTGCTCTCGTCCTGGTCTGGCTGACGGACGGGTGGTACGGGGGGAGTCTTCGGAATATTTGTAGCCATGAATCAATTCTATCGGTCGACTCAAATCTGTGCGCCGACACAGTGAATTGGTGTCGCATGTCGCAGATTCAACCCAAAACCATAAATAAAAAAACCGCCAGCGGCTCGTGGAGCGTCCGGCGGTTTAAAAACGTGACGAGCTTGGCGACCCAATGGATCACCCCACTTCATTCACAGCATTACATGTGGTCGATCATCACTTGACCGAAACCGGAACAGCTAACTTGCGTTGCACCTTCCATAAGGCGTGCAAAGTCGTAAGTCACCTTCTTGCTATTGATTGACTTCTTCATGGAGCTGATGATCAGGTCAGCCGCTTCGAGCCAACCCATGTGACGCAGCATCATTTCAGCAGAAAGGATCTCCGATCCCGGATTCACATAGTCCTTGCCAGCGTATTTTGGCGCGGTACCGTGGGTAGCCTCGAAACAGGCCACAGAGTCAGACAGATTGGCACCCGGAGCAATACCGATGCCACCCACTTGTGCGGCCAGTGCATCAGACACATAGTCACCGTTCAAATTCAGCGTCGCAATGACGCTGTACTCTGCGGGACGCAAAAGAATCTGCTGCAGGAAGGCATCGGCAATGCTGTCTTTGACGATGATATCCTTGCCCGTTTTGGGGTTCTTGAACTTGCACCAAGGTCCGCCATCGATGAGCTCAGCACCGAATTCCTTTTGTGCCAGTGCATAGGCCCAATCACGAAAGCCACCTTCGGTGTATTTCATGATGTTGCCCTTGTGAACAATGGTCAGGCTGGGCTTGTCATTGTCAATGGTGTACTGAATGGCCTTGCGCACCAGGCGCTCGGTTCCTTCACGGGAAACTGGCTTGATACCAATACCCGATGTGTTGGGGAAACGGATCTTCGTGACGCCCATTTCGTCTTGCAAAAACTTGATGAGCTTCTTGGCTTTGTCGCTCTCCGCTTCGAACTCGATACCAGCATAGATATCTTCCGAGTTTTCGCGGAAGATCACCATATTGGTCTTCTGTGGCTCTTTCACCGGACTGGGGACGCCATCAAAGTACTGGATTGGGCGCAAACAGACGTACAGGTCCAACTCTTGGCGCAGAGCCACATTCAAGGAGCGGATCCCGCCACCAACCGGAGTTGTGAGCGGGCCCTTGATCGACACGACGTAGTCACGCAGTGCGTGAAGCGTCTCCTCTGGCAACCACACGTCGGGACCGTACACATTGGTGGACTTTTCCCCGGCATAAACTTCCATCCAGTGAATTTTCCGCTTGCCGCCGTAGGCTTTGGCAACCGCTGCATCCACCACCTTCAACATCACGGGCGTGATGTCGAGGCCGGTTCCGTCACCTTCAATAAAAGGAATGATCGGCTGATCGGGCACGCTCAAGGACATATCCGCATTGACGGTAATCTTGTGGCCTTCGGCAGGGACTTTAATGTGCTGGTACATGGGAAGAGGTCTCCGTGGATTTTAGGAATCTGAACTACCTGGCAAAAGTCGTTTGCAGCGCTTCTGGAAGTATTGCAAATTTTAGTCCTAAAAAATTACTCGATTCTGTCAACTCGAGCGTTTACGATAGCGTTGTGGAAACGTCTTCTAAATCTGGAAGTATTGGTATCTGCAATCTCTCATTTATTTTTAGGAATTTCGATAATGAACAAACTTCTTGCCGCTTTGGTCGCTGGTCTCGTTTCAGTTGGTGCATTTGCCCAAGCCGCAGCTCCAGCCGCACCAGTGGCACCAGTGGCACCAGCCGTCCAGGCTGCACCAGCCGCTGCACCAGCCGCTAAAGAGATGAAAAAAGAAAAGGCCGTCGTTAAGAAAGCCAAGAAAGCCAAGAAAGCCAAGAAAGCCAAGAAAGCCAAGAAAGCAGCTGTGACGAATTAATTTCGCCAGTGTTGGTATGAATGCCCGCTCACGCGGGCATTTTTAATTGTTGGTCCACAATAAAGCCATGAAAACTCTGATCAATGCCCTGCTAGCTGCGCTGACACTTTCGACCCTTGGTGCGTTCGCACAAGGTGAACCGCAAACTGTTTTGCAGCGCACAACCCTGTCTATTGGAATTCACCAGATTGACACACAGGTCGCGCTGACACCCGAACAGCACGCCATAGGACTGATGTACCGAAAGGAAATGCCACAGCACGAAGGTATGCTTTTTGCTTTTCCAAGCCCAAGTCGCCAGTGCTTCTGGATGAAGAACACCCTTCTGCCCTTAACAGCAGCATTCGTCGCGGACGACGGCACCATCGTCAATCTGGAAGACATGAAGCCGCAAACCACAGAATCGCATTGCTCTGCCAAGCCCGTCCGGTACGTACTGGAAATGAACCAGGGCTGGTTTGCGAAAAAAGGGTTCAAAGCAGGAACCCGAATTTCTGGCCGACCATTCAATCCATAAAAAAAAACCGGCTAGTAGCCGGTTTTCTGTGAAGCCCAAGAGTCTTCAGCCGAAATTGGCTTCCACAAAGCTCCAGTTCACCAGCTTCTCCAGGAATGCTTCCACAAATTTCGGACGCATGTTGCGATAGTCAATGTAGTAGGCGTGTTCCCAAACGTCCACAGTCAAAAGCGCTTTGTCAGCAGTGGTCAGCGGCGTGCCTGCGGCGCCCATATTGACAATATCCACTGACCCATCCGCCTTCTTGACCAACCAGGTCCAGCCGGAACCGAAATTACCGACAGCTGACTTGACGAAGGCTTCCTTGAAAGCTGCATAACTGCCCCACTTCGCATTAATGGCCGCTGCCAGCGCGCCAGTGGGCTCACCGCCGCCTGCAGGTTTCATGCAGTTCCAGAAAAAAGTGTGATTCCAGATTTGCGCTGAGTTGTTGTAAATGCCACCACTGGATTTCTTGATGATTTCTTCCAGGGGCATGCTCTCAAACTCAGTACCTTTCTGCAGGTTGTTGAGGTTAACCACGTAGGCATTGTGGTGCTTGCCATGGTGGAATTCCAAAGTCTCTTGGGAATAGGCAGGTGCCAATGCATCGATGGCATACGGCAGTGCGGGCAATGTGTGTTCCATGAAATCCTCCAGATGGTTGCATTAAAGGGTTGATTGTAGAAACTAAATCGTGCCGGAGCTGATGACCGCCAAGTCGACCGTACCATCCGCAAGGGTAGCGCGCACCCGTTGCCCTGCTTGCGCCTGCCTCGCACTGCTCAGGCTCCCTCCATCCTCCAAAGTCAGCCAGGCGTAGCCCCGTTTGAGTACGAGTGAAGGGTCCAGCAATTCCAGACTCAGTTCCGCCCGCGCGGCTCTATCATGTTGTCGTTGCAACGCACGGCCTGTCGAAAAGGGCAGATCCTGCTGCCATCGTGCTATTTCACTTTGCCTGAACTGCAGGGCCGTCCGCAGGGCATGGCGCATCTGCTGCTCAGCCGATACCAGTTTCAAATGCTGCCGACCGGCCAACAACGAGGGCCGCCCCAAGCGCGTGGCGGCCATATCCAGGCGTTGTGCCTGCTGATCCATGTATCGCACCAAGGCGTCCTGCATTCGTTGTTCCAGGCTTGCTGTTACGCCTAGCCAGGTCTGCATGGACTCCGACACCAATTCCGCTGCCGCTGTTGGAGTGGGAGCCCTCAGGTCAGCAACAAAATCAGCAATGGTGAAGTCGGTTTCATGGCCGACGCCACAAACCACTGGTACGGGACTGCGCGCAATCAAGCGGGCCAAAGCCTCGTCATTAAAGGCCCACAGGTCTTCCATGGCGCCACCACCGCGCACCAGGAGAATGACGTCGACCTGAACGGGTCGCCCTTTGGCGGGCACTTGTGCGCACTCATAAAGGTCTGCAAGCGCCTGCATTATTTCGCTCGGTGCATTCTCACCCTGGACCGATGCAGGAGCGAGCACCACCGGAATGTGGGGTACCCGCCTTTGCAGGGCTGTCACCACGTCATGTAGAGCAGCAGCGCCCAATGACGTCACAAGGCCGATTCCCCGTGGCATGACCGGTAGCGGCCGTTTGCGTCCGGGGTCAAACAAGCCCTCTTGCTCCAGTTTTGCCTTAAGTTTGAAAAACTGCTCGAACAGCGTACCTTGCCCTGCAGTGCGCATGCTCTCGACAACCAGTTGGAGTTCACCCCTGGGTTCGTATACGCCCAGACGACCCCGAACTTCCACCCGATCCCCATCGCGCGGGACAAAATCCAGCAGACCAGCGGCGCGCCTGAACATGGCGCAGCGAATCTGCCCGCTCTCGTCTTTAATTGAAAAATAGCAGTGCCCGCTGGATGCACGTGAAAAACCGGTGATTTCCCCAGCAACGGTAACCGGATTGAAGCGGGCATCCATCGCGTCGGCAATGGCTCGGCACAGGGCGCCCACCTGCCAGACACGCGACGGAGATGCATAGGTGCCGAGGTCAGCCATGCGCACCATTTTCGTAACAAGTTGTTGAATTCATTGGGCCTTCAAAATGCTGAATTAGTCATCAATAGGTCAAATCCGCTCTCTGGCGCGGCCTGCCGCGGGCTTTGCTTCTAGTTTTGCACAACGTTAACCCCAACTTCTGTGTGCTGCGAGTCTGCGAGGGTGCGCCATAATCGCGAGGCATTTCAATTGCCCGGAGTGACTATTTGTTTTCCATCATACAAGCCGCTGGCTGGCCAATCTGGCCTCTTATCGCCTGTTCCATACTGGCATTGGCCATCGTTATTGAGCGCTTCATCAGCCTCAAGACTGCCAAGATTGCCCCTCCACGACTTCTGGAGGAAGTGCTGAGTGTGACCCGGACGGGGGTTCCCGGGCCGGACGTTGTTTCTCAACTTGAAAAGAACTCTGCCCTCGGGGAAGTGCTTGCCAGTGGGTTGCGCGCCCTCAATACCGACCCTCGTTGCAGCGAAGAAGACCTGCGCGCCACCATGGAAGGGTCGGGTCGCGTTGTGGCGCACCGGCTGGAGCATTACCTCAGCGCCCTGGCAACGATTGCATCGGCCGCGCCACTCATGGGGCTTTTTGGAACCGTTGTGGGCATGATCGAGATCTTCGGCTCGCAGGCTCCCGGCGGAACCACGGGCGGCAACCCTGCCCAACTTGCACATGGCATTTCGATCGCTTTGTACAACACCGCTTTTGGCCTGATTGTGGCGATTCCTTCATTGATCTTCTGGCGGTATTTCCGCGGGCAGGTGGATGCCTATTTGATGACGCTCGAATTGTCCGCTGAACGGTTGGCGCGCCATTTGAAGGCATTTCGCAAATAGCGCCATGAATTTTCGCCCTCGTACCCGGGACGAACCCGAGATCAACCTGATTCCGTTTATCGATGTGTTGCTGGTGGTGCTGATTTTCCTGATGCTATCGACCACCTACAGCAAGTTCACGGAAATGCAGCTCAAGCTCCCCGTGGCCGATACCGACGCGCAGCGGGATTACCCCAAAGAATTGATCGTGACGGTCAGCGCCGATGGCGCCTACACCGTGAACCGGCTTCCTGTGCCAGGGCGCAGTCTGGAGAACCTTGCGATTGCGCTGACCGAAGGCGCCACAGCCGGCAAAGACACCGTGGTGATCATCAGCGCCGACGCCAGCGCGAAGCACCAGGCGGTCGTCACCGTCATGGAGGCGGCGCGGCGCTCAGGCCTGAACCAGATTACCTTTGCCACCCAATCGTCTGCGCAAGCGGGTGGCAAATAGCGGCATGCCAAAGGCTTTGCGGCCTGCCCTGCAAAGCGCCTTGCTGCGGGCTTGGACCAGGCGAGGTTTGACGGCCTGCCTGCTATGGCCCATTTCTTTTTTTTTCAATGCCGTGATCTGGCTCCGCCGTCAGCTGTACAGCGTGGGTTGGTTCAAGATCCGGCAAGTTGACGCACTGGTTATTGTTGTGGGAAATGTGATTGCCGGAGGTGCCGGAAAAACGCCTACCGCCATCGCTCTCCTGCACCACCTCCAGGCTCGGGGTCACCGGGTGGGACTGGTCTCCCGCGGCTACGGGAGAACCCATTCGGATTGCCGGGAAGTCAGCCCCGACTCTTTGCCACAAGACGTGGGCGATGAGCCCTTGTTGATCCAGCGCGCCACCCGGGTTCCTCTATTTGTGGGTAGAACCCGCCACGAGGCCGCCACGGCGCTGCTGGCGAAGTACCCGGAAACAGAAATCATTCTGTGTGACGATGGCCTACAGCATTACGGGCTTTTCCGTGACCTAGAGGTTTGTGTGTTTGACGATCGCGGCATCGGCAATGGATGGCTTCTTCCCGCCGGACCGCTGCGTGAAGGCTGGCCTCGACACGCTGTGGCGAGGGCAGGACAGCGAGAGGATCGACTTTTCGTCTTGCACACGGGAAGCCATCCCGCCTTTACAGGCTACGTCGCGCAGCGCGCGCTTGCCCCATTTGCGGTTCGCAGTGACGGCAGCACCATCCCGTTGACAGCCCTGAGCGGACCAGGGGCCACGCCATGGGTAGCCGTCGCAGGCATTGCGCAGCCAGAATCATTTTTTTCCATGCTGCGCGCGCTCCATCTGCCTTTGGTTCAAACGGTTGGACTTCCAGATCACTATGCTTTTGATAGCTTGCCACGCAGTATTGACGGGGGCTACAGCATCATTTGTACAGAAAAAGACGCAGCCAAACTATGGCGGCTTGCGCCCGACGCGTTGGCTATTCCTCTCGTGCTGACCATTGAAACCGCTTTTTTCGAGGCGCTGGATGCATGTATCTCGGAGCAACTCGCCGCAAAGTTATCATCTGTGCATGGACACAAGACTACTTGAACTACTCGTTTGCCCGGTTACAAAGGGCCCTCTGGAATACGACCGCGAAAAGCAGGAGCTGATTTCGCGCAGTGCCCGTCTGGCCTACCCCGTGCGCGATGGCATTCCTGTGCTGCTGGAGAACGAGGCCCGCACCCTGACCGACGACGAACTCGGCTTGTAGTAAGACCGCACATGGGCTACACCGTACTCATACCTGCTCGCCTGGCCTCCACACGCCTGCCCAACAAGCCCCTGGCCGATCTGGCAGGCGCACCCATGGTGGTTCGCGTCGCGCAGCGGGTGCGCTCAGGCGTGGCACCTGCCACCAGGGTCGTGGTGGCGGGCGACAGCCCTGCGATCGTCAATGCGTGCCTGGATCATGGCATTGAGGCTGTTCTCACGCGCGACGACCATCCCTCTGGCAGCGATCGTTTGGCGGAAGCCAGCCAGCTTCTGGGCCTGGGGGATGATGAAATCGTAGTGAACGTTCAGGGTGACGAGCCTCTGATTGATCCGGCGCTGGTTCAGGCTGTGGCAGATTTGCTGCGTGCGCAACCGCAGGCCAGCATGGGTACGGCGGCCCACGCTATTGACACTATTGCGGATTTTTCCAACCCCAACGTCGTCAAGGTCGTACTGGATGCGGCGGGCTTGGCACTGTATTTCAGCCGCGCACCCATCGCCTGGTGGCGCGATGGCTTTGCAGACGGCATTCAAACCCTGCCTAGCCCCGCGCCATTGCGCCATATTGGCATCTATTCTTATCGCGTCGGGTTTTTGCGTCTGTTTCCTCAATTGACTCACGCGCCCATCGAGGCTACCGAGGCTCTCGAACAGTTGCGTGCACTGTGGCATGGCTACCGGATCGCGGTACATGTTTCCAGCCACGCGCCGGGACCGGGTGTTGACACGCCGCAGGACCTCGAACGCGTCAGGGCTCTCTACCTTGCCAACGGTGCATTGCCTGTAAGTTAACCGGCAGGGCTCCCATGCTATTCTTGGGCCGCAATCACACGTGGAGTCACGCCTGCTCGGCACCTCCATCGACGTATAAGGCATTCATTCAAACTGAGGATATTCATGAGACTGATTCTGTTGGGCGCACCAGGCGCTGGTAAGGGTACCCAGGCCACATTCATTTGCCAAAAGTACGGAATTCCACAAATTTCCACGGGCGACATGCTACGTGCAGCCGTCAAGGCGGGTACTCCTTTGGGACTGGAAGCCAAAGCCGTAATGGCGTCGGGTGGCCTGGTCAGCGATGACCTGATCATCAATCTGGTCAAAGAGCGTTTGACCCAACCTGACTGCGTCAACGGATTCCTGTTCGACGGTTTCCCGCGTACCCTGCCCCAGGCAGATGCCATGCGGGCTGCCGGTGTTGCGCTGGACTATGTTGTCGAGATCGACGTGCCTTTCGAGGCCATCATTGAGCGCATGAGTGGTCGTCGCTCGCATCCCGCGTCGGGACGCACCTACCATGTCAAATTCAATCCACCCAAAGTGTCTGGCGCGGACGACGTGACCGGAGAACCCCTGATCCAGCGGGATGACGACAAGGAAGAAACCGTCAAGAAACGCCTGGATGTGTATAGCGCGCAGACACGACCCTTGGTTGAGTACTACTCGAATTGGGCGGCAAAAGATCCCGCTGCCGCGCCAAAATACCGCGCGATCAGCGGCATGGGCGATGTGAACGCCATCACGGCCCGGGTTTTCGAAGCGTTAGCCGGATAGCCGCCAATCTGATCCAGACCAAAGGCCGCTGCACGCGGCCTTTTTTCATGGAAGGCATCAAATTTCATCCTGCATCATCAAGTCGAGCATCAGGGCCACCCGTGCTTTCAATGGCGGCAAGCCATTGGAATGCGGCAACCCGGAGGTCATCGATGCCCCCTCCACCACGCGCCCGAAGGGACAGCGCGAGGCCCGAACGACCCGGATACTCTGACTTTGCATTTCAATTAAAGCCGCCTCCAAGTCTTCATGAACCGTGCCATTGCCAGTGCCCGCCACCACGATGCCACGCACCGGCGCAGCGCCGCCGGCGGGCGCAGAGCACAGAGCCCGCACGGTGGCACCCGTGGCACCTGCGTAGCTCATGATGATCTCGACTCGTGGCCACACGTCATTGCGCAGGCGTTCGACAGAAGGAAACAGGCCAGCAGCCTCATTTTCGGGGCACCGATGCACCCAGCGCACAACACCCTCCTCCACAAATCCCAGCGGCCCGGCGTCGCCGGAACCAAAGGCATCCGGCCGGTAGGGATGAACTTTCTGCACTTCACGCGCTGAATGAATGGTCCCGGCGCAGACCACGAGTACGCCCCGAGCTGCTGCTGCTCGCGTCACAACGACAGCGTCCCGCATGTTCTGGGGTCCATCGGGCGCAAGCGACGTCGCTGGACGCATGGCGCAGGTCAATACCACACGCTTTGAAGCAAGCAAATCGGCAGGCAATACGCACGACAGAAAATATGCCGTTTCTTCCAGCGTGTCGGTCCCATGCGTGATAACCAGTCCCGCCACATCTGGCAGGGCGAGGTAATGAGCTGCGCGAAACGCCAACGCAGACCACTGGGCCCAGCCCATATCCTTGCTGTTCACCTGAGCCACCTGCTCGGATACGACCGCATGGCCGTCTAGCGCCATGTCCATGCCAGGGATATCTACCAATAGTTGCGCCACGCTTAGTTGTGCCGCCGTGTATCCAACGTTGTCTGAAGCGTTGCTCGCCGTGCCGGCAATCGTGCCACCCGTACCCAGGAAAACAATCTTTTTCGTCATATTTGTGCGATCCGCTTGCATTCAAATTAAAACTGGTTAAAAATACAGTTACTGGATGCCGAAACAGTGTGTATGAACCAACAGTCCCTCCCGGCCCAGATAAAAGGAGTCAGCATGCTTGAAAGCCCCAAACTCACCGCTCGCCAACAACAGATTCTGGACCTGATTCAGAGTGCCATCTCGCGCACTGGTGCACCACCAACGCGTGCGGAGATTGCTTCTGAACTCGGATTCAAGTCAGCCAATGCGGCAGAAGAGCACCTGCAGGCACTTGCACGCAAGGGCGTCATTGAACTCGTTAGCGGCACATCCCGCGGCATTCGGCTCAAAAGCGACGCACTTCGGTCCATTAATGAGTCCCGCAGCAAGCAATTTTCCCTTTCTTTGCCTGGTATGGCACAACTGGCATTGCCACTCATAGGCAGGGTAGCAGCCGGCTCGCCGATTCTTGCGCAAGAGCATGTTGACCAGACCTATTATGTGGAAAACAGTCTTTTCAAACATCAGCCCGATTACCTGTTGAAAGTGCGCGGAATGTCCATGCGGGATGCCGGCATCATGGACGGCGATCTTCTGGCGGTACAAGCCACCAAAGATGCAAAAAATGGGCAGATCATCGTCGCCAGACTAGGGGATGAGGTCACCGTCAAGCGCTTCCGGCGCAACAAGCATCTGATCGAGTTGCACCCGGAGAATCCGGACTATCAAACCATTGTGGTGGAGCCCGGTGAGCCTTTCGAGATCGAAGGCCTCGCAGTTGGCCTCATCCGCAACACCATGCTCATGTAATTCCCCCATACAAAACAGGCACTCTATGAACATCGCTTTATTTGCCAACCCAGGTAGTTTTGAGCCTATTCAAGGTTTGCTGCGCTGGTGGACCGCAACCAGGTCTTCAGTGAGGCGTCCGGCCGTCAGACCAGTTCAAGCGGAACACTCCTGCGCTCCTAAATTCATAGCGCCATGCGCAACAATAACGAGGGCTAGCGGCCAAAAACTCTCTTCACTCAAACCGCTACGCGTAGTTCACGTGGTCGAATCCGGGCAGGCGCGCTCCTGCGTGGGACGTATGGTCATATCGGGTCGCATGGCCGATGTGTGTGCGGAATTGGATCGACTCGCAGCCAGTGAATCAGCGCTGAACTAGGCGAAATAGGGGGGGGTTCGCTGGCAGGGAATTGCCGTCGGTTTTCCCCCCGCATCTTTGGTCGTCTGAAGAGGCACAATCAGCGCATGAATATTGTGATTCTGGATGACTATCAAGACGCCGTTCGCAAACTGGGATGCGCGTCGAAGCTGGAGAATTTCCCGGCAAAAGTTCACACCAATACGGTGAAAGGTCTGGCGCAACTTTCGATTCGACTCAAGGACGCCGACATCATTGTGTTGATCCGTGAACGCACGCACATCAACCGGCAGTTAATCGAAAAACTGCCCAAACTCAAGCTGATTTCTCAAACAGGACGCATTGGTAGTCACGTCGACGTGCAGGCCTGCACTGAACGTGGGATTGCAGTAGCCGAGGGTGGAGGATCACCGGTCGCGCCTGCCGAGCTCACATGGGCATTGATCATGGCAGCCATGCGAAGGCTTCCCCAATACATCAGTAACCTGAAGCATGGCGTCTGGCAGCAATCTGGGTTAAAGGCCGGGTCCATGCCAGCCAACTTTGGCCTGGGTACGGTTTTGCGCGGCAGAACGCTAGGGATATGGGGCTATGGCAAAGTCGGTCAACTAGTCGCCGGATATGGAAAAGCATTCGGCATGCAAGTCATTGTCTGGGGCAGCGAACAGTCACGGGAGAAGGCCAGCCAGGAAGGCTATGCTGCGGCGCCAAGTCGCGAGGCATTCTTTGCAGACTGTGATGTCTTGTCACTTCACCTTCGCCTTAGCGACACGACGAGGGAAATTGTTACGGCAGCGGATCTGGCGCTGATGAAGGACACAGCGCTTCTGATTAACACTTCGCGCGCTGAACTGATTGAAACCAACACATTGATCAGCGCACTCAATCGCGGACACCCGGGCATGGCCGCAGTAGACGTTTTCGAGACTGAACCCATATTGCAGGGGCACGCACTTTTGAGGCTGGAGAACTGCATCTGCACCCCCCACATTGGTTATGTCGAACAGGACAGCTACGAGATGTACTTTGGCGCAGCATTTGATAATGTTACGAATTTCATCAAGGGCACCCCGACGAACATCATCAACCCAGGCGCCTTGCAAGTACGCCGTTAGAGGGTTGTCATGGCTTGGGTGGCTGCACCCGGGGCATTGCCGGAAAATCCGAACTGTCAAACTCAATCAGGTTGCCGTCTGGTTCCGACAGATCCAAGTCTAGGTCGAGGTCTGCCGTTCTGTCTTGCTCAATTGCCATCGCAGGGGCAACCAGCACGGCGGTGGTGGGCGCGGCAAAGGTTCTGGATGCGCTAAAAGGCAATAGACCCGAGTCCGAAAGAGAGTCGATTCGGCCTGCAATGCTGTGTAACAACAGCAGGTCGCGGAACGCCTCCAAGTCAAATTCCTGTTGCGAATTGTCCTGTGTGCGCACCAGGCAGTTCTCAATGAAATGCACCACTTCCTTCGATGGCCAATGCGCTTCAATTTGGCTACAAACTTCAGGGTAATCCTCCAGCGCATTGCCAGACTGATAGAAATTGCTGAAAGGTGGAACACGCCCGGTAAACAGCGCATTGAAGCCATCGCGATAGTGGTCATATTCTGCCTTGCGACTCAACGTGTGCAGCATCTTCAACAAATCCAGAAACACCAAGGGATTGGATTCTTCGTTATCCCGGAGGCAATTCTCGAGTATGGCGATGGCATCCTCATGCTGACCCAGTGTCATGAAAAACTCGGCCTGCTGGCGTACATCCAGCATTTCCTGGGTATTGATCGCCCGCAAGGTTGCGCCTGTGCTATTTGCAAAATCACGCTGTGGAGATCTTTTTGGCGCTGCACTCACCAAAGAAGCCGACACAGGCTCCAACTTCGAAAATACAGACTCTCCCAAATGAAGGTCGATGTCAATCTCACTTGCTCGTGCAGCGGGCACGGGTGCGCGCGAAAAAGCCCCATCAGGGACCGTCTCCCGGAGCGCATCAGGCTCCAGATTTTTACCCAATTCAATCTCGCGATTTATGCCGTCGGGGTCAGAATATCCTTTGGCATCTGAAGGGTCCAAGCCACCCCACCAAGGCGCCATGCCATTTTTGAGACGGCGCAGCCGAGTCCATGCAAACACCATCCCCAAGCCACAGGCAGCCAACAAGGCCGCCAAACCATAGACAACAGGGTTTGCGTATCGCTCTGCTTCAGCCCGCTCAAGACGCCCGGTTACATCGAGAAGAGCCTTTTGGTTCTTTACCGCCTGATCCCTCAGATCCTTCAAATCTCCATCCATGGCCTGCAGTCGCGCGCTTTCTCGCAGCATCTCTTGCGGAGTCGCGTTGAGCGATCGCCACAAGGCCAAGGCTTCCACCCGCTTTTGAAGATCCTCGACTGGAAGAACCGTCAGTTCGTCACTGATTTTGAGTGCTGGATCGCGTTCCGGCCCCAAATCCATCAGTGCCAGCTTCAAACGCGGTCGTGAACTTGCAGCAGCCTTCGTGCTTTGCGGTGAATTCAACTTTGATTCAGATCTCAACTCAGGACGTTTTACGCGAGACTCAACGATGGGTCTGGAGCCATTGCTTGACATTACTCCTGCAGACTTTTGACCTGGCATGAGCTCACCCACGGAAGTGGCTGACGCTACCGGCGTCCGAACAGAAGGTGCGGTCGCCACCGGCAGTGGTGCCAGTTCAGTCACCATATCGGCCAAAAGCACATAGCTGCGTGAGGACTTTTGCCCGCAGACGGCACGCAAGTACACGGTAACTACAGGCTCATTGACGTTGGCGTTGGTAGCAACCCGCACATTGACAGATTGTCCCTGGGCCGAGCGGTCAATGTTCACCGTGACTACGTTGCCACTCTGCCGAGACTCACCAAAAAAAACATCCGCCTCGAAGCACTGCGCAACTGCATCTTCCTGAGAGTCCAACTGAACAGGCACAGACACATCAAGAGCACGCCCCAAAACCGCCACGCCGCGGGCTCGTCCCATCGTCAATGCAGAACTGGCCGTAGCAAAGCAAATGAGCGCAACCCCCAAAGCCGAAAATCTTAGTTTTTTAACTGGCATCATTTATGCTGTTCATTTTCGCATAGATGGCCTTCCGAACACGCACTTATGGCGGCAAAGCCTCACTCAGAACGCCAAATGGCCGTTCAACGTAGCGCGATAATTGCTGAATGAAACCACATTACTCAAAAATCGGAATTGTGGGTGCCGGCGCCATGGGTCGCGGCATTGCCCAAATTGCAGCCCAGGCTGGCAGTCAAGTGCTGCTTTTCGATGTGCAGGCAGCTGCGGCAGATACTGCACGGGTGCACATCATTGATCAATGGAAGCGGCTGTGCGAGAAGCAGCGCATCACCGCTGATGAAGCCCAGGTGAACGCCACCCGGCTGGGCACCGCCCAGGCGCTGTCGGAACTGGCTGGCTGCGATCTGGTAATTGAAGCGGTGGTTGAGCGGCTGGAAGTAAAAACACGCTTGCTCCAGGAATTGGAAACCTTGGTCGGACCAACTACCGTCCTGGCCACTAACACGTCGTCTCTATCCATCACCGCCATTGCGGCAAACCTGCGTCATCCTGAACGGGTGGCTGGTTTTCATTTCTTCAATCCAGTGCCCCTGATGAAGGTAGTGGAGGTGATCGCAGGACTCAAAACGGACCCAGCCGTCGTTCATGGACTGACCCAATATGCCCGACAAATGGGTCATACCCCCGTAACTGCGCTTGACACGCCAGGCTTCATTGTGAACCACGCGGGGCGCGGTTACGGTACGGAGGCGCTTCGCATCGCTTCGGAGGGCGTGGCTGACTTTGCGACTATTGACCGCATTCTGCGCGACCAGGCGGGATTCAAGCTGGGCCCGTTCGAGCTCATGGACCTGACGGGTCTGGATGTCTCCCACCCCGTCATGGAGTCGATTTATCACCAGTACTATGAAGAGCCGCGTTACCGGCCCAGTGTCATCACTGCACAGCGACTAGCTGGTGGTCTGACGGGGCGCAAGGTTGGCGAGGGGTTTTACAAATATACCAATAGCGTTGCCCAGATCCCAGCAGAGCCTGCAGTTCCGGTCGTTGAAGAAATGCCTCCTGTGTGGCTATCCCCCAGAGCGGCGCGCCGTGCCGAGTTGCTTCAGCTCCTCAAGAATTTGGGCGCCCAAGTTGAAACCGGTCAATCCCCTTCGCCAAATGCTTTGACGCTGGTTGCCCCCCTGGGCTTTGACGTAACGACCGTTGCAGTCGTGGAACGTCTGGACCCTGCACGCACGGTCGGCATTGACATGCTGGTTGACGACGCAATCAGTCGCAGACGGGTGATTGCAACCAATCCAGCCACACGCATTGACATGCGGGACGCAGCGCACGCCCTTTTCGCCCGGGACGGAAAAGCCGTCAGCGTCATTCGTGATAGCGGCGGATTTGTTACCCAACGGGTGGTCGCCAACATCGTCAATATTGCATCGGATATGTGTCAGCAATCCATCTGCTCACCAAGTGACCTGGAGACGGCGGTTACATTGGGCTTGGGTTACCCGCAAGGCCCCCTGGCAATGGGCAACCTGTACGGGCCCACCAATATTCTGGAAGTTCTTTTTAATATGCAGACCGTTTATGGCGATCCGCGCTATCGTCCAAGCGCCTGGTTGCGCAGGCGAGGTGCCATCGGACTGAGCCTTTTGCACGAAGAGCCCTGACAGGCACAGACACGCAGGCGACAAATGCCTGTGCGAGAGATGGTCGCAAGGGGGACAATGGCGGGATCGAAACCGATGAACACAGTCACCCAAAAGACAGGCCATGGACGAACCCATTCTTACCATTGAGGAACGCGCAGCGATCAACTCCGGTCGCTGGTTTGCGTCGCTTTCCCCATCTCTCAAACACGACATTCTTCGATGCGCATACGTCAAACGCTACAAAGACGCGGACCTGATAACGGCCCGTGGCGAACCGCCGGAAGAGTGGATTGCCTGTGCGAAGGGAGCCGTTCGGGTGAGCTCCACATCCATCTCGGGCAAGCAAGTCACGCTGACCTATGTGGAGCCGGGAATCTGGTTTGGCGATGTGTCGATATTCGATGGCGACCGGCGTACCCACGATGCCTACGCACATGGCGACAGCACCATTTTGTGCGTGGCCAAGGCCGATTTCAAAAAGATACTGGCAGTGCACGCCGAGCTGTACGAAGCGCTATTGAGACTACACGCCCGTCGTATTCGCCAACTCTACGGCTTGGTGGAAGACCTCAACACCCTGCCCTTGCGCGCACGGCTGGCAAAACAACTTCTTCACCTGGTTCGCAGCTATGGAGTGCCGTCCCTCAGCGACGCGAGCGAAGTACGCATTGGATTGCAGCTGGCACAGGAAGAGTTGGCACAGCTACTCGGAGCATCACGCCAGCGGGTCAACCAGGAGTTGAAATCCATGGAACGTGAAAACGCCATTCGAATCGAGCAAGGCGGCCTGGTCATCCGCGATCGCAATGCGTTAATGAACATCATCGAATCTGACAACTAAGCCCCCCCGAACTTCACCGAACTAACACTCCATGAGCGATTTTGACCATTTTGTAGGGACGCGATCTGTAACAGAACAGCATGCGTTTGATCTGAACGCGCTGACCGCATGGTTGGAGAAAAACCTGGATGGATTTTCAGGTCCGCTGACCGCTGAGATTTTCAAGGGCGGCCAATCCAATCCGACATACAAACTCAATACGCCAGGCAAAAGTTACGTCATGCGTGCCAAGCCGGGACCTGTCGCCAAACTGTTGCCATCGGCCCATGCCGTCGAGCGCGAATTTGCGGTCATGGGAGGACTACAGGGCACCGATGTACCCGTTCCACACATGTACTGTCTTTGCGAAGACGAATCAGTCATTGGGCGTGCCTTCTATGTGATGGAGTTCATGCAAGGCAGAATTTTGTGGGATCAGTCTCTTCCCGGCATGGATCGCGCCCAGCGCGGTGCCATCTACAACGAGATGAACCGCGTTATCTCGGCACTGCACAAAGTGAAATTCGCTGAACGCGGTTTAAGCGGATACGGCAAGCCAGGCAATTATTTTGAGCGGCAAATTGGCCGATGGAGCAAGCAGTACACCGCCTCCATTACCCAGCCTATTCCAGAGATGAATCAATTGATGGAATGGCTTCCCCGAAACATTCCTGTCATGGCGCGGGACGAGAGCATGGTCAGCATCGTCCACGGCGACTTCCGGCTGGACAACCTGATGTTCGATGCTGAAAAGCCCCAGGTGATTGCGGTGCTCGACTGGGAGCTTTCTACCTTGGGCCACCCGCTGGCGGACTTCAGCTACCACTGCATGGCGTGGCACATTCCTCCCGGTGCATTCCGTGGCATCGGTGGTCTCAATCTGACCGACCTCGGTATACCAAGCGAAGACGAATACATCCGCCTGTACTGCGAACGCACGGGGCTCGCAACACCCGAGCAACTCAAGGCGGACTGGAACTTCTACCTTGCCTACAACTTGTTCCGCATTGCGGCCATTCTCCAAGGCATCGCAAAGCGGGTCGAGGCTGGTACCGCGTCCAGTGCACAAGCTGTCAGCTCGGCAGCTGGCGCCCGCCCTCTGGCTCAAATGGCCTGGAAATTCGCCTGCAAAGCCTGACCCCCCCTTATTACAGAAACACAACCGGAGATCCCATGGATTTTGACTACTCCCCTAAGACAAAAGAACTTCAATCACGCTTGCAGAAGTTCATGGATGAGCACATCTACCCAAATGAGGGCGCTTACCACGCTGAAATAGCGGCCAATACTGCAGCAGGCAAGCGCTGGACTCCGTTGCAAACCATCGAGAATCTCAAACCCAAGGCGCAAGCACTTGGTTTGTGGAACCTTTTCCTCCCGGAAGACAGCGCCGCAGCTTCTGGCTATGCCGGGGCCGGCCTGACTAACCAGGAATATGCTCCGCTTGCTGAAATCATGGGCCGCGTCATGTGGTCCAGCGAAGTATTCAACTGCTCCGCACCGGACACCGGCAATATGGAAACCATCGCCCGCTACGGTTCAGAAGAAAACAAGGCGCGCTGGCTGAAGCCTTTGCTGGAAGGAAAGATCCGCTCTGCATTTGCAATGACCGAACCCGAAGTCGCATCCAGCGACGCAACGAATATTGCGACGCGAATTGAACGTCAGGGAGACGACTACGTGATCAATGGCCGCAAATGGTGGACATCCGGTGCAGGGGATCCCCGTTGCGCTATCTACATCACGATGGGCAAGACAGATCCTGAAGCCGCGCGCCATTCGCAGCAAAGCATGGTTCTGGTTCCAGCCAACACACCAGGCCTTAAGGTCGTGCGACCACTCAACGTGTTCGGCTACGACGACGCCCCACACGGACACATGGAGGTGCTGTTCGAGAACGTACGCGTACCCGTCAGCAATATTTTGCTCGGCGAGGGTCGGGGCTTTGAAATTGCACAAGGGCGCCTTGGACCTGGACGTATCCACCATTGCATGCGCCTGATTGGACTGGCTGAGCGTGCTCTGGAATTGATGTGTAAACGTGCTTCATCGCGCATTGCATTTGGCAAGCCCATCGCGGCCCAAACCGTGACACAGGAACGCATTGCCGAGGCCCGTTGCAAAATCGATATGGCCCGCCTGCTAACGCTCAAGGCAGCCTGGATGATGGACATTGGCGGCAACAAGTTTGCGAAGAATGAGATTGCCATGATCAAAGTTGTCGCTCCGACTATGGCCTGCGATGTCATTGACTGGGCCATGCAAGTCCACGGTGGCGCGGGCATGTGCGACGACTTCCCCCTGGCATACAGCTATACCAATGCCCGCACCCTGCGCTTTGCGGATGGCCCGGATGAAGTCCACCGCAACGCGATTGCCAAACTGGAGTTGGGCAAGTACGCAGTGAATCCCAAGCCGGTAGAGATGCCTATCACGCGAGGGTGTTAAAACCATGGAGCAACTTGGTAACAACCTTGGTTGCTCCGTTTTTTGCAGCTACTTGCCCATATAGGACATGGGCTGGCAGTGTTTTTTAATGAAACTTGGTCAATCCTGACCAGAGTTCGTTGAGATCAGAAAATCTCCATTTGGCGGGATCCTCACGGCTCACGATTTTCTCGGTAGTGCCAGCGTGCGAGAGATCCACCAACTCTGGAACGATACGCATATTCGATTTGGTTGAGAAGAACACCTTGACCATCGGCATAGTCAGGGATTTTCCAGTCTGCTCCACCACAACCCCCAAGCGCCCTGAGGTCAGTCGAACGAGCGAGCCGATGGGATATATGCCCAAGCTCTTCACAAAGGCCTGAAACACTTTGCCATCGAAGTGCCCATTGGCCCATTCGGCCATTTTGCGAAGCGACTCTGCCGGATCCCAGCCAGATTTGTAGGGTCGATTCGAAGTGATGGCGTCATACACATCACACACTGCGCCCATCTTGGCAAAAAGACTGATCTCATCGCCCTTGAGTCCCTTGGGATAACCAGAACCATCGGTTTTTTCGTGATGGTGCAGACAAACATCCAAAACCATTGGATCAAGTTCACTTCCAGTCAACAGCAGGCGATGGCCTTCTTGCGGATGCGTCTTGATGATGGAGAATTCGGCATCCGTCAATTTTCCCGGCTTATTCAGAACGTCCATCGGCATCATGGCCTTGCCGAGATCGTGCATCAACCCAGACAGGCCTGCAGATCGGGTCTGTTCCGCATCCAGACCCAACTGTTTGGCCAATGCAACCATCATGGCGCACACTGCAACTGAGTGCATGTAGGTGTAATCGTCCACTGTTTTCAGTCTTGCCAAGCTGATCAATGCTCCCGGATTTCGCGCTACCGAGTCAGTTATTTCCTCCACCAAACGCTTGGCGCCGCCAGTGTCAACCGCTTTGCCCATGCGTGCTTCCTGAAACATGGAAATCACGGCCTGCTTGGACTGCAGACAAATTTTTGCTGCTCGCTCCAGTTCAACAGAAGTTGACACAGGTGCAACCTGCCGCTTTTCGCTGACAGCCAGTTGGAGTTCCGCTTCAACTTGGGCATCTGACTCTGCTTCAGACACTGCCGTCTGTCCAAGGGCAACATCCTGTCCCTTGCTGGTGTCAATCCAGACCTCTTTAATGCTGCTAGCCCAAATCGTCTGCAAATCCTTGGGGTCTTCAATAACAAAACCACTACGCCAAAACGGATGCTCCATCCAAGAGCCACAAAACTCCTTCAGGTGCATGCCCAGTGCGAGGTGCTCAACGTGAATTTTCTTCAGCATGGTGACTTGCGAGTGAATGGATCAGTGCAAATGGCGCGGCTTGCGGCCTCCGCCATGTCCACCACCATGATTGCCACCGGATCCGCTGGGGGGTTTTCCAATAGCTAGTGAACTCACCAGCGAATCAAATCGTTGCGCAAACAGCTTGTCAACTTCACCAACCACCCCACTCAACTCGGCGCCGTCAAAGTGACGCTCCATCAAACTCACGACATCCTGTACCAGCAAGTCTCTTTGAACCTGCATGATGGCCGCTGGATCGGGGCCGACAAATAGCATCACGAAATCGTCGCGCGACTCACCGCCCGGTGGGCCATCTTCCTCATCGAAATCTGCGTCATAGAACGTCACTTCAATGGCTGCGCCAGCGTCTGCAAGTTCATTGAGATTCATGCAGACTTCATCCAGCGTTTGACGGAAGTCGAGATCGCCCGCCACTGTCCAACACATTTGAAGAATATGTTCCTGTGCGTCAAACTTGACGCCTGGCTCGTCCTCATAGGAGCTTCCAGCGCCATCTGACAACGAGCGGGCACCCGCATATTTCCACATCGGTTTGAGCGCATCCTGCAGCTGTTCAAACTGGACATCAGCGCGCAATGGAACCTGTCCGTGAACGTGGATTTCAAATGGAGCGTTATAGCGTGGCATATTTTGCCGAGACCGGAAGCGCAAAGGAGGCTGCAGCCCGCACGGATACTCGGTTCTCTGGAGTTAATTTGAAAAAATACCGTCAAAAGAACCGTAATTTTTTCAAAGTAACCCCTTTATTGGATCTTTGGCACCCAATAAGTCATCGACTCATTGTAAACACGACAGTGGCTGTCGGGTATGCGGGTAACCGCTCAAAATGCACGATTTAGCCGTGTTATTGCAGCCTGATTTTGATGGCCAAGCTTTGCGCGCGAGCGACGCGTTTTGCGGGTTAGCGCTATCTCGGTGGAAAAGCAACGGTCTATGGCTTCAATCTCGAAGCGATCAATGCCTCTATTCTTTTACCACCTGACTCGACCCTGCACCAAACGCCAAAAACCCGCACATGCCGGATTTCTAGCTAGTCTTGGGGTCTCACCCTTAATCGAGTTTATTCAGTTCAAGAAAGCGCCGAGACGGGGGGTATTCGGCCTCAACTGATTAGCAAACCCGCGAGGATGCCAAGACTAAAGACAAGTGGGAGAGAAAAGAATTTGGAAAGTAACCCGGGCCTAACATAGCCTAGGCTTAAACGGTAACCCATAAGCCCACCGCGTGCGGGTTTTTGTCGTTTGGGGTGGACGTGGATTTGGACAACTTGCCTACGGATTGCCTACAAGCAAGAAAATGCTACAAATTTTATAGCATGCGTTCGCTACTAAATCAATAGCAAACTCTCCACTGTCCATGCGCTATTGGTGCCCGAGACCGGAATCGAACCGGTACGCCCGTTATTCACGAAGCGGCGGATTTTAAGTCCGATGTGTCTACCTATTTCACCACTCGGGCCATTTTGGTCTATTGTGGAACAAAAATGCCCCGGCAGCGAAGGTTGACGGGGCATTGCTAACCAAAATATCTGGAGGCGCGGCCCGGAGTCGAACCGGGCTAACCGGATTTGCAATCCGGGGCATAACCGCTTTGCTACCGCGCCACTGCTATCACAATTACATCAGCAATAAACCTACGTAATTCAACTAATGAAAAAGGGAAGCACTTAGCTTCCCTTTTCCTGAAATATGGAGCGGGAAAAGAGTCTCGAACTCTCGACCTCAACCTTGGCAAGGTTGCGCTCTACCAACTGAGCTATTCCCGCGTTTCAAGCCTCAAATTATAGCGTGTTTTTGTGGCTTGATGCAAAGATCTAAAATCTTATTTCCACTAAAACTGCCCAATTCAATGCTTGATTGAATCCGCCAATTCTACCGCAGGAACCGCCGCAGATCCCGCTGCGGGCGCAACTGTTTCATCGTCTGGCAGCGGTACAGGTTTCGATTCCAGCGCCAATTCAAGTACCTTGTCTATCCAGCGAACGGGGATGATCTCAAGTCCATTCTTCACGTTCTCGGGAATGTCCTGCAAATCCTTGGCATTCGCCTCGGGAATCAGTACCGTCTTGATTCCCCCACGCAAAGCAGCCAAGAGTTTTTCCTTCAAGCCGCCAATCTCGGTTATCTCTCCGCGCAAGGTAATTTCACCGGTCATAGCGACGTCACCGCGAACAGGGATGCCTGTCAGGGCAGACACAAAGGCCGTCGCCATGGCAGCGCCTGCACTAGGACCATCCTTGGGTGTTGCTCCGTCTGGCACGTGGATGTGGATGTCCTTTTTCTCAAACACCTCATCCTTGATACCCAGTCGGCGCGAGCGGCTTCGCACGACGGTGCGTGCAGCCTCCACGGACTCTTTCATCACATCGCCCAGAGAACCCGTGCGGGTAATAACACCTTTCCCTGGCGTAAGCGCAGCCTCAATGGTCAGCAAATCGCCACCCACCTCGGTCCACGCCAATCCCACGACCTGCCCCACCTGGTTTTGCTCTTCGGCACGGCCATAGGTGTACTTGCGAACACCCAGATAGTCATTCAGGTTGTCGGCGTTAACCTTGACCTGCGGTTCCAGCTTCTTGAGCAGCAGGCCCTTGACCACCTTGCGGCAAATCTTTGACAACTCGCGCTCAAGCGAACGCACCCCCGCTTCGCGTGTGTAGTACCGAACGATGTCACGCACCGCATCCTCGCCAATCGACAACTCGGAGTCCTTCACGCCGTTATTCTTCATTTGCTTGGGCAGCAAATAGGTAATGGCGATATTGGTCTTCTCGTCTTCGGTGTAGCCCGAAAGCCGGATGACCTCCATCCGGTCCAGCAAGGCCGACGGAATGTTCATGGAATTGGACGTGGCCACGAACATGACATCGCTCAGGTCGTAATCGACCTCAACGTAATGGTCTCCGAACTTGTGGTTCTGCTCGGGATCCAGAACCTCCAGCAATGCACTACTTGGGTCGCCACGGAAGTCGGTTCCCAGCTTGTCAATCTCGTCGAGCAGAAACAGCGGATTACGCGTACCCACTTTGGAGAGGCTCTGCAGTACCTTGCCGGGCATGGCCCCAATGTAGGTGCGGCGGTGGCCACGAATCTCGGCCTCGTCGCGCATGCCACCCAAGGCCATGCGTACATATTTGCGCCCGGTCGCCTTGGCAATAGACTGACCCAACGACGTTTTCCCAACGCCAGGAGGCCCAACCAGGCACAGTATCGGCGCCTTCACTTTGTCCACACGTTGCTGAACTGCCAGATACTCCAGGATGCGGTCTTTAACCTTGTCAAGCCCGTAGTGGTCTTCATTGAGCACAGCCTCCGCGTTGGCCAGGTTGTGCTTGATCTTGGTCTTGGCGGCCCAAGGCAAACCGGTAAGGACGTCGATGTAATTGCGCACCACGGTCGCTTCTGCAGACATGGGTGACATTAGCTTGAGTTTCTTGAACTCGGCCTCGGCCTTTTTGAGCGCCTCTTTGGGCATCTTCGCGGATTTGATCTTCTTCTCGATCTCTTCCATATCGGCACCGTCTTCGCCCTCGCCCAGCTCCTTCTGGATCGCCTTGACCTGCTCGTTCAGGTAGAAGTCGCGCTGATTTTTTTCCATCTGGCGCTTGACGCGTCCACGGATTTTCTTGTCCACATTCAGGATGTCGACCTCGCGTTCGATCTGTTCGAACAGGTTTTCGAGGCGTTCCTTCACGCTCGACAAACCCAACACCGCCTGCTTGCTGTCGAGCTTCAGTGGCAAATGCGCCGCGATCGTGTCAGCCAAGCGACCCGCATCATCAATACTGGAAATCGATGTCAAAATTTCCGGCGGGATCTTCTTGTTCAGTTTGACGTACTGGTCGAACTGCTGCATGACTGCACGGCGCAAGGCTTCCACTTCGCTGGCTTTGCCACGACCTTTTTCGGAAGTATCAACTGGTGCTTCGATGGGGGTCACATTGGCTGTGAAATGCGACTCGCCCTCTTCAATTTTATTGACCAGAGCACGCTGATGGCCCTCAACCAGCACCTTGACGGTACCGTCGGGCAGCTTCAGCATTTGCAGGATGGTGGAAACGCAACCGACATCAAACATGTCGGACACCAGCGGATCATCTTTTGCAGCCGTTTTTTGTGCCACGAGCATGATGCGGCGCTCGGCTTCCATAGCCGCTTCAAGCGCTTTGATGCTTTTGGGACGCCCTACGAACAGGGGAATCACCATATGGGGGAACACCACTACGTCGCGTAAAGGCAACAAGGGCAAATCAAGAGGAGTAGCAGGCAGAGGAGTATGGCCAGACATGGGATACCTTTTAGTTACCTGTTAAATATGGACCGTAAGGCTTGAATTTCAAGCCAGCTTCGATTATCAAAGCGACTGAAATCATAAATATCAATTAAACCAGCGCAAAAACCCGTCAAATCAGGCATTTGCGCCGTTCTGAACTCACGCCTTCTTTGCGGTTTCGCGATACACCAGCAGAGGCGGTTTGTTTTCTTCAATCGTAGACTCGTCCACCACGACTTTTGCCACGTTGGCCGCGTTGGGCAATTCGTACATGGTGTCAATCAGGGATTGCTCCAGGATTGAACGCAATCCACGGGCACCGGTTTTACGGGCCAAAGCCTTCTTTGCAATGGCCTTGAGTGCAGAAGGTCGAATCTCAAGCTCCGCACCCTCCATGGCCAGCAGCTTGGTGTATTGCTTGACCAAGGCATTTTTGGGTTCAGTGAGAATTTGCACCAATGCATCTTCCGTAAGCTCTGCCAGGGCCGCTACGACCGGCATGCGGCCGACCAACTCGGGAATTAAACCAAACTTGATCAAATCTTCGGGCTCAACTTCCTTGAACACATCGGTCAGGCTGCGCTGTTGCTTGCTTTTGACACTCGCTCCGAAGCCAATACCAGAAGACTGGGTACGGGCTTCGATGACTTTCTCCAGCCCCGCAAATGCCCCGCCACAAATGAACAGGATGTTGGTCGTGTCAATCTGCACAAAGTCCTGGTTCGGGTGCTTGCGACCACCCTGGGGCGGAACGCTGGCCATGGTGCCTTCAATCAGCTTGAGCAGCGCCTGCTGCACGCCTTCGCCGGACACATCACGGGTGATGGACGGGTTATCCGATTTCCGGGAGATCTTGTCGATCTCGTCAATGTAGACGATGCCTCGCTGCGCGCGCTCAACTTCGTAGTTGCAACTCTGCAGCAATTTGAGAACGATGTTTTCAACGTCTTCACCCACATAACCGGCTTCGGTCAGCGTCGTGGCATCGGCCATGACAAAAGGCACATCGAGCATGCGTGCCAGCGTTTGCGCCAGCAGCGTCTTGCCTGAACCGGTCGGACCAATCAGCAAAATATTGCTTTTGGCAAGCTCAATCTCGTCCTTCTTGGCTTTTTCCTTGTGGCGAAGACGCTTGTAGTGGTTGTATACGGCAACCGCCAGGATCCGTTTGGCGGGCTCCTGACCGATCACGTAGTTATCCAGATTGCCCTTGATTTCCGATGGCGTCGGCAAGTCGCTCTTGGCGTCTTTGCCTTCGGTGGTTGCCGGCAACTCGTCACGGATGATTTCGTTGCAAAGCTCAATACACTCATCGCACACGAACACGGAGGGGCCAGCGATCAATTTCTTGACCTCATGCTGACTCTTGCCGCAGAAAGAGCAATACAGGGTTTTTTCGCTCGAGGAGCCTTTTTTCTCGGCCATGTGGTGCTCGCCTTTTCGGAAAATATCCGAATGATACTCAAATAAAAACGGTGTCTGCGTCACCGCAAGACACCGCCTGGGACCCGCTTTCCGCTGGTCAGGCGCGTTTTGAAATCACCTGATCAATCAGGCCATACTCTTTGCACTCGTCGGCAGACATGTAGTAGTCACGCTCGGTATCGCGCTCAATGCGCTCCAGTGGCTGACCCGTGCGCTCAGCCAGAATCTTGTTGAGCTGCTCACGCGTCTTCAGAATCTCGCGGGCCTGAATTTCGATTTCTGTCGCCTGACCCTGGCTACCGCCTGAAGGCTGGTGGATCATGACCTTGGAGTTAGGCAAGGAAAACCGCTTGCCCTTGGCTCCAGCTGCCAGCAAAAATGCGCCCATGCTGGCTGCCATGCCGGTGCAAAGCGTCGACACTTCTGGCTTGATGAAGTTCATGGTGTCGTAAATAGCCATGCCTGCGCTCACTGAGCCGCCAGGTGAATTGATGTAGAAGGAAATATCCTTGTCAGGATTCTCGCTCTCCAGAAACAACAGCTGTGCGACCACCAGATTGGCTACGTGATCGTTGACCGGACCCACCAGAAAGATTACGCGCTCTTTCAGCAAACGCGAGTAGATGTCATAGGAGCGCTCGCCCCTGCCCGACTGCTCGATGACCATGGGAACCATGCCAAGTGCCTGTATGTCCATGCCGCCCGTCGCTCCGTATTTCACATTCATAGCGTCTCCAAAAAAGTGTACTGACTGTACCGATATTTCAATTCCTGAATGCAAATGGGGCTTGCCTGCAGAACTGCAAGCCCTGCTCAAGCCCCATCCGCTTTCAATCCGTTCGCCTCAATGGCGAACTGGACCTCAGTTCTGACCCATCAATTCGTCAAACGAAACCGCTTTTTCACTAACCTTGGCTTTACCCAGCACAAAGTCGGTCACATTGTTTTCAATCACGATGCCTTCCACCTCAGCCATACGGCGGTTGTCGCCGTAGTACCAGCGAACCACGTCCGCGGGCTTTTCGTAGCTGGCCGCCAATTCGTCGATGTGTGCCTTGATCTGATCTGGCTTGGCTTGCAGTTCATTGGTGCGTACCAATTCCGCAACGACCAGGCCCAGACGCACACGGCGCTCAGCCTGGGGCAGGAACATGTCAGCCGGGATCGGTGCCTTGTCAGCATCCTTGACGCCGCGTTGCTTCAAATCCTCACGGGCGCCTTCGATCATGCGGTCCACTTCCGATTGCACGATGGACTTGGGCAGGTCGAGTTCTGCTTTGGACAGCAAAGCATCCATGACCACCTGCTTGTTGCGACCCAGCAGGCGGAACTTGACTTCGCGCTCCAGATTCTTGCGAATGTCAGCACGCAGGCCTTCCACGGTCGCATCGGCAATGCCCAGCGACTTGGCCAGTGCGCCATCAACTTCAGGCAGATGTGCGGCTTCGATCTTCTTGGGTGTGACCATGAAGTCAGCCGTCTTGCCAGCCACGTCTTTGCCGTGGTAATCGGCAGGAAATGCCAGCTGGAAAGTCTTGCTTTCGCCAGCCTTCATGCCACGCACCGCTTCTTCGAATTCCTTGAGCATCTGGCCATCGCCCACGATGAACTGAAATGCTTCAGCTTTTCCGCCAGCGAAAGGTTCGCCGTCGATCTTGCCTTCAAAGTCCACCGTCACGCGATCGGTGTCCTGCGCAGCCGCGTCCTGGGGGCGCTGGGCGAAGGTGCGGCGCTGCTTGCGCAAAATTTCCACGGTTTTATCAATCGCCGCATCCGTAACTTCAGCGCTGATCTTTTCAACTTCTGCAGTCGACAAATCGCCAAGCTTGACTTCCGGGTACACCTCAAAAATGGCATCAAAAGCCATCTGGCCTTCAGGAGACGCTTCACTCTCGGTGATGCGGGGCTGACCGGCAACGCGCAGCTTGGCTTCGTTGGCAGCGGTGGCAAACGCCTCGCCGACCTTGTCATTCATCACTTCGTAATGAACCGAATAGCCGTAACGCTGGGCCACCACGTTCATGGGCACCTTGCCGGGACGAAAGCCGTCCATCTTCACGGTACGGGCCAGCTTGCGCAAACGGGCATCCACTTCCGACTGGATTGCGCCCACAGGCAGGTTCAGCGTGATTTTTCGCTCCAGCTTTTCCAGAGTTTCAACAGTAACGGCCATGATCAGTCTCCTAAACTAGCTAATTTTCAGATAGGTGGTGCGCGGGGCGGGACTCGAACCCGCACAGTATTGCTACCGTCAGGACCTAAACCTGGTGCGTCTACCAATTTCGCCACCCGCGCAAAAAACAGAAACAGGGGATCAAAAACACCCACAGACGCTGCCTGCAGAGCTTTGACCACCCATTTGAAATCGGTCAGCCCGCTAGTTTAACCTGCTACGGGCGTCTCCCGGCGAACCTTGAACCAGGCCGCATACATCGCGGGCAGTGCCAGCAATGTCAGCACCGTCGCCACAATCAGCCCGCCCATGATGGAAACCGCCATGGGGCCCCAGAAAACCGAGCGCGACAGCGGGATCATGGCCAGCACAGCGGCAGCGGCGGTCAGCACAATCGGGCGCAAACGGCGTACCGCAGACTCCACAATCGCATCCCACGCAGGAATGCCCGCAGACCGGTCCTGCTCAATCTGGTCGATCAAAATCACTGAATTGCGCTGAATCATGCCCATCAGGGCGATCACGCCAAGCAGCGCTACAAACCCGAACGGACGCCCCGACACCATTAAGGCAGCTGCCACACCGGCAATGCCCAGTGGCCCGGTCAGAAACACCAGCATGGAACGGCTGAAGCTGTGCAACTGCAGCATCAACAGAGTAAACGTCACAAACAGCATGATAGGGATCCCCGCCGCAATGGACGCGGAACCTTTGCTGCTCTCTTCCACGGCTCCCGCCACTTCAATGCGGTAAGCCCCCATTCCGTTCGCCTTCCAGGTAGCCTCCAGCACGCGCAGCTTCGGCAGCAACTCGGCCGTTACCGTGGCACCCTGCAGGCCTTCGACGATGTCGCCCTGCACCGTAATGGCGTAGTCGCGGTTATCACGCCACATCACACCGGGCTCCCAAGCAAAGGTGGGTTTGGCAATCTGCGTGAGCGGAATCGACTTGCCACTCGCCGTGGGCAGATTGGCGTTGGCGACATCGGTGATGGCATTGCGCTCGTCCTGCGGTTGGCGCAACACAATGTCGATCAGTTTGTCCCCCTCCCGGTACTGACCGACCGGGGTGCCGGAAAACATGGTCTTGGAGGCCTGGGCGATGGACTGGCTGGTAACACCCAGAGCCCGCGCTTTGGTCTGATCAATCTCCAGGCGGATGACCTTGACCGACTCGTTCCAGTTGTCGTTGACGCCCCGGGTGTTGCTGCTCGCACGCAACACGGCCTTGACCTCATCGGCCCGCTCGCGCAGCACCGCGGGCTCACCGCCGACGACCCGGAACTGCACCGGGTAGGCCACGGGCGGCCCATTGGGCAAAATTTTGACGCGGGCCCGGACTTCGGGAAACTCCTGCGCTATCAGCGCCGGCATCTTGATGCGCAGCGGTTCGCGCAGCTTCAAATCCTTGGGCACGATGATGAACTGCGACACGTTGCTCTGCGTGAAAATATTATCCAGCGGCAAGTAGAAACGCGGCACCCCCGAACCCACCCAGGTGCTCACGGTGCCCACATCGGGGTCTTGCAGCAGGCGCGCCTCAATGCGCTTGGTCGTGAGCTCGTTGGCGGCAAAAGAAGTGCCTTCGGGGTACCAGACGTCCAGCAGCACTTCGGAGCGTGCGGAGTCCGGAAAGAATTGCTGCTGCACCCGCCCCATGCCCACAATGCCCAGTGCAAACGTCAGCAGCATGAGTCCGATCGTGATCCAGCGGTGCTCCACGCACCAGTTCACGGTTTTGCGGAAGGTGTTGTAAAACGGCGTGTTGAACAGCTCGTGCGGCTCATCACCCACGCCATGCGGTTTGACCTTGAGCAGCAAGGTACCCAGGTAGGGCACGAAATACACCGACACCAGCCAGCTGAGAACCAGCGCCAGCACCGTCACGCCAAAAATGGCAAAGGTGTATTCCCCGGTGGATGACTTGGCAATGCCGATGGGCAAAAAACCCACCGCCGTAATAAGCGTACCCGTGAGCATGGGCATTGCCGTGATTTCGTAGGCAAAGGTGGCGGCACGCACCTTGTCGTAGCCCTCCTCGATCTTGCGCACCATCATCTCGACCGCGATGATCGCGTCGTCCACCAGCAAACCCAGCGAGATGATCAGTGAGCCGAGCGAGATCTTGTGCAGGCCGATGCCCCAGTAATACATTCCCAGGAAGGTAACGGCGAGCACCAGCGGGATGGTGATGCCGACGATCAGCCCGGGCCGCATGTCGATCGTGTAGCGCTGGTACCAGCGCGTGGCGCCGGGACGGCTGTGGAAGCCCAGGCTCACGAAACTCACCACCAGCTCGATCAGGATCGCCTCGATCAACACGCCGACAAACTCGTTGACCGAGTCGGC
>JBBRYR010000024.1:0-47662 GCA_038237415.1 Burkholderiales bacterium
CGGTACATGCGCTTGCGCGTTTTGCCCGCGTCAGGCGCGCTGCTGGATTCAATCCAGCCGGCGGCCTCCATGCGGCCCAGTTCCCGATAAATTTGTTGGTGCGTGGCGTGCCAGAAGAAGCCGATGGACTTGTCGAAACGACGCGCGAGGTCATACCCGGACGAAGATTTTTCCAGCAGAGAGGTAAGCACGGCGTGCGACAAAGACATGGTGGGAGTCTACGGGCAGGCACCAAACTATGCAACTAGTTGCATAAATATCTGATATGCCATACAGTGCTGCAACTGGTTGCATAGTCGCACTGTTTTGCCCCCTTTTTGAGGAGTTATCCATGACCGCTTACCCCCATATGTTGGCCCCGCTTGACTTGGGCTTTACCACCTTGCCCAACCGCGTTCTGATGGGCTCCATGCACGTTGGGCTGGAAGAAGCCAAAGACGGTTTCAACCGCATGGCGGCGTTTTACGCCGAGCGCGCCCGCGGTGGCGTCGGCCTGATCGTGACCGGCGGCATTGCACCCAATGACCGCGGTCGCCCCATGCCCGGCGGGGCTCGCATGACCACCGAGGAAGAGGCTGCAAAGCACCGCGTGGTTACCCAGGCGGTGCACGACGCGGGCGGCAAGATTGCCATGCAGATCCTGCACTTTGGCCGCTACGCCTACCATCCCGAACTGGTGGCCCCCAGCGCCCTGCAGGCGCCCATCAACCCGTTTCGCCCCAACCCCCTGAGTACCGAAGAGGTTCATCAAACGATTGATGACTTTGTGCGCTGCGCCGCACTGGCCCAGTCCGCAGGGTACGACGGCGTGGAAATCATGGGTTCTGAAGGCTACTTGCTCAACGAATTCATTGCCGCACGCACCAACCACCGTGACGACGAGTGGGGCGGAGCCTATGAAAACCGCATCCGCTTTCCCGTGGAGATCGTGCGCCGCACGCGTGCGCGCGTGGGCCAGAACTTCATCATCATCTACCGCCTCTCCATGCTGGATCTGGTGGAAGGGGGTTCGACCCTGGAGGAGGTGGTGCAACTCGCCCAGGCGGTGGAAGCGGCGGGCGCCACCCTCATCAACACCGGCATTGGCTGGCACGAGGCGCGTATTCCCACCATTGCCACCAAGGTGCCGCGTGGCGCGTTTGCCTGGGTGACGCAGAAGCTCATGGGCAAGGTGGGTATTCCGCTGGTCGCCACCAATCGCATCAACACCCCGGACGTGGCCGAGCAACTGCTGGCGGACGGTTTTTGCGACATGGTGTCCATGGCGAGGCCGTTTCTGGCGGACCCCCTGTTCATCCAGAAGGCAGCGCAAGGAAAAGCCGACGAGATCAACACCTGTATCGGCTGCAATCAGGCCTGTCTGGACCACACCTTTGGCGGCAAGATCACCTCCTGCCTGGTGAACCCGCGTGCCTGTCACGAAACCTTGCTCAACATCATTCCATCGGCTACCCGCGGGCGCGTCGCTGTGGTGGGTGCAGGCCCCGCAGGCCTGGCCTTTGCCACGACGGCCGCCCAACGCGGATTCGAGGTGACACTGTTCGACTCGGCATCCGAGATCGGCGGGCAGTTCAATATTGCCAAACAGGTTCCGGGTAAGGAGGAGTTTTTTGAAACTCTGCGTTTCTTTGGCCGTCAGATCGAACTCACGGGCGTCAAGCTGGCGCTGAACCACCGCGTCACCGCGCAGGAGCTCACCGCCGGCGGCTATGCGCATGTGGTGCTGGCGACCGGCGTGAGCCCGCGCACGCCCGACATTGAGGGCATCAACCATCCCAAGGTGGTGGGCTATCTCGATGTGCTGCGCGACAAATGCGCCGTGGGCAAGACCGTGGCTCTGATCGGTGCCGGCGGCATTGGCTTTGATGTGGCCGAATACCTGCTGCACAGTGGCACCAGCCCCAGCCAGGACCCGGCCAAGTTCTTCGCCGAGTGGGGTGTGGATACCAGCTACAGCACCCGTGGTGGCCTGACCCCCGAACACATTGAAAAAAGTCCGCGCAAGGTCTATCTTCTGCAGCGCAAAGCGAAAAAAGTGGGCGACGGACTGGGCAAGACCACCGGCTGGATTCACCGCACCTCCCTGAAAAACCGCCAGGTCGAAATGCTGGCAGGTGTCACCTACCGGAAGATCGACGACGCGGGTTTGCACATCACCGTGGGCGATCGTGAGATGGTCATACCCGCCGACACCGTGGTGGTGTGTGCAGGCCAGGAGCCACAGCGTGCATTGCAAGCCGAGTTGGTCGCCGCAGGCTGCGCCGTGCATCTGATAGGGGGCGCCGATGTCGCCGCCGAGCTGGACGCCAAGCGGGCAATCAAGCAGGGCACAGAACTTGCCGTCGCGCTGTAACGCCCGCCAAAAAGCCGATCAGGAGAAACACACATGCATCCCAACCCCCCACTCCAAAGCGCCGCATTGGCCACCCTTGAACAGTGGCACGCCATGGTTGCCCGGCGTGACCTGAGCGAGCTGGGTTCCTTGCTGCACCCGGATGCCGTTTTTCGCTCCCCCATGGCGTACAAGCCCTATCCCGGCGCGAAGGCGGTTTCACTGATCCTCAACACCGTCATGGGTGTATTCAGCGACTTCACTTACCACCGCCAGCTGGCCAGTGCCGATGGCCTCAGTGTGGTGCTGGAATTCAGTGCCAACGTCGGCGACAAAACGCTCAAAGGCATCGACATGGTGCAGTTTGATGCGGATGGAAAAATCGTCGACTTCGAAGTCATGGTGCGCCCCATGAGTGGTCTGCAAGCGCTGGGGGTAGAAATGGGCAAACGTATGGCCGCATTTGCTCCACAATAATCACCACGGCAACCCAAGTTCGCTACCCATAACAAACAGGAGAAATATCCCATGCTACAGCCCGGCCTCATGATGGACCGCCCCTTGCTTTTATCCAGCGTGATCGAACACGCTGCCGCCCAGTTTGGCGACGCTGAAGTTGTTTCCCGTGAGACCCATGGTCCCTTGTTTCGCTATACCTACGCCCAATGTGCGGCGCGAGCCCGCAAATTGGCCAATGCCCTGGCCACTTTGGGTCTGGAAGAAGGGAGTGCGGTAGGGTCCATTGCGTGGAATAACCATCGCCACCTGGAAGCGTATTACGCGGTCTCGGGCAGCGGCATGGTCATGCACACCTGCAACCCGCGTCTGCATCCGCAGCAGTTGATCTACATCATCAACCACGCCGAGGACAGCGTCATGCTGTTTGACGCCACTTTTGCGCCGCTGATCAAGGGCATTGCGGCCCACTGCCCCAAGGTGCGCGCCTGGGTATGTCTGTCGGAAGCGGCCCACATGCCCGCGATTGAGGGCGTCGCCAATGTGATGTCGTACGAAGACCTGATAGCGCCGTGTAGCGAGCAGTTTGACTGGCCCGAGTTTGACGAGCGCACCGGTGCCGCACTGTGCTACACATCCGGCACTACCGGCAACCCCAAAGGGGCCCTGTACTCACACCGCTCCATTGTGCTCAATGCCATGTCGGGATGCCTGCCGGGTATTTTGTCGCTGTCAGCGGATGAGGCCATCTTGCCGGTCGTGCCCATGTTTCACATCAATGCCTGGTGCATTCCGTACGCGGCGCCCATTGCGGGTGCCAAGCTGGTGTTGCCGGGCCCGCGCCTGGATGGACAGTCCCTTTACGAACTGATGGAATCCGAGCGCGTGACGGTCAGCGCCGGTGTGCCGACCATCTGGCTGTCGTTGCTGGCCCATGTGGAACAACACGGTTTGCGCTTTAGCACCATGCGCCGCACCGGCGTGGGCGGCTCCGCCATGCCCAAGTCGCTGATTGCCAAATTCATGGACACCTACGATGTGGAGGTGCGCCACGGCTGGGGCATGACCGAGACCACCGCCATCGGTACCATGGGCACCCTGATGCCCAAACACAAGGACTGGACGCCGGAGCAAAAGCATGCCTTGCTGGCCAAGCAGGGCAAGAGCGCGTTTGGCGTCGAAATCAAGGTGGTGGACGAGCAAGGTGCCACGCTGCCGCGCGATGGTGTGGCACAGGGTGAACTGATGGTGCGCGGGCAGTGGATCCTGGCGTCCTACTACAAGGGTGAGCGCTCCCCACTGGTGGACGGCTGGTTCCCCACTGGAGATATCGCGACGATTGATGCCGATGGCGTCATGCAGATCCGCGACCGCACCAAAGATGTGATCAAGACCGGTGGCGAATGGATCAGCTCCATCGACCTGGAAAACGCCGCTATCGCCCACCCGGCCGTGGCCATGGCTGCCGTGATTGGCGTCAAGCATCCCAAATGGGATGAGCGCCCGCTGCTGTTTGTGGTCCGCAAGCCAGGGCAGAGTGTGGAGAAGCAAGAGATGCTGGCCTTCCTGGCCGAGCGCGTTGCCAAGTGGTGGGTGCCCGATGACGTCATCTTTCTGGACGCGTTGCCAGTAGGCGGTACCGGCAAGGTCCAAAAAGGCGACCTGCGCAAAGAGTACGGCGGCGTTTTCAGCTAACCCGGCGTGCCTCGCTTGTTTGGGTACCTTGCACTGCTTCTTTCAAGCCAGCTTGTAGTTCCCGCTCCGCCGACGCGGGCGTGAACTGCTCGGGTCCGGTCGAAGCGCGACCGCACTTTTGGAACCGAGGGAATTGAACACCGTGTTTATATGGGTGTATGGAGGAGAATGGACTTGATGAAGTTCACGAATCTACCGGAGGTATTTTGGCAAGGCCCTGGCAGGCGGGTTCGTCATTTCGGTAGGCGTGCTGTGCACGGATTCATCGTGCCAGTTGCCAGCGGCATTGGTCGAGTATCAACGTCGGAGCGTACTTGAGTTCCACCAGTTCCAACGCTGCGCGGACACCGTCATCCGACCGGAAGCCACCGCGATCTTCGGGGCCCTCAGGCAGCACTCCGCGGCGGAGCCATTCGATTCACCGTGAGCGCTGGCGACTGAGCGCTGCGTTGTTGCTCTCCCTGCTGATTCACTCGCTTCTCTTGAGTTTGATTTTTGGCGGCCAGGGATTGGGCTTTCCGGGCTTTGGCTTCCCATGGCAAGATCGACGCATCGAGGTGCCCGATCTGCGCGTAGTACTCATTGCGGCACAGGCCCCCGCCGCTGACGCAGTATCGACTGAGCCTCCAATGGTCGGTGGGCTGACTTTGACGCCATCCGTGTTCCCATCCCTGGCTCCGCGGCAGAAAGTCGCCGTGATCGTACGCGAGCCTGCGCTGACTGTCAGCGCCGAGCCGCTGGAAAATTCCAAGCCAGCCGCAACGGGCAATGCAATGGACAAGGGTGTGTCCGGCGTGGTCTCTGCGAACGTGCCGTTGCTCGCGGATGGGCGGGGTGATGTAGCGCCCCCGCCCGTCCCTCGGCCGGAAGTAATTGCATTGGAGCGGTCCGACGCTGCGGCCTTGGTCGTCCCCGTCGTCCCCGTCGCTCCGGCGGCACCGACGTCTGTGATCGCTGTAGCGCCGAGCGCGTCGAGTGCAGAGACCGCGGTGCTGGCGTCTCGCGATGCGGGCGATGCAGCGCAATCGCAGATCTACGCGGAAGCACAAGAGCGAGCTGCTGAAACGGCCAAGCTTGATCTTGCGAAGCAGCTTGAGGCGGCACGGCAAGAGGCGGCGCGACAGGTGGCCGCCCGTCAGGAATTTGAGCGAGGCGAGACGGCGCGTCTGGAGGGCGAGCGCCAAGAGGCAGCTCGTCAGGCGGCGGCACGGCAAGAGGCGGCGCGACAGGCAGCCGCCCGTCAGGAAATTGAGCGGAGCGAGGCGGCGCGTCTGGAGGCCGAGCGTCAGGACGCAGCACGGCAGGCGGCGGCACTGCAAGAGGCGGCGCGACAGGCGGCCGCCCGTCAGGAAATTGAGCGGGGCGAGGCGGCGCGTCTGGAGGCCGAGCGCCAGGACGCAGCACGACAGGCGGCGGCACGGCAAGTTGCCGCACGGGAGGAGCAGGAGTCACGACGCGATGCGGCACGCCGGGCGATGGGACGACAGTTGGATGAAGAGGCAGCCCGGCGCGAAGCGGCTTCGCTTGCAGCGCCCCCGTCAGCCCAACTACCAGCCACGTCGAGTAGCGCACGTCGAGGCAGGCTCTTCGGTCGCACCGACGCCAACTCCGAACTCATCCTGTATGCAGAAGCCTGGGGCCGGAAGATCCAGCTGAACATGACCATCGACATGGTTCGAGAAGCAGCGAAGCAACCTCACGCCGATCCTTTGGTGACCGTGGCACTTCGAAGCGACGGCTCCGTCGAGTCGGTGACATTTGTTCGCTCCAGCGGCGTGGCGGGAATTGACGAAGCGATACGACGCATCGTGCAAAGCCAGGCGCCCTATGCCCAGTTTTCGCCGGGTCTGGCTCGCGAGTTTGACGTGATCGAAATCCGCAGGACCTGGACCTTCGATACGGCCATCCGCTTGTATTGATCTGACCGTTGCGCGACAGAAACCGATCAGAACTTGAAGTCGTAGTCGATGGAGATCGGTGCGTGGTCGGAGAACTTTTCGACCTTGTAGATGTTGACGGACTTTGCGGTAGATGCCAACTGCGCAGTCGCCAAGTGGTAATCCAGCCGCCACCCTACGTTCTTGGCGTACGCCTGGCCCCGATTGCTCCACCATGTGTAGCAGTCTTCTGTGGCAGTAGGTTCCAGATGGCGGTACACGTCCACCAATTGGTGTTCGGTCAGCATACGAGTCATCCAGCCCCGCTCTTCCGGCAGGAAACCGGAGTTCTTGCGGTTGCCTTTCCAGTTTTTCAGGTCCATTTCCTGGTGCGCAATGTTGACGTCGCCGCACAGGATGAACTCCCGTTGCGACTTGAGCGCCGACAGGTGCGGCTGAAACTCCGCCAAAAACCGGAACTTGGCCAATTGGCGTTCTTCACCCGATGAGCCGCTGGGGAAGTACGCGCTGATGATGGACAGTTTGCGATAAGGGGTGTCAAAGCGAAGTTCCACGTAGCGCCCTTCGGCGTCAAACTCTGGCGAACCGTAGCCAATAATGACATCGCTGGGCGTGTGCTTGCTGTAAATGCCAACGCCCGAATACCCTTTCTTTTCTGCAAAGTGGAAGTGTCCGTGCAGGCCGGACAATTGTTCGAAACGCCCGGCAATGTCGGTGGCCTGTGCCTTGACCTCTTGCACGCAAATACAATCAGGCTGTGCCTGCGCAAGCCAGGCTTCCAGTCCTTTGCTGGTGGCGGAGCGGATGCCATTGAGATTCAGGCTGGTTAACTTAAACAAGGAAATTCCCCATGTCGGACCAAGACCCACAGCATGACGCTTTAGCCCTGGAGTTTGTTGAATTTGCAGTGGAATGCGGGGTGCTGCGCTTTGGTGAGTTCAAGACCAAAGCGGGTCGCCTCAGCCCGTACTTTTTCAACGCTGGCCTGTTTGACGACGGTGCCAAGCTGGGGCGTTTAGCCGAATTTTATGCGCAACGGCTGCTGGCCAGTGGCATTGAGTTCGATATGGTTTTTGGTCCCGCGTACAAGGGCATCCCATTGGGTGCAGCCTTGGCGGTGGAATTGGCGCGCCGCGGGCGCAACGTGCCGTTTGCCTACAACCGCAAGGAAGCCAAAGACCATGGGGAGGGCGGCACGCTGGTGGGTGCACCGCTTAAGGGACGTGTGTTGATTGTGGATGACGTGATGTCGGCAGGGACTGCCGCGCGAGAGTCCATCGCCATCATTGCTGCAGCGGGTGCGACGCCCCACGCGGTGCTGATTGCCCTGGACCGGCAGGAGAAAGCCACTGAAAACGGCAAGGATGTTCCCTACAGCGCGGTTCAGTATGTGCAGCGCCAGCTGGGCTTGACGGTCTGCTCGATTGCGAAGCTGGGCGATTTAATGCACTATCTGGAAAAGCGCGGCGGAGGTTCGTCCGGGCAGGAGCACCAGCGCGTGCTGGCCTATCGCGAGCGCTACGGTGTTGATGAAGGGTGAGAATGAAAATCAATGTTATCGGTTCAGCATGCGCCCTACTGGTTTTGACCAGTGCGGGCATGGCTTCGTGGGCACAGAATTCGCCGGTCATTTCGGGGGTTTACACCTGTGTGGATGCCAAAGGACGCAAGTTGACGGCAGATCGTCCTATTCCCGAGTGCACGGATCGTGAGCAAAAGGTACTGAACCCGAGCGGCACCGTCAAAACCAGGGTTGGGCCCACACTGACGGCGCAGGAGCAGGCTCAGCTCGAGCAGAAAGAGAAGCGGGAAATCGAAGACCGCGGACGCGTGGCGGAGGAGAAGCGGCGCGACCGGGCCTTGCTCACGCGCTATCCCAACCGGGCCGTTCATGATCAGGAGCGCGCGGAAGCACTGGCCCAGATTGCCGTGGTTATTAAAGCAGCGACCAATCGCCTCGAAGAGCTGGGCCGCCAGCGCGTAGGAATTGACGAAGAGATGGAGTTCTACAAGAAGGACCCCAGCAAAGCGCCGGCCTATGTGCGACGTCAGCTGGACGAGAATATCCAGAGTCAGGCCGTGCAGAAGCGGTTCATCGCCGAGCAGGAAGGCGAGATTCGCCGTGTCAATGTGCGCTTTGACGACGAACTGGTTCGCCTGCGCCAGCTTTGGACGACGATTTCACCGTCTCCCGCCCGCTAGCTCAGTTTGAGAGTTTGCTGCGCAACAGGTCGTTGACCTGTTGCGGGTTGGCCTTGCCTTTGCTGGCTTTCATGATTTGACCGACCAGCGCGTTGAGCGCCTTCTCGTTTCCTGCCTTGAATTCGGCTGCATTCTTGGCGTTGGCGGCGACCACTTCTTCGACGATTTTTTCGAGTGCGCCGGTGTCGTTCATTTGCTTGAGGCCTTCGGCTTCGATGACTGCATCCACCTTCGCAAGATCGTCCAACGCGCGTGCAAGGTAGGCATCAGACAGGGCGCTGGCTCCGATTTCCCCTGCGGCCCACAGTACATCAAAGGCTTGTTTTGCTGCGTTGTTTGAAATCGTATTGTCCGAAATACGTTTGACCAGTGCTCCGAGCAATGTCGCGCTTACGGGGGCTGACCCAATTTCAAGTTCACTCGCGTTGAGGCGGCGCGACATTTCGCCCATGATCCAGTTGCCGACCAGCTTGGCTTGTCCACTGGCTTTTGCCGCCGTTTCAAAGTAACTCGATAGCGCCACACTTTGCGTGAGTTGCGTAGCATCGTATTCGCTAAGCCCGTAGTCGACCTCAAACCTCTTGGCCATTACACGCGGCAATTCTGTCATTAGCCCCCGTATTTGCTCGATCCACTGCTCTGAAATGCATAGCGGAGGCAGATCGGGGTCAGGAAAGTAGCGGTAATCGGCGGCGTCTTCTTTGCTGCGCATGGCGCGGGTCTCACCCGTGTCGGGGTTGAACAGCACGGTAGCCTGCTGGATCGCATGGCCGTCTTCGATCTGTTCAATCTGCCAGCGAACTTCATAGTCGATAGCCTGCTGCATGAACTTGAAGCTGTTCAGGTTCTTGATTTCGCGTCGTGTACCTAGCGGATCACCGGGCTTGCGCACCGATACGTTGGCGTCGCAGCGGAAACTTCCTTCCTGCATATTGCCGTCGCAGATGCCGATCCAGGTCACGATTTTGTGCAGCTCTTTGGCATAGGCCACCGCTTCAACCGAGGACCGCATGTCGGGCTCGGTCACGATCTCCAGCAGGGGTGTGCCTGCGCGGTTCAAGTCAATGCCGGTTTGGCCAATGAAGTCTTCGTGCAGCGATTTGCCAGCGTCTTCTTCCAGGTGGGCACGCACCAGCCGCACCGATTTTTTCTCGGCCACGCCTTTCACTTCAGGCATGAAAAATTCGATGCTGCCGCCTTGCACCACCGGGATTTCAAACTGGCTGATCTGGTAGCCCTTGGGCAGATCGGGGTAGAAGTAGTTTTTGCGCGCAAAAACGCTGACCGGGGCTAGGTGCGCACCAATGGCCAGCCCGAACTCAATAGCGCGCTCTACAGCGCCTTTGTTCATGACGGGCAAGGTGCCGGGCAATGCCAAATCCACGGCACAGGCCTGGGTGTTGGGTTCGGCACCAAACGCGGTGGATGCGCGGCTGAAGATCTTGCTCGCGGTGGACAGCTGGGCGTGCGTCTCGAAGCCGATGATGACTTCATAGCCTGACACCAGTGGGCCCGTTGGGCGGCCCTGTTGCTGTGCTTCAAATGTGTTCACGGTCTCGCTCATGTCAGAAGCCCTCCGGCGTGTGTGCGTGCCAGTTCGTGGCTTGTTGGAAGCGGTGGGCCGCGTTGAGTAGCTTGGCTTCTTGAAAGTAATTGCCAATCAGTTGCATACCAATCGGCATGCCTTTTTCGGCAGCACTCTGCGCAAAACCGACCGGCACGCTCATGCCGGGCAGGCCTGCCAGCGAGGCGGGCAGGGTGTAGATGTCGGCCAGGTAGTTGGCCACCGGATCGTTTGACTTTTCGCCCAACTTCCACGCGACTGTAGGGGCCACAGGGCCCGCAATCACATCGCATTTCTTGAAGGCATTCTGAAAGTCGTCGGCAATCATCCGGCGGATTTTTTGCGCTTGCAGGTAGTACGCGTCGTAGTAACCGTGGGACAGCACGTACGCGCCGATCATGATGCGGCGCTTGACCTCGTCGCCGAAGCCTTCCGCACGGGTCTTCTTGTACATGTCGGACAGGTCGGTGTAGTGCTCCGCGCGGTGGCCAAACTTGACACCGTCAAAGCGGCTCAAGTTGGAGCTGGCTTCTGCGGGCGCAATGATGTAGTACACGGGGATGGACAACTCGGTGCGCGGCAGGCTGATGGGCACCAGCTTGGCACCCAGCTTTTCGTATTCTTTCAGAGCAGCATCAATGGCGGTCCGTACGTCGCTCGACAAGCCGTCCGCAAAAAACTCCTGGGGAATTCCAATACGCAGACCTTCGATGGAGTCCGATAGCTTCCGTGAAAAGTCTTCAGCGGGCACATCAAGGGATGTGGAGTCACGGTCCAGATCCGGGCCGCACATGGCACTCAGAAGCATGGCGCAGTCCTGCGCCGAGCGGGCCATGGGGCCTGCCTGGTCCAGGCTGGAGGCAAAGGCAATCATTCCGTAGCGTGATGCACGGCCATAGGTAGGCTTGATGCCCGTGATGCCACAAAACGCGGCAGGCTGGCGGATGGAGCCGCCGGTATCCGTGCCCGTGGCGGCTGGCGCCAACCGTGCCGCTACTGCCGCGGCGCTGCCACCGGACGAGCCACCGGGGACGCGGTCCAGGTTCCACGGGTTGCGCACGGGCTCTACCGTGCTGTGTCCCACCGGCGCAATCGCCGAATTTTCGTTGCTCGAACCCATGGCGAACTCATCGCAGTTGAGCTTGCCCAGTGTGACCACGCCCTGCGCGGCCAGATTGGCAACCACGGTCGCATCAAACGGCGAGTGATAGTTTTTCAGCATGCGCGAGCCAGCGGTCGACACAAAGTCTTTGGTGACAAAGATGTCCTTGTGGGCGATGGGTACGCCCTCCAGCGAGCGGGCGGTGCCGTGGGCAATGCGGGCATCGGACGCGCGCGCCTGCGCCAGCGTCGTTTCTTCCTGAATGTCGACATACGCGCCGAGGTTTGCGTGGGCGCGGCTTCGCGCCAAAAAGTGACGGGCCAGTTCAACAGCAGACACCTGCTTGCTGCGCAGCGCCTCGGTCAAGGCTTGGATGCTCAGGTCGTGAAGGTCCTGGGAGGCTGTGGTTTTGAGGGACATCATCGTGTGCTGTTTAAATTATTCAATCACCTTGGGCACCAGAAAGAGCCCGCGCTCCACCGCGGGCGCACTGCGCTGGTTGGCTTCGCGTTGATTCGGTTCACTCACCCGGTCTTCCCGCAGGCGCAGGGCCATGTCGGAAAGAATGACTACCGGGTGGGCCAGCGGCGTAATGCCAGCGGTGTCCACTGCCCGCATCTTCTCCACAATCGCAAAGAAATCGTTCATTTGACCCAGCAGACGGTCGCTCTCGGCGGGCTGCAGTTCCAGGCGCGCCAGATTGGCAATGCGCGCGATATCGGTAGATGTCAGGGACATGGTGCGTTTAGAGTTGAAACCAAAGGTAAATCGGGCCTGTACGCGCTCTTCGGGGCGGGTTATTCACAGGCAATCGGTTATTATCCTGCCTTTGGTCCAAGTCTCGAGAAAACCCGAAACTTGACACTAATCTTACGATTTTTAACGATAAAACTGTGGTGATGGCCGGCCGAAGTGCCTGTTGTGCCCGAGAGGAATTTTGATGTTTGGTGCATTTCGTCGGTATTTTTCTACCGATCTGGCGATTGATTTGGGTACAGCCAACACCCTGATTTTTGTACGCGGACAGGGCATTGTTCTGGATGAGCCTTCCGTAGTCGCCATTCGCCACGAAGGCGGACCCCAGGGTAAAAAGACGATTCAGGCCGTCGGCAAGGAAGCCAAGGCCATGTTGGGCAAGGTTCCCGGCAATATTGAAGCGATTCGCCCCATGAAAGACGGCGTGATTGCTGACTTCACGGTGACCGAGCAAATGCTCAAGCAGTTCATCAAAATGGTGCATCCGCGCGGTATTTTTCGCCCCAGTCCGCGCATCATCATTTGCGTGCCTTGCGGCTCTACCCAAGTCGAGCGGCGTGCCATTCGGGAATCCGCTCTGGGCGCGGGTGCCAGTGATGTGTACCTGATTGAAGAGCCCATGGCCGCCGCAATTGGCGCAGGCCTGCCCGTATCGGAGGCCAGCGGCTCCATGGTGGTGGACATTGGCGGCGGCACCACCGAGGTGGGTGTCATCAGCCTGGGCGGCATGGTCTACAAAGGGTCCGTCCGCGTGGGCGGCGACAAGTTTGACGAAGCCATCATCAACTACATTCGCCGCAACTACGGCATGCTGATCGGTGAGCCCACGGCTGAATCCATCAAGAAGAAAATCGGATCGGCATTCCCCGGCTCCGAGGTCAAGGAAATGGAAGTGCGCGGGCGTAACCTGTCCGAGGGCGTGCCACGCAGCTTCACCATCTCCAGCAACGAAATTCTCGAAGCGTTGACCGATCCGCTGAACAACATTGTTTCGGCCGTCAAGAACGCGCTGGAGCAGACCCCGCCTGAGCTGGGTGCCGACATCGCCGATCGCGGCATGATGCTCACCGGTGGCGGCGCCCTGTTGCGCGACCTGGATCGTCTGCTGGCTGAAGAAACAGGCCTGCCTGTGCTGGTGGCCGAAGATCCTCTGACCTGTGTGGTGCGCGGTTGCGGCATTGCGCTGGAGCAGATGGAGCGTCTGGGCTCCATTTTCACAAGCGAATAATCGTCGGAATCAGCGATGCCACTTGGTACGCTGGACAGAGCTCCACCTCCCTTCTTCCGCCAGGGGCCTTCGGCCCTGTCAAAATTGGCTGTGTGCAGCGCGTTGGCACTCTTGCTCATGGTGGCGGACGCGCGGTTCAAGGTCATGCAGCCCTTGCGTGTGGCACTGGCCACCGTACTTTACCCAGTGCAGTGGCTGGCGCTGCGTCCGGTAGTCCTGATCCAGGCCGGAAGCCAGTATTTTTCTTCCATGACCGCCGCCCAGGCGGTTCAGGAAGAGGCGCTGACAAAGCGCAATTTGCAATCGCAACGGGCCAACCAGGTGGAGCAACTGTCGCTGGAAAATGCGAGGTTGCGCAAGCTGATCGGATTGCGAGAGCGTTTGCAGTCTCCCGGTATGGCGGCGCAAGTTCTTTACGATGCAGCCGACCCCTACAGTCGTAAAGTCTTCATTGACAAAGGCATGGCGCACAAGGTGGGTTTGGGTTCTCCGGTTCTCGACGAGGCCGGTGTGCTTGGGCAGGTCACCCGGGTCTATCCATTGGTTAGCGAGGTGACCCTGATTACCGATAGGGACCACGCCATTCCGGTGCTTAACACCCGAACCGGCGCGCGGGGTGTGGCTTTTGGCGATATCAGCACGCATGCTGACGCTCTGGAGTTGCGCTTCATGGCCGCCAACGCCGATGTGGCTGCGGGCGATCTGTTGACAACCAGCGGCGTCGACGGCGTGTACCCTCCCGGTCTTCCTGTCGCGCGAGTCGAGAAAGTGGAGCGCCGCGTTGACGCGGTGTTCGCCCGCATTTATTGCGTTCCGCTGGCGTTGGTTTCTGGTTCAGGGCATGTCATGGTGCTGGAGCCCTTGTCCGCCCAGATCCCGGCACGGCCAGCGGCTGACTTGCCAGTAGCGCCGTCCAAACGAGGTACCTTGAAATGAGTGCTGCGCGCTTTCGCTCTGTGCGCACGGAGGCATCCTCATGATCATGCGGCCCGGTCAGCAGTTGCTGTTGCCAGCTAACCCCCTGTTTGTATGGGGTAGCCTGATGGTTGCCCTGTTGCTCAACATGGTGCAAAACATGGGCCTCTGGGGGCGCGCTGCCTGGACTCCCGATGTTCTGGCCGTGGTGCTGGTCTTTTGGGCTGTGCATCAGCCGTTGCGGGTCGGAATTGTGACGGCATTTGTGTTTGGTTTGCTGCTGGATGTGCATCAGGGTGGTTTGTTGGGGCAACATGCCTTGGCCTACACGGTGCTGAGCTTTCTGGCCATCACCATCCACAGGCGGTTGCTGTGGTTTACGGTTCCATCGCAGGCCGCGCAGGTGTTCCCCTTGTTCGTTGCTGCGCATGCGGTGGAGCTGGCGTTGGGCATGATCGGCGGCGGCACGTTTCCCGGCCTGTTGATGTTGCTGGCACCCGTGATTGAAGCCGTGCTGTGGCCCGTGGCCAGCATTGTGCTGCTGGCACCCCAGCTGCGCGCGCCGAATCCAGACGCCAACCGGCCTCTGTAGGATGACTGAACTACGCAACGTCGAAGCCGACCTGGCGCGCTTTCGTACCCGTGTGTATGTGGTGAGCGTGGTGGTGCTGGCGTGCTTTGTATTGCTGGCCCTGCGCCTCGCCTATCTGCAAGTCATTCGCCACGATGACTTGCGTGCGCAGGCCGAGAGCAACCGAACTTCCATCGTACCCATCGTGCCCAATCGGGGGCTGATTCTGGACCGCAATGGTGTGGTTCTGGCGAGCAACTATTCCGCATACACACTGGAAATAACGCCTTCAAAAACGGGCGGAGTGGAGCAGACGCTGGACGATCTGTCCAGCGTGATGGATATCACCCCGCGCGACCGCAGGCGCTTCAAGAAGCTGATGGAAGAATCCAGAAGTTTTGAGTCCCTGCCGATTCGCACCCGTCTGACGGATACGGAAGTAGCCCGGTTCGCCGCGCAGCGTTTCCGTTTTCCCGGCGTAGAGATCAAGGCCCGGCTGTTTCGCAGCTATCCGTACGGCGAGCTGGCCAGCCATGTCATTGGATATATCGGACGCATCAACCAGACCGAGAAAGCGAAGATTGAGGACGATGACGACCAGGCCAACTACCGTGGCACGGAATACATGGGCAAGCTCGGCGTCGAGCAGAGTTTTGAGAGCCAGTTGCATGGCATCACCGGCGTGGAGCGCATCGAAACCTCGGCGGGTGGCCGTGCGGTGCGCAAGCTTGCCAGCAATCCGTCCACCCCCGGCAATGTGGTCGTGCTGTCGATTGACATCAAGTTGCAAAAACTGATTGAAGACATGTTTGGCGATCGCCGTGGCGCGCTCGTGGCGCTGGACCCCAAGACCGGTGAGGTGCTGGCCTTTGTGAGCAAACCCACCTTCGACTCCAACCTGTTTGTCGAGGGCATTGACCAGGAAAACTGGCAGATGCTCAACGAGTCCCTGGACAAGCCTTTGCTGAACCGTGCCTTGCGGGGTACCTACCCGCCGGGCTCCACCTACAAGCCATTCATGGCCCTGGCAGCATTGCAGACGGGAACCCGCTCGGACGCGACGCTGATCAACGACCCTGGCTTTTACATGTTTGGCGGCCACCGCTTTGGCAGTCCGGAAAATGAAAAGGGCGGCATCATGGACATGCGCCGCGCCATCGTCGAATCCAGTAACCCCTATTTCTATTCGTTGGCCAATGAGTTGGGCGTGGATGCCATGCACGACTTCATGAAGCCGCTCGGCTTCGGACAGATCACAGGCATTGATATCAATGGCGAGGTGCGTGGCGTGTTACCCAGCCAAGCATGGAAGCGCAAGTATTACAAACGCCCGGAGCAGCAAAAATGGTACGCAGGGGAAACCATCTCGCTGGGCATTGGTCAGGGCTACAACAGCTTCACCATGCTGCAGCTGGCCCAGGCGGTTTCCACGCTGGCTAACGCCGGGGTCAAACACAAGCCGCAACTGGTGATCGCGACACAAGATGCGACGACCCACGTGCGGGAGCCGGTGCCTCCGGCAGCACCGGAAGACCTCGGTTTCAAACCCGAAAATGTCGACATCATTCGACGCGCCATGGTGGGAGTGACGCAGGAGGGCACGTCGGCCCGGGTGTTTGCCGGCGCGGGCTACCTCAGCGGGGGCAAGACCGGAACAGCGCAGGCCGTGTCCCTGAACCAAAAGGAAAAATACAACGCGGCCAAGATGGAAGAACGCCAGCGCGACCATTCGCTGTACATCGCGTTTGCGCCCGCGGAAGATCCCAAAATTGCACTGGCAGTCATTGTGGAAAATGCCGGCTTTGGTTCCACGTCGGCTGCACCCATTGCACGGCGCGCCTTTGACTATTGGCTGTTGGGCCAATACCCGAATGCGGAAGACCTGATTGCCGTGAGCAAAGGCCAAGCTACTGCGCCGATGGGCAAACCCCGTCTTGCTGCGGAAGTGCCTTGGCCGCGTGGGGCGGCTTCTGCACCCGTGCCGGTGCCCGCCGGTAGTGCGGCGATTTCAGGTAATGCAGGCCGGTAGCCCCCGTAGATATTGCACAAGCAGCTATTAAAAACATAGCGTTCATCGCAGGTAGGCATCGTAGCCAGTCTTGAGAATCAGGGCGCTGACAACGGCAATAAATACCCAGCGAACAAATCCCGTGCCGTGCTTGAGTGCCAGGTGCGTACCCGCCAGGCTGCCGATTACATTGGCCACTGCCATGACCAGGGCAAAGTGCCACCACACATGGCCTTTGAGGGTGAACAGCAGCAGCGCAGCCAGGTTGGTTGCGGTGTTGAGCAGCTTGGCACTGGCCGAAGCGTGCAGAAAATCGTAGCCCAATACACGCACCAGCAAGAAAACAAAAAAGCTGCCCGTGCCCGGTCCGAAGAATCCATCATAAAAACCAATCACCGCACCGATGCCGCTGGCGACCAGCGTCTCGCGCGCACCGGTGAAGCGCGGAACATGGTGTCTCCCCAGTTCTTTCCTGGCAAGGGTGTAGACCAATACCGCAAGCAGCACAGCGGGAAGCACCTTGCGCAAAAACTCAGGGGATATCACCGTCACCAGCCACGCACCACCCAGCGATGCAACAAAGCCCGCCAGTGCCGCAGGCCCCAGTGCATGCCAGGGCATATCGACCCGACGGCTGTATTGCAAGGTGGCCATGCCGGTTCCCCAGATGGAGGCGCCCTTGTTGGTGCCAAACAGCGTGGCCGGATGGGTGGTTGGAAAAATGGCAAACAGTGCCGGTACCAAAATCAGTCCACCCCCGCCGACGATGGCGTCTACAAAGCCTGCCATCAAAGAGGCCAGTGACGCAAAAAGTAGTTCCATGAACCATTGTCTCATTCGACTTTGGACGGGAAAGGTGCAGCGCGATGTCAGGGCAAGCAGACCCGCTCGCGTGAAAGCGACCCAGGTTAGAGATAATTCGCGGATTTCCCAAGGGAACACCCATGCGCGTTGCGCCAGACAATCCGGACCAGATCGATATCGTCTACCTCTGGGTCGACGGTTCTGACGCCGTCTGGCAAAAAAAACGGCAGCGTGCGTACCGGGCTTGGAGTGAGCGCAATCCGAATGAACTGGCCGTATTTGGCAACGCGGCCGGGCGCTTTCGTGACAACGGCGAACTCCTTTTCAATTTGCGTGCGCTGGAACGCTTCTTCCCCGACCATGGGCATGTCTACATCGTCACCGACGGGCAGGTACCGCATTGGTTGCAACTGTCGCGGCGGATCACCGTGGTGGACCATGGAAACCTGATTCCGCCATCGGCCGGGGCCGTGTTTGATTCAGGAAACATTGAGTCCTATCTGCACCGTATTCCCGGTTTGTCCGAGCGATACCTGTATTTGAATGATGATGTTTTTTTTGGGGCCGCGGTCGATCCTGCGTGGTGGTTTGGCAGCCGTTTGAAGGTGTTTGCGCAATCAGACACGCTACCTGAATTCGACTGCCTGCAGCCCCAGGAGACTGCGCTGGTGAATGCATCCATCCTGTCAAAAAACTGGATGACCCGGCGCTACCCCGAGTACCGCCACGATCCGCGGGTGTACTCCCACGCACCCAGGCCCATGCTCAAAAGCGCCATGTGTGAGCTGGAAGCCCTGGCGCCCGAACTCTTTACAAACGTGCGTTCCACCGCGTTCCGGTCCTGGCGCAGTCCGCCCCTCGTATCCGATCTGGTGCCGCGCTGGATGGTGCACACCGGGTATGCCGAGCAAATCGTTCTGGACCCGTTGCACATCAGCACCGGCGACCGCATGGCCAGGCAGCAGCTCGACACCTTGCGCGGCCGATTTGGCAAGCTGCCTTTCTTTTGCCTCAATGACACCTGTGACGAAGCCCCGGACGACGATCCGCGTTTGCTGCGCGTGACGCGGACGCTGGACACACTGTTGCCGGAGCCATCCTCTTTTGAGCACATGGTGGAAAACAGCGAGGCCGCCTAGAGGGGTTGTCACCGGTGTGTGTCGCTTGCGAGCAGACATAAAAAAAGCACTGGACCAGCCAGTGCTTTTTGGAACTGCACCTCTTGGCGGATGCAGATATTATTGGTTTTCGTTAGCCATCTCCTCGGCTTCTCTTCCTTCAGTCGCTTCGCAGTTGCCGCTTCGCGTAAAGTGAAAGGACTGTACCCGAGGAACGCCCGATTTTGTCTAAGGATTTACCCTCTACGGCGCGCTTTTTGATCGGAGAATTTCATCCTCCACGATCCACTGCGCCGCCTTCTCGGCAATCATCAGTGTGGGTGAGTTGGTGTTGCCGCTGGTGATCAGGGGCATCACTCCGGCGTCCACCACCCGCAGGCCTGCAACGCCGTGCACTTTGAGACGTGCATCGACGACCGCCATGGCATCTTCTTCGCGTCCCATTTTGGTCGTGCCAACCGGGTGAAAGATCGTTGTCGCAATGTCGCCCGCCAATTGCGCCAGTTCGGAATCCGTCTGGAATTGCAGTCCGGGTTTGAATTCTTCGGGTTTGTACTTCTGCAGGGCTGGCTGCGCCATGATGCGCCGTGTCACGCGCAGCGAGTCGGCCGCAATTTTGCGGTCCACGTCGGTGCTCAGGTAGTTGGGCGCAATGGCGGGGGCATCTTCAAAGCGCGCGGTCTTGATGTGCACCGTGCCCCGGCTGGTGGGGTTCAGGTTGCACACGCTGGCCGTCATGGCGTTGAAGCTGTGCAGCGGCTGCCCAAAAGCATCCAGGCTCAGCGGCTGTACGTGGTATTCCAGGTTGGGGTAGGGCTGGGCTGGATCGCTGCGGGTAAAGGCACCCAGCTGGCTCGGCGCCATGCTCATGGGACCGGTGCGCTTGACGGCGTATTCAAGGCCAATTTTCGCCTTGCCCCAAAGCGAGTTGGCTTGCGTGTTGAGCGTGGGCGTGTTGTTCACCTTGAACACTGCGCGAATCTGCAGGTGGTCCTGCAGATTCTCACCCACACCGGGAAGGTCTTTGACCACCGGCACGCCCACTGCTTGCAGACGCTGCGCGCAGCCAATGCCCGATAGCTCCAGAATCTGTGGCGAGCCAATGGCACCGGCGCACAAAATCACTTCCAGGCGTGCCGTGACGTGGACCATCTCGTGCCCGTCCCACACCTGGGCGCCGGTGCATCGCAGGGGTGCACCCGTGTCGCTGGATTCAATCAACAATTTGGCGGCCTGCGCGCTGGTCCACAACTCGAAATTGGGCCGCGCATAGCAGGTGGGGCGCAAGAAAGCCTTGGCGGTGTTCCAGCGCCAACCCGCCTTTTGGTTGACTTCAAAGTAGCCCACGCCTTCGTTGTCGCCGCGGTTGAAGTCGTCGGTAGCGGGTATCCCGGCCTGCACGGCAGCCTGTGCAAAGGCATCCAGCACGTCCCAGCGCAGCCGCTGTTTCTCGACCCGCCATTCGCCGCCTGCATTGTGGTGGCGCAGCAGTTTGCGGTACAGGGTGTTGCCGTCCTGCATCAGCGCCGGTGCCGTGCCGCGTGCGCCGTGCAGTGCGTTGGCCCCTTTGTAATGGTCTTCATGCAACTTGAAGTAGGGCAGGCTGTTGTCCCAGGTCCAGTTGGCGTCGCCCACCAGCTGGGCCCATTGGTCGTAGTCACGCGCCTGGCCACGCATGTAAATCATGCCGTTGATACTGCTGCAGCCACCCAGTGTCTTGCCGCGCGGGTAGCGCAGGGAGCGGCCGTTCAGCCCCGCATCGGGCTCGGTGTTGTAGAGCCAGTCGGTGCGCGGGTTGCCAATGCAATACAGATAGCCCACGGGGATGTGAATCCAGTGGTAGTCGTCCTTGCGGCCGGCTTCGATCAGCAGCACGCGCTTGGAGGCATCGGTGCTCAGGCGGTTGGCCAATAAGCTGCCCGCTGTGCCGCCGCCGATGATGATGTAGTCGAAAGTGGTGTCGGTCATTCTTCTGTTTTCAGTTCAATGGTGTGGATGCGATGGGGCGGGAAGGAGCTTTACAAAAGAAGGAAACATACGATGGCGACTGCAGTGGGCAGAAGGGCACCCAGAAACAGCCCCCCTGCGCCGATGGAGCCATCGTTGAAGCCCAGTTTGAGCAGGGCGGCGCCCGCCGGATTGGGTGCGTTGGCGATCACGGTGAGTCCGCCACCCGCCACGGCGCCCGCAACCAGCATGTATTTGGATGTGTCGCTGATGCCCTCAATGAGCGAGCCCAGGTAGGTGAGCGCCGCGTTGTCCGTAATGGCGGTCAGTGCGGTCGCGCCAAAAAACAGGGCGGTGGGTTCGAGGCTTGAAACGATAGGCTGCAACCACCACTGTTGCATGCCACCCAGCACCACGAGGCCTGCCAGAAAAAACCCCACCAGCAGTCCTTCTTTCAGGATGAGTGGACTTTGAAAGCGCGCGTAGGCCTGTGTGTAGCCCAGAAAGAACAAAAAAATTCCGATGAACAGAACAGGGTGGTGGGCCAATGCCACAACCCCGCCCAGAAAGATGAGGTGTATGAGGCTCACAAACCAGGGCACTGGCGTCCCGGCCAGCGCTTTGGTCGCCGCACTGGTGTCCGTAATGTGGGGGCGCAGCAGCGCCACAATGCCGGTGGCGTTGATGACTACGGCGACAGCCGCCTTCCATCCCAGGGTGCTGGCCATGAAGGCCGAGTCCCAGTTCCAGGTGGTGGCCACCATCAGTACCGGGGGTGCCGCAAATGAAGTCAGCGTTCCGCCCACGGATACGTTGACAAAGAGCACGCCAAGAGCCACGTACTTGAGGCGTTCGGGGATGCCGGGTCGAAAGATCTGCGGCGCCAGCATTAGCGCAGCCAGTGTCATGGCAGCGGGTTCTGTGATCAATGACCCCATCAGGGGAACCGCTGCCAAGCCGAGCCAAACCAGCACGACAGGTGTGCGTATCGGTATGTAGCGCGCGAGCGCGCCCAGCACTTGTCGAACCGCTTCCAGCACCGGCCGCGATGCCGCAACGACCATCACCACAAACACAAACAGGGGCTCGGTGTAATGCCGCGATTCGACATAGTCCATGGCCTGACGGGAGCCAGCGACCACGGCCATGGTTGCAATCAGGACGAATGCCCAGAAACCAAATACCACCTCCACTTCGCCCAGCAGGTGCAGCAGACCCGCGTGCTTGGGGTGGCGGTGGGCCAATACTTCGAAATACTTGGCGCCAAACGTATGCAGCAGCGCCACGCCAAAAAGAGCGGCGCCAATGATGTGGATCATGTCAGTATGCATTACGTGCTCCGTTGCGAGGGTGCCATGGTAACCTGCACCCGCTCGTCCCTGAGAAGGGTCCGACCACCTGCAAGTTGTGGCCCTATGCATCGTCCTTTGCACTCATCTGAGGTGTCACGCAATGAATGGCGTCAGTGGTATTTGGCTGCAATTTGGCCTATGCGCCCTCCTGATTGGCCTGGCTGGCTATCAGCTTTCGCGCTATGGCGATGCCATCGCGCAGCGTACTGGAATGTCTGGCAGCTGGATCGGGATGGCACTGTTGGCCACCGTTACATCCCTGCCCGAACTGGCCACGGGCATCACCAGCGTCACGATTGCTCATGCGCCGAATCTGGCGGTGGGGGACGCTCTGGGCAGTTGTGTGGTGAATCTGGTTTTTCTGGTGATCATCGATTCCATTTATCGGCAAGAACCGGTCTGGCGCCGCGCAAGCCAGGGGCATGTGCTGGCCGCAGCGTTCGGTGTGGTGATGTTGGGCTTCACGCTGGTCAACCTACTGATGAGTCAGATCGTGCCGGTGGGTGGGGGACTGCGCGCCTCGGTACCGCAAATGGGCTTTGGTCTGGGTACACCCGTGCTGTTGTTGTTATACATGGTTGCCATGCGCACAGTCTTTACCTATGAACGTGCGCATGCGGTGCCGGTGGTCGATGCGTTGGGAGAATCCATCCCTCCGCTGCGCCAGGCCGCGACCCGTTTTGCGATGGCCGCCGCGGTGGTGGCCGGAGCCGGCATGTGGTTGCCCTTTGTTGCGAACGATCTGGCAACCGCTATGGGCTGGAACCGGACCTTTGTAGGCAGTCTATTCGTTGCGTTGGTCACATCCTTGCCTGAGTTGGCCGTTACGCTTTCTGCCCTGCGCATTGGCGCGCTGGATATGGCCATCGGCAACCTCCTGGGCAGCAACCTGTTCAATGTGGCGATCATCGCGGTGGACGACTTGTTTTACAGCCCCGGTTCGCTGCTGGCCGATGTGTCCATGGTGCATGCCGTCACCGCAGGGTCCGCCATCATCATGACCGGCCTGGCCATGATTGGCCTGTTCTTCAAACCCGCCTCCCGCGTGCTGCGTGCGGTAGGTTGGGTAAGCTTGGGGCTGGTGGCCATGTACCTGCTGAACACCTACGTTCTCTATTTGTATGGCGAATAAATCACCCCCACCCAAAGTACAGGTGCCCGGTGACTGGCACCTGCATGATGCCCATGAATTGGCGCGTTCCCACGAAGTGGACCCAGAGCAGGGTCTTCGCGAGGACCAGGTTGCCCAGCTCGCGTTGCAGCATGGCCCAAACCAGCTTCCCACCAGAACAGGCCGCAGTGTGTGGTCCCTGGTGTTGGACCAGTTCAGCGATTTCATGATCCTGGTGCTGATCGCGGCGGCTGTCATCTCGGGTGTGGTGGGCGATCTGGTGGACACGCTGGTGATCCTGGTCATCGTGCTGCTCAACGCGGTCATTGGGTTCATTCAGGCCTGGCGCGCCGACCAGGCACTGGCCGCGCTGCAGCGGCTGTCGGCTGCCCAGGCCACGGTGCTGCGCAGCGGTCAGGTTCAACAGGTTCCAGCCCACGTGCTCGTGCCGGGTGACATTGTGTTGCTGGAGGCCGGTAACAAGGTGCCCGCCGATCTGCGGCTCATCGAGATCGCGCAACTCAAGGTGGATGAATCGGCCCTCACGGGCGAGTCGGTCACGGTGGATAAACACGCTGGCGTACTCATGGGCACGGTGCACGCGCTGGGTGACCGGCTCAATATGGCCTTCAAGGGCACCACGGCTACCCACGGACGCGGTCGTGGGCTGGTGGTGGCCACCGGCAGGGCCACCGAACTGGGCAAGGTGGCGGGCTTGCTGGAGCAGGACGACAATCGCAGCACGCCCCTGCAGCTGCGCCTGGCCGCGTTTGGCAAGCGGGTGGCGTTGGCGGTGCTGGCGATTTGCGGTGTGATTTTTGTCGTGGGTGTGCTGCGTGGCGAGGCCCCTCTGCAAATGGTGCTGGTGGCGATCAGCCTGGCCGTGGCCGCCATTCCGGAGGCACTGCCTGCCGTGGTCACCGTTTTGCTGGCGCTGGGCGCGCGCAAGATGGTGTCGTTCAACGCGTTGATCCGCCGTTTGCCCTCGGTTGAAACGCTGGGTTCGGTCACCACTATTTGCTCCGACAAGACTGGCACGCTGACGCAGAACCGCATGCAGGCCGAGTGCCTGGTGGCCGGAGATGGCGATGGCGATGGCACCGTCTGGACGCCGGGCCTGGCGCCACCCGATTCCAGTCAGGCCGCCCACACCGAACTACTGCGCGGGATTGCCCTGTGCAACGATACCACCCGGTCGCAGGACGGCAGCTGGCAAGGCGACCCGACAGAAACCGCCCTCACCGATGTGGCCGCTGGCGCGGGGTTGGACAAAGCCGTGCTGGACGCCGAGTGGCCCCGGGTGCTGGAGCAGCCGTTTGACGCGGTGCGCAAGCGCATGACCACCTTCCACCGCACGCCACAGGGCTTCGTGGCCTACACCAAGGGCGCGCCCGAATCCGTCATCCCGCTGTGCACCACCCAATGGCAGCAAGCCGATGGGAGCGGAACACACGACCTTGACGCCGCTGCCTGGCTGGCGCGTGCCGAGGCTTTGGCTGGGCAGGGACTGCGTGTGCTGGCCGTAGCCCGGCGAACCCATGAACATCTGCCCGAGGCGGACGGCGAAATCGGGGCGGTAGAGAGCGGTCTGTGTTTCATCGGGCTGGTGGGGTTGATGGACCCGCCGCGCCCCGAGGCGGCGGCGGCCGTGGCTGAATGCAAGGCGGCAGGCATCACGCCGGTGATGATTACCGGCGACCACCCCGCCACCGCGCGCGCCATTGCACATCGGCTGGGTATCGTGGACGACGCACAGGCACCGGTGCTCACCGGCGCTGATCTGGCAACCCTGGACGAGGAGGCGCTGTTAGCCCGCGTGCACCGGGTTCGTGTCTATGCCCGCGTAGACCCAGCGCAAAAAATTCGCATCGTCCTGGCTCTGCAAGCCCATGGTGAATGTGTCGCCATGACCGGCGACGGCGTGAACGATGCCCCTGCCCTCAAGCGGGCCGACATCGGCATCGCCATGGGCAAGGGCGGTACAGACGTCGCCCGTGAAGCCGCCAGCCTGGTGCTGCTGGACGACAACTTCGCCACCATCGTGGGCGCCGTGCGCGAGGGGCGGCGCATTTACGACAACATCCGCAAGTTTGTGCGTTACGCCATGACCGGTAACTCGGGCGAGATCTGGACCATCTTTCTCGCGCCGCTCCTGTTGCTTCCCATTCCCTTGTTGCCCATTCACATTCTGTGGGTCAACCTGGTCACCGACGGGCTGCCGGGTCTGGCGCTGGCGGCCGAGCCCGCCGAGCGCGGCATCATGCAGCGCCCACCCCGGCCACCGACCGAGAATCTGTTTGCCAACGGCATGTGGCAGCACATTCTGGGCATTGGCCTGCTGATCGGCGGCCTGTGTCTGGGCGTGCAGGCCTGGGCTATTTCAACGGGGCATGCGCACTGGCAGACGATGGTGTTCACCGTCCTCACTTTGTCGCAGATGGCGCACGTCATGGCCATCCGCTCCGAGCAGGACCCGTTGTGGCGCATCGGTGTGGCCAGCAACCGGCCTCTGCTGGGCGCGGTGCTCCTGACCTTTGTGCTGCAAATGGCCACCATCTACGTGCCTGTGCTGAACCCGATATTCAAGACCGCGCCGCTCAGCCTGCCCGAATTGGTGATTTGCCTGACCGCCTCGCTGGTTGTCTATGCGGCGGTCGAGTTGGAGAAGACGTGGCGGCGGCTTCGTGTAACGCCATGACCAAAAAATCCTCCCCCGTGCACCACCTGGAACTGCGCGTGCGCGAACTAGGGCAGTTGTTCAACTCGATGGATCCAACGCCCTTTCTGAACAAAGACCTGGACCGCGAGGCGGAAGCATTCATCGAGACCTGGGCCATGGGGTTGCCCACCGACAGCCGCCTGCATCTCACGATTCATCTGGAGCACCTCCCCGCCGAAGGCGACCCCGGTGCGCTGGTGACCGAAGCGGTTCACAACCATTATTCCTACAAGGCAGACCGGGTGCGGGGCGACCTCACCGATCTCTTCAGGCAGGGCCGGGCGAGCCTGTTGATCGGATTTGTATTCGTTGCCCTGTGCCTGATTGCGGCCGACGGCATGGCACAGCTTGGACAGGGTACCGCCTTCACCATCGCGCGCGAAAGTTTGACGATTGTTGGCTGGGTGGCCATGTGGCGGCCACTGCAGATTTTTCTCTACGACTGGTGGCCGCTGGTCCGGCGCATGCGCATCTACCAGGCGCTCAAGCGGGCACAGGTTCGCGTGGTGCAGGGCAAATGACGCAGCCATTCTTCCGGGTGAACGGACCTTACTGACCCTTCCACACCGGCTTGCGCTTCTCCTGAAACGCCTTCTGGCCTTCTTTGGCGTCCTCGGTCAGGGTGAACAGCGCAATCTGGCTTTCAGTAAACGCCATGCTCTCTTCAAACGCCATGGCTTCCACCTTCTTCATGGTGTACAGACCCCGTCGAATGGCCGCGGGCGATTTGTCGAGCATGCGGTCCAGCAGCCATTGCAGCTTCGTATCGACATCGCTATCGGCCTCGCTCACGTAGTTCACCAGGTTGTATTCCAGCGCCTGCGCCGAAGTGATGGGCTCGCCCGTGAGGCACATCTCTGCCAGCTTGCGCCGGGGTATCAAATGCTGCAAAACGCTGAGCACCTGCGCCGGGAACACGCCCACCTTGACTTCGGGCAGGCCAAATACGGCGTGGCTGGCAGCCACGGCCATGTCGCACATACTCATCAGCCCCATGCCGCCCGCCATGCAGGCGCCATTGACGCGCGCAATCAGCGGAACATGGCTTGCCTTGGCCACGCGCAGCAGCTGCGCCAAGTGGCCGTGGGGTTCGGAGTAGTCGGTGGTGAAGGCATTGGCCGACTGCAGATCAGCCCCGGCACAAAACGCCTTGCTGCCCGCGCCAGTGATGACGATAGCGCGGATGTCGCGCCGGGTCTGCGCCGCGCCAATGGCCTGCGCCATGCCGGCAAGTACAGTGTGGCTCATGGCATTGCGCCGCTCTTCGCGGGTGATGGTCAGCCACAAAACGGGGCCGCGTTGTTCTGCCGATAACTCGGCGGTGGATAAGAAGGCGGGGGATGGGCTGGCGTTGGTGTTGGTGTTCATGGAGTCTCCTGAGCGCTATTTTGCATGGCGTAAGCGCAGCGTACTTTGAGCCTGGTTCTTTCCTGTACATTCATCCAAAATATTTAAAAGCTGTCGTTCGGCCACCCATTCTCTCCAAACAGTCATTTCACAGAATCGTCGTGACGCTCACAAACTTGAACTTTTTTGACGGTGTGGCAATCGCGTCAAGCTGCATCGCTTTCTTCCTTGCGTGGGCGTTTTCGCGCCTGCGGCTGATTGGCCACAGCCCGGGTACGGGCTTGCTGTCGCTTGCGATGGTGCTGGGCGGCTTTGCCTGGTTCACCTCCGCGGTCTATGGCCACTTTGTCTACAAGGGGTTTTGGGTCCCGTTTTTGGTCGTGGTTGTGCCGGCACTGCTGGCAGTCTCCTGCCTAATCGTTGGGCTATTGAACTTCATTGCGCAGGGCAGTACGCCATGGAAACGATTGCTGGGCGCGGTGATTTTGCAGATATTCATGACCAATTTGATCTGGGTAGCCGGTGGGCCGCGGTGGGCCACTGATTTGATACTGTCAATCGTCATTGGCAGCGGTGGGGTGTATTGCCTCACGCTGCATCGAAAAACGCCTGACGCCGGCTATCTTCCGATAGCGATTGCCTTGTTTTCTTACCCCCTGACCTGCATTGCCATTCATGTTCTTGGCGTTGGCGTCGAGGACCAGCGGCAACTGCTCGGAATTCCCTTCGCCCTGATTGGGGTCATGGTTCTTTTTGTCGGATTTTTTCGCTCTCATGGTCTGTTGTCGGGGCAGTTGCGCCAGATTGAACGGGCCGACGAAAAATTACGTGAACTGGTTTACCACGACGAAGTAACGGGCCTGCGCAGCCCGCATGCACAGCGTGTACGGATGGAAGAATTGCTGGAACGCAAAGCAACGTTTTCCCTGATGACGATCAATCTGGATGAATTCCAGCTGGTCAATGACAACCTGGGGCCGGCAGGCGGAAATGCGGTCATTGCCGAAGTGGGCAAGGTCATTGCCAGAGTTGCCGGACGGTCTGGCGAGGTCGCGCGAGGAACGGGCGCTGAATTCACGGTGCTTGTCGAGAGTCGTAACGAAGCCACTCCGTTAATGGAGATAGCCAATGGGATTTTTGAAAGACTGGCATCGCCGCTTCACTACGAGGCGCTGAACGTCTATGTCACGCTGTCTATTGGCGTTGCCAAATACCCCGTGGACTCGACCCGTGTTGACGAGCTTTTTCGAATGTCTGACGTCGCTTTGCACGAAGCACAGCGAATCGGTGGTAGCTGTGTTTGTGAATTTGATTCGTGGATGGATCTGGTGCTGCAGACGCATGTCTGGCTCGATCACAATATTCGCGCCGCGCTGGATTTTGGGCAATTCGAGTTGCATTACCAGCCCAAACTATTGATGGCCAACGGCATGGCCGAGGGTGTGGAGGCCCTGCTGCGGTGGAAACACCCCGCGCGTGGAAACATCAGTCCAGATCAATTCATTGGTCGGGCAGAAGTTAATGGGATGATTATTCCCCTGGGCCGTTGGGTCATTGACACCGCAGCAAAGCATGCTGCTGCATGGGCATCGCGTGGGCGCCGCGTTCGCGTGGCCATCAACGTGAGCGCCAGGCAGCTGAACGACAAAGGGCTGCTCGCATGCCTGGAGGCGGCACAACAAACGGCCGATGGGCTACTGGACATCGAGCTGACCGAGAGCTGCCTTGCGCACAACGAAAACGAATCCATGAAGTTCATCTCAAAGTGCCGTGAAATGGGCTTTGGCGTTCATCTGGATGATTTTGGTACCGGGTATTCGTCCCTTTCCCGCCTGCACAGTCTCCCGCTCACGATGATCAAACTGGATCGGTCGTTCATTTCGCCCATCGGGAAAGATGACAAGGCCCATGCGCTTCTGCGTGCCATGGTCAGCATTGGCAAGGAGCTTGATTTGGAGATGGTTGCCGAAGGCGTTGAAACACAGGAGCAGGCAGACTATCTCCGTGCGCTGGGCGTGACTTACGCACAAGGCTGGCTCTATGCCCGCGCCATGGACTCTGTGCAGCTGGATGCCTGGTTTCTTCAAAACTTGCTGACCAGCACAGGAAAAATCGGTGGCTGGTCGGTTGTGAACTGATTCTGTGCGTTCATATTGACTGGCGATACCCGGCGCGGCAGGCAATCTGCGGATCTTCGCTGTGCAGCACCGGGTACCATGCGGGCAACAAATTTTGAAAGACACCCGACCGTGGAGGATTCCCAGCCCCGCATTGCAATCGAGCACGCACCCGACGGAGCGCGCGCGGTTCTGCTTGGCCGCTGGGCGGCTGCAGATCTGGCAGACCGGGCAAGCTGGGCGAGTTTGCAGTCGACTCTGCGAGGTTTGCGGGGTAAAGATTCGGCTGGCGCGTGGGATTTGCGCCAGATTCAGCGCCTGGACCACACGGGTGCACAGTTCCTGTGGAATACCTGGGGTCGCCAATGGCCAGGTGAGGTGCACACCCTGCCAACGCAGCGCGCCGTGCTGGAGCGCGTAGCCCGGTTTTCGGTGGCCCCGCCGCTGCCAGACCGCCAGACCGCCTGGGGGCTTTTGCTGGCGCTGGGTGTCTGGGTCTACCGCATTGAAGGGCACATTGCGGATGCGCTGCGCCTGCTCGGACAATTGCTGATCGATAACCTGCGCCTGTGGCGTGCGCCGGAGAAGGCGCCGTGGCGCGACATTTCCGGCCATCTGTACCGCATTGGTGCCACGGCATTGCCCATTACTGCGCTGGTGGGTTTTTTGATTGGCGTGGTGCTGGCCTATCTGATGTCGCAGCAGCTGCGCCAGTTTGGGGCCGATGCCTTCATCGTCAACATTCTGGGCATGGCACTGATTCGCGAACTCGGACCGATGCTGGCCGCCATACTGATTGCGGGCCGTTCGGGCTCGGCCATCACCGCGCAGATTGGCGTGATGCGGGTGACCGAAGAGCTCGATGCCATGAAGGTCATGGGTATCCCGCGCGGTTTCCGGCTGGTGATGCCACGCGCCATTGCCATGGCGGTGGCCATGCCCTTGCTGGCGGTATGGACGACGGTGGCCGCCTTGTTGGGGGGCATGCTGGCATCCGACCTGGTCATGGGGCTTACGCCCGCCTATTTTGTGACCGCACTGGCCAAGGCGGTGCAGGTGTCCAACCTGTGGCTGGCGGTGGGCAAGTCGGCCGTCTTCGGGCTCCTGATCGCGCTGATCGCCTGCCATTACGGCTTGCGTATCAAGCCCAACACGCAGAGCCTGGGTGAGGGCACCACGGCATCGGTGGTGACCTCCATCACCATGGTAATTCTGGTGGATGCCCTGTTTGCCGTGGTGTTCAAGGACGTTGGCATATGAACGTCGTTGAAATCAAAAAACTGTGGTCCGTATTCCGCACGGCGGGCGTGGATTCCGTGGTCCACCAGGACCTGGACCTCACCATTGCACAGGGTGAGTTGCTCTCCATCGTAGGGGGCTCGGGCGGCGGCAAGACGGTGCTGTTGCGCCAGATTTTGGGGCTGGAGACCCCCGCGCGCGGCAGCGTCACCGTGCTGGGGCACCCTGCAGATGAGCTGACGCGTGCCGGCGCAGCCAGCCGGGTAGGCATGCTGTTCCAGCAGGGCGCCTTGTACTCCGCATTTACCGTTCTGGAAAACATTGCCTTTCCGCTGCGAGAGCTACGCCACTTGCCCGAAGATCTGGTGCGCGATGCCGTCATGGTCAAGCTGCAGATGGTGGGGCTGGACCCTGCGCATGCGCACAAGATGCCGGCCGATTTGTCGGGCGGCATGGTCAAGCGGGTGGCGCTGGCGCGGGCCCTGATCATGGATCCGCCCTTGCTGTTGCTTGATGAGCCCACCGCCGGACTGGACCCCGACCGTGCCGATGCCTTTTGCGCCCTGCTGCGCTCCCTGCACCAAGAGCTGGGCCTGACGGTGGTGATGGTGACGCACGATCTGGACACCATTTACGAACTCAGCACCCGCGTGGCCGTGGTGGCCGACAAGCATGTGCTGGTGGATGCGCCTATCCAGGATGTCATTGCTTTTGATCACCCGTTTGTGCGCGAATTTTTTCTGGGTGGACGGGGCCTTCGCGCCATGGAATTGTTGCGCCAACCCCCCGGTGCCGTGTAAAAAGAGAAACCTATGGAAAACAAATCACATGCCATGGCCGCAGGCGCTTTTGTGGTGGCGGTCGCCGCCCTGCTGGTGGCGCTGGCCGTCTGGCTGACCCGCGACACCGCCGAGCAGCGCGTGTTCGAGCTCTCCAGCCGCGACGGCGTGACCGGCCTGCAGCCACAGGCGGGCGTGCGTTACAAAGGCGTTTTGGTCGGCCGCGTCACCGCCATCGGGCTGGACCCCGTGGCAAAAGGCAACGTGCTGGTGCGCATTGGTGTCAATGACAGCGCGCCCATTACCCCGTCCACCTTTGCCTCGTTGGGCTTTCAGGGCGTGACCGGTCTGGCCTTCATTCAGCTCGACGATTCAGGCAAGTCCACCGAAGTTTTGGCTACCAACGCCGCCAAGCCGGCACGCATACCCATGCAGCCGGGCATGTTCTCCCGTCTGTCTGATCAGGGGGCGAGCCTGCTGACCCAGATGGAAGAAGCCAGCCGCCGCGCCAACCAGTTGTTGGCCGAGCAAAACCAGAAGCAGCTGATGGACGCCGTGGGCAACCTGGGCCAGGCGGCGGCCAGCATCAACCAGCTGGTGCGCAAGGTGGACCAGGCCAACTTGCCGGCACTGGTGCAGGACGCAGGCGTCACGCTCAAGAGCATGCAGTCCACGTCAGTGCGGCTGGGCGACAGCGCGGATGCCGCCAGAACCTCGGCCGACGCGTTCAAACGCATGTCCAGCCGCATGGCGGAGCCGGGCGGCACGCTGGACAAGATTGCCCAGGGTACCGAGGCCCTGGTGGTCACAGGGCAGACGCTCAGCGCCTCGCTGGTTCCCCGCCTGAATCGCACGGTGGATGACACCGCCCGTGCGGTGCGCCAGGTGGGCCGCGCCGCCGACGCCGTCAACGAGAATCCGCAGTCGCTGATTCTGGGCCGGGGCACTGCACCCCCCGGCCCTGGTGAGCCCGGCTTCGCTGCCCCGGGTGGCCGATGAGTCGCCCGTCTGAATTCTTGAAAGATGCTATGAAATCAATAGCTGCTTGCGCAGTATCTACGGGGGCTAGAGGCCTATTTGTCTTGATTTTTGCCGGGCTGTCGGCTTGCTCGGTGCTGAAGACGCCGGTGCGCCCGCTGGCCTACGACTTTGGGCCCGGCCCGGTGGCACCGGTCGCCGCCACCCGCATGGCGCCTCTGCCCACGCTGGCGGTGGCCGATGTGGAGGCGCCACCATTTCTGGACACCTCGGCCATGCTCTACCGCCTGGCCTACACCGAAACCCAGCAACTCAGCGCCTATGCGCAGGCCCGCTGGAGCATGGCTCCGGCCCAGCTGATGCGCCAACGGCTGCGCGAGCAACTGGGGCAGCGCCGCACCGTGCTCAACCCGGCGCAAGGAGCGGCAGCGCGTGTGCCGGTGATGGTTTTGCGCGTGGAACTGGAAGAGTTCAGCCAGCTATTCGAATCGCCCAAGCAGAGCAGCGGACTGTTGCGTTTGCGTGCCACCCTGGGTCAGGCGGGTACGGTGGGCGAGAAGCTGCTGGCGCAGCGCAGCTTTGTGGTGACGCGGCCCGCAGCCACCGCAGACGCTGCAGGCGGCGTGCGCGCACTGACCGCGGCGGCCGACGCCGCTATTGGGGAAATCGATGCCTGGGTGCAGCAAGTGGAAGCGGCCGGCACGGAGCGCTGAAGGGGGTGCAGGCCTAGCGCCCCAGGGCCGGAAACAGCTTGACCAGCCCGTCTGACATTACTTCCACCGCCAGTGCGGCCAGGATCAGCCCCATCAGCCGGGTCATCACGTTGATGCCGGTTTTGCCCAGTACCCGCGCAATGGGCTGTGCCATGGCAAAGCACAGGGCTGTGGCCAGTGCAATCACCACGCCATAACCCACCAGGGTGCTCATTTGCAGAAAGGTCTTGGCCTTTTCGGCATAGATCACGACAGAGGACATGGTGGCCGGACCCGTGAGCAGCGGAATGGTCAGCGGCACCACAGCAATGCTGGCGCCCATGGCCGCCTTTTCTGCGCCGTCTTCCAGCTCATGCGTGGTGGTTTTGGCCTCGGCGGGTCGTGCGTTGAGCATGTTGAGCGCGGAGGTCAGCAGCAGCATGCCGCCGCCCACCTGAAAGCTGGCCAGCGAAATGCCAAAAAACTCCAGAATATGCAGCCCTGCCAGCGCACAGACGGCAATCACCACAAAGCAGCTGAACGATGAGATCAGGATGGTCCGCTGGCGCTGCTCGCGCGAAAAGCCGTGCGTGTAGTGAATGAAAAACGGCACGATGGCCAGCGGGTTCACGATGGCCAGCAGCGTGATGAGGGGTTTGAAATCCATGGTTTGCCTTTTAACTTAACGATTCAGTCGCCATTCAGCGGCCACCGGCCACATCAATCACGGCGCCGGTGGTGTAGCTCGAATCCCCGCCCATCAGCCACAGGATGGCCTGGGCCACCTCCAGCGCAGTACCGGCGCGCTGCATGGGCACCAGCGGTGCCATCTGGCGCGCCCGGTCGGGCTGGCCGCCACTGGCGTGGATGTCGGTCTCAATGATGCCGGGGCGCACCGCATTGACGCGAATGCCCTCAGTGGCCACTTCCCTGGCCAGACCCATGGTGAAGGTGTCAATGGCGCCCTTGCTGGCGGCGTAGTCCACATACTGCCCCGCGCCACCCAGCCGGGCGGCCGCACTGGACACGTTGACAATGGTGCCGCCCGCACCGCCATGCCGGGTGCTCATGCGCTTGACCGCTTCGCGGGCGCAGACAAACGCGCCCACCACGTTGGTGTCAAACATGCGCTTGAGCCGCGCCACGTCCATTGCATCAACCCGGGATGCCACATCCACCACGCCGGCGTTGTTGACCAGCGCGCAGAGACAGCCCAGCTTGGCGTCGATCTTTTCGAACATGGCCATCACCTGCGCCTCTATCGCCACATCGGCCTGCACCGTGATGGCGGTGCCACCGCCTGCGCGGATCTGGCGCACCACCTCATCGGCCGCGAGCGAATTGGCGGTGTAATTCACCGCCACGCCGTAGCCATGCTGCGCCGCCAGCAGGGCGGTGGCCGCGCCAATGCCGCGCGAGCCGCCAGTGATCAGGACGATAGGGTTCATGGGTTCATGGCAATCGGGGTCTGCACGGTTTGGGGATTCGGGTTAAAAACAGGGGCGAGCGGAACGATACACCACCGTGCAACCCGGCCCCGCTGCAACCCCAAATCAAGGAGACATTGTGAGCACGACCGTTGACTACTATTTCACACCACAAAGCCCCTGGACCTATTTGGGCCATGCGCGTTTTCAGGCCATGGCACGTGCTGCCGGTGCCCGCGTGCGCATCTTTCCGGTGGACTTTGGCAAGGTGTTTGCGGTCTCGGGCGGGTTGCCCCTGGGCAAGCGCGCGCCCCAGCGCCAGGCCTATCGCTTGGTGGAACTGGCCCGGTTTCGGGACGCGCTGAATCTGCCGCTGCACGTGCAGCCCACGTTTTTTCCGGTGGTGGGGGACGACGCTTCACGTCTGATCATTGCCGTCGATCTGCAGGACGGAGTGGATGCGGCCATGCGGCTCAGTGGCGCCGTGTTTGCCGCAGTATGGGAGCAGCAGCGCGACATTGCCGATGCCTCCACATTGGCCGCGTTGCTGACTGAGAATGGTCTGGACGGCGGGCGGTTGGCTGAATCCCGCAGCGATGCGGTGCAGCAGCGCTACGCAGCCAACACCCAGGCCGCCGTGGACGCCGGTGTGTTCGGCGCGCCCAGTTATGTGATCGACGGCGCAATTTTCTGGGGCCAGGACCGGCTCGACTTTGTTCAGCGCCGGATGAACGTCGTTTAGCGCCTGAGTATCCATTTCATCCAAAGGAGTTTTTCTGACAACCGCCTTGCACCTGACTGCCGCTGACGGCTTTTCCTTTCCCGCCTACGTTGCCAGGCCGGCAGGCCAGCCCAAAGGCGCCATTGTGGTGTTGCAGGAGATTTTTGGCGTCAATGCGCACATCCGTGCGGTAGCGGACGGCTATGCCGCGCAGGGTTACCTGGCCATTGCACCGGCCACCTTCCACCGGGTCCAAGCCGATGTGGAACTGGGCTACACGCCGGACGACATCAGTGCGGGCGTCGCACTGAAGGCCGCAGTCGAGGCGCTGCCTGCGCCCGGTGTTCTGCAGGACATTCAGGCCACGGTGCATTACGCCGCGCAGTTTGGCAAGGTGGGTGTGGTGGGCTATTGCTGGGGCGGCCTGCTCACTTGGCGGGCGGCGTGCACGCTCACCGGCATCAGCGCGGCCGTGCCCTACTATGGCGGTGGCATGACCACGGCCGCCGAGGTGGCGCGCGTGCCGCTCTGCCCGGTGCTGGTCCATTTTGGGGACCAGGACCAGTCCATCCCGCTGGATGGTGCGCTGGGCTTTCAAAAGGCGCAGCCCGGCGTGCAGGTGGAAATCTACAAGGCCTCGCACGGCTTCAATTGCGACCACCGGGGTGCGTACAGCGCGCCAGCCGCCCAGCTGGCGCTCGAACGCACGCTGGCGTTTTTTGCCCGGCACCTGGGGTAATGCCATGGCAGCGCAACAGTGGCATCGAGGTTTGAAGGATTTTCTGGCGCTAGCCCCCGTATTCATTGCGCAAGCAGCTATCATTTGTGTAGCAGGCGCGCTGCCGGCCGCCGCCGCCGACTACACCGGGCCACTGCTGGACGCGCACCTGCACTACAACGAAGAGGCCTGGAACGGCCAGACTGGCCCGCACCCGGTCAGCGACGTGCTGGCGCGCATGCAGCGCAATGGCGTGCGGGCCATCGTGTCCAACTCCCGCCCCAATGACGGCACGAAACTGCTGGCCTCGACCGCACGCGACGTCACGGTGGTCCCCTTCATCCGCCTGTACCGCAACCGGGCCGACTACGACAACTGGTTCAGGGATGAGTCCATTTACGACCTTGTGCAAACCGAATTCGCCAAGGGCACGGCCAGCGGCAAGTACCAGGGAATAGGCGAGTTTCACCTGTACGACAGTGCCAATGCCAACGGAGCGGTCGCCAAAAAGTTGATGGTGTTTGCCGAGGAAAAGAACCTGGCCGTGCTGGCCCATGTGGACGATGTGGCCATCGACCTGCTGATGGCCAACACCCCTTCCAGGGGCCAGAAAACCCGGCTCATCTGGGCGCACACGGGCATTGGCGGGGCGCCGGTGGCCCGGGTCGATGCGCTGCTGGCCCGGTACCCGCTGCTCATGGGGGAACTGTCCTACCGCCCGGGTTTAACCTGCGCTGACGCACAAGGTGCGGAGCGCTTGTGCCCCGCGTGGCGCACGCTGTTGCTCAAGTACCCAGGCCGCTTCCTGATTGGCTCGGACACCTGGGTCAACCAGCGTTGGCTGTATTACGATGACCTGATGAAAGGCTACCGCACCTGGCTGGGCGATTTGCCGCCCGACGTGGCCCGGCAAATTGCGTGGAACAACGGCGCGTCTCTCTTTGGCCTGCCGCTTTCGGAAAAATGAACAGAATCTACCGGCTGGAGCGTGCCAGATAGCGTTTGCGCCAGAACAGCACTATCAGCCCCGATGCAATCACCGCCATAAAACCCATGGCAATCCACAGACCGGTCTGCTGGTGTATCAAGGGCAAGGCGTCAAAGTTCATGCCGAAGAAGCCGGTAATCAGGTTCAGCGGCAAAAAGATGGCGGTCAGCACGGTGAGCGTGCGCATGATCTCGTTGGTGCGGCTGCCCTGCACGCTGAAGTGCATCTGCACTGCCGTTTCGGCGCTTTGCTCCAGCCGGCGAACATGGTGCACCACGCGCTCAATGTGCTCCAGCACATCACGGCTGCGCACCTGCAGCAAATCGCGCTCGCGCTGGCCGGCCGGCGTATCGGCGTCGGGCCAGGTTTTCAGGGCCTCGGTCCAGTCCTGAAGGGAGGCCCGCTGGTCTTCGCAGATTTCGTCCAGGTGGTGCAGCGAGAGCCGGGCTTCCAGCAGCGCGCCCCAGTTGTTGAAACGGGTTTTGGGGTTGATCAGTTCCGTTTGCCAGTGGTCCAGCTGGTGGGTGAGTTCGCGGCGTAATTCCAGAAAGCCATCCACCATCTGGTTGACGATGCGCAACATCAAATCGGCCGGGCTGGCCGGCATGCGCGCGCCCGCCGCCCGGGATTCGACGGTGGCGGCTTGCAAGAGTTTGGCGGCATAGACATCACGCACGGTGCAGTCGGTGGGGTGCACCGTGAGCAACATGCGGTCAAAGACGGCAAAGCCCACCGGGCTGGTGTCAATGCGTCGCAAAATTGGCGGACCGCCCCGCTGTGGCGCGTGGTGCAGGGGCTGGCCGGGGTTTTCCAGATCGGTGGGGCTGTTGCCGGCGGCGAGCCGGCGGAACACCAGCACATCGTATTGCGATGTGTAGTCGTAGTGCGAGGGCAACTGGTTGTTGATGAGGTCGGAGATATGCAGATCCACCAGCTGCTGGCCACACAGGGTTTGCAGCATCGCCTGCACCTGGGTTTGCAGCACTTCAAACTCGCGCCGCGCGAAGGCGATCCACACAAAGCCGTGGGCTGGCAGGCCGCCTTGGGTCAGCGCCTCCAGGTCCTGGGTTTCGGTCACACTGCTGGTCTGGATGTTGAAGATGCGCATGGAATCTCTGGGGTTTAGGTGTAAAAAAGGCCTCTAGCCCCCGTACATACTGCGCAAGCAGCTATTATTTCTATAGCAGCCGGGCGGCGTCACGGGCAAAGTAGGTGAGCACACCATCGGCTCCGGCGCGCTTGAAGGCCAGCAGGCTTTCCATCATGACCGCATCGTGGTCAAGCCAGCCGTTTTGCGCCGCGGCCTTCAGCATGGCGTATTCGCCGCTCACCTGGTAGGCGAAGGTGGGAATCCTGAACTCGTCCTTGACGCGGCGCACCACGTCCAGATACGGCATGCCGGGCTTGACCATCACCATGTCGGCACCTTCGGCAATGTCCAGCGCCACTTCCCGCAGGGCTTCGTTGATGTTGGCGGGGTCCATCTGGTAGACCTTTTTGTTGCTTTTGCCCAGGTTGCTGGCCGAGCCCACGGCATCGCGGAACGGGCCGTAAAACGCGCTGGCGTACTTGGCGCTGTAGGCCATGATGCGGGTGTGGATGTGGCCCTTGGCTTCCAGCGCGGCGCGGATGGCACCAATGCGGCCGTCCATCATGTCGCTGGGGGCGACGATGTCTACGCCGGCGTCGGCCTGGGTCAGCGCCTGCTGCACCAGCACGGCGATGGTTTCGTCGTTCAGGATGTAGCCGTTTTCCTCGGGACGGGTGTCGGGCAGGCCGTCCTGGCCGTGGCTGGTAAACGGGTCCAGCGCCACATCGGTCATCACGCCCAGGTCGGGAAATTCCTTTTTCAGCGCCCGCACGACCCGGGGCACCAGACCATCAGGGTTCATGGCTTCCTTGCCGTCGTATGTTTTGAGCGACTGGTCAACCACCGGAAACAGGGCCATCACCGGGATTCCCAGCTTCACGCAGTCTTCTGCCACCGGCAGCAGCAGGTCCAGGCTAAGGCGCTCCACGCCGGGCATCGAACCAATGGGCACGCGCTGGCCCTGGCCGTCCACCACGAACACCGGGTAAATCAGGTCGTGGGCGGTGAGCGTGTTTTCGCGCACGAGGTTGCGGGTAAAGCTGTCGCGGCGCAGGCGGCGGGGGCGACCAAGGGGGTAGGGTGCATAGGGAGTCATGGGGAAAATTGTGCCTGATTTCAATATCGTCGGGTCGCTGGCGCATCCATCCATGTGCTCTTAAAGAATAAGTCGCAAATAATATTTATGTTTTTTTACTTAAAACTTCTTGTCAGCCTGCCGTAACTTTGTTAAATTCCTCTCCGGGTAGCTTGCTGCCTTCCGCTTTTCCTCCCTGAGCGGAGCCTTGATGTGTGACAGCAAATAGGCTTACCACCCCAGCCCTGTGCTGGGGTTTTTTTTGGCCTAAACTGCCGGCATGCTTTGGGTCAAATCATTCCACATCGTTTTCGTCGCCAGTTGGTTTGCGGGTCTGTTTTATCTTCCGCGCATCTATGTCAATCTGGCGATGGTTCCTGCCGGATCAGACGCCGAACGCGCGCGCCTGCTGCTGATGGCACGCAAGCTGTTGCGTTTCACCACCATTTTGGCGGTGCCTGCCGTGGGGCTGGGTCTTTGGCTGTGGCTGGGTTATGGCATCGGCAGCGGCCCTGGCAACGGCTGGCTGCACGCGAAGTTGGGCGTGGTGGTGCTGGCGCTGGGATACCACCATGCCTGCGGCGTCATGTTGAAAAAATTCGAAGTCCATGCCATAGCCCGCAGCCACGTGTGGTTTCGCTGGTTCAATGAAATTCCGGTATTGATGCTGGTGGCGGCCGTCATTTTGGTGGTGGTCAAACCCTTCTGAAAGAGCCGCGATGCACAAAACGGCGGCTTGGCCACTGGCCCTCATGTATGTGGGCCTCATTGTGTATGCCAGCCTGTATCCGTTTACGGATTGGCGTGACCAGGGTATCGAGCCTTGGTCTTTTTTGACCGGCCCCTGGCCCCGCTACTGGACCGGCTTTGATGTGGCCATCAACGTCGCGGGCTATGTACCGCTGGGCGGACTACTCGCGCTCAGCGCGCTGCGAACCCGTCGGGTGCGCCATGCCATCCTGTTGGCTGCCTTGGCGGGTGCTCTGCTGTCCCTGGTCATGGAAGGCCTGCAAAGCTACCTGCCGGTGCGGGTTTCGTCCCGGGAAGACTTGTTGCTCAATTCCCTGGGGGCCAGTGTAGGTGCAGTCTCTGCACTGATGCTGGAGAAACTGGGGGCCGTAGACCGCTGGAGCCGGATTCGGGCGCGCTGGTTCGTGCCGCATTCTCGAGGTGGCATTGTGCTGCTGGCCACCTGGCCATTGGCCCTGCTGTTTCCGGCTGCCGTGCCGTTTGGGCTGGGGCAGGTTCTGGAGCGCCTTGAAGAAGCGCTGGGCGCCCAACTGGAGGGAACGCCCTTTCTGGAGTGGCTTCCTGCGCACAATATGGCTTTGGAGCCCCTGGTCCCCGGTGCCGAGATGGTGTGCGTTCTGCTCGGATTGCTTATCCCCTGCCTGCTGGGATTTTGCGTCATCCGGACACCCTTTCGGCGTGTGCTGTTTGTGCTCATGACGCTTGCTGTGGGTCTTGCGGTCAGCGCACTGTCTGCGGCGCTGAGCTGGGGGCCTGCACATGCCTGGGCCTGGCTGGGTTTACCTGCGCAAATCGGTATGGCTGGGGCCACTGTGTTGGCTGTAGCAACGGCTTTTGTACCTTGGCGGACGAGTGCCGCCCTGTTGCTGCTGGCCTTGGGGATCTATTTGAGTGTTTTGAATCAGGCTCCCGAGAGTCCTTACTTTGCCCAGACTCTTCAGGCATGGGAACAGGGAAGATTCATCCGTTTCCATGGCTTGGCCCAGTGGCTGGGCTGGCTGTGGCCCTACGCTGCGCTGGTCTACGTCCTGTCGCTCATCTGGGTCCGTGATGCAAAAAACTAAAATCCCCCCATGACCGAAAAACTCCCCCAGATTTCCCAGTACTACGAGCGACATATCTTTTTCTGCCTCAACGAGCGCAAGAACGGCGAAGAGTCATGCTCCCAGCACCGTGCGCAAGAGGGGTTCGACCGCTGCAAGCAGCGTGTCCGGGAGGCGGGTCTGGCAGGTCCCGGCCAGGTGCGCGTGAACAAGGCCGGTTGCCTGGACCGCTGCGCCGGAGGTCCCATTGCAGTCGTCTACCCCGAAGGTGTCTGGTACACCTATGTCGATGAAGAAGATATTGATGAGATCGTCGAATCCCATTTGAAGAACGGCACCGTGGTGGAGCGTTTGCTGACGCCAGCCAATGTCGGCCGCTAGTTCATGAATTCCCAGACGCGCAAGTTCACCATTGAGGGCCCGGCTGGCACTATTGAGGCACTGGAAGATGCGCCTGCTCTTGCACAGGGGGCAACTGCGCAAGGTGTTGCGGTGATTGCCCACCCGCACCCCCTGTTTGGCGGCACCATGGACAACAAAGTGGTGCAAACCCTCGCGCGTGCCTTTGTGCAGTGCGGCTGGCGTGCGGTGCGGTTCAATTTTCGCGGTGTCGGTGCCACTGAAGGCGTTCACGACGCAGGGCGCGGCGAGTTGCAGGACTTGCTGGCCGTCGTTGCGCACAGCACGGCGGATGGGACGGTTCCCTTGGCGCTGGCCGGCTTTTCGTTTGGTGCATTTGTGACCAGCCACGCGCCTGCTGCGCTCGGGGCTGAGCGCGCGCCCCACCAGTTGATCCTGGTAGGCACGGCTGCAACCCGGTTTGAGGTGGCACCGGTTCCGCCCGCATTGCACGAGCGCACGCTGGTGCTGCATGGAGAGCTCGATGACACGGTGCCCCTGATCGACGTTCTCAACTGGGCGCGCCCGCAAATACTGCCTGTCACGGTAATTCCTGGTGTCGCCCACTTCTTTCATGGACAATTGCCCCTTTTGCGCAGTCTGGTGGTGCGCCACCTGAATGCACGATCACTCTCTTCTTCTTAGCCCATCCGCTTGCCCCCAGCCGATCCCCTCAAAGTGATCGGCGACTACCCCCAACCCATGAAATCATTTTTTGCAGCCCTAATGGCCACCGTCTGTTTTCCGGTGGCTGCCCAAGCCCCGCAGCCACCGGAAATTGCCGCACGCGCCTATCTGCTACTGGACGTAACTGCCAACCAGATTCTGGCTTCCAAGGATATGGATATGCCGGTGGAGCCTGCATCGCTGACCAAGCTGATGTCGGCGTATCTGGTGTTCGATGCCTTGCGCAGCAAGAAGCTGGATCTGAAGCAAACCCTTCCAGTCAGCGAGCGTGCGTGGAAGATGCCCGGTTCGCGCATGTTCATTGACCCCAAAATGCAGGTGCCTGTCGAAGACCTGATCAAGGGAATGATCGTGCAGTCCGGCAACGACGCCACCATGGCTCTGGCCGAAGGTGTGGGGGGCTCTGCCGAGCGCTTTGTGCAGATGATGAACGACCAGGCGAAGGTTCTGGGCATGAAATCCACGGGCTACCGGAATCCCGAAGGGTTGACCGAAGCGGGTCACACCACCACGGCGCGTGACTTGAGCATCCTTGCCACCCGCCTGATGGCCGACTTTCCCGACTACGTCGGTTTTTACGCCATCAAGAAATACCGCTATCCCGGCACGCCGGCGGCCAACGACAGCAATCGCAACCTGCTGTTGTTTCGTGACCCCACAGTGGACGGTTTGAAAACCGGGTTTACCGAAGCTGCAGGCTATTGCATGGTCGCAACGGCCAAACGCGAATTCCCCAACTTGGCCGCAGCTGGCGCGCCCGCCGGCTCGCCCACGGTAGGCGGCACCCGTCGCCTGCTGTCAATCGTGTTGGGAACGGCCAACGAAAACGCCCGCGCCAATGAATCCCAGAAATTGCTCAACTGGGGTTTTACCGCTTTTGAAGCGGTAAAACTGTTTGACGCAGGGCAGGCAGTCATCACTCCAAGCGTCTGGAAGGGGGCCTCGTCCGTGGTCAAGCTCGGGCGGCCTCAGGCCATTGTGGTGGCAGTGCCTGCCGGTAGCGCTGGAAAACTCAAAACCCAGGTGGTGCGATCCGAGCCTTTGGTGGCACCCCTTTCCAAGGGTCAGCAGCTGGGCACCCTGAAGGTGCTGTCGGGTGAGCAGACCGTTGCGGAAGTGCCACTGCTGGCACTGGAGGCGGTGGAGCAGGCCGGCATTGTGGGTCGGGCCTGGGACGCTCTGCGCTTGTGGATCCGCTGATCACCGGAAATCAGCTGCTCCTGCGACCGGTATTGCGGGGAAACCCTTGATCTGATACATTAGAAGGCTTTTCGGAATTTCCGAGGGGATTCACGTTTTCGTTTTAGATATCAAACGTTTAGGGACGTTTTTACATGCCAACCATCAATCAACTAGTGCGTCAAGGCCGTGAGGTCGAGACGATCAAGTCGAAGAGCCCTGCTATGCAGAACTCTCCGCAGCGTCGTGGTGTGTGCACCCGTGTGTACACCACAACGCCTAAAAAGCCCAATTCCGCTCTGCGTAAAGTTGCCAAAGTGCGCTTGACCAACGGTTTTGAGGTCATCTCCTACATCGGCGGTGAAGGCCACAACCTGCAGGAACACAGCGTGGTGCTGGTTCGTGGCGGTCGTGTCAAGGATCTGCCTGGTGTGCGTTACCACATCGTTCGTGGTTCGCTCGACTTGCAAGGCGTGAAAGACCGCAAGCAGTCGCGCTCCAAGTACGGTGCAAAGAAGCCAAAGGCCAAATAAGCCCTGGTTTGTTGAGATCAATCGGTGCTGTTTCCCGCGTGGCGCGGTGAATCGGCGTAGTGACCCGAAGCGCGGAATTGTCTGTGTGGGTCGAGTAAGTGGGGGTTTTTAGTAACTCTCGCGGTGTCTGAAAAGATGCCAACTGAAGCAATATGAGGTGAAAAAATGCCACGTCGTCGCGAAGTCCCTAAACGTGAAATCCTGCCGGATCCTAAGTTCGGCAATATCGAGCTGTCCAAATTCATGAACGTGATCATGGAAGGCGGCAAAAAAGCAGTTGCAGAGCGCATCATTTACGGTGCTCTGGAACTGATTGAGAAAAAGCATCCTGATAAAGACCCTGTTGAGGCCTTTACGGTTGCTATCAACAACGTCAAGCCCATGGTGGAAGTGAAGTCCCGCCGCGTGGGTGGTGCCAACTACCAGGTGCCCGTTGAAGTGCGTCCCGTCCGTCGCCTGGCTTTGTCCATGCGCTGGATCAAGGAAGCCGCTCGCAAGCGTGGCGAGAAGTCCATGGCTCAGCGTCTGGCTAATGAGTTGCTGGAGGCTACTGAAGGCCGTGGCGGCGCCATGAAAAAGCGTGATGAAGTTCACCGCATGGCAGAAGCCAACAAGGCCTTCTCCCACTTCCGCTTCTAAATGCGGTACCGGCGTGGGCTCCACAAAGGCCCCGCCCGTCAGGATCGTGAAGCCCCCGAGGCTTTGCGTTCTGGCAATCAGAACATACACCATCTAAGGATCCATCATGGCTCGCCATACCCCCATTGAGCGCTACCGCAATATCGGTATTTCGGCTCACATTGACGCTGGTAAGACTACCACCACCGAGCGCGTTCTTTTTTATACCGGCGTGAACCACAAAATTGGTGAAGTGCACGATGGCGCGGCCACCATGGATTGGATGGAGCAAGAGCAAGAGCGTGGTATCACGATCACTTCTGCTGCGACTACCTGTTTCTGGAAGGGCATGGACAAGTCCCTGCCTGAGCACCGCATCAACATCATCGACACCCCGGGACACGTTGACTTCACGATTGAAGTTGAGCGCTCCATGCGCGTGCTGGACGGTGCCTGCATGGTGTACTGTGCCGTGGGCGGCGTACAGCCACAGTCGGAGACTGTCTGGCGCCAAGCCAATAAATACAAAGTGCCACGTTTGGCATTTGTCAACAAGATGGACCGCACGGGCGCGAATTTCTTCAAGGTCGTTGACCAGATGAAACTGCGTCTGAAGGCTAGTCCCGTGCCAATGGTGATCCCAATCGGCGCTGAAGAGAATTTCACCGGCGTGGTGGATCTGATCAAGATGAAAGCCATCATCTGGGATGAGGCGTCGCAAGGCATGCTGTTTGACTACAAGGAAATTCCTGCGGAGCTCGTCGAGCTGGCCAAGGAATGGCGCGAAAAGATGGTGGAAGCCGCGGCTGAAGCGTCTGAAGAGCTGATGAACAAGTACCTTGAAGAAGGCGACTTGTCCGAAGAAGAAATCAAGTTCGGCATCCGTACCCGCACCATCGCCAGTGAAATCCAGCCGATGTACTGTGGCTCTGCGTTCAAGAACAAGGGTGTTCAGCGTATGCTGGATGCGGTGATTGAATTCATGCCATCGCCCGTTGACATCCCTCCAGTCAAGGGTCTGGACGAAGATGACCAGCCCGTGGTTCGCCAAGCGGACGACTCCGAGAAATTCTCCGCATTGGCATTCAAGCTGATGACCGATCCGTTTGTGGGTCAGTTGACTTTTGTGCGCGTGTATTCCGGCGTTCTGCAGAAGGGTGACAGCGTTTACAACCCGATCCGTGGCAAAAAAGAGCGTATCGGACGTATCGTGCAAATGCACGCCAACAACCGGGAAGAAGTCAGTGAAATTCGTGCAGGCGACATTGCTGCATGCGTGGGCTTGAAAGACGTCACCACCGGTGAAACCCTTTGCGATCCAACAGCGCTTATCACGCTGGAACGCATGATTTTCCCTGAGCCCGTGATCACCCAGGCCGTGGAACCCAAGACCAAGGTTGACCAGGAAAAGATGGGCATTGCTTTGCAGCGTCTGGCGCAGGAAGATCCTTCTTTCCGCGTCAAGACCGACGAAGAGTCTGGTCAAACGCTGATTGCCGGTATGGGCGAGTTGCATCTGGAAATTATTGTTGACCGTATGAAGCGCGAATTCGGTGTCGAGGCGCTCGTGGGCAAGCCCCAAGTCGCTTACCGCGAAACCATTCGCAAGACGGTTGAAGATGCCGAAGGCAAGTTCGTGCGTCAGTCTGGCGGTAAAGGCCAGTATGGACACGTGGTGCTCAAGATTGAGCCCAACGAGCAAGGCAAGGGCATTGAGTTCGTTGACGCCATCAAGGGTGGTACCGTGCCACGGGAATATATTCCTGCGGTTGAAAAAGGTATCAACGAGGCGGTTACGCAAGGTGTCTTGGCTGGCTATCCTGTCGTCGACGTCAAGGTTACTCTGCACTTCGGTTCGTACCACGATGTGGACTCCAACGAATTGGCGTTCAAGATGGCTGCTATTTTTGGCTTCAAAGAAGGTTGCCGTAAAGCCGGCCCCGTTATTCTTGAGCCCATGATGGCCGTTGAGGTGGAGACTCCAGAAGACTACGCTGGTAACGTGATGGGCGATCTGGCCTCGCGTCGCGGTATGGTTCAGGGTATGGAAGACATGGTTGGTGGCGGCAAGGCCATCAAGGCTGAAGTTCCATTGTCTGAAATGTTTGGCTACTCCACGACCCTGCGCTCAATGTCGCAAGGCCGTGCGACCTACACGATGGAATTCAAGCACTACACGGAAGCTCCGCGTAACGTGTCTGAAGCCATCATGTCTGCACGCGCCAAGTAAACAGAATTGTCTGCGACGGTGTGCCGCCCTGTTCCCGTGCGGGGCGAACCAGCAATATCGTGCAAACATTAAATCAACACACGGGAAATGCTCTTTTGGAGAATTGAAAAATGGGAAAAGAAAAATTCACGCGTACCAAGCCCCACGTTAACGTAGGCACTATTGGCCACGTTGACCACGGCAAAACCACGCTGACCGCAGCCATCACTTCCGTGTTGGCGGCCAAATTCGGCGGCACTGCCCGTGCTTACGACCAGATCGACGCAGCACCGGAAGAAAAAGCCCGCGGCATCACGATCAACACCGCCCACGTGGAATACGAAACGGCCAACCGCCATTACGCCCACGTTGACTGCCCAGGACACGCTGACTATGTGAAAAACATGATCACCGGTGCTGCCCAAATGGACGGCGCGATCCTGGTTTGCTCTGCAGCGGACGGCCCTATGCCCCAGACCCGCGAGCACATCCTGCTGGCTCGCCAGGTTGGCGTGCCTTACATCATCGTATTCCTGAACAAGTGCGACATGGTGGATGACGCCGAATTGCTCGAACTCGTTGAAATGGAAGTTCGCGAGCTGCTCGACAAATACGATTTCCCTGGTGACTCCACCCCCATCATCCACGGCAGCGCCAAGCTCGCCCTCGAAGGTGACAAGGGTCCCTTGGGTGAAGAAGCCATCATGAAGCTGGCTGACGCACTCGACACCTACATCCCCATGCCTGAGCGTGCAGTGGATGGCGCATTCCTGATGCCCGTGGAAGACGTGTTCTCGATCTCGGGTCGTGGCACCGTGGTGACCGGCCGTATCGAACGCGGTATTGTCAAAGTCGGCGAAGAGATCGAAATCGTCGGTATCTCTGACACCCAGAAAACCATCTGCACCGGCGTCGAAATGTTTCGCAAACTGCTCGACCAAGGTCAAGCAGGCGACAACGTCGGCATCTTGCTGCGCGGCACCAAGCGTGAAGATGTGCAGCGCGGCCAAGTGCTGTGCAAGCCCAACTCCATCAAGCCCCACACCCACTTCACGGGCGAGATTTATGTCTTGTCCAAAGACGAAGGTGGCCGTCACACGCCTTTCTTCAACAACTACCGCCCCCAGTTCTACTTCCGTACCACGGACGTGACCGGAGCGATCGAGTTGCCAGAAGGCAAAGAGATGGTGATGCCGGGTGATAACGTGTCGATCACTGTGAAGCTGATCAACCCGATCGCCATGGAAGAAGGCCTGCGCTTTGCGATCCGCGAAGGCGGTCGTACGGTTGGTGCC
>JBBRYR010000025.1:0-46986 GCA_038237415.1 Burkholderiales bacterium
CGCTCCCCGGAGCGATTCGGTCCTGCCCCTGCATTTCTGGAATGGCACGCGCGCCGTTTCGGGTTCCTGGTTTAAGTACCGGCGAACGCAAATTGCTACTATTTCAATAGCTGCTTGCGCATATTCCACGGGGGCTAGAGGTCTATTTGTCACTAAACAAGGCAAATCAAGGCCACCTTGCTACTGCCGGAACAATTGCCTGCTCGACACAACCCGGAGCAGCGGAGTAAGATGATTTTCCCCAGACGTTGAGGCGTGTCATGGCAGACATCTTCATGAGCTACACCGAGAAGGACCGCGACGCGGTGAGTCGCCTCGCTGACATGCTCAAGTCGGTGGGCTGGTCTGTGTGGTGGGACCGCCGAATTCCGGCGGGGCAGACCTGGCGCAGCGTGCTGGACAAAGAGTTGAAGGGCATGCGCTGCATGGTGGTGCTCTGGTCCACCCACTCGGTGGAAAGTGAATGGGTGTCCGAAGAGGCCGCTGAGGGGCGAAACCTGGGCCGACTGGTGCCCGTGTCGATCGAACGGGTGCGCCCGCCCGCCGGGTTTCGCGAGATTCAGGCCGCCGACCTGGTTGACTGGGATGGCTCGCGCGATTTCATCGGCCTGCAGCGCTTGATAGAAGACCTTGAACGCATGATTGGCAAGCCCGGTGCGCCACTGTCGCAAGCGACAGCGTCGACACTGCAACCCGACGAAATTCCCCCATACATTGACCCGGTTGATTCCAAGGCACCGCCGTACCGCGAATCACAGCCGTCTGCGACAAAAGCCCTCCGCCTGTTGCCGTGGGGCGCGGTGGCGTTGGCCGTGTCAGTCGCTGCGGGCGTCTATTGGGGTGCATCGCAACGCCGCGTGACGCCAACACCGTCGGTTGCCCCGGCGGCTGGGCTGCCGGCTTCTCTCCCTCCTGCTTCCGCCGCCAAGCCTGCCACAGAGTCGGTAGTGGCGCCGGTGCCCCGTGGTGATCCCGTGAAACCGCCTGAAAAACATACGCAGGCGGGTGTCAATAAGCCGCCCCTGAAAACATCCGCTGTGGATGCCCGCTGCGCCGCTTTGACGGAGCGGGTGGCGCTGGGCGAGGCCTTGTCCAGCGAGTCGCAGTTGTTTCTTCGCAAGGAGTGCCAGCCATGAAAACCCCTTATTGCCGTCCCGTCCGTTTCCCGTGGGCCAGCCTGGTCGCGGCGGTTGTTTTGAGTGCATGCAGCGGTTTGCAGGGGCCGCTGGTATCGATGGCACCGCCCGCGCCCTCGGTGGCGCTCTCGGCAGCGGCAGCCCCGGTCGCACCCGTTGCCGTGCAACCGGCACCACCACCGCCACCACCACCAACGCTGTCTTACGACCAGGCGGTGCTCAGTGCCGCAACCACCCTGCTGAAGAACGCACAGCTGGCGCCAGACGGTACGGCGGCCAAGCCCCGCTATGCCGTGGTGATCGATCCGCTGGTGGATGGCATGACCGGAGCGCAGTCAACGGCCACACGGGCGATGGGCGAGCGGCTTGCGGCGCTGATCCGCGCGCAGTATCCGCAGTACGAGGTTCAGCCGTTTTCTGCGGCCAATGTTGCGCGCAGTCCGCTGGTTCTGATTGGCACGTTCACGGGCGTGAACGCGCAGCGGCAGACCGCAGGCGCGCGCGAGGCTTACCGCATCTGTTTTGCGCTGGCGGACCTGAAAACCGGCAAGCTCGTCAGCAAAGGCCTGGCTTTTTCTCAAACCGACGGCGTGGACACGACACCGTTGGCCTACTACCGCGATGCACCGGCCTGGACGGAAGACCCGGCAACGCTGGGCTATATCCGCACCTGCCAGGGCACGAAGGCAGGCGACCCGATCAACCCGATGTACATCGAGCGCATCGTCGCGGCAGCGCTGGTGTCCGACGCCATCGAGGCGTATGAAGCAGGGCGGTACCAGGAGTCGCTCGACCTCTACGCCGGCGCACAGCGCACCAGCGCGGGTGACCAGTTTCGGGTGTACAACGGCATTTATCTGGCCCACTGGAAGCTGGGAAACCGCGACAAGGCCGACGCCGCGTTCGGGAAGATTGTTGATTACGGTCTGGCGCACCAGCGGCTGGCGGTGAAGTTCCTGTTTCGCCCGGGTTCCACCGCTTTTGCCGCCGACCCGAAGTTGACGGGGCCGTACTCCGTGTGGATCCGGTCCATTGGCACGCGGGCCGCAGCCACGAAGGCGTGTCTGGAGGTCAGCGGCCACACCAGCCCCACCGGCCCGGAGCCGCTCAATGAGCGGCTTTCGCAGTTGCGCGCGGAATATGTGAAGGGGCTGCTGGAAGCCAGCGCGCCGTCACTTGCCCAGCGAACGATCGCTGCCGGCATGGGTTCGCGCCAGACGATGGTGGGCACCGGGCGGGACAACGCCTCTGACGCCCTTGATCGCCGGGTGGAGTTCAAGGTGATTGGCTGCTGAGGCACACCGGTTTGCAGGGTTTCTGTCCGGAGCAAGGCAGCCAAACACGGCCTGCGGGAAAATTGTCAAAAACCTGAAGCTGCCACAGTTACCAATATGATTCTCAACGACGATTTTTCACTGCGCTGCGTGGTCGATAACGCGCAGATGCCTTGGCAACCATCGCCCTCACCGCTGGTGCAGCGCCGCCTGCTGGCGCGCAACGGCGATGAGGTGGCACGCGCCACTTCGGTCGTTCGCTACGAACCGGGGGCGCAGTTCGATTCCCACTTGCATGCGCTGGGGGAAGAGATTTTTGTGATGGACGGCACGCTGAGCGACGAAGCGGGCGATTACGGCCCTGGCACCTACATCAAGAACCCGCCGGGTTCCAGCCACGCACCTTTTTCAAAAGACGGCTGCATCTTGTTTGTCAAATTGCGGCATCTGGACCCCCAGGATAACGAACGCGTGGTCATCAACACCCGGACCGCGACCTGGTTTCAGGGAATGGTGCAGGGGTTGACCGTGTTGCCGCTGAGCGAGTTTGGCACCCAGCACACGGCGATGGTGCGTTGGGCCCCCGGCACGTTTTTTAACCCGCACCGGCATTTTGGTGGTGAAGAGATACTCGTCGTGGAGGGTGTTTTTTCGGACGAATACGGCAACTACCCGGCAGGCAGCTGGATTCGCAGCCCCCATCTCAGCCAGCACCAGCCCTTTAGCCGTGAAGGCTGCCTCATTTTGGTGAAAACCGGACACCTTTTATGACAAATTCACCCAAACGGGTGATGGACAGGCTTGCCGATGCCCCTTAACGTTGTGCCCGTACTCGAAAAAACACAAAGTTAATCGACAAAGGGTATTCATGTTCAAGTTTTCCCGGTCCCGTAAAGAGCCGTCGCCGTCGCAGTTTGCCAATAGCGCGTTGAACAGCACGGGCAATTCCAGCCTGGCCACCACCGATATTCGGCGGGAACTGGTGCGGGTGGCATTCAAGGACACGATGCGCATTACCGGTGTGCCGATGAAGTGGCTCGATTGCAAGGTTATCTACATACCGGCAGCGGGCGGTGGCGAGCGCATTCAGGTTCATCTGGTGATCAGGAAATGGAGTGGCCACCTGCTGCGCTACGCGGTCGCTTTTGAGAAGCAGCTGGCGCTGTGTCTGGACCGGTATGAGCCCCATGAGGACCACTCAACGTTTGAGTGGGTCTGGAAGTTCGCGGAAGATTGCGAATGCCCGTTTCCCGCCATGCCCCCTTCGGAAGAGTGGGCGCAGAAAGACGCCAGCAGCCAGGACCGCAAAGCCGCCCCGGCTGCACGGCTCAAACCCATGCCTCCAACGGCTGCGACTGCCGCTAAAGCCGAACCCGCGAGGGAATTCGACCTGCGCGATGTTTTTTCGGATCTGAAAGCCGAGGACTTGGGGCCGCGCTGAAATTGCTGTCGTCCGGCATCCGCGACAATCGTCGCAATGAATGACTCTCTGCGTCTCTGGTTTCGACTGGTGCCGGCCTACGCTGCCGGCTATTTTTTGTCTTATGGACTGCGCAGCGTCAATGCGGTCATAGCGCCCGAGCTGATGCAGGAGCTCAGCATCACCGCCGCCGGGCTGGGCTTGCTTACCTCCGCTTATCTCCTGGTCTTTGGTCTCTTTCAATTGCCGCTGGGTCTGCTGCTGGACCGTTTTGGCCCGCGCCGCGTGGAAGCAGTACTCTTGTTGGTGGCTGCCGCAGGGTGCGCCCTGTTCGCCGTCGGCACAACGCTGGAAACACTGGCCATTGCCCGCGCGCTGATCGGGCTGGGTGTGTCAGCCTGTTTGATGGCCAGCTTCAAGGCGTTCAGCCAGTGGTTTCCCGCGGAGCGCCTGCCCTCGCTGACCGCCACCATCATGGTGGCGGGTGGTCTGGGCGCGCTATCGTCCAGCATTCCGGTTGCAGCCGCGTTGCCGGTGTTTGGATGGCGTGGCGTGTTCTTTCTGGTTGCCGGGCTGCTGGTGCTGACGGCCGGGTTTCTGATGACCGTGCCGGACAAAACCGGGGGCGCGAATCGCGAGACCTTCGGCCAGCAGATTCGCACGCTCGGTGGCATCTACGGCAACCGTGTTTTCTGGCGTTTTGCCCCGCAAGGTTGCCTCACCGGTGGCGGATTTACGGCCATTCAGGGCCTCTGGGCAGTTCCCTGGCTGATGGAGGTGAACGGCGCCACGCGCGCCGATGCCGCGGGCATTTTGTTTCTGCTGGCGCTGGCCATGCTGTCGGGCTTTCTGTTTGTTGCGACCTGCTCGGGCTGGCTGGCCCGTCGCCACATCACTCCCATGATGCTGCTGACGGCCGGCATGGGCCTGGCCCTGCTGGTGGAGCTGGCCATCATTTGGGGCCTTGCCCCGCCGGCCTGGCTGTGGCCCTTGCTGGGCTTGTCATTCAGTCTGGGCAACATTGCGTATTCGCAGTTGACGGCGGCATTTCCGATATCGCTTTCGGGCCGGGTCAACACCGCCCTGAACCTGATGGTGTTCATTGGTGCTTTTGGTTTGCAATGGGGCATTGGTGCCGCAGTGGATGCCTTTGCCACCCGCGGAATGGTCCGGGCTGACGCGTTTCGGGCCACGTTTGGCGTGTTGCTGGCGGTGCAGGTGCTCGCCTTTTTGTGGTTTCTGGTGCCCGTGAAGCGGGTCAAGTCATGATTGTTCGCCCCCGCCCCCACTGGATTCGCCTGCTGTTTGTGCGCCGTGGCTCACTGGTGCACCGCATCATTGGCCAACAGCTGTTTATCTTTGCGCTCTCCGTTGCGGTGGTCATGGCACATGGTCAGCTTTTTCTCTGGAAGGTCACCCTCAACTCCAGTCCCTTCTCGCTGATGGGTGTGGCGCTGGCCATTTTTCTGGGGTTTCGCATCAATGCCAGCTATGACCGGTACTGGGAGGCGCGCAAGCAGTGGGGCAGTGTGCTGGTGGAGGCGCGCAATCTCAGCCGCCAGGCCCTGACCTTGATTGCCGCCGGGCGTGATGTGCGCCCCTTTGTACTGGGTCTGGTGGGCTTTGCCACCACCATGCGCAACCAGTTGCGCGGCCAGGCCAGCACCCTGCAAACCGAGGGCTTGCTGCCGGACGACCTGCGCACGCAACTGGCGGGTGCCCGCTCGGCCCCGACGCTGGTGTTGTTGTGGCTGGGCCGGTGGTTGCAGGAATGCCGTCAAAACCAACAGCTGGATCCCACGCTGGCACACAAGATGGAAGGTTCGCTCGACGGCCTCTCCCTGGCGCTGGGGAGTTGCGAGCGCATTGCCAACACGCCCTTGCCCTTTACTTATTCGGTCATCCTGCACCGCAGCGCCTACCTGTATTGCACGCTGTTGCCCTTCGGACTGGTGGACACGATTGGCCTGATGACGCCTTTGGTAGTGACCTTTGTGTCCTACACCTTCTTCGCGCTGGAAGCCTTGAGCGACGAAATTGAGGAGCCTTTTGGCCTGGCAGCCAATGACCTGGCCCTGGACTCCATGGTGGCCGGCATCAACGCCAGTCTGCGCGAGATGCTGGGCGAAACGCCGCCCCCCGCTCCACTGCCGGATGCGAACTTTGTGCTGACCTGAGTCGGGTCGGTAGGCCCCTGATTTTCGGGTGGTTGAAGTAGCGCTTTCTTGCGTAAATCGAGGTTGACAGAGTCAATTTTCTGCCAGGATACTGGCAATTGTTGCGTCCTTTCACCTCTTCGTCCGTTCAACCTTTTGTCAGACCGCCATGAAACAAGTTGTCAGCATCAGCCTGGGCTCCAGCAGCCAGAATTTTGATTTCACTACCGACTTGCTTGGCGAAAAGCTGCATGTGCGCCGCATCGGCACCGATGGCAGCACGGCGACAGCCGTCAAGCAGATCAGGCTGTGGGACAAAAGGGCTGCAGCCATCGGCTTGGGAGTGCTCAAGGACAGCTACAAGGTGGGTTCGCGCCGCTTTATTGAAAAGGACAGCGCACGCCTCAAAGCCGTAGCCACGCATGTGCCGGTTACCACCGGTGGGCGCTTGGGCGATATTTTTCAGGAGTGGGCGGTGCGCCATGCCCAGACGCAGCTGGGGCATTTCTTTACCAATGCGCGGGTCCTGTTTTTTTCGGGCATGACGGACTACAAGCTGGCGCTCGCCATGGCGGAGTACTCCAGTAACTTGCAGTTTGCCGACCCGCTTCTGCAGTTGGGCGTGCCCAAAATGCTCACCACACTGGATGCGTTGAACCTTTACGCCACCGGCGCGCACTATGTCAAGGACTGGACCCTGCCATCGGCCATGGCATCCGGTCCGGTCAAGGAGTGGACCCGCTTTGTGCTGCGCAAAGCCATGCAGAAAGCGTCCGTCATTGTGGCGCCAGTGCATGAGCTGGACGACTTTGGCCTGGAAGAGCTGGCGGGAAAAACCATCATTACCTCGACCGTGAATGAGGAGCGTGTTGCCCAGTTGCGGGACAAGGGCGTGGCCACCATCATCGACGGATCGCCCTTTATGCACGGCCATGTGCTGGGGGCCAACCTGCTGGACGCCATGATCATTGCCGCGACGGGCAAGAAACCGCAAGACATTCTGGAGGACGACTATCTGGAAATCATCACGGGGCTGCAGTCCGAACCGCGCATCATCCACCCCAATGGTTTTCACCGGGTCAACCGCTTCGCGTTCGTGATTCACCCGCTGTCGCAGGAGTATTTCAAACAGGTCAAACCCATTGAGTTGCTGTCGCAGGTGTCGCCGCCTGTGTTCATGAACTCGCTGGAAAAGGTGCTGGCCTATGCCCCCCCTTTTGTGTACTCACGGGTCACAGGAATCAAGTCGCCTACCGGCGTCGAGGCGGAAGGCTGGCTGATTTCGGTAGGCGGCACACCCAGGGAGATCATGTCCCACGACCCCGAGTTCACTTACCGTCGCCTGCTGGACGCGGCGGCCATGGCCCAGCGTCTGGGTGCACAGATCATGGGGCTGGGTGCATTTACCAAGGTGGTCGGGGATGCCGGGGTCACCGTGGCCAAACGCTCGCCGCTGCCCATCACGACCGGCAACAGCTACAGCGCCTCAGGCGCGCTCTGGGCCGCACACGATGCCCTCCTGCGCATGCGCCTGCTCCCCGCTCCCAAGGGCAAGGGGCGTGTCAAGTTCAAGGCTATGGTGGTGGGTGCTACGGGCGCCATTGGCTCGGTATGTGCCCGGCTCATGGCCCGCGTGGCGCAAGAGGTGTACCTGGTGTCGCCCGAAGCGGCCAAGTTGCTGGCGTTGAAGGAATCCATATTGAAAGAGTCCCCCGACGTCAAAGTTTTCCTGTCGGCGCACGCGGACAGGGACATTGCCGAGATGGACATGATTGTTACTGCCACATCCGGCGCAGGGAAAAAAGTGCTGGACATCATGAAGGTAAAACCGGGATGCGTGATCACCGACGTGGCGCGCCCTCTGGACCTGCCGCCTTCAGAAGTGGCCAAGCGGCCCGATGTGTTGGTGATCGAATCCGGTGAGATTCAGTTGCCGGGCGATGTGCACATGAAAAACATCGGTCTGCCCAAGGGGGTAGCCTATGCCTGCCTGGCCGAAACGATTGTGCTGGCGCTGGAAGGCCGGTTTGAGAACTTCACCGTGGGCCGCGCCATTGAGTGGGAGAAAGTGCGCGAGATCTATCAGATGGGCTTGAAGCACGGCATGAAACTGGCCGCCATTTCGGGTGTGAACGGCCCGTTCAGTGACGCCGACATTGAACGCGTACGGCAACTGGCTCTGGCAGCGCGCAAGACCGGACACGGCATCCAAGCGACGCCACCCAAAAAAACCATGGCGGTGAAGAAGGTGGCTGCAGCCTCCAGAAAAGCGGTCGCCTGACGCGTTTTTCGCAGACGTGTTACATTTACGGGTTCGCTTTTGGCGATTGGCCGCATCCCCGCATCTGTGCAGGGACGCAAACACCCCCGGCAGAGGGGTTGCCAGTCCAGCCCCTCAATAGCGTTCACGCTACCCATCTCACGGCGTAGTGGCTTTTCCCCTCTGTATACGGCGCCCCTGCTATGGCGCGTACCCGGACTCTCCGTTTCAAGTGAACGGGCCGTCAGGATGATTGGATGGGTACCTCGGCATGAGGGCATGCCAATTTTGCTTTCGGGCGCTATGAGCCAAACTGCTCCCGCCCAGTTAACTTTTTAATGATTTTTACTACAACTACAAAACAAACGCCCATCACAATGGGTAAATACCGCATCGCAGCCTGCCCCCGTCAACTACCATGTGGGCAGTTTGCCGCACAGGTCTCCATTGCCAGCGGCCGCGGTAGCGCGTCCACCGACCGTGTGATGCGTTTCCACGATGAATTTCCCTCGCATGACGCAGCAGCGCGCTATGCCATCGCACAGGGCATAGACTGGGTGCGTGACGTCACGCGCCCTCAATGACAGTTACTTTTACAGGAGTTACACCATGGCCAAAGAAGACCTGATCGAGATGATGGGCGTAGTGAATGAAGTGTTGCCCGACACGCGTTTTCGGGTGACGCTGGAAAACGGACACCAGCTGATCGCCTATTCCGCTGGCAAGATGCGCAAGAACCACATCCGCATTTTGGCGGGTGACAAGGTGTCGCTGGAACTGTCGCCTTATGACCTGAGCAAGGGGCGTATCAATTTCCGCCACATCGAAGGCCGCGGCCCGATGACTCCACGCCGTTAATACGACGCTTTAGCTTCGTCGATCGGAAGGTCGGCGGAATGCATCATTTGCCCAGTTTTCGGCGCTTTGGTCGTTCAGTTTGAACGTCGGGGCAACCCGGATTTGCGCCAGTTGATCACCAGCGGCGTCACGCGCCGTTAGCAGTGCGTAGGGATCATCGTCATCCGGGATGATGTCCAAAGTGATGTGTAGCGCGGCACCATCCACTTTGATGTGGGCACTTTTGTGCAGTTGCGCATGCAACTGCTGCTCGTGTCGCCGGACGATCTCATTGGCTGTTTTTACCCACGTGTAGAACGCAGCCGAATCCAGCGGTTTCGGGTTCTTCTTGTCGCGACCCATGGTCCAGGCCGCCACCAATGCGGGTTCGGCTTGGCCGTCCATCAGCATCTCAACCGCCCAGCCGTCATCCTCTTCGTTTTTGATGACCCGAGCGGTCCAGCCATCATCCTGCCAAAGGCGCGGTTCCTGTATCACAGCAGACGCATCGTTTTGGCCGCAGCGCGCAGTTCGCCTCTGAAGTCGGGGTGTGCGATCGAGATCAGTGCCTCGCAGCGCTGACGGGCAGTCTTGCCCCGCAACTGGGCGACACCGTGTTCAGTGACTACATAGTTGATATCGTTTTTGGTCGTGCTCATGTGCGTGCCTGCAGACAAGGTGGGCACGATGCGTGAGATGGTGTCGTGCTTGGCCGTAGAAGGCAGAACAATGAACGCTTTGCCTCCATTGGAGCGGTTGGCGGCGCGCACGAAGTCCGTTTGCCCCCCCGTGCCTGAATAGGGTGCAGAGCCCAGGCTTTCTGACCCGCATTGGCCCATGAAGTCAATTTGCATGGTTGCGTTGATGGCGTGCAAATTGTCGTTTTTCCCTGCCAGGTAGGGATCGTTGGTGAAATCGACTGGGTGCATTTCGACCGACGGGTTGCGGTGCAGGAACTGGTACAACTTTTTGGAGCCCAGCGCAAAGGTGGCCACCATCTTGCCGGGCAGATAGTTCTTTTTCCGGTTGGTGACAACACCCGCTTCCACCAGACTCATGATGCCATCGCCGATCATCTCGGTGTGAACGCCCAGGTCGTGCTTGTCCGTCAGTTGCATGACGACCGCATCGGGAATACCACCGTAGCCAATTTGCAGCGTCGCACCATCAGGAATCATGTCGGCCACATACCGCCCGATGGCTTCCTGCACGGGACCAATTTTGGGAAGCCCGACTTCAAGAATGGGGTCGTCGCTCTCGGTCAGCGCGGCGATCTGCGAAATATGTATATGGCAATTGCCGTTGGCAAACGGGACATTCGGGTTGACTTCCAGCACCACAGCGCGCGCTTGTTCAATCGCGGCCATGGTGTAGTCAACGCCCAGTGACAAAGAGAAGTAGCCATGCTCGTCCATCGGCGACGCCATGGAAAAAACAACATCAGCCGGAAGCAGATGGCGATGGAGCAAATCCGGCAACTCGGAAAAATTGGCGGGAATGAAGTCCGTCCAGCCTTCCTGACCACCCGCCCGCGATATACCGCTGAAAAAATAGGCAATGTGGCGAACACAATCGGTCGTTTCGGGGTCGAAGTAGTCGTATTTGCGCACTGGCAATATCTGGGATACGCGCACGTTGCGGAAATTGCGTCGCGCATCCGACAGTGCCGTCAGCAATGCCGGCGTCTCGCCCACTGCAGTGGGAACCACAATCGTGTCGCCGTTGCTGACGACGCCAATGGCATCAGCAGCGGACATGCACTTTTGTTTGTACAGCGCTTGAATAGACACTGTCTTAGACGTCAATGTTGCCGGCACGAAGCGCGTTCGCCTCGATGAATTCGCGGCGGGGCTCCACTTCGTCGCCCATCAGCATGGTGAACACGCGATCCGCTTCAATAGCGTCATCGATCTGGACTTTGAGCAGGCGGCGCACGGTTGGGTCCATGGTGGTTTCCCACAGCTGGGAGGGGTTCATTTCACCCAGCCCTTTGTAGCGTTGGCGGCTGGTCGCGTGCTCCGCTTGAACAATCAGCCAGGCCATCGCTTCGCGGAAGTCGGACACTTTTTCTTCTTTGGCCCGTTCGCCTTCACCGCGCATCACGCGGGCACCTTCGCTGAGCAGGCCCTTGAAGGTGTTGGCCGCTTCGGCCAGCGCAGCATAGTCGGAACCATGCACAAAGTCCTGCGTCAGCACGCTGCTCTTGACGTTGCCGTGGTGGCGACGGCTGATGCGCAAAATCGGTTTGTCGGTACGCACGTCGAACTCGCCAGCCACTTCGGCGTCAGGCAAGCGGGCTTGCAGGGCGGCTGCCGATATCTCGGCATCTGCCACGGTATCCAGATTCAGGGCCACGCCATCAGCCACCGAACGCAAGGCTTCGGCATCCATGAAGTTCTTCAAGCGGGCAATGACGCTTTGCGCGATCTGGTGCTTGCGCGCCAGCTCGGCCAGCGTATCTCCGGCAATGGTGGTGCCATTGGGACCGCCTGTAAAGACGGAGGCGTTCACCAAGGCAATGCGCAGCAGGAAGCTGTCGAGGGCGCCACCATCCTTGAGGTACAGCTCTTCCTTGCCAGCCTTGACCTTGTACAGCGGAGGCTGCGCAATGTAGATGTGGCCGCGTTCCACCAGCTCGGGCATCTGGCGGTAAAAGAAGGTCAGCAGCAGGGTGCGGATGTGAGCGCCGTCCACGTCGGCATCGGTCATGATGATGATGCGGTGGTAACGCAGCTTGGCGACGTTGAAGTCGTCATTGCCTGTAGTGCCGCCGGCCTTGCCGATGCCGGTGCCCAGTGCGGTGATCAGCGTCAGGATTTCGTTGCTGGTCAGCAGCTTTTCGTAGCGCGCCTTTTCGACGTTCAAAATCTTGCCGCGCAGGGGCAAAATAGCCTGGAATTTGCGGTCGCGGCCCTGCTTGGCTGAGCCACCGGCGGAGTCGCCCTCGACGATATAGATTTCGCACATCGCCGGGTCTTTCTCTTGGCAGTCGGCCAGCTTGCCCGGCAGGCCCATGCCGTCGAGCACGCCTTTGCGCCGCGTCATGTCGCGGGCCTTGCGGGCGGCTTCGCGGGCGCGGGCGGCTTCGATGATCTTGCCGACGATGATTTTGGCGTCTGCCGGGCGCTCTTGCAGGTAGTCAAACAGCAGCTTGCTCACGATGTCTTCCACCGGGCCCCGCACTTCGCTGGATACAAGCTTGTCTTTGGTCTGGCTGCTGAATTTCGGCTCAGGCACCTTCACGCTAAGCACGCAGGTGAGGCCCTCGCGCATGTCGTCGCCCGTGACTTCCACTTTCGCCTTTTTGGCGATTTCAGAGTCGTCAATGTATTTGTTGATGACGCGGGTCATCGCAGCGCGCAGGCCGGTCAGGTGGGTACCGCCATCGCGCTGGGGGATGTTGTTGGTGAAGCACAGCACCTGCTCGTTGTAGCCACTGTTCCACTGCATGGCCACTTCCACGCCGATGTTGGTTTGCTGGTCGCTCTGCCGATCGCCCATGGCGTGGAAGATGTTGGGGTTCAACACCGTCTTGCCCTTGTTGATGAAGTTCACAAAGCCCTTGACGCCACCGGCACCCGAGAAGTCGTCTTCCTTGCCGCTGCGTTCGTCTTTCAGTCGGATCTTGACGCCGTTGTTCAAAAAGCTGAGTTCGCGCAGGCGCTTGCTCAAGATTTCGTAATGGAAATCCGAGTTGGTTTGAAAGATCTCCAGATCGGGCGAAAAATGCACTTCCGTGCCGCGTTTTTCGGTATCGCCAATGACCCGCATGGGGGAGACTTCAACGCCGTTTACGGTCTCGATCAGGCGGTTCTGCACGAATCCTTTGCTGAATTCCATGACGTGAACCTTGCCATCGCGCCGGATGGTCAGGCGCAGCATTTTGGACAGTGCGTTGACGCAACTCACGCCCACACCATGCAAGCCACCGGACACTTTGTAGCTGTTTTGATTGAACTTGCCGCCCGCGTGCAACTCGGTCAAGGCAATTTCAGCCGCCGAGCGCTTGGGCTCGTGTTTGTCGTCCATCTTCACGCCGGTGGGAATGCCGCGCCCGTTGTCCACCACGCTGATGGAATTGTCGGAGTGGATGGTGACCAGAATGTCGTCGCAATGCCCCGCCAACGATTCGTCAATGGAGTTGTCCACCACCTCGAAGACCAGGTGGTGCAAACCGGTGCCGTCGGAGGTGTCGCCAATGTACATTCCGGGCCGTTTGCGCACGGCCTCCAGTCCTTCCAGAATCTGGATGGAGCCTTCGCCGTAAGCCTCGGATGCACCCGCCTGATGCGCATCAATGGTGGGCTGGAAGTTGGAACTCTCAGCACCACCCTCGCCAGTGTGTACGGCTTCGCCACTGGTTTCTGTGGGCAGATTGGGTTTGTTTTCGTCGGTCATGGCTAACTTCTCTCGCTAAATCTCAAACTCTGGAATGACCAAACCCCCGAAGACCGGGGGTTTGCGTCATGTGGCGCTACTGTTTTAGTAGCATTAAATTCTCATTGGCATCACCACGTACTTGAACGTGGCGTTGTCGGGAATGGTGAAAAGAGCGGAACTGTTGCCGTCGGACAACTCCAGCTTCACCATTTCCTGGCTCATGTTGGTGAGCGCATCAATCAGGTACGTCACGTTGAAACCAATTTCAATGCTGTCGCCGCCGTAGTCAATATCCAGCTCGTCCACAGCTTCTTCCTGCTCGGCGTTGTTGGACGCGACACGCAGGGTGCCGGGGTCAATGTTCAGGCGAACACCCTTGAACTTGTCGCTGGTCAAAATAGCAGTGCGTTGCAGCGTGGCCAGCAAGGCGGCACGCCCGAGCGTGATGCTGTTTTTGTGGTTTTTCGGGATGACCCGGTTGTAATCAGGGAACTTGCCTTCAACCAGTTTGGTAACAAATTCCATGCCACCAAAAACGAACTTGGCCTGGTTGTTGGCGAATTGCATCTCAATCGCGCCTTCAGCATCGGACAGCAGGCGCTGCAGTTCGACGACGGTCTTGCGCGGCAAAATAACTTCCTGTTTGGGCACTTCGACGTCCAACGTGGCAGACGCAAACGCCAGTCGGTGACCGTCTGTGGCAACCAGGCTTAACTGCTTGCCTTCGGCTACAAACAAAATCCCGTTGAGGTAGTAACGGATGTCGTGTACGGCCATGGCGAAAGACACTTGGCTCAAAAGGCTCTTGAGCGTTTTTTGCGGTACGCTGAACACGGGGCCAAAGTTGGCAGATTCTTGCACCAGCGGGAAGTCCTCAGCCGCCATGGTTTGCAATGTGAACTTGCTCTTTCCACCCTTGAGAATGACCTTGCTTTGGCTGGATTCCAAAGACACGGTTTGGTCCGCAGGCATGGTGCGCAAAATGTCGATGAGTTTGCGTGCACCGATCGTGGTCGTGAAGTTGCCGGTATCGCCGCCGAGTTCCGCCGTTGTGCGGATCTGGATTTCGAGGTCGCTGGTCGTGACTTGCAGGGAGGTTCCCGTTTTGCGCACAAGGACGTTGGCCAGAATGGGCAACGTGTGACGGCGCTCAACAATTCCGGCTACGGATTGCAGAACCGATAGAACCTTGTCCTGCGTTGCCTTCAATACGATCATGTCAACCTCTTATAAATATCTGTCGTTTGAACCGGTAGCCAGCAGCTCCGATTTCTGGTCAATCCTGCCATTTTCCCAGTTTTATCCACCACTTTCGGTGCTTTTGCGTTTTATTCCTCGTCAGCCTTTGAGCGTTTGCTCCAGCACATGCAGTTGCTGGTTGAGTTCGGTCATTTGCTGGCGTTCGCCGCCAATTTTCCGTACGGCGTGCAAAACAGTGGTGTGGTCCCGCCCGCCGAACAATTCTCCAATTTCTGGAAGACTTTTTTGTGTCAGTTCCTTGGCAAGGTACATGGCAATCTGGCGCGGCCGGGCAATGCTGGCCGGCCGTTTTTTTGAATACATGTCTGCGACTTTGATCTTGTAATAGTCTGCGACTGTCTTCTGAATGTTTTCCACAGAAATCTGCCGGTTTTGAATGGACAGCAGGTCCCGAAGTGCCTCGCGTGCCAGTTGGATGGAGATTTCTTTCTGGTTGAAACGCGAATAGGCCAGTATCTTGCGCAGCGCGCCTTCCAGTTCCCGCACGTTCGAGCGTACGTTTTTCGCAACAAAAAAAGCCACTTCTTCAGGCATTTCAGAGCCTTCAACGCGTGCCTTGTTGATCAAAATGGCGACCCGCATTTCCAGCTCAGGCGGTTCAATAGCCACAGTCAGCCCGGAGTCAAAACGGGAAACCAGGCGTTCATGGATGTCGGTTAGGCCCTTTGGGTAGGTGTCGCTGGTCATCACGATGTGTGATTTCTTGGCGAGCAGCGCTTCAAAGGCGTTAAAAAACTCTTCCTGGGTCCGATCTTTGTTGGCAAAAAATTGCACATCGTCAATCAGGAGCAAATCCAGTGAGTGATAACGGTCCTTGAATTCGTCAAAAGTCTTGCGTTGGTAGGCCTTAACCACATCTGAAACAAATTGTTCCGCATGGATGTAGAGAACTTTGGAGCCAGGCTTGTCCACCAGCAGTCGGTTGCCCACCGCGTGCATCAGGTGGGTCTTGCCCAAGCCGACGCCACCATAGATGAACAGCGGGTTGTAAAGATGCCCTGGCATGGTCGCTACATGCATGGCGGCGGCGCGTGCCATGCGGTTGGCCGTGCCCTCCACCAAGGTCTCAAAAGTGAGCATCGGGTTGAGGCGATTTTTGGGCAGGCCTGAGGGAGTGGATTCACCTGGGCTGCTACTTTCCTCAGTCGGCACCATCTCAGCGGCAGGAAGTGTAAAGGTACTTCTGACGCTGTTTTCTCTAGGAGTGATCGCTAACTCAACCTGCACGGACTGGCCATACATTTTTTCCAGCAAGGCCGATATGCGACCGCTGTATTGGGCGCGAACCCAGTCCAGCTTGAACCGATTGGCGACAAATATCGTCACTTTGGAAAAGTCTTCCTGCACCTGGGCGGTGAGGGGTTTTATCCAGGTGTTGAACTGCTGTTCCGGCAGCTCTTGGGCGAGCTGGTCGACACAGCTTTGCCATAGACTTTGGCCTATGTCGTGGCTGGGTGACAGGGCTTGTTTGGGTGGGGGTCCCTCGGACATTTTCTTTTCAGCTTCTGTGGATAGTTATAAATTGCTGCGTCGTCAATTGTAATTTATCAAACGCTTATCCACAATTTGGAGCGGAATGCCCAAGTTACAGCGATACGCCGCATTTCCGACGTAAGGTGTTGCCGTGATTGAGAAAATTTGCGATAATCCGCGGTTCCCCTGATTGTGGTCGGGGTGATTTGACTGAGGTCCGCATATTTAAAGCTGCTGGATCTGAACTGAGCCCATTAGGAATTTGACATGAAACGCACTTACCAACCCTCCAAAATCCGCCGCGCACGTACCCACGGTTTCCTGGTTCGCATGAAAACCCGTGGCGGTCGCGCCGTGATCAATGCGCGCCGCGCCAAGGGCCGCAAGCGTCTGGCTGTCTAAGTTCGGATTTCGGGCGAACGCCAGCAAGCGCACCGCAATTCTGCTGGTGTGCTGCTTCGTTGTTCTCCAAATGGTGTCCTGATCCGTGCAGCGATTGAAGACGCGCCCACAGTTTCAGGCTGTTCTGGCTGGCACTACGCTCGCCAGAACAGCGCATTTTGCTCTGCATTGTTGTGTGCTGGAGCAGCCCGTGGCGCTGGTGAATAAGACTGTGCTACCCGCCTTGTTCCCTGTTCAGGGCGTCTGGTTGGGTGCCATGGTCCCCAAACGCTGGGCCAAACGTGCAGTGACCCGCAATGCCATCAAACGCCAGATTTACAACGTGAGTGCTGAATTCGAATCTGCCTTGACTGAGCGCGCGCATCTCGTGCGTTTGCGTTCGGGTTTCGATCGCGCCCAGTTTGTCAGCGCCACGTCGGAGGCGTTGAAGGCGGCTGTGCGTGCCGAGTTGGTGCAGCTGTTTTCCCGTGTCAAAGCGCCTGTTTCACCATGATGCGCGCATTCCTTATGGGTGTCGTGAAGGCTTACAGGCTGGTTTTGAGTCCCTGGTTGGGATCCTCTTGCCGGTTTGAGCCTACTTGCTCGGTTTATGCGTTGCAGGCACTGCAGGCCCACGGGGCTGCTGCCGGTAGCTATTTGACCGTGTCGCGTATCCTGCGTTGCAATCCCTGGTGTTCCGGCGGGCACGACCCCATACCGGCAAATCCTCCCCGGCTGTTTACCCGGCTGCTCTCTTCTCCCTCTGAAAAGAAACCTTCATGAACGACATTCGCCGCACCATTTTGTGGGTGATCTTTGGCTTTTCCATGGTTTTGCTGTGGGACCAATGGCAGGTGCATAACGGGAAAAAAGCCACCTTTTTTCCAAGCCCGGCCCAGCAGACGACGCCTGCTACGGTTAACGTGCCAGTGGTGGCTTCCGGCGGACCGGACGCCAGCGTGCCCAGCGTAGTCGGGCAGCCTGCTCCGGTTGCCGCGGTGCCTGTTGCGCCAGCCGTCGCGGCTGCGCCCAAAGAGCGTTTCGAGGTCACGACCGACGTTCTGAAGATGACGTTCGATACCGAGGGTGGGTCCCTGGTTCGCACCGAGTTTCTCAAGCATGCCGATATGGCGGACAAATCCCGCAACTTTGTTTTGCTGGATGACAGCAAGGACCGGATTTATCTGGCCCAGACCGGTGTGATTGGCGGCACTGCAGCGGGCGTCTTTCCGACCCACAAAACCCCCATGACGGTTAGCGGTGCACGCGCGCTGAAGGATGGAGAGAACGAACTGGTCATCAAGTTCACCTCTGCGGATGTCGGCGGCATCAAACTGGTCAAGACCTACACGATTCGTCGCGGTGCGTATGACATGGCGGTCAAACATGAGTTGACCAACGTTTCAGCGGTACCTCTTTCCCCCCAGCTGTACCTGCAACTGGTGCGTGATGGCAATAAGCCACTGGGCGAGTCGTCGTTCTACTCCACATTTACCGGGCCTGCGGTCTACACCGATGCCAAGAAGTACCAAAAAGTGGAGTTCAGCGCAATCAAGAAGAAGAACGCAGACTTTGAAAAGCAGTCCTCGAATGGTTATGTAGCCATGGTGCAGCACTACTTTGCAAGCGCCTGGATGCTTCCGGAGGGCGTGCAGCGGACGATCTCCCTGGATGCGGTCGACATTGGGTCTTCCGTGGCAGATTGCTGCTACCGCGCCACGATGATTACGCCGCTAGACGCTATTGCGCCCGGTGCGACCAAGTCGGTGGACGCCAAGTTCTTCGCCGGCCCACAAGAAGAGAAGATGCTGGAAGCCTTGGCCCCTGGTCTCGAACTGGTCAAGGACTATGGTTGGCTGACTATTCTTGCCAAGCCCCTGTACTGGTTGCTCGACAAACTGCACGGCCTCATTCAGAACTGGGGCTGGTCCATCGTGGCACTGGTGGTGTTGCTCAAAGCCGCTTTTTACTGGCTCAACGCCAAAGCGTATGCCAGCATGGCCAAGATGAAGGCGGTCAATCCGAAGATCACCGAAATGCGGGAACGTCTGAAAGACAATCCGCAGCAGATGCAGCAGGAAATGATGCGCATCTACCGCGAAGAAAAGGTCAACCCCATGGGTGGCTGCTTCCCGATCATGATCCAGATTCCGGTGTTTATTGCGCTGTACTGGGTGCTGCTCTCGAGCGTGGAAATGCGCAATGTGCCGTGGATCTTGTGGATCAAGGACTTGTCTTCGCCTGATCCGTTTTACATCCTGCCGCTGTTGATGACGGCCACTTCCATGCTGCAGACGGCTTTGAACCCCGCTCCACCAGACCCTATTCAAGCGAAGATGATGTGGTTCATGCCGCTGATTTTCAGCGTGATGTTCTTCTTCTTCCCGGCTGGCCTGGTGCTGTACTGGATCACGAACAACACCCTGTCCATCCTGCAGCAGTGGGTCATCAATACCCGCATGGGCGTGCCACCGCAGTTCAATCTTCCGAAATTCGGTAAGTAATCCACAAGGGCCGCTGATTGCGGCCCTTAACTATTGGGCCTTGTGTTTCCACTATGTTGACTCGCCACAGCCAACCCATTGCGGCCATCGCCACCGCACCGGGGCGCGGAGCGGTGGGTATTGTGCGTATCAGCGGCAAGAATCTGGGCGGACTGGTGTTGCAGCTCTTCGGCAGAGCGTTGCGTCCGCGCGAGGCGACCTACCTTCCCTTTAATGACGGCGTGGGGGTGCCCCTTGATCAGGGTCTCGCGCTGTTTTTCCCCGGGCCCCATTCGTTTACGGGCGAAGATGTCCTTGAACTTCAGGCCCATGGCGGTCCCGTGGTGCTGCAGTTGCTTCTGGCGCGCTGCCTGGAGGCCGCGGCTCAATTGAATCCGGTTTCCGGAACGGCGTCATTACCGGCATTGCGGATTGCGCAGCCTGGAGAGTTTTCCGAGCGAGCCTTTCTGAACGACAAGATCGACCTGGCGCAAGCCGAAGCCATCGCCGATTTGATTGACGCAAGCACCGAAGCCGCCGCGCGGAGTGCCACGCAATCGTTGTCGGGCGCTTTTTCGCGTGAAATCCACACCTTGCGCGATGCGCTCATCCACTTGCGCATGCTGGTGGAAGCAACCCTGGATTTTCCGGAAGAGGAAATAGACTTCCTGAAAAAGGCCGATGCCGAAGGGCAACTGGACCGGTTGCAGGAGGCGTTGCGTACCGTGATGCAGCGGGCGTCGCAGGGCGCGTTGTTGCGCGAAGGCATCACCGTGGTGATTGCAGGGCAGCCGAACGCGGGCAAGTCGTCGTTGCTCAATGCACTTGCAGGTGCCGAACTGGCCATCGTGACGCCTATTGCTGGAACCACCCGGGACAAAGTGCAACAGACGATCCAGATCGAAGGGGTGCCCATCCATGTTGTTGATACTGCTGGTTTGCGCCCTAGCGAGGATGACGTTGAAAAAATAGGCATTGCGCGCGCCTGGGAAGCCATTGAAGGTGCGGATGCAGTGCTGTTCTTGCACGACTTGACGCGTTCGGATGCTATGAATTACATAGCTGCTGACGCAGATATTGCGGGGGCTATAGCCCTAAAACTCTCAAAAAATGTTCCCGTGATTGATGTGTGGAACAAGGCCGATGCGGTGGCTGTTGCCGATAGCACTCCGCCCCGCCCCGGCGTCACGCTGTCTGCCAAGACGGGAAGCGGGCTGGATCAACTGCGGCGCATCCTGCTGGAGACCGCGGGCTGGCAAGCCTCCACCAGCGGCGTATTCATTGCCCGAGAGCGACACATCCAGGCGCTGCGCCGGGTGGACGCGCATTTGATGGAGGCCGCCGCCCATTTGGCGGTGCAAGCCCAGTCTCTGGATTTGCTGGCCGAAGAGCTTCGGCTGGCGCAGAATGCCTTGAGTGAGATCACCGGGGAGTTCACGTCGGATGATCTGCTGGGCGTGATCTTTTCCAGCTTTTGCATTGGAAAATAGCCTGCAATACACTGTTTTTTTCGTTGGATCCGAAAGCAATAACCATGTCCCTTTTCAATTGGTTTTCAAAAGCACCGCAAGGTAAATACTCCGATGCGGCCGTGAGTTCGGGTCTGGGTCATGTAGACCCGACGATTCCGCTGAGTACCTCCCCGAGGGGGCGGGTGAGAATGTCGGCTTCTGCGCCAGGCAGTGCTGCCAATCGCAAGGGTGAGCGTCTGGAGCGGCGGGAGCAGCTTTACGGCGTGGTGCGCGAAGCCCTGACCGGCGCGGGAATTTTGTCTTCGAGCTACAAGTTCAAGGTGCTGTCGCTGGACTCGCGCGGCCGCCAATATTTGATCATGATGGACATTGCGCGTCACTATCTGGGTGAAACGACCCGCTTGGCTGAAATCGAAGGCTTGATTGCACAAAGTGCCAAAGCGCGTTACGACATCCTGGTGACAGCGGTCTACTGGCGGGTGAACGAGCACGTCACGGCAGGGCTGACACGCATGTCCGCTCCGGCGCCACTGAGCCACGGCCCCTCCAGCGCAACGCCCCAGTCACATCACGAACCACTGCTGCCGGATGAGGTTGCTGCGTTCAAGCAGGCACTGGCATCAGGTGCGACGGCAAAAGCCACGTTTGCACCCGCTACGGTTGCATTTGCAGCGGATGCTGTGCGCCCTGTCCGTCGGGGATCCGTCTCGTATCCGGTTTTTGCGGATACGGAACTAGAAGAGCGCCCATCGCCTTTGAGTGGCACCCAGTACGGTGATTTGAACTAGGTTCCGCTGAAATCGACCAGCGTAAACAGCGGCAACCCGGAATCCTTGAGTTTTTGCGAACCACCCAACTCGGGCAGGTCAACAATGGCGGCACCTTCCATCACGTAGGCACCGAGTTTCTCGAGTAGCCTTCTGCCCGCCATCATCGTGCCGCCTGTCGCGATCAGGTCATCAATGAGCAGCACGCGGTCACCAGCTTTTACCGCATCGGTGTGCAACTCGACCGTCGCACTTCCGTATTCGAGCTCGTAAGTTTCTTCCACGGTGGTGAAGGGCAGCTTGCCTTTCTTGCGAATGGGGACGAAACCGACGTTGAGCTCATAGGCGACAACTGCCCCCAGAATGAATCCCCGCGCATCCAGACCCGCAACCACGTCCGGCCGCATCGCAGGGTCCATATACCGGTGGACAAAAGCATCGATGAGGATGCGAAACACCTTGGCATCCTGCAATAGTGGTGTGATGTCGCGAAATTGCACACCTGGCGCGGGCCAGTCAGGTACGGTGCGGATGTGGTCTCTTAGGTACTGATTGACGCTTAGGTGCTGCATGGATGAACCACAAAAGAAGGGTCGAAAATCGGATTGGACTGCCATTGTGCCCCTAGGCCGCGCTGGCTGTCGCTAGCTCTTGAGCAATTTGTGCTCGGCGACCGCCAATGCTTCCGCCTTGCCAGAGAGCACCAGGATGTCACCACTTTCCAGTACGGAATCATCGGAGGTGAATGCACTCTTCCCGTTTCCGTGGCGCAGGCTGACGACACGAACGCCCAAAGCATGCAACGCGAAAGACCGCAGCGGTCGTCGGGCGGCGTTGGAACCCGCGGGCAAGGTGACCGATGCAAGCCGCTCATGCTGGAGTTCGTCTGCAGAATCGTCGTCAGAGCCTCGAAAAAAACCACGTAGCAGGTTGTACCGCGCGTCGCGCTGGTCCTGAACAATACGAATCACCCTGCGCATGGGGACGCCAACCAGGGCCAGTGCATGGCTGGCCAGCATCAGGCTGGCTTCAATGGCTTCGGGCACCACCTCGGTTGCGCCGGCCTGCCGGAGCTTCTCCAGATCCACGTCATCAATAGTGCGAACCACCACCGGTACGTTGACCGCCTGCTCGTGGGTGTGGTGTAGTACCCGCAGGGCATTTGCGGTATCAAGGTAGGTTATTACTACTGCGCTCGCGCGGTGAAGGCCTGCTGCCATCAAAGCCTGCAGACGTGCGGCATCGCCGTACACCACGGAGTGACCGGCCGCAGCAGCATGGCGGACACGGTCGGGGTCCAGGTCCAGTGCCATGTAGGGAATACCTTCGGCTTCAAGCAGTCGCGCCAGATTCTGGCCGCATCGGCCATAGCCGCAAATGATCACATGTTTGTCGGCATTGATGGCCTTGCGCGCGATGCTGGTCATCTGGACTGATTGCATCAGCCAGTCGCTGCTCACCAGCCGCATGACGATGGTGTTGGTGTAGAGAATGACGAACGGTGTTGCCAGCATGGACAAAACCATGGATGCCAGGATGGGGTTGAACAACTGAGGGGGTACGAGGTTGTATTGGCCCGCAAGCGTGAGCAGCACCAGACCAAACTCGCCCGCCTGCGCAAGGTACAGGCCCACGCGCAGGGCAACGCCCATGGATGCACCAAAAGCCCGTGCGAGGGCGGTGATCAGCGCAAGCTTGAACGCCAGCGACAGCGTGAAGAGCAGAAGCACCAGGGGCCAGCGTTCCAGCACCAGGCGCCAGTCGAGCATCATTCCAATGGTGATGAAGAAAAGGCCAAGGAGCACGTCGTGAAACGGCCGGATATCGGTTTCGACCTGGTGCTTGTATTCGGTCTCTGAAATCAGCATGCCCGCAACAAAGGCCCCCAGCGCCAGCGACAGGCCGGCGTGTTCGGTCAGCCAGGCCAAGCCCAGCGTAATGAACAACAGGTTAAGCATGAACAGCTCATCGCTTTTGCGCCGCGCCACGATCGTGAGCCACCAGCGCATGACTTTCTGCCCGCCAGTCAGCAATACTCCCAGCAGCACAACCGCCTTGAAAAAAGCCAGCGCGAGCGCCGGCAGCAGGTTCTCGGGGGCGGCACCCAGTGCGGGAATCAGCACCAGCAGCGGCACCACCGCCAAATCCTGAAACAGCAAAATACCGACCACGCGTTTGCCGTGTTCGGACTCTAGCTCCAGCCGTTCTGCGACCAGTTTGATCACGATGGCCGTGCTGCTCATTGCCATAATCCCGCCGAGTGCTACCGCCACCTCCCACGACACGTTCCACCAGGCTGGCAATACCAACCCGAGCCCCAGTGAAGCCAGTGTGGTTAGCAGCACAGTTAGCGCTACCTGAGACAAGCCCAGTCCAAACACGTGGCGCCGCATGGCGCGCAATTTGGGGAGGCTGAACTCCAGCCCGATGACAAACATCAGAAACACCACTCCGAATTCCGCAAGGTAGCGGATGCCACTGGAATCCTGAGCAAGCGCCAAGGCATTGGGTCCAATCAGAATCCCCACCACCAGATAACCCAGCATGGGCGGGAGTTTGAATGACCGGCACACCACGACGCCTAGCACGGCGGCCATCAGGTAGAGCAGTGTGATTTCAAGACCGGTCATGCCAACATACTAACAATGCTTGTGGTGCTCTATAAAATACGCGCATGACAGATCACGTACCGCCACATCCAGTAGCCGCCGCCCAACGTGCGATTGCGCTGGCGCATGAGACATTTGATATTGAGGCAGCCGCTGTGTTGGGACTGAAAAGTCGCGTGGGGGCAGCCTTTGCCCAAGCGGTCTTTATGATTCTTGCAATCCAAGGGCGCGTTGTAGTGATGGGCATGGGGAAAAGCGGTCACATTGGCCGCAAGATCGTCGCGACCCTCGCGTCTACCGGCACACCCGCCATGTTTGTGCACCCGGCCGAAGCCAGCCACGGAGATTTGGGCATGATCACCGCAGCAGACTTGGTGCTGGCGATTTCCAACAGCGGCGAATCCCAGGAAATGGCGGCCATCCTGCCAGTCCTCAAGCGACTGGGCGCGCCGCTGGTTGCCATGACGGGCAATGCCGAGTCAACCATGGCCAGGCATGCGGACCTCTGGCTTGACAGTGCCGTCGACAAAGAAGCCTGTCCCTTGAATCTGGCGCCTACCGCAAGTACGACCGCGCAGTTGGCTCTGGGCGACGCATTGGCCTTGGCGTTGCTGGATGCGCGGGGGTTTCGCGCGGAAGACTTTGCGCGGTCTCATCCGGGCGGCGCGCTGGGTCGCAAGCTGCTGACCCATGTCAGTGACGTGATGCGTTCAGGTGAAGCAGTCCCGCGGGTGCCGCAAGACGCGAGTTTCAGTGTCCTTATGCGCGAGATGAGCGCCAAAGGACTGGGTGCAACGGCGATCGTAGACAGCACGGACCGCGTGCTTGGCATTTTTACCGACGGCGATTTGCGGCGCCTGGTGGAAGAGGGCATCGACTTGCGTGCCAAAACAGCGCTGGAAGTCATGCACCCTGCACCCTGCACTGTCGATGCGAAAGCGCTGGCCGTCGACGCTGCTGATCTGATGGAGCGCAAGCGCATTACCAGCGTGCTGGTGGTCGACAACGAAGGCCGCTTGTGCGGCGCACTGAATAGCAACGATTTGATGCGCGCGAAGGTGATTTGATGAAACCGGTTATCCATTTCGATCCCGCACTGTTGCTGCTCGCACAGGGCGTAAAGGTTGCCTTCTTTGATGTCGATGGTGTGTTGACCGACGGGGGGCTGCTTTTCTCCGAGACGGGCGAAACCCTCAAGCGCTTCAATACCCTGGACGGCCATGGTCTCAAGCTGCTGATGCAGGCTGGCATTACGCCCGTGGTTATCACCGGGCGTGACTCCAAACCCTTGCGGTTACGACTGCAGGCGCTAGGCATCGAACATGCCCATTTTGGAACCGAGGAAAAACGCCCTGCGGCCGAAGACACGCTCCAGGCGCTCGGGCTGGACTGGACTCAGGCCGCTGCCATGGGGGACGATTGGCCTGACCTCGCGGTGATGCGCCGTTGTGCTTTTGCCTGTGCCCCAGTCAATGCCCACGTGGAAGTATTGGCGGCAGCGAACTACGTGACCAAAGCCCGCGGTGGCCATGGCGCCGCGCGGGAGTTCTGCGACGTTCTCATGGTGGCGAGTGGTCGTTACGTTAACTTGCTGGAAAAGTACACCCAGTAATGGCAATCCTCAAAGATGCCTGGGATCGGTTTCTGCTGTATCTGCCAGTGGCGTTCATGGCCTTGCTGGCTTTGGGCACTTATTGGCTGGTTCGCAGTGCTCCCCCCGTCAGCGGACCGCTGGTTGAGAAGCCGCTCAGTCACGAGCCTGACTACTTCATGGAAGAGTTTTCAGTCAGAACGTTCGATTCGGTTGGCCGAATCCGAACGGAAGTGGTGGGCGAGAAGGCCCGCCACTACCCGGACACCCAGTGGATGGAGATTGACAGTATCCGGATCCGCTCGTTTGATGAAAAAGGCCGCCTGACCACCGCTACGGCCAACCGAGGGCTGACAAATGAAGATTCTTCCGAGGTGCAGTTGCTTGGCAATGCGGTCGTGGTGCGCGAGGCCGAAGCGGGCAGTCGCGCTGAAGCGGCGCCCCGCATGGAATACCGGGGCGAGTTTCTGCATGCGTTCATGAAGACGGAGCAAGTGAAGTCGCATAAGCCGGTGGAATTGTTGCGTGGTAACGATCGGTTTACTGCGGACAGCCTGGACTTTGACAATGTGGACCAAGTCTTGCAGTTACATGGGCGTGTCAGAGGTATTCTGGTTCCGGCAAACAAATAATCCTTCGCGAGGGGCATGCATGGCCAAGCTGATTTTCATCACCGGTGCCTCCAGTGGTATTGGCCAGGCACTGGCTTGGCGGTTTTATCAGGCGGGCTATTCTCTCGCCCTGGTGGCGCGGCGCACATTGGAGATGGAAACATGGGTAGCCCGCCGAGGGATAAGGCCAGAGCGCTATCGAATCTATAGCGCTGATGTCTCTTTGGCTGACAGCATTGTCGCGGCAGCCCATCAGTGCCTGCAAGACCAAGGCGTACCGGATGTCGTTATTGCCTGTGCAGGCGTGAGCATTGGGATAGACACGGCCGTGCGGGACGATCTGGACGTGATGGCGCGCACGTTTGCGACAAACAACATCGGAATGGCCGCGACTTTTCATGCCTTCATTGATCCTATGGTTCAGCGGGCTTCCGGGACCTTGGTGGGCATTGGCAGCGTAGGCGGCATCCGTGGATTGCCAGGGCACGGGGCCTATTGCTCCAGCAAGGCGGCGGTGATCATCTACTGCGAAAGCCTGCGCGGCGAGTTGCGTCCGAGCGGCTTGAAGGTCGTTACGATCTGCCCGGGGTACATCGATACGCCCCTGACTGAAAAAAATCGCTACACCATGCCGTTTTTGATGCAGCCAGATGTCTTTGCTGACAAAGCATTTGCCGCAATCGAAGCGGGTGCAACCTACCGGGTGATTCCCTGGCAGATGGGCTGGGTTGCCAAGCTGATGCGCGCACTTCCCAATTGGCTGTTTGACAAGGCGTTCGCAGGCCGGCCGAGAAAGCGGCGAAGCCACGAGATTTGAGTCGCACCAAATGAGCGAAGCACTTCCATTTTGGCTTGATGAGGCAGCAAAAAAAGGACCCGAAGGTCCTTTTTTTGATTGGGGAATTACCCCGGTAGCTGCTTAGTAGCTGCTACGGCCACCGCCGCCGCCGTAACCACCGCCGCCGCCGCCGCCGCTACGGCCGCCGCCAGCGCCGCCGCCGTAACCGCCGCCACCGCTACGGCCGCCGCCAGCGCCGCCGCCGTAACCGCCACCACCGCCGCCAGCACCACCACCGAAGCCGCCGCCGCCAGTGCGGGGAGGACGTGCCTCCATTGGGCGAGCTTCGTTAACGACCAAACCACGGCCGCCGAACTGTTGACCATTCATGCCGTTGATGGCAGCTTGTGCCTCAGCGTCGCTACCCATTTCCACAAAGCCGAAGCCCTTGGAGCGGCCGGTGTCACGTTCCATCATGACTTTGGCGCTGGTAACGGTACCGTGTGCTGCAAACGCTTGCTGCAGATCTTCGTCACGGAAAGAATAAGGCAGGTTGCCTACGTAAAGTTTGTTGCCCATGTAAGGACTCCTCAAAATAACTCAAAACGCGATGGAGTCCAAACCCGCAATCAACAAACCAATGAAGACTTAAAGCAGACGCGAAACTGGCAAATCACCGCAAACCCGCATCGCCGAACTTTCGGCAATACAACGCCATTATGCTGCAGATCGGAAATTATTGCTAATAATTTATTTTTGATGGCTTTTTATCGCGCAACGAAGTCACGTTTCCGCAGTGATTGAGCAACGGAGATCAGGTTATTTTTGCGTCCAGGAGTCAGTTGAAATCGAAAAGAAGCAGCATGGCTTGTAAGAATGCTGCCTGTACCCTGACTAAACCCTAACCAGCATGGCGGCGCATGACTTGCTCCTGCTCCCTGGTTGTTTATCAACTTGTCCAACTAAGGAGTTCTCCAAATGAACCAACGTGCAATGATTGCTGCAACTGCAGCTGCGGTGATGTCCCTGTCCATGATGGCGGTGCCCGCTGCCGCACAGGAAAAAGAGAAATGCTTCGGTATCGCCAAAGCAGGCCAGAACGATTGCGCCAGTATCTCCGGCGCCCATTCCTGTGCTGGCCAGTCCAAAGTGGACATGGACAAGATGGAGTGGAAATACGTGGCCAAGGGCACTTGCAAGGATATGAAGGGCCTCTCTATGGACGAAGCCAAGATGATGAAGAAGGGCTAAGGTGGCCGGCATCGGCTGGCGCCACCCGCATTACGGCGAACTGCTTGAGCGGCGCCCGGGCCTTGATTTTCTGGAAGTCCATTCCGAGAATTTCTTTGCCAGCGGCGGGGCGGCGCTGGCTGTGCTGGAGCAAGGGCGGGCGCACTATCCCATCAGCCTGCATGGAGTGGGCTTGTCGCTGGGATCGGCCGTGGGGCTGGACCCGTGGCATCTGGATCAGTTGGCCAAGCTGGTGGAGCGCATCGACCCGGTGCGCGTGAGCGACCATGCCTCGTTCGCCCGCGGCCATTTTCAGGGCGCCGTGGTGCATGCGGCAGATCTGCTCCCTTTGCCCTTCACCACCGAGGCACTGGATGTACTGTGCGCCAACGTGGGTCAGGTGCAAGACCGCCTGCAACGCCCGATCCTGGTGGAGAACCTCTCTGCCTACCTGACCTGGAACGCCTCGGACGAAGAACAGGCGTGGTCAGAGACCGCATTTCTAGCAGAACTGGAGCGCCGTTCCGGCTGCCAATTGCTGGTGGACGTGAACAATATTTACGTCAACGCCCTGAATGCCCAAAGAGACGGGCGCGTGACCGATCCCGTGCGCTGCTGCCGTGATTGGCTCAATGCTATTCCTGTGGGTGCCGTGGGTGAGTTGCACCTGGCCGGCCATTGCCATGTGAGCGATGACCATGGCGACATCGTGATCGATGACCATGGCAGCCGCGTGTGCGATACCGTCTGGGATTTGTACCGGCATGCCGTACACCGCTTCGGTGCGGTGCCCACGCTCATCGAATGGGACACGGCTATTCCCGCACTCGACGTGCTGCTGGACGAGGCCAGCCGCGCGCGCACCGTCTGTGCTGCTGCCTTGGCGCAGGTGTCCGCATGAGCGTCCTGGCCACTCAGCAACAGGCCTTGCTGGATGCGCTGTTTGCCAGGCCTGCTGCAAACGCTATAAAAACAATAGCTGCTTGCGCAATGGATACGGGGGCTAGAGGCCTGAAAGCCTATCAAACCAATGGCCACATGCTGGCTGAACGCGCTTTGCAATCAGCCTATCCGGTGCTGGCGCAGCTGATTGGGGAGGATAGCTTTGCCGACCTGGCCCGCGCCCTGTGGCATGCGCAGCCGCCCGTGCTGGGTGATGTGGCCTGCTGGGGCAAAGCCCTGCCTGAATTTGTGCGAAGCAGCGCGCAGTTGCAGGACGAGCCCTATTTGCCCGATGTGGCCGCCATCGAATGGGCGCTGCACCGGTGCGCCACCGCCCCTGACGCAGACGTCCAGCTTCACACGCTGGCCTTGCTGACCACGGTGGATCCGGCTGATCTGCAATTGAAGCTGACTCCGGGTTGTGCGGTGTTGCGCAGCCCCTGGCCAGCCGCCAGCGTTGTGGGGGCTCACCTGTATGGGTCCCCTTCCTTTGCAGAAGTCGGCGCCTTGTTGCGCGGACCGGTTGCACAGGACGCCGTTGTCTGGAGGGACGGATTCCGTCCCCGGGTGCGCGTGGCCCAGGCGGGCGAGGCGGACTTTTTGGCGGCGCTCTTGCTGGGTCATTCGTTGGCTGACGCACTCGATGCCTCTGCGGCGCTGGAATTCAGCGCCTGGTTACCCCTCGCCGCGCAAAGCGGTCTGCTATCCGCGGCCATTCAAACCTCCTTTTCTCTATCCTGACAGGACCTGTCCCATGGCGATTTCCACCACCCCGACAGGGCTTCGGCCCCCACGCAATTTCTTCATGCGCTTGCTGCACGGCTGGGACCGGCTGGATCGCCTGCTGGACGCTCTGCAGCCGTTGGCCAGTTTGCTGGCCCGTGTGTACGTGGCCCAGGTTTTCTTTGCTTCAGGGCTTACCAAATTGCGCGATTGGGACATCACCTTGTCCTTGTTTGCCGACGAGTACCACGTGCCATTCCTGTCGCCAGCCGTGGCAGCCGCCATGGGGACTGCGGGCGAACTGGTTTTGCCGGTTTTGCTGGTACTGGGTCTGGGTGGGCGTTTTGCTGCGCTGGGGCTCTCGGTCGTCAACGCCGTGGCCGTGATTTCCCTGAGCGAAATCGCGCCCGCTGCCCTGCAGCAACATGTCACCTGGGGTGTGCTGCTGGCGGCATTGGTCGTGTTTGGCTGTGGCCGGTGGGCTGTCGACCCTTACTTGCGCAGGCAGCTGGCGTGAAGTGAATCGGGGGTGCGAAAATGGGGCTATGCCCAACACACCTCCGCCATTGCCCGAGCAAGCACAACCCCCCCAGACACCCAAGCCACTTCCCCAGGCCCGCAACCCCTTGCACGGCCTGACGCTGGAAACCATCGTCACCGCGCTGGAGGCGCACTACGGTTGGGCCAAGCTGGGGGAACTGGTGCCCGTGCGTTGCTTTACGCACGAACCCAGCGTCGGATCCAGCCTGAAGTTTTTGCGCAGGACTCCGTGGGCCCGCGAGCGGGTGGAGGGGCTCTACTTGTTTATGCAACGCGAGGCCCGCCGCGCCAAGTCCAATCCAGGTAACTGAGCACCTTCGAGGCGGAGTCAGCGGCGGTAGAGGCGCTCCATATCGGCTGAAAAATGGGCTGCCAGGTTGTTGCGCTTGAGCTTGAGCGTGGGCGTCATCAGTGTGTTTTCGCCAGTCCAGGGCTCCAGTGAGAGAGCAACTGCGCGCGGCTGGGCATAGTGCGGAAACCCACGGGTCAGTTCCCGAATGCGTTGCAAGGCGGCTTCGCGTGCGGCGGGCGCCCGCAGGCTGTCGCTGGCTTGGGGGTCCAGATGCAGTTCTTCGGCCATGCGCTCCCATCCGGATCGGCCCAGCACCACAATGCAGCCGATGAACGGCCGGTTGTCGCCAAATGCATAGGCTTGTTCGAACAAAGGGTCGCTGGTGATGGCGAATTCCAGATCGGCCGGTGCAATCTTCTCGCCAGTGGAGGTCACGATGATCTCCTTGATGCGGCCCAGTATGCGAATCCGTCCGTTCTCGATGGCCGCCTGATCGCCAGTGTGTAGCCAGCCGTCGATGAAGGCCGCGGTGGTGTCGGCTTCACGCTTCCAGTACCCGCGCATCACGCTGCGGCCGCGCACTTGCAGCTCCCGGTTATCGCCAATGCGCACGTCTACCCCCGCCAGCGGCCGGCCAATGGTGGCCGGGTCGTTGTCATCGAGTGCATTGGCAGCCACTACGGGCGACGTTTCCGTCATGCCGTAGCCCTGCAGAATGGGCAAGCCCAGACCCAGAAAACAATGCGCAATGGGCTGCGACAGTGCGGCCCCACCGCTGACCGCCACGCGCAGGCGGCCGCCGAACCGTGCCAGCAGCGGAGTGGCCACCAATGTGTTGAGCAACGGCCAAATCAGCGCATCGAGCAGCGCGGGCGTGTGGCCATCTACCGGCAAATGCTGCGTGCGGCAAAAGCGCCGCCAGCCCACGGCCTGGGCCCACTGGAACAGGTGCGATTTCAGCATCCAGCCGGCCAGCATGCCTTTGAGGGCGCTGTAGACGCGTTCGTAGATGCGTGGCACAGAAATCAGGACGGTGGGCCGCACGGTGATGAGGTCTTCGGACAGCAGCGCGACGGAGCGCGCATGCGCCACGCAGCAGCCCGCTGCGATGGGCAGGTAGTAGCCGGCCGTGCGCTCGAACGTGTGCGACAAGGGCAAAAACGACAAGAAAACATCTTCGGGCACGGGGGCCACGCGCTGCAATGTGGCCTTCACGTTTTCCAGCACATTGTCATGGGTGAGCATCACGCCCTTGGGCTTGCCGGTGGTGCCTGATGTGTACACCAGCGTAGCCAGCTCGTCGTGTACAGGCCCTCGTACTGCGGGTGCTCCATTGCTCGCGGCTGCGGATGAGGCCAGCCAGTCGCACCAGGAGACCACGGATGGCGCGCTCGCGCAGGCCAGTGCCTGCGCCATGGGTTCCGTGATCACCACCTGTCGCAGCGAGGGCAGCGGTACACCGGTGGAGGCAATGGCTTGCCACTGTGCCTGCGACTGTGCGAACAGCACTGAGGTGTCACTGTCGCTCAGGATGTAGGCAATGCTGGCCGGGTTGTCCAGCGCGTGCAGGGGCACGGGAACACAGGCCAGCGCCAGCGCGGCCTGGTCGATGCAGACCGCGTCCATGCCATTGGGCAGGAGGATGGCAATGCGCGCTTGGCGCGGCAGCTGCAGGTGATCCAGAGCGGCCATCACACGCTCTACGCGTTCGCTGGTCGCTTTCCACGAGAAATGGGTCCAGCTTAGGGTGGCTGAGTCGTACGCCTGATAAGCGTCAGCCTGCGGCGTTTGGGCAACACGCCATGCAAAGAGTTCAGCCAGGGTGTGAATGCCATCCAGTGGCTGCGAACGGCGGTTGACGGGAAAAGGTTCCATGAAGCAGGTGCAGCGCGACGCTTACCAGTTGGCTTCGCGCTCTGGCGTGGCACTGATCTTGTGGATGGACAGGTCAGCGCCGTCGTACTCTTCTTCCTGGCTCAGGCGCAAGCCGGTGGTTGCTTTGAGAATGCCGTACACCAGCAAGCCACCCAGCACGGCCCAGACAACGCCCATGGCGGTGCCTATCAGCTGGGCACCCAGCGAAACGCCGCCCAGGCCGCCCATTGCTTTGCTGCCAAAAATGCCGGCGGCCACGCCCCCCAAGGTGCCGCAGAGCCCGTGCAGTGGCCACACGCCCAGCACATCGTCGATCTTCCATTTGTTTTGGGTCAGAGTAAACATCACGACAAAAATGGTACCTGCTGCAGCGCCCACCACCAGTGCGCCCAGTGGATGCATCAGGTCGGAGCCCGCACACACCGCCACCAAGCCTGCCAGGGGGCCGTTGTGCACAAAGCCAGGGTCGTTTTTGCCAGCCACCAATGCGGCCAGCGTGCCGCCGACCATGGCCATCAACGAATTGACGGCCACCAGACCCGAAATCTTGTCCAGCGTTTGTGCACTCATCACGTTAAAGCCAAACCAGCCCACGGTCAGTATCCAGGCGCCCAGCGCCAGAAACGGAATGCTCGATGGTGGGTGGGCCGAAATGGCGCCATCCTTGCGGTAGCGATTGCTGCGCGCGCCCAGCAGAATCACCGCCGGCACGGCAATCCAGCCGCCCACGGCATGCACCACCACACTGCCGGCAAAGTCATGAAACTCTTCACCCGTCAATGCCTTGATCCAGGCTTGCACGCCAAAGTGCTGGTTCCACATGATTCCCTCAAAGAAGGGGTAAATAAAGCCGACGATGACGGCGGTTGCAATCAGTTGAGGCCAAAAGCGAGCGCGTTCTGCGATACCGCCCGAGATAATGGCGGGAATGGCTGCTGCAAACGTCAGCAGGAAGAAGAACTTCACCAACTCGTAGCCGTTTTTGGCCGCCAGCACCTCGGCGCCAACAAAGAAGCTGGTGCCATAGGCCACGCCGTAGCCCACCATGAAATACACCACGGTGGAGACCGAGAAGTCCACCAAAATTTTGACCAGCGCATTCACTTGGTTCTTGCGCCGCACGGTGCCCAGTTCTAAAAATGCAAAACCGGCGTGCATGGCCAGCACCATGATGCCGCCCAGGAGAATGAACAAGGCGTCTGCGCCCTGTTTAAGTGCTTCCATGTGAACCTCTTTATTAAAAATGCTGTGTATTGGTGCAATTTTGATGAGATTTTCAAAATTGCACCAAATACAAGCAAGAAATGCGCCAAAAGAGGTCAGAGACGCCGTTCGCGGGGTCAACGTACAATGGAAGCTGTCATTGGGGAGTAGCCGCCCTTCTTCATTGAGAGGGGTTTGCGTCAACAGACTTGTTTTGTCACTGCGTGACAGACATGGCGCAAGCAGGGTTCACGAACGTGAATCTTGGCGAGACCTTTGACTGCACGCCTCCGATTCAGGCCGGGGGTGTCGTGCAGTCATTGGTTTGTCCCCGGCCGGAGATCCTCATGGAAGCATTCCTCGTATCAACCGGTATCGTCGCTCTGGCAGAGATGGGCGACAAAACCCAGCTCCTTGCACTCATTCTGGCGGCGCGTTTTCGCAAACCCTGGCCCATTGTTCTCGGCATTCTGGTGGCCACCATTGCCAACCATGCCCTTGCAGGTGCCGCGGGCGCCTGGGTAACCACGGTTATGGGGCCAGATGTGCTGCGCTGGGTGCTGGGCGCTTCATTCCTTGCCATGGCTGCGTGGATGCTGATTCCCGACAAGATGGATGACGAAGAGGCCTCGGGCACGCCACGCTTTGGCGTGTTCGGCACCACCGTCGTCGCGTTCTTCCTGGCGGAGATGGGCGACAAGACCCAGATTGCCACCGTCATGCTGGCAGCGCAGTACCACGCTTGGGGTTGGGTGGTGGCAGGCACCACGCTGGGCATGATGCTGGCCAACGCGCCGGTGGTCTGGCTGGGCGACAAGATCACCAAGCTGGTGCCGCTTCGGGTGGTGCATGTCGTCTCGGCTGCTATTTTTGCGGTGCTGGGTGTCATCGCGTTGTGGCCTTGAGGTTCGAACCTCTTTTGCCACCTGATGCCCGGGTGGATCCTCCGCCCCAGTGCCCGCCTGGTGTGAACCTAACCAGACTAGCTCCACTCAGCTGGTTCAGAAAGCAAAAAGCGACCTTGGCGGTCGCTCTTTCAGTCCATTTGCGGGCCAATTGTGTCCATCCAAGCTGGAGCAAATTGGCGCTGGTGGGGTCGCAATGGTGATGTGAACAGGCTCTTATGGGCGCAACGTTTGCTGTGCGGCCCATTGAACTACTTCCGTTACAGATTGCAGTGCTATCACTCTGGACAGGCCGTCAGGCTCTATGGTTCCGTAGCGGGCCTCAACTGCATAGGGGTTGAGTTCGTCCAGCCACTCTGCGTGGGGCGGCGCAGGCAATCCCTTTTCGGCCAGCAAATCAACCAACCACAGCAAGTCATGCGTTCTACGAAATTCGATGCCACGGGCACTGAGCACTGCCTTGAGTGATTTTTCCGTAGCCTGCTGGAGATGAAAGCCCACAAGGGCATCGCCAATTTCGGCTGCATTTGAAAGCAGTTTGGCTGCCGCCAAATCCTGCCGCGCAGCAGCAAGGAGCAGCGTTGAGATTGATGGTTCAAGAGGCGTGGATTTCATGCACCACGATTCCCTCTTTTAGAGCCCAGTACAGTGCACTTCCAGATTGATTGCGCCACCGTTCTACCTCTGCACGTGAATACACCAACACGTCTACTGGTACGGGAAGAGAGCGCAAAGCGCGGCGTAGCCGAATCATTTCACGCACACGGTTGTCCACCTGGGTCTCTATGACGAGAAAGTCCAAGTCAGATCCTTCGTTTGCCGTCCCAAGAGCCTGCGAGCCAAACAGCAATATTTGTTCTGCTTGCGGCGCGGCCTGTGCAAGAAGTTGCACAGCGGTGGCGATGTTGCGATCAGCAGAGGTGGTCATGGAGTGCAACTGTAGTGTGCAAATGCCATTTCGTCTATGGTTGATTGACGCTCGAAATTGCGAATCAAAACCCGCGGTTTCGGTCCGTCTTTAGCTGTATTTACAAAGCGCCCGCAAGCTAGAGCAAATTGCGCTAGAGCATAGTAGCAACGCTGGTCTGCAATGGTTTCAACGGCGGGGAAACAGGCTCAACCACTACCAGTATTTGCACTGCTCTCGGGCAAAATTGTGTCAGATTGAGCGGGGTGTAGACATTCAGCGTGATGGCTGTATGGTTCGAGAAGTGGATCTTCAGGCTCCCCCGTTAATTGGCTCGTAGTCTTGTGGATGATCCGCATGAGCTACATCCAAAGCGCTACACACTAAAAAGAAAACTCTTTTTCCATATGGAGCGGCCATTCGCCTAAACTGCATTTACTGATTCAAAAAGGTAGGAGCAGAATATGGTCAAGGTCCTTAAAACCACACCGAAGATATCTGTCAAGATTTGGAAACCCATCATCAAGAAGCTTGATGCAAAACTCAAATCGTCATGCCTGAGACGTGATGCCTATTTGACAAAACTCTTAGAGGTAGAGTTGGACTATCTGGAGGCGGAGGTCCCAATTCCAAACTCGCAGGAAAGCTATGACTATGTATTTGAAACCTTCGAAGGTTTTGATCACAAGCCCGTTAGCCTTGCCCTACCGCAGGGCCTCACAAGTCGCCTGTCGGAGATCTGCTCACGAAAGCGGATTGTCCGAGACGCATTTTTCAACCGCGTTTTCCTTCTTTTGTCAGTTGATCCGAAGTTCGTTGACACGCTTTTCTTTGCTGGTGTGGACGGTGACTGGCGAAAGCACGTCTGGCATGAATACAAATCCGAGTCGCAATTTTTCCAGAGCGGCTTCTATCCATTGGAACAGGTTGTGGATCCGTTTTGGGCTATCCGTGCCGCATTCGATCTCTATGCGCAGGACGAAGTCTTTGAAGACCACTTGGAATCTAGCAGCGGTAAGGCAGTAAGGGTCAAACGGGACTTTGCTGGTGCGCCTGTGGTGGCAGATAGTTTGTACGCCACTGTTTTTACGCAAAAAGTCCGTGGTAATGATCTGATCGCCTTAAGTTGCTATTTGCCAGACTGGGCCATTCCAGGTCACGACGCTAAAAAGAAGCGTACAGGAATGATCGACGAAATCATGGGTGAACTGGGAGGACTTTCATGAACACCCGCCATTCTGGCCAGCGCGCCCAACAACGGAGTATCCCTCCATTCATCGATCAAGCCCTGGATTTGTATGGTGAAGAGAGATACAACGGTTATAGACTCGTGATTTTCTACTTTGACAAGTCCAATCTTAGGTAAATGGAACGCGATATGGGAAGGGTGCCTGTCATCCGTCTGGCAACTTGGTATTCAGCCGACAAGGTAAAGAGTCTAGACGACGGGGCGACCATCACCATTGGACCTAGAACAAAGAGGCTATGGCGACAGTGACAAATGTATAACCTCGTTATAAAAAAATCCATTTAATCAAAGGTGCATCATGGCTAGAACCATTCGATCAAGAAACATGGACCTGATCCGCTGGATCAATTACGGCCAAGCCAATACCGCCATGAAGCTGGTTAGGGTCACAAACGCAAATTACGTGTCGCAAATGGCTACAGGTGATAGGCCAATTGATGATGGCACTGCAAATGCCATTGAGCGGGAACTCAGCATGCCGGTTCAATGGATGGACAGGGATAACGTGAACATCCTCATGATGAGTCAGATCGATTACCAACTTCATGAAGAGGTCACCAAACTCTCGCAAGAGTCGAAAAGGCATATATTAGATTTTTTGAAAACTATGCAGAACGTGCGGTAGTCGTCATGACGTATGCACTACTTTAGCCTTGACATATGTCCATGTGTACAAAATCATCACCTGATTAAAGGAAATAAAAATGGATGCAGAAACAATTATTGTCTTATGTGAGGCCAAATTTAGCAGACTGACGGCAATTGTTAACATAGGTAACAAAGCCAATGACATTGAATTCTGGGATGGATGTGAAGAGTCAACAGACAAGTTGATATCTGATCTCAATACATTGCCTGAGTCGAAGAATCCAACAAGTTCATTTAAGGCTATTTTTAAGAATGGCTATGCCTTGAATTTAAAGGCCACCGAAGAGGTTAAAAGACTGGAAAGATTGCAATGTGGAAAATAATTGATATGAAATTTATAATTAAAATTAATCTTCAAATTTGCTTGAGCATCGCACTTTCTTTTTTAATGGTTGGCTGCGCCACCCAAAATACTTCACCATATTTTCCAGCACAATCTCTAGTTGAAGATTCGTCGAAAGGTATCATCTGGGTATACTGGAAACAAGACTGGGCTCCGAAAGGCGTTCTTAGCAATATATTGCATCCGCTCAATAATTTGGACACTGTCAATGTATATGTAGATGGAGAAAAGGTGGGCGTCATTTACCCTAATACCCATGCAATTATGGCTTTAAATACTGGGCGAAGGAGAGTGTCACTGGGTATGCCAGATCCAAAATTGGATACTAATAATGAAATATCAATAACATCAACGGCGGAAAAATCCGTTGTTTTGCAATTTGAAAACTCACCTATAGATTCTCCAAAATCTCACATCGAATGCATCGGTCCTGATCAATTTTGTACCACAACAGCTCCAGACTATATTTACCACACATATGTTTGGAAAAATGCCGCAACGATGACAGACGAAGGAAAAACAACCAAACGATCTTTTTTATTTACAGAGAAGTGATTGACCTGTGTATGGCATTCATCTCGGTCCTTTTCTCCTTTTGCATCTGCTTTATTGCACGAACTGGTTGGCAGTCGTAGTAGCTCACAGTTGTTTCGGCATGCGGCAAATCGAAGAACGGCAAGGTCAGCTGACCCCCGAGTTGCGCAACAGTCTGGTTTTGCACATGAGAACCAAAATTTCCCCTACATTGGCTTAGATGAGGCCTGCTATCACTGGCTTTTTGAAAGAGAAAATGAACATTAAGAATCTTCTGGCTTACCTTGTGCTGTCAAGCACAAGTGTTGGTGCGGTTGCCCAGATGCCAATGCCACTCGGAATTGTTCCGCTCGTCGCGAAGACTGAGCTTAGGTTTTCTCCTTCCTTCGAATCGCGCTGTTCAAATGTACACAAGTCATCCAGTTTCTTTAGTACCCCAAAGACCGAGCAAACAACTTACAAAACTTTCGAAGATTCTGGGGTGCTCAAGCTAGGCTATTTTATTTTCGTTAAATCTAGTCCCATTCAAATGTTTTTCCGATTAAAGGGCGATGCTTCTACGCTAGATCCCGATTACAAGGAAGTACAGACAGAGATCGAGTCCAGCAAATCTGGCGAAAGAGACTTTGTGAATGTCGTTTTCCGTAATCTAGAGCTGACCTTGAGCAAGACTGGCGGCACCAGAGGAATGCTGCAGCAAGGGGCAGAAATTTCAACAAAATACTGCGATGCATTGCCCTCTACAAGTGAGATTGACTCTACAGGCCACATCGTTGTTCTCGGCCACACCAAGATTGATGGCCGTGAAAGTATTGTTTTTGGCGGAGAGGTGACTTCGACTTGCTCTTCTCCATCTGGAACTTTCATTACGACGCTGAAGGGTTGGGAAGCGGTCGATATTGAATCAGGCCTTCCTTACAAGTATTCAATGACCACTACGACTGGGGGCAACGCACTTGTTTTAGACCGAGACTGCGTAATTACGGGTTCGCGAAAATAGTGGTTTGTTGCTTACCCAATCGTCGACATCGTTTCTCCATCCACACAACCATCACACTGAATGTCTACAGCCCGCTCAATCTGACGCAACTCCACCAGAGAACGCTGCAAAAACTGGTGCAGCCGGAACCAGTTTCCCAGCCGTTAAAACCAGTGCAAACCAGCGCAGCTACAATGCACCAGCGCCAATTTGCTCCAGCTTGCGGGCGCTTTATAAATACAGCTAAAGACGGACCGACACCAGCACCCGGCCTCGTTTTTTAGCGACGCCGGGTTTTTTTATTGGAGTTTGAGTTGGGAATTCCGTTGACCATGCCATTGATCGCGACACCACAGTCCATGCACTTCGACGCCCCTTTGCCTTTGCAAAGCGGCGCATCGCTGGGCGACTATTCGCTCAGTTTTGAGACCTACGGCACGCTCAATGCGGATCGCTCCAATGCCGTGCTGGTCTGCCATGCCCTGAATGCTTCGCACCACGTGGCGGGTGTTTATGCGGGGCAGGACAAATCCGAAGGCTGGTGGGACAACATGATCGGGCCCGGCAAGCCCGTCGACACCGACCGCTTCTTCGTGATTGGCGTCAACAACCTGGGTTCGTGCTTTGGCTCCACCGGGCCCATGCACCCCAACCCGGACGCGCCCGCGGGCAGCGGACGGGTCTATGGCGCGGATTTTCCGGTGGTGACCGTGGAAGACTGGGTGGACGCCCAAGCCCGTTTGCTGGATGCGCTCGGCATCCAGACGCTGGCAGCCGTACTGGGCGGATCGCTGGGCGGCATGCAGGCCCTGAGCTGGACGCTGCAATATCCCGAGCGGGTGCGCCATGCCGTGGTGGTGGCCAGCGCGCCCAACCTGACCGCTGAAAACATTGCATTCAACGAAGTGGCGCGCCGTGCCATCGTGACCGACCCCGATTTTCATGGCGGGCATTTTTACGAATATGGCACGGTGCCCAAACGCGGTCTGCGCATCGCCCGCATGATTGGCCACATCACGTATTTGAGTGATGACGTGATGAACGAAAAGTTTGGTCGCAAACTGCGCGAGGCCGTTCTGGAGAGCGCCACCGGTTACCGGTACTCCACGCAAGACGTCGAGTTCCAGATTGAGAGCTACCTGCGTTACCAGGGCGACAAGTTTGCCGAATACTTCGACGCCAACACCTACCTGCTGATCACCCGTGCGCTGGATTACTTTGACCCGGCCCGCGCTTTTGGTGGTGACCTGAGCCGGTCGCTGGCCCGGGCGACCTGCAAGTTCCTGCTGGTGAGCTTCACCACCGACTGGCGCTTTGCGCCCAAGCGCAGCCGCGAAATCGTCAAGGCCTTGCTGGACAACAAGCGCGACGTCAGTTACGCCGAGATCGATGCACCGCACGGACACGATGCCTTTTTGCTCGATGACCCCCGTTACATGGGTGTAGTGCGCTCTTATTTTGATAGCGTTTCCAAATCCGTGGAGGCTGCCGTATGACCGACATCAGCACGATGGAAGCGCTGGCCCGGCTGGTGCCCCCAGGTTCGCGGGTACTGGACCTGGGTTGCGGCGACGGCGCCATGCTGGCCTATCTGCAGCAAACGCGCGCTTGCACCGGCTATGGCGTCGAGATCGCCGACGCCAACGTGCTGGCGTGTGTGAAGCGCGGCGTCAACGTCATCCAGCTCAACCTCGACGAAGGGCTGGCCATGTTCGATGACGCCAGCTTTGATGTGGTGCTGCAGATCGACACGCTGCAGCACCTGCGCAATGCCGAAGTCATGCTGCGCGAGACGGCGCGCGTGGGCCGCGTGGGCATTGTGGCCTTTCCCAACTTTGCCCACTGGCCCAACCGCCTGAGCGTGCTGCGCGGGCGCATGCCGGTGACCAGGCGCCTGCCCTACCAGTGGTATGACACGCCCAACATCCGCGTGGGCACCCATGCCGACCTGGCCGCGCTAGCCGAACGCACCGGCCTGCAGGTGCAAGACAGCTTTGGTCTGCAAAACGGCAAGGTGGTGCGCTTTGCACCGAACCTGCTGGCGGGAACATCGGTTTTCCGGTTGACACGCTAACGCCCGTTTGCGTGGCGCCCGGTGGCGGTGGCGTGCAGGCCGTGCTACATTGCAGCCGTCGGGGTTTCAGCTCCCCGGCATCGGGCCCAGCAGGGTTCCAAGACGGTGTCCCGTCCAATGGCTGCAACCTTCAATGGACTCATCATGGACACCACAAAACCGTCTGCCGTTTTCACTTCACTTGCGCCTTTGCCCTGCGCCTGGTCCCCTGCCGAATTGTCCGCGCAGCTGCAATCCGATGCGCCGCCGCTGGTCATTGATGTGCGCAAGAACGAAGCCTTTCTGGCATCGACCTACTCGCTGCCTGGTGCGTTGCGGCGCGATCCCCAGCAGGTGGCGGGCTGGGCGCTCACCTTGCCGGCTGTGCGCACGGTTTTGCTGGCTTGCGTGCACGGGCATGAGGTTTCGCAGAACATTGCGGCTGCCTTGCGCCAGCACGGCATCCATGCGCAATTCCTGGAGGGTGGCATCGAGAACTGGCGGGAGCACGGTCTGCCACTGTTTGCCAAGGCAGCGGACAGCGCCACACGCTGGGTCACCCGCGAACGCCCCAAGATTGACCGCATAGCGTGCCCCTGGCTGGTCCGCCGCTTCGTGGATGCGAATGCGCAGTTTCTGTATGTGCCGGCCGCGCAAGTTCAGGCCGTTGCCGCGGCGGAACAGGCCACCGCGTATGACGTGAATGCGGCCGTGGCCGATACACCGTTTACCCACGACGGCGCGCTGTGCAGCTTCGATGCCTTCATCAAGATCTACCGCCTTGGTGGGGACGCCGCGTTGGCCCGGCTGGCGGACATCGTGCGCGGTGCGGACACCGACCAACTGCAGCTCGCGCCGCAGGCGGCGGGTTTGCTGGCACTGTCACTGGGCATGTCGCGCAGCCATGCCGATGACCACGCCATGCTGGAGGCGATGATGCCCGTCTACGACGCGCTTTATACCTGGTGCCGCGATGCCGTGGCCGGTCAGGACGAAGCACACAACTGGAAGCCCGCATGAGCGCCCAACCCTCCGCGGAGCCTGTTGCTTTTCGGGACGCCCTCCGGTTCTGGCTCAAGCTGGGTTTCATCAGTTTTGGTGGTCCGGCCGGGCAAATTGCCATCATGCACCGCGAGCTGGTGGAGCAAAAGCGCTGGATCTCGGAGGCGCGCTTTCTGCACGCGCTGAACTATTGCATGCTGCTGCCCGGCCCCGAGGCGCAGCAGCTGGCCACCTACATCGGCTGGCTGATGCACCGGACCCGGGGTGGCATGGTGGCGGGGGCCTTGTTTGTGCTGCCGTCATTGTTCATTCTGATTGTCTTGAGCTGGATTTATGTGGCGTTTGGCCAGGTGCCGTGGGTGGCCGGCTTGCTCTACGGCATCAAGCCTGCCGTGGCGGCGATTGTGTTGCAGGCAGTGCACCGCATCGGCGCAAAAACATTGAAGAAACCCACGGTAGCCCCCGTACTATGGGCGGTAGCAGCTATGAGTTTCATAGCAATTTATGCATTTGATGTGCCGTTTCCATGGATTGTGTTGTGTGCCGCAATCGTGGGCTGGCTGGGGTCGAAGTGGGTGCCCGCCCAATTTTCGGGCGCTGCGGGCCATGGTGCCGCCAGGACCCTTGCGCTGGCCCCCGGCGAGCGCGACTGGGTGATTGGCGACCACACGCCCACGCCTGAACATGCCCGTTTCAAACCGTCCCGCCTGGCCACCGTGCTGGCCATCGGCTTGGCGCTGTGGCTGCTGCCCATGGGCTTGCTGGTGGCGTGGCAGGGCTGGCACGGCGCGCTCACACAGATGGGCTGGTTTTTTACCAAGGCTGCGTTACTGACCTTTGGCGGTGCCTACGCCGTGTTGCCCTATGTCTACCAGGGCGCGGTGGAGCAGTTTCAGTGGCTCACCGGGCTGCAGATGATCGATGGCCTGGCGCTGGGCGAAACCACGCCCGGCCCGCTGATCATGGTGGTGGCGTTCGTGGGCTTTGTCGGCGGCTGGACCAAGCAGGTGCTGGGGCCGGAGGCGCTGTTTCTGGGTGCGGCGCTGGCGGCTACCGTGGTGACCTGGTTCACCTTTTTGCCCTCATTCGTGTTCATTCTGGCGGGTGGGCCGCTGGTGGAGTCGACGCACGGCAAGCTGCAATTTACCGCGCCACTCACCGCCATCACGGCCGCCGTGGTGGGCGTGATCGCCAGTCTTGCTCTGTTTTTTATAGCGCATATCGCAATACGGACGGGGGCTAGTGGCCCGCTTCTTTCACGATTGGACCCGGTGGCGCTGGCGATTGCCGCAGCTGCAGCCCTCGCACTGCTGCGCTACAAGCAGGGCGTGATACCCGTCATTGCGGCGTGCGCGCTGGCCGGTCTGGGCGCCCGGTTGCTGGGCTGGGCGTAGCCGGCTCTCATTATTGGGGCACAAAGCCGCTGGACTTGATGATGCGTGCCCAGGTCTGGCTGTAGGCCTGTTCGCGCGCCGTCAGTTGCTGGGGTGTCATGTAGCCCACCGTGAGGCCCATGGCGGTCAGGCGGTCATGCACCTCTGGCAGCGCCACCACCTTGGCCAGAGCCCCGGAGATGCGGTCAATGGTGGCTTGTGGCGTGCCCGCCGGGGCGAAGATGCCGTAGTAGGGCAGGTCTTCAAACCCGGGCAGACCCAGCTCCGCAAACGAGGGTACATCGGGCAGCAAAGCCTGGCGCGTTTTGCCCATGACGGCCACGACACGGATTTTTCCGGCCTTGTGGTTTTCGATGAAATCGGGAATGGAGCCTGTGCCTGCTGCAATCTGGTTGCCCAGCATGTCGCCCATCATCGGGGCGCTGCCGCGGTAGGGTGCGGATTGCAGGTCCAGCTTGTATTTCTCGCCAATCACCTTGACCAGAAATTCGGGCACCGAGGCCGGTGCGGGCACGCCAACTGTGCCTTTGCCCGCACCCTGGGTGCGCACCCACGCCACGTATTCATTCACGGATTTGGCCGGCGTTCCGCCCGATAACGCCAGCGCATTCACGAAGGTGGCAAAACCACCCACCGCGACAAAGTCACGCGCCGGGTCAAAGCCCGGGTTCTTCACCACCAGTGGCAGGATCGAGATGGTGTGGTCGTGCGACAGAAACAGCGTGGTGCCGTCCGCGGGGGCCGCCTTGAGCGCCTGCGCCGCAATCTGGCCACCCGCCCCGGCCTTGTTGTCCACAATGACGGGCATTCCCAACTGGTCCTTGAGCTTGTCGGCCAGCGTGCGGGCAATCGCGTCGGTTCCACCGCCGGGCGGAAAACCGACCATCAGTTTGATGGTGCCGGTTTGGGCATGCGCCAGGCTGCCAAGGCACAGGGCGGAAAGGGCGAAAAGGGTGCCTGTGGCAAGGGTGGCGGTGAGCGTGCGCCGCAGGCGGCTGGGGAGCGAGTGGGTCATGGGGGAGTCCGGAGAGTTGAAAATGATATGGCGAATGGCGCCACTTTATCAATCTTTTTTCGGCGCCCCGCGGCCCTCGCCCCCCCGTCACCCCTTCGTGCCCCCTTCGTGCCCCTTACGCCCGGTGTGGCGCCAGCGTCTTGGCGTAGAGCGATGCGCCGGTCAAGTCCTTCAAGGTGACCGTCATGGCTTGGGTCCTGGCATCAATGTCCACCTGTCCAAAGAACTGCAGCCCTGCAGTGGGCGCGGTGTTTTGCTCTTGCGGGGCTTTTTGGTACACCACCTGCATGCCAAAGGTGGCATCGGTTTTGTTGGGTCCGAAGCTGCCGGCATTCAAGGGGCCGGACACAAATTCCCAGAACGGGTTGAAGTCGCTGAATTGCGCGTGTGCCGGGTCGAAGTAGTGCGCAGCGGTGTAGTGCACATCGGCGGTCAGCCACACCACGTTCTGGATGCCCGCGTGTTTGATCTCCCGCAGCAGGCGCGCAATTTCGATTTCACGCCCCAGCGGCGGGCCATCGTTGCCGTTGGCAATAGCTTCCCATTTGTCGCGCCCTTCGGCGTCTTTGCCGTCGGCCACGTGCAGGCCAATGGGCATGTCGGCGGCGATGACTTTCCAGACGGCTTTGGAACGCTTGAGGCCATCCAGAAGCCATGCAATCTGTGGGCGGCCCATGAAGGCGCTCTCCGCCGTCTCGGCGGTCTGCAGGTTGGCGGAGTTGGGGCCGCGGTAGCTGCGCATGTCCACCACAAACATGTCCAGCAGCGGGCCTTGCGGCAGGTGGCGATACACCCGCTCACTTTCCACATCGGCCGTGCGGCGCAGTGGGGCATATTCGTGGAATGCTCGGGTCGCGCGCGCCACCAGCAGGGGTACGTTTTTCTCGGTGTAGCGCTTGTCACCGCTGACGTCCTTGGAATCGGACCAGTTGTTGCTCACTTCATGGTCGTCCCATTGCCAGATCTGGGGCACGTCGGCGCCCATGCGGCGCACGTTGGCATCCATCAGGTTGTAACGGTAGCGCCCGCGGTATTCGTTGAGGGTCTCGGCCACTTTGCTTACCTCTTCGGTCACCAGGTTGTTCCAGATGGTGCCGTCAGCCAGCTTGACCTGTGCTGTGATCGGGCCGTCGGCGTAAATGGTGTCGCCGCTGTGCAGAAAGAAGTCCGGGTTGACCTTGCGGATCTGCTCATAGATCTTCATGCCGCCCCAGGCTTCATTGATGCCCCAGCCCTGTCCTGCGGTGTCGCCGCTCCAGGCGAAGCGCACATCGCGCAGCGCTTTGGAGCCGATGGACGCGGGCAGGCGCAGGTGCCCCTGCATGGCTTCGGACAGCACGCGTTCGTTGTGCAGGTCCTGCAGCACGACGCGGTAAAAAATTTCCTGCCCGGCGGGCAGGCCGGCAAGGTCCAGGCGTCCGGTGAAGTCGGTGTCTTCCATCAGATACGGGCCACGCACGCGGGTGGCGTTGGCAAAGCTGGCGGTGGTGGCCCACTCGACCCAGAGGCGCGCCGGGCGGTCGCTGCGGGTCCAGATGAGGGCGCCGTCGGCTTGGGGGTCGCCGCTCTGCAGGCCATGGGCCATTTGCGGACGCATGGCGTCGCGGGTAATGAGGGCAGGGGCGGTTTGTGCCAGCGCGATGGCGGGAGCCGCGATGGCTGCGCTGCCCAAAATGGTGGTGGTGCTGAGAAAATTGCGACGATCCATGAAGAGGCTCCGGTGGTCAAAGGATGTCTGCATTGCAAACCATCCGCGTGTCAGGCGTGTGACGCATCCGGCTGGGGCTGGCCTGGATGCGGCACGGTTGCTGACGGCGGGTTCCTGGCGTGGCATGATGCTGGAATGCCCGCCATCGTGACGTGACCGTGACGCGATCGTGGCGTAAAGGAGCCCCGCGTGAATGCCCGTATACCCCCTTCCGTGCTGAACGAAGCACAAATCCTGAGCCAGGTCAGCCAGCTGTGGGATGATCAGATCGTCCCCCAGCTGGAGGACTACATCCGCATCCCTGCCAAGTCCCCCATGTTCGATACCGACTGGGCTGCCAACGGCTACATCGACACCGTGGTGCGCAACACAGCGGCGTGGATCGAGGCGCAAAAAGTCAGCGGCCTGACGCTGGAAGTGGTTCGACTGCCCGGACGCACTCCCGTGCTGTTCTTTGAAGTGGCCGCTACCAAGACCCAGTCCACCCAAACCGTGCTGATGTATGGGCACCTGGACAAGCAGCCCGAGTTTTCCGGCTGGCGCAACGATCTGGGCC